>CAVWFZ010000017.1:0-29659 GCA_963754345.1 Thermoanaerobaculaceae bacterium | reverse complement strand
GTGTATACTCCCGGCGTGCCGACCCGGCACCGGGAGTGATTCGTGCGCTGGTTCCTGCCCAAGACTACGGACTTCATCACGCTCTTCGACCAGGCTTCCGCCAACATCGTCGATGCCGTCTGCCTCTTTCGCGAGGTGGTCGGAGACCTGAGCAAGGTCAAGACAGGCGTCGAGAAGCTCAAGGTCCTGGAGCATCAGGGCGACCGCATCACCCACGAGACGCTCGACAAGCTCAACACCACGTTCATCACGCCGTTCGACCGCGAGGACATCCACACCCTGACCACGCGGCTGGACGACATCATCGACGCCACCGACAATGCAGGGCAGCGGCTGATTGTCTACCGGATCACCGAGGTGCCACCCAAGTTCCTGGAGCTTGCCGACCTGCTGGTGGAGTCGGCCAAGGAGGTCCAGAAGGCCGTCCGGGCGCTCCCCGACCGCAAGAAACTGACCTCGGCCATCACTTCCTGCGTCGAGATCAACCGCCTCGAGAACGAGGCCGACGTGGTCCATCGCTTGGCCCTTGCCGAGCTCTTCGACAACGCCTATGACGCCATCCAGGTGATCAAGCTCAAGGACCTCTTCTCTTTCCTCGAGGACGCCACGGACCGCTGCGAGGACGTGGCCAACGTCATCGAGACCATCATCATCAAGGGGTCGTAACCGGGGGCTGCGCCGCCGCTACAGCTTGAGGAAGGCGCCGAGGGCCCAATAGCAGAGCGCCGCAACAGCGGCCGAGCAGGGGATGGTCAGGATCCACGCCCACACGATCCGTGTTGCGACCCCCCAGCGCACCGCCGAAAACCTCTGGGTTGCCCCAACGCCCATGATCGCCCCGGTGATGGTGTGCGTCGTGGAGACCGGGATCCCGAGGTAGGAGTTGCCGAACAGCGTGAGGGCGGCCGCGGTCTCGGCGCAGAACCCGCCCACCGGCTTGAGCTTCGTGATCTTGGCGCCCATGGTCTTGACGATCCGCCAGCCCCCGGAGAGCGTGCCGAGGGCGATCGCCGCGTGGCACACGAGAACCATCCATATCGCGATATGGATGTCGGCTGGCGCCTGCCCCTTCGAGCGCTGGTAGCTGTAGATCAGGATCGCAATGATCCCCATGGTCTTCTGGGCGTCGTTTCCGCCGTGCCCAAGGCTGTACAGCCCGGCCGAGACGAGCTGAAGCTTGCGGAAGTACCTGTCTACCCGGTGGGGAAACGCGTTCCGGAAAAGCCAGTACACCAGCGTCATCATGCCCAGCCCGAGGACCAGCCCGAGCACGGGCGAGACGAACATCGAGACCACTGTTTTTGTCCAGCCGGTGTAGAGAATCGCATCGAAGCCCACCTTGGCGATGGCGGCGCCGGCGTATCCGCCGATGAGGGCGTGCGAGGAGCTGGTGGGCAGGCCGAAGTACCAGGTCAGGATGTCCCACACGATTGCGCCCATCAGGCCCGCCAGGATCACGTACTCGGTGGCTGCCTCGGGCCTGATCAACCCCTTGCCGATCATAGTTGCGACCTTGAGGGGGAACACGAACGCCGCGACAAAGTTGAAGAAGGCCGCCCAGATCACCGCCAGTCCCGGCGAGAGCACCCGTGTCGAGACCACCGTTGCAATCGAGTTGGCGGCGTCGTGGAAACCGTTGAAGAAGTCGAAGATCAGCGCCACGATCACGATCACGACGAGCAGGGTGAACATGGGGTCAAACATGCGGGTCGGGTTCCTCGGTTGGTTGGTTTTTCGCTTTCGGAAGGGTGCAACTGCACCTTGCCGTTGCCGGGGGACACAGCGTCACGGCGGTGAGTCTAGCACGGGGTGGAAGCGGGTGCGGCGCTCCGCAGGAACTAACGCCGGTTGCTCTCCTCCTCGGCGAGCCGGCGATCCGCAATCGCGATCGCCTGGGGGGTGGTCGGCGGCTCGCCCGGTTTGAAGATGTAGAAGGCGAGCTGCTCGGTCCACGGCATCGTGAGGATGGCATGGGCATGGGCGTCGCACTCCTGGGGGATGCGGCCGGTCGGCACGGACTCAAGGATGACCGCGTCGCCGCACAGCGGGGTGGCGCGCAAGCCGGTGTTCCTGTCCACCGGCAGCATGGTCACCCCGGCGGACACCGGGAAGTCCTCCTGGCGCACCGACTCGCTCAGGGACTCGAGATAGGGCTTCATGAACCTGATCCAGGTGGGCAGGGCCGCCTCGGCGCCCGACATGCGAGGCCCGATCGGCTCCTTGAGCTCGCGGCCCGCCCACACCGCGCACGTGATGCGGGGCGTGAAGCCGATGAACCAGGCGTCGGTGTAGCGGTCCGTGGTGCCCGTTTTGCCCGCGAGGTGGCCGGGCAGGCTGGCGGCCGGCGCCCCGGTTCCGCGCTGGATGACGCCCTCCATGACGTAGGTCATCAGGTAGGCGACGTCCTCCTTCAGCGCCTGGTGGACCTTGGGGCGGGCCTCCAGCAGAACCTTCCCCTCGGCGTCCCTGACACGGTTGATGAAGAACGGCTCGGCAACCTGGCCCTGGTTGGCGATGCCGCTGTAGGCCGACGCGAGCTCGATCATCGGGAGCTCGAAGGACCCCAGCGCCATCGAGGAGTAGTTCCCCAGGGGCTCCTTGACGCCCAAGCGGTGCGCGACGTCGATCACGTTCTGCCCGCCGACCATCTGCTGGAGCTTTGCGGCCGAGGCGTTGAGGGAGTGCTCGAGCGCTTGGCGCAGGGTCACGATGCCGAAATACTTGCGGTAGTAGTTCAGCGGGCAGTAGGTCAGCTCGTTCTTCTCGTCGGGGAGCAGCACCGGGGCGTCGAAGATCGTGTCGGCGGGCGAGTAGCCGCGCTCCCAGGCGGTCAGGTAGATGAACGGCTTGAACGCCGAGCCGCACTGCCGCTTGGCTTGCATGGTGCGGTCAAACTGCGAGCGGTTGAAATCGAAACCCCCCACCAGGGCAAGGATGGCGCCGGTGCGGTTGTCGAGCACCAGGATCGCACCCTCCAGCTTGGGCTCGGCCTCGAGCTTCACGACGACCGGCTTCGACGGGTCATCCGGGACCTCCACGAGCCGCACCAGCAGCACGTCGCCGCGCTTGGCCAGGCGAGTGAGATTGGTGCGACCGGTCCACTCCGCCCCCGCGACCGGAAGCTGCGCGGCCCGCCCGGCGATCAGGAGATTGGCGCTCGTGGCCTGCACGTCGGTCGCCACCGCGTACGCAAACTCGCCTTTGCGCCAGCGGATGAACGGCCAGCCCTCGTCGCGGAACGCGGTGAGCTCCTGCCCTCCCGCCGCCAGCGCGTTGCGGCGAGCGCCCGGCCAGCCGAGGCGTTCCTGCAGCTCCACGAGGCCCTCGCGGAGCGCGTCCTCGGCGAGGGGCTGCAGCCTGTTGTCGAGGGTGGTCTCGACCGCCAGCCCGCCTTCGAGCATCGTGCGCGAGCCGAACCTCTCCTCCACCGAGCGCCGCACCTCCTCGATGAAGTAGGCGGCCCTGGCGTCACGGTCGTGGTGCGCCGACGCCCCAAGCGGTGCCTTCTGGGCCGTCTTGCACGTGGCCGCGTCGATCATCTTCTCTTCCAGCATGCGCTTGAGGACGTGGTTGCGGCGCACGAGCGCGCGCTGCGGGTAGTCGATGGGGGAGAGCTCGCCCGGCCGCTGCGGCAGGCCGGCGAGGAGCGCGGCCTCGGCAAGCGCCAGTTCCTTGGCCGGCTTCCCGAAGTAGAACCGCGAGGCGGCCTCGACGCCGTAGTTGCCGTGGCCGAAGTTCACCTGGTTGACGTAGAAGTTCAGGATCTGGTCCTTGGAGAAGCGTTGCTCGATCTCGATCGCGAGCAGCACCTCCTGGATCTTGCGGAAGTACTTCTTCTCGCGGGTCAGGAAGAGGGTGCGCGCGAGCTGCTGGGTGATCGTCGACGCGCCGTGGGGGGACAGGCGAAGGTTCAGCAGGTTGCGCAAGGTCGCCCTCACGATCCCCTTGGGGTCTACGCCCGGGTGCTGGTAGAAATTGGCGTCCTCCACCGCGATCACCGCCTTGAGGAAGATCGTGGGGATCTCCTCGAACCCCACCGGGATGCGCCGCTCCGACGCGAACGTTCCCACGCGGGAGCCGTCGCTCGCCAGCACCTCCGTCGCGGCGGCTGGTCTGAAGCTGGTGAGCGCCTCGACGGCGGGGAGGTCCACCCACCTGGACAGGCCGAGGCCGATCACGGCCCCCAGCCCCAGACCGATGAAAATCCCCACAACCAGCCAGCGCAGCACCGACTTGCCCATCCGCGCAAGCTTCGACTGCCACCGCCGGCCTGTCAAGTTTATTGTTTGCCCCGCGGGCTCCGAGCAGTCGTTCGGGCTGCGCATCGAGCGCAGCCCTCCGACCCGCCTTCGCGTGCGACCGAGCACCGTCGCTCGCCGCGCAGACCCTCGCGGTTCGCCCCTCGGGTTGCGGCCTCGGGTCGCCCGCGTTTCCGCACGTCGATCGGCAGGCTCGGTGCCCGCACGCTCCGGCGGAATGGCTCCTATCGCCCGCGGGGCGGATGTCACCCCCACGCTCCCGTCCGCCATGCACCTGCACGGAAGGTCTCGCCATCCCGGCACGACGCCTCCACCAGCTCTCCCGGTGGCGCTTCGGGCGGGGGGTCTTCGATCCGCACCGCGGGTACCAGCGGCCATAATTCCTGCGGCCGCGGGGACCCGGCGCGCGGATCCGGGACGGGGTGTCGGGGATCCCGTGCAGCGGGAGACCCCGAGGGGCCCCGGACAGGGCCGCGCTGCCGGGTCCCCGCCGCAGGAGTCTCGGCCCATAGCGCGCGGGGGCGCGCAAGGGTCGAGAGACCGCACACCCGCGGGGCAAACAGAGAAGCCGCAACGCAGTTGAAACTGTTCTAAGGCCGCACGGTCGGCCACCAGCGGGACCGGCACAAGAGAAGCCGCCACGCAGTAGCACCGGTTCACTCATCATGTGGTGCGGTGTGGCGGCCGCGTGCTAGGGTTTGCACGATGGAGCGCAGCCTGGGCGATCTGGGCGGGAGTTCGGAGAAGCGGGCGCCGGGCTGGTGGCGCTGGGCCTGGATCGGAGGCGGATTCGCGGTCGTCGTCCTTTTCCTGGTGCTGTTCATCGGGATGCTCTCGGCCAAGCGGATGCTTTCCTGGGGCATGAATAGGATCAGCAACGCCGTGATGGCGGCGTTGCCCGCGGAGCTTCCGGCGGGGGCGCGCGAGAGGATCCGCACCGAGCTCGACTGTGTGGTCCGCGCCGCCGAGGAGGGCCGGGCCGACGAGAAAGCGCTGGGTGAGTTCGCCCGCGCGTGCACGTCCGCGCTCGAGGATCGCCGGCTGACCTCCCTGGAGCTGGTGCGCATCGAGGCCCTCGCAGTCGGGGTGTGCCTGGAGGCGGGAGGCGCGGGTCCGCAGTGAGCAGCGCGTTCAAGCTCGTGGCGCCGTACCGGCCGGCCGGAGACCAGGGTCCGGCGATCGAGCGTCTTGTGAACAATTTCACAAATGGCCTCTACGCGCAGACGCTCCTCGGAGTCACCGGTTCGGGCAAGACCTTCACCGTGGCGAAGGTCATCGAGCGGCTCAACCGCCCGACGCTGGTGCTCTCGCACAACAAGACCCTGGCGGCGCAGCTCTACCAGGAGTTCAAGGGCTTTTTCCCCGACAACGCGGTGGAGTACTTCGTCTCCTACTACGACTACTACCAGCCCGAGGCCTACGTCCCGTCCTCCGACACCTACATCGAGAAGGAGACCTCGATCAACGAGGAGATCGACCGTCTGCGCCTCTCGGCGACCCGTGCGCTCTTCGAACGGCGGGACGTGCTGATCATCGCGTCCGTGTCGTGCATCTACGGCCTGGGCGATCCCACCGCCTACTACGGCATGCTGCTGCTCCTCGAGCCCGGGACCGAGCCCGGAATGGACGCGGTCCTCAAGCAGCTCGTCTCCATGCAGTACGAGCGCACCATGCTCGACCTCGTGCCGGGGGCGTTTCGCGTGCGCGGCGACGTGCTGGAGATCTACCCGCCCTACGACGACCACGCGGTGCGGGTGGAGTTCTGGGACCGCGCGATCGAGCGTGTCTCGCGCATCGACGCGATCCGCGGCACCATGCTCGAGGAGGTGGATTCGCGCCTGCCCGTCTACCCGGCCTCGCATTACGTCGTGACCAGGCGCGTGCTCGATGAGGCGCTGGTGGACATCCGAGTCGAGCTCGACGAGCGGGTGGGCGAGCTCAACGCCGCCGGCAAGCTGCTGGAGGCGCAGCGCCTCTCGCAGCGCACGCTGTTCGACCTCGACATGCTCAAGGAGCTGGGGTATTGCAGCGGCATCGAGAACTACTCGCGCCACCTCACGCGCCGCAGGCCGGGTGAGCCCCCGCCGACCCTGCTCGACTACTTCCCGAAGGACTGGCTCCTCGTGGTGGACGAGTCCCACGTCTCTATCCCGCAGGCGCGGGGGATGTACCACGGCGACCGCTCGCGCAAGGAGACACTCGTCGAGTTCGGGTTCCGCCTGCCCTCGGCGCTCGACAACCGCCCGCTCACCTTTGAGGAGTTCGAGGGGCGCATCCACCAGGCGCTGTTCGTCTCCGCGACCCCGGGACCGTACGAGCTGAAGCTCACCGAGGGCGAGGTCGTCGAGCAGCTCATCCGGCCCACCGGCCTGCTTGACCCCCGGCTTGAGGTGAAGCCCGCGCAGGGGCAGGTGGACGACCTGCTGGCGCGCATCCGCGAGCGGGTGGCGGCGGGGGAGCGGGTGCTGGTCACCACGCTCACCAAGCGCATGGCCGAGGACCTCACGCAGTACTTCGCCGAGCTGGGGGTGCGCGTGCGGTACCTCCACAGCGAGGTCGAGGTGCTCGAGCGCACCGCGATCCTGGCCGACCTGCGGCGCGGGACGTTCGACGTGCTGGTGGGGATCAACCTGCTGCGCGAGGGGCTCGACCTGCCGGAGGTCTCGCTCGTCGCGATCCTGGACGCCGACAAGGAGGGCTACCTGCGCAGCTCGACCTCACTGATCCAGACGATCGGCCGTGCCGCGAGAAACCTCAACGGCACCGTGATCCTCTACGCCGACGTCATGACCGACTCGCTGAAGAAGGCGGTCGAGGAGACGAACCGCCGCCGCGCGGTGCAGGAGGCGTACAACGTCGAGCACGGCATCGAGCCCAAGACGATCGTCAAGGACATCGCGAGCCCGCTGCTGGCGCTCTCCAACCTGGACTACCACGACGCGGGGTTCCTGCCGCCGACGGTGGGGGAGGTGGACGTCTCCGACGCGGCCTCCCTGGCGAAGGCGATCTCGGAGCTGGAGAAGCAGATGAAGGCGGCGGCCAAGCGCCTTGAGTTCGAAGAGGCGGCGCAGCTGCGCGACCGCATCAAGGAGCTGCGCGCCCAGCAGATCTACAAGACGTGACGGGCGGGGTGCGAGGAGCTTGACTGCCGCGCGGCGGCCAGCGAGGGAGTTCGGATGCCGGCCGCGTAGTTTCTACCTGAGTTGCGGTGTTGCTCCCGGGTAGAAAGTGCGCTTCACGGCGGGGCGCCAGGGGCCTAGATTTGAGATACGTCGAAGGAGGTTCTTATCGATTATCCGGAACCCTCCAGGAACCTTGACAGCACCTCTCACCAGACTATCATGGGCCCAGGTCAGAAAGGAAATTCCTGTCCATTGCGCGACTGTGCTGAGGAGCTCCTGGAGGAGCGACGTTTGCGGGCAGGGGGTTTCCTGTTGAAAGAAAACGAAAGGAGTCAAAAATGTTTCATACAAGAAGGTTGAGCCTCTTGGTAAGCGTGGGATTGGCCGCACTTCTTTCATTGGCGCAAACCAACGCAGCATTGGCCGCGGCGACCGTGCCACCACTGGGAACGACGCAGAGCTACGGGGTCCTGGCTGCCGTGGCGGTGACCAATACCGGCCTGACCCTAGTCACCGGAGATCTGGGCATCAGCCCCAATGTCTTGAGTTCGGTCACCGGCTTTAGCTTCTCCACGTCTCCGGGGCCGGGGGTGGTGACCGGAGCGAAACACTACAATGACGCGCAGGCGATTCAGGCGCGGATTGATGCCACCACGGCGTACACTAATCTCGCAGGCCAGCCGTGCCCTTTGGGCAATACTATTTCGGCAGATCTGGGTGGACAAACGCTCGTATCAGGCGTCTATTGTTCTGGGTCGTCGATGGGGTTGACGGGAACCCTCACGCTCGACGCTCAAGGCGACCCCAATGCCGTCTGGGTCTTCCAAATGGGGAGCACGCTGACGACCGCGAGCGGCTCGTCTGTTGTCTTTAAGAATAATGTTGGTCAGGCATTGCAATGTGTTTTGGCAGGTGGGCAGTTCCGCGACTCTCGGTACAACCACTAAGTTTGTAGGAACCATTATTGCGGCCGACGACATCACACTGATTACCGGCGCAACCGTGTCCGGAAGAGTCTTGGCGCGCGGCGTGGCCGCTGATGGTGCAGTGACGCTGGATGGCAACAACGTCACCGTGTGCTACCCTGCCGCCGCCGCCGTTCCGATCACGATCACACAAGACGGCGGTGGGCGGCGACGCTACCTTCGGGTATACGGGCAGCGCAGCGCTCGGCGCGCCGTTCAACATCATTACGTCCGGCGGCGCGGGCAGCCATGGAACGACGACGGGCCTGTTGGCCGGCGCGTACACCTTGACCGAATCGACGGTGCCGGCGGGGTGGTCGCAGACCGGGTTGGCCTGCACGGACTCCACGGCCGGATCGACGTTCACCTATTCCGGCGGGCAGGCGAATATCACCCTCGCCCCGGGCGGAACCGTTACCTGTACGTATACAAACCTGGCGCCGGCGCCGCGCTGGGTTCGCTCACGATCAACAAGACGGCGGTGGGCGGCGACGCTACCTTCGGGTATACGGGCAGCGCAGCGCTCGGCGCGCCGTTCAACATCATTACGTCGGCGGCGCGGGCAGCCATGGAACGACGACGCGCCCGTCGGCCAGCGCGTCACCTTGACCGATCAACATTGCCGGCGGGGTGGTGCGCCCACGCTCGCGCAAGGACTTCAGCCCGGCCACGTTCACTATTCCGGGTGGTGTCTCGATATCACCTTACGCCGCCAACCCGAACCGTCACCGTCGATACCAACGTCAGGCAGGCGCCGTTCACGATCATCATGCCGACTGGGGTGGTGATCGCGACCCTCGGATATACGGGCAGCACCACGCTGTGGCGGCCGTTAACCATCGATTACCGTCCACGGCCGGCGGAACCATGGTGACCTTGCCGACGGGAGCCTGTTCCCGGCCAGCGCGGCACCATTGCCGGACCTGTACGTTGACGGCGCGCGTGACCGCGACCGGGTTGGCCTGCACGGACTCAACACGGCTGCCCATCGACGCCCTTGTGACCAGGCACGGCAATAACACCTTGGCCGCGCCATCGCGACCTTGACCGTCATCCCCGCCTACGCGCCGCCATCCCCACGCTTTCCGAGTGGGGCGTGATCATCTTCGTGGGGCTTGTGGGGCTTATGTCCATTTATTATCTGAGGAGAAAGAGGAGAGAAGCTTAAGCTAAAATTCTTTTGGAAAAGACATAGAGAGGGCGAGGGAATGTCTCTCGGCGATATGTCGGTATCGACATTCCCTTAGAGTCTCTTGCAAGACTCGGTCAACGGGGGTGACGACGGCTGCGGTCGGGTCAGCGAGGTACGCAGCGAGAGTTCCAAGCAGGCGGATGAGGTCGACTGACGTTCTGGCAGGGCACACCTCTGTCGATGGAGGTGCAGGCGATTGGGTTGTCCGCGTTGCAGTCGCTGCTATCCGGCTAAGCGGAGGAGCTGATCCGCGGTCAATGCCAGGATATCCTGCCCCCCTGAAACTGTGAGCCATCCATACGACACGACGGCGGTACCTTTAGGATTGCCGTCGGTGCTGTGGGAACAGCGGGCCAAGCGGTGCGAGGACATCTCCGGGTTCACAGGAGGTGATGGCCGGACAACCGTCGGGTAGTTCCTACCTGATCTGCGGCTCCGATCCCGGGTACAAAATACGCTACCCCGCACAGCACCAAGGGACTAGATTCGTAGGCGCCCGAGAAAGAAGCCGCTCTACGAGAATCGTGGGACTTGGTTTCTTCGTTGGAAATGTCGGCTCATTACCGAAGGCGCACGTCTCGAGGCACGGAGGTGAACGGTGAAGATGAACCTGATGGCGCCGGTGACCCTCATTGGCGCGATTGTCCTGGTTGCAGGCCTTGGGTCGAGCCGACCGGCGGCGGCGCAGGGCTTCTACCTTGGCGGCGCCTTGAGTCACGCGGCGATCAACACGACGGTCGTGGATGAGGCGCGGAACTCGTACAAGTTCTTCCTAGGCTATGAGTTTCCTGCCTTCCTCGGAGTCGAGGCTGCGTGGGTCAACTTCGGCAAATTCGACGGCGTGATCACCTCGGCGGGGGGCAGCACGCGAGTGGGGTACGACGCCAAAACCGGGACGGCTGCGCTCACAGGCCGAATCCCGATCGGCGAGCTCGTCACGCTCTACGCGAAGACCGGCTATATGTACTGGAGCACGGATGTGGCGCTCACCGGCACCGCGACCGACCCGCATTTCGAGGCCGGAACAGACCACGGGCATGACTGGTTCTACGGCGCGGGTGTGCGGTTCAACTTCGGCAAGTTCTCGGTGTTGGGTGAGTGGGAGCGCTACAAGCTCCGCGACGTGGACATCAACGCGGTCAGTGCCGGAGTCCGCATGACGCTATGAATCGGTGCGACGTACGGAACTTTGGAGAGTTCGCAGAAGGAGACACACGCCATGGGAAAGATTCTGGCCGTCTCGCTCGTTCTCTTCTTTGCAGTGCTCACCCCGCTCGTTCGGGCTCAGGGATATTCGCCTTACGAACCTTTCTCGCCCGATCAACTCGACAATCTGCTGGCGCCGATCGCGCTCTACCCCGATCCGCTGCTGGCGCAGGTCCTCGTCGCCGCAACTTTCCCGGACCAGATTGACGCAGCGGCCCGCTTCGTGCGCGACGACCGTAATGCAGACGATGTCGACGGCCTGCAGTGGGACGTCAGCGTCAAGGCCGTGGCACACTACCCGACCGTCCTGGCGATGATGGCTGACAAGCTGGACTGGACGTCCGCATTGGGCCAGGCGTACGCCTATCAGTCCACCGACGTCATGGCATCGATCCAGCGGCTGCGCGTCCAGGCGCGCTCGGGCAGGCAATCTCGTCACCACTTCGCAACTCCAGGTCGTCGACTCCGGTGGCGAGATCGAGCTGTGGCCGGCGCAGCCCGAATACCTCTACGTGCCGCAGTACGACCCGGCGGTCGTCTTCTTCTACCGAGCACCCCTGTTCTTTGGCGCCCGTTTCTTCATCGGGGCGTGGCTCAACTATGACTTCGACTGGGGCGGACATCGCGTCTTCTATCACGGCTGGGAAACGGGAAGCAGCGGATGGATCGACCGGAGCCGCCAGTACGTCCACCCCAACAACGTCTATGTGAACAACACCTATAGGAACGTCGTGATCAACCGTCCGGTCATCAACCGACCGTTGAACTATGGTGCGCTGAACCGCTACGACGACATTCACCGCACGACGAATTTCAACAACTTCCGTGCCAACAATCGGGCCGTCAGTCAACCACCGCCTCTGCCCATCCGGGTCGGGAATCAACCGCCACCCCAGCCCGTCCATGTCACGGTCCCTAACAAGATCATCACCCGCAACGTCAACACCGCCGACCCGAGAATCAATGATTACCGCGGTCATGTGCCGCAGCCGCCCGTGCAGGTCCACGTGCCTGTAGCGCCGGCGTTCCCTCCCGTTGTTCGGGGCGGTTTTGACCCGCGTGTAACCAGCCAACGCGGCCAAGTCAGCCGCGCGCTGGCGAAGCCGACTCCACCCCCGGTCGTGAGCCGCAACGTGGCGAAGCAGCCTCCGCGCCCGCCTGTGAGTCCAAAGAAAGACAAGAAAGACGGGAACAAGCACTGAACTGGGGGGAGGTCCCGAAAATGACGACACACTGCGAGCAAACACGACCTGAGGACGGGAAAGGACTGGAGCATATGGGAATGCCAAAACCAATGAGGTCACCGGAACTTCGCCGCCGCGTCCCGTTTGCGCGAGCGCTGCTGGTGCTCCTCTCGATCGGGACGTTCTGTGCCGCTTCTGTGCTGGCCGCGCCGAGGAAAGCGCCGAAGCAAAAGCAATTCGCCACGCCCGAAGCTGCCCTGCAGGCTCTCGTGATCGCCGTGAAGGCTCCCGACGATCGGGAGTTGACCGCGATCTACGGGCCCGACCGTGAGAAGCTGATGTCCGGCGACGCCGTCGAGGACGCCAACGCGCTCAAGCAATTCGCCGCCAACCTCGATAAATCCGCGACGCTCGAGAAGGTGGACGATTCGAAGTACATCGTCCTCGTCGGAGAAGAACATTGGCCGTCGCCGATCCCGATCGTCAGGGATGGCCGCAAGTGGCGCTTCGACACCGCAGCGGGATTCGAGGAGATCTCGAACCGGAGGATCGGCGAGAACGAGCTTTCCGCGATCACAACGTGTCGCGCCTACGTGGTGGCACAGTGGGAGTACTACACCGAACCGACGAACTCGGCCGAGGACGGTTTCGCCGTCTACGCGCAGAAGTTCACCAGCACGCCGGGCGAGCACGACGGCCTCTATTGGGAAACGCCCGAGGGTGACAAACCGAGTCCGATGGGGAGCCTGGTGGCCCAGGCACGGGACGAGGGCTACCCGCTGGGCATGGCCAAGAGCAGCGATGCGCCGAAGCGCTCTCCGTATCACGGATACTTCTTCAAGATCCTCAAAGCCCAGGGGCCGCATGCGCCCGGAGGCAAGTTCAGCTACGTCATCAACGACAACATGATCGCGGGCTATGCGCTGATCGCCTACCCCGACAAGTGGGACAGCTCCGGAGTCATGACGTTCATCGTCAACCAGCAGGGCCGCGTGTACCAGAAGAACCTGGGCCCCGACACCGCCACGCTCGCCGCCGCGATCACCGAGTACGACCCCGACCCGACCTGGAAGCTGGTCGAGGAGCCATAGCCGGCTGCAATCGGTGCCGGAGGAGAGGTGTCGCGAGCGGGCGGGGATCTCAGTCATGGCGAGCGCACACAGCGATGAGGACCCGGGCCGTGCCGAGCGGTGGCCTGGGCAGAGCGTGGGCGGGAACGCGCCGTTTCGAAGTGTGAGGAGATGACGACGATGGGTAGCCAAGCAGGGATCTGGCTGATCATTCTCACGGTTGCCGTCGCAGTCGGGATCAGCTTCTTGATCCCCGTCCTCTTCGAGCTTCGCCGGTCCGCGAAGAGGCTGACCTCCGTCCTCACGATCGCTGAGCAATCCTTGGACCCTCTCCTGCGCGACCTAAACGCCACGGTGCAAAAACTGGACCGCGTCACGAGCGACATCGGCGCGGTGACAGACGATGTGCGCGTCTTCTCCGGCTCCATCCGCCGGGTTGGGAGGAGCGTCGAGGAGCTGAGCGGCCTGGCTTCGGGTGCCAGTTTCGGGTTCGGCGGCGGGCTCGCCGCCTTGCAGGTCGGCATCGGGACCGGCCTGACGTACCTGGCGAGAAACCTGTTCAGAAAAGGAGGTCCACCATGAGCAACTGCGAGAGCAGTTTCAGCGGTCGTACCGTGATCCTCTCCTTGTTCGTTGGCGCGATCGCCGGTGCGGCAGCGGTGCTGCTTCTGGCACCTAAAGCCCGCCGGGAGTCCGCCGAGCGGATCCGCGAGCTCTCGAATGACCTGAAGGAGCGGGCCTCGGCCACCATCGACACGGCCAAGGAGAATATCTCCTCGACCGTCTCGCGAGGCCGGGACTTCCTCGACGAGAAGCGCTCCGTGATCTCCTCCGCGGTCGAGGCCGGGAAGGGGGCCTACGCGCGGAGAAAGGCCCAGGTCCCCAGTGGCGGCTAGACCTGCGCTGCACCTATGGAGGGAGTTCGGATGCCGGCCGCGTAGTTTCTACCTGAGTTGCGGCGTTGCTCCCGGGTAGAAAGTGCGCTTTACGGCGGGGCGCCAGGGGACTAGATTTGAGATGCGTCGAAGGAAAGGCAGGTGTTCCATGAAACACGCAGTCGTTGGGGCTTTTCTCAGTGTGGCTCTGCTGGCGCTCGCCGCGGTCGCGGCAGGCGCGGAAGAGCTGACGGTCAACTCCATCTTGGCAGCCCAGCAGTCCGGCGCCTCGGCCGACGGCATCATCACCATGGTCAACAACCCGGCCAATACCATCGCCATGACGGCCGGGGACCTCCTCACGCTGCGTAATGCACGCGTGCCGGAGACTGTCATCGCCGCGATCTGGGCCCGTATCCCGGCACCCACGCCAGCGCCCGTGCCACTTCAGCCCGACGATGCCCGCCTGGTCGATTTGGTGCGCCTGATCAAGTCGGGGATGGCCGAGTCCATCATCGCCCAGCAGGTGAAGCAGTCAGGCCAGGCGTACAACCTCTCAGTCAATGACCTTCTCTACCTCAAACAGAACAGCGCCCAGGAGTTGATTATCGCGGCCTTGATGGCGACCCACACCGGGGCCCCGGCCGCCGCTCCAGCTGAGCTGGTCTTCAACGACCTGGTTCTCGTGAAGGGGTTCCTGAGGGGGAATCGGGTGGGTCGCCTGGTCATGCAGGGTGACGTCCTAGCCTGGGTGGATTCCAACGACCCGAAGGAGAACTTCAAGTTCCAGACCACGGGCCTCGAGAAGGTGTGGTTCACGTGCGAGGCGCGAACCCCTGAGAACTTCTGCTACCAGATCAACTTCAAGATCGTGAAGGGCGACCGCTACCGGTTCCGGGACAGCCACCGCGAGTCGGGATCCAACGCTGCCGTCGTCAAGATCATGGAGGCGCTGCGCACGTACTTCCCGCGCCTCGTCTTCGGGGCGCCAGACAACTGACCTTCTGAGACGTTCGTGCACGAAGCGCACGGCTACGACACGGATCCTCGGGATCCGCAAAGGAGACACCATGGGACAGCAAGAAGCGCGCGGCAAGGTGAAGAAGCTACAAGGGCGGGTGAAGGAAGCCGCTGGCATCATCACGGGCAACCGCAAGCTGGAGCGGGAGGGCTCTCGGCAGCGAGCCGGGGGCGCGGTCCAGGAGAGCATTGGCAAGGCGCGTCGAAAGGTCGGCGAGCTCGTCGACGGGGTTGCCAAGGCGATCAAGAAGTAGGGCGGACCAATCCCTCTTGAGCCTCCCCCCGCTCGGCGAGAGGAGGGCTCAAGAGGGCCGTGTGAAAGGAACTTCCTTTTCTCTCTCCTTGATGTGAACGCGAAAGGAACGTGCCATGACAATGTCACTAACGGCACTCCTGCTTCTCATCGTGATCGCGGCTGTTTGCGGCGCCATCGGGAAGGCCATCGCGGGTAGCGTTCGCGGCGGGCTGATCGTCTCGATAGCCCTTGGCTTCATCGGGGCCCTTCTTGGGCCTTGGGTTGCTCGGTCGCTCAAGCTCCCAGAGCCTTTTATGGTCACCATCGGTGGGCATCCGTTCCCGGTCCTGTGGTCCATCATCGGCGCCGCCCTTTTCGTGGCGATCATTCACCTGTTCTCCCGACGGAGGTGGTGACTGCGCTGCTGGCCAACCTCCTCGCCCTCTCCGGCGGCAAGCCTCGATCCCGTCGGGGAGGGCATGGATGGGGCACCAGACCAAGCAACCCGCAGGCGGACACCCGCTACGCCGTTGACGACCTTGCTTGCCGCGTGACAGGATGACCCGCCCATCCACGCCACGACTCCGAACCGAGCCGTGGTTACCCCCGACTGCACGCTCTACCGCCCGCGCCAGCCCCAGGCGACGCCTGTGTACCACCTCGTCCAGACCCACTACGCCGATCTGCGCGACGGGTGGGAGGAGCGGTACGAGGGCCGCTACGGCTTCTGGTGGGGCTTCACCGACACGGCAGTTGGCGCCTACCTCGCCTGCGGCTCCTCGAGACCTCGCGGAGGCGTGGGTGGGTGGCGAGACGCGGGCCCGAGTGCCATGGACCGAAGCTGCGGGGGGCGGATGGAGGCTGTGCTAGGTGGTCGCAGCCGCCCCGGCGGTGCTCCCGTAACGGCTTTGCCAGGGTGCGCTGCGGCGAATGCCGTGCTGAGTTCCTAGTGGCCTTCTCCTGCAAGGGCCGCGGCTTGTGCCCATCCTGCGCGGCCAAGCGTGCCGTCGCCCTGAGATAAGCGTGGCGTCGCGCACCCGCCGCCGCATCGTGCCCCGCCTTCAATGGGTGAGCCCTTTGCTGGACCCGCCTACCGTGTCATTCCGAGGAGCTGGGCACCGGCGAAGCCTGCCGTGAGGAGGAGTGCAGCGACGATGTGGGGGAAGCGTCGCCCCTGCACAAGGTGACCACCCTCCGTACACAACGGGATTGCGTCGTCGCTGCGCTCCCCGCAATGACAGCGAAAACAGGCGGCTTCCAATGACGGCGAGTCCTGTAAACGCCTCGCCCGTCAGGCCCGACGATCGCGATCCTCTCTCTGGTCGAGTGGTCGATGGCACCCGAGACGACAACCACGGGTGGCCGCGGCATGTCTCGATCCTCTGCCACCACGAAACCGAAGAATCGTCATCATCGTTGGGCCCAGCACTCACCAGGCACTGCTCCGGCGGCACATCGGAATCAGAACAGCGAATCGCTGGTGAGCTGGAACACCGGGCCCTTGCCGCGATCGGGGTACGCGACCTCGAGGCGGAGGATGTGCACCACCGAGGCACGGGTGATCTCGACAAGCAGACCGGCGCCCACGTCGCCGCGCCACCCGTCGGTGGGCGGCCCGACCCTGGCGCCCCACGTCTTGCCGCCGTCGGCGAACGCCGTGAGGCCCAGGGCCGCCACGTGGAGGAGCTCGCCGGTGATGCGGCGGCGCCACTCCAGGTTGGTCACCACCCTGGACGTGCCGTCGAACGTGTGGGGGTCGTAGCCGCGCAGGCCGGTATCGGCGCCCAACGTGAGCTGCCGCTCGCCGTCGAGGTTGTAGCCGAGATCGGCCGCCACACGCGCCCGCCAGCCCGCCGTTCCGGTGAGCGCGCCTCCCACTTCGAGGTGGGTGAGTCCGTTGGCGAGGCCGCCATCCTCCACCCGTCCCGAGAGGTCGGCAATCAACCAGGAGTACGTGCTCCCATTCATGTGTCCCACGGTGAGAGAACCGTGGTAGCGCAACCGGGCGCGGTCGCCGCCGAACGCCGGCAGCGAGAGGCCGGTCGTCACCTGCCAGTTGGGCCCAAGCGGGAGGTCCTCCTGCCGCAGCCACGCACGGAACCCCTGGACCACCCTCCAGTTGAAGGTCTGGTGCTCCCAACCCACCTCGACACCCAGGAGGTCGCGGTCCTGCGGCTGCGGATAGGGAGAGCCGTCGAGGCGGTGCCATTCATGGAAAAGGGCCTGCTCGCCGAAGACTCCAACTGTGAGGCGGTTGGTGAGAATGCCGTCGCCCGGCAGCCGCAGCCCTCCCCACACCTCGAAGCTCCGTGTGTCGGCCTGGCCCGCCACGTTCCGCTGCCCGCCCGACCACAGGTACTCCTGCAACCCCTCGCGTCGCCACTCCACGCCACCGGCCCGCGGCGTCAAGATGGCGAAGAACGGGTACTCGAGTTGGAACGTGTCCGTGGACCCGTCGGAGGATTTCTTGTGCTCGAGTCCGAGCTGCCAGCGGCTGCGCAGGAAGGTGAAGTCCCGGTACCGGAAGGTCGTGCTTGTGCGTTCGGGGTCGGAGCGGACATCGAGAAGGAGGCTCTTGCCCAGGCCGAAAAGGTTGTCCTCCGAGATGCTTCCGCCGGCATGCCGGCGGTTCCCGGAGACCCCGAAGTCGATGCCGACCCCGGTCGTCCACTGGTCGTGGGTCTCCACCACCACCTCGGCCCCACCGGGACCGGGCCGCGCCGAGATGTGTACCGGGTTGAGGAAGCCCGTGCCGCGCAGGATCAGCTCGCTCTCGGCGAGGCGCGCCGGGTCGAGGGGGTCGCCGACGTGGAAGAGCAGCAGGGAGCGGATGAACTCCTCACGGGTCACGATGTGCAGGGCGTCGACCCAGCGATACGGCCACGCCGAAGTGGCGGCGTCATCGAGATCGTAGATATCGTGGCGTTCGATGCGCACCGCCACGATAGGCGTGCCGGGCGCCACCCCCTCCGTGCCCGCGCCCGCACCCATTGCAGCGAGCGCACACGCCACGCTGACGACCCACATACCACTTCATTATCACCCAGCCGTCGAGAAACTTTGTCACGGGCGGGCGACACGGGCCGGTTCGAAGTGACGGTAGAAGATGCGCTTCGCGAGCTCTCCCGAGATGATGTACATCGCCACAATGACCGCCACCAGACCCAGGAAGGGAGGCGGCAGTGGGGTCAAGCCCAGGAGGGGTGCGAACGGCAGGAACGGCATCACCAGTGTGGCCGCCACGACACCCAGGGTGGCCCATAGCAGGCGCTTGCCAGGTCTGCTGCGGAAGAAGGGGCGGCGGCTGCGGACCACCAGGACGATGAGGGATGCGGAGAGCACCGACTCGACGAACCAGCCCGTGCGGAACTGGTCGGTGCCGGCGCGGAGGAGGTATAGCAGCGCGCCGAATGTCAGATAGTCGAAGACCGAGCTCAACACGCCAAAGGTCAGCATGAAGGAGCGGATGAAGCCGATGTCCCATCGGCGGGGCCTGGCCAGCATCTCGGTGTCGACGCTGTCGCTGGCGATGGTCATCTCCGGCATATCGGTGAGCATGTTGGTCAGCAGGATCTGCTTGGGCAGTAGCGGCAGGAACGGCAGCAGCAGCGAGGCGCCTGCCATGCTGAACATGTTGCCGAAGTTTGCGCTGGTGGCCATCAGCACGTACTTCAACGTATTGGCGAAGGTGGTGCGCCCTTCCCGCACACCCTCGACCAGCACATCCAAGTCCTTCTCCAGCAGCACGATGTCGGCCACCTCCTTGGCCACGTCTACGGCGCCCTCAACGGAGAGGCCCACATCGGCCGCGTGCAGCGCCGAGGCGTCGTTGATCCCGTCGCCCATGTAGCCGACCACGTGGCCGGCCTTGCGCAGGGCCAGGATGATGCGCTCTTTCTGGTTCGGCTCCACCTCGGCGAAGACGTCCACCTGGCCGACCCGGGCGAGGAGCGCCCCGTCACTCATCTGCCTCAGTTCGTGGCCAGAAAGCACCTGAGCGCTACCGAGTCCGATCGCCCGTGCCACGGTCGCAGCCACAAGGGCGTTGTCCCCGGTGATGACCTTGAGGCTCACGCCGAGCTCGCGCAGCCGGCCAATTGTCCCCTCGATTCCGGGCTTGGGCGGGTCGGAGAACAGGATGAAGCCGAGAAAACTCATGCCGACTTCACTTTCCTTGCCGATCCTGGTTTCGGAGCCGAGCCTCTTGCAGGCAATGCCAAGGGTGCGCTGGCCGTTGCTGCTGTACTGGATGTACTGCGCCTCGATCTGCTCCCGCACGCTTTCCAGCGGTGCCACGACTCCCGCCGCGTCCTCGGCGGCGGTGCACACCTCCAACACCTGGGCGAGGGCGCCCTTGGTGATCATCAGGTTGCCCTCGGGGCCGGCCGCGAGGATGGAGAGGCGCTTGCGCAGGAAATCGTAGGGGACCTCGTCCAGCTTCTTCCAGGCTGAGATGTCAATGCTGCCGTGGTTGCGGATGGCGGCGTCGATCGGGCTCGAGAAGCCCGTTTCGAAGGAGGCGTTGAGGCAGGCGTAGAGCAGGACGCGATCGCTCTGTCTTCCGGCGAGGTCGTTGGTGGACTGGAGGGTTACGACCCCTTCCGTGATGGTCCCCGTCTTGTCCGTGCAGAGCACGTTCATGCTGCCGAAGTTCTCGATAGCGGCGAGGCGCTTGACGATCACCTTCCGCTCGGCCATGCGGCGCGCGCCATGGGCGAGGTTGATGCTGACGATCGCCGGAAGGAGCTGTGGGGTCAGGCCCACCGCCAGCGCCATCGAGAACAGGAAGGAGTCGAGAACGGGGCGGTGCAGGTAGACGTTGAAGGCGAAAATGCCGATCACCAGCAGCAGCGTCACCTCTAGGAGCAAGTACCCGAAACGACGCAACCCGCGCTCGAAGTCGGTCTCGGGCGGGCGCAGCTTGAGGCGCTCCGAGACTCGGCCGAATTCGGTGTCCTTTCCAACCGCCACCACCAGGGCCGTCGCCGTGCCGGAGACCATGTGTGTGGCCATGAAAACCGTGTTTGTCCTCTTGCCGAGTGGCGTGTCGGCGTCCAGGACCGCGACCGACTTCTCCACCGGGAACGTCTCTCCAGTTAGCGTGGCCTCGTCCACGAAGAGGTCCCGCGCCTCGAGGAGAAGGCAATCGCCCGGGGCCGTAGCGCCGGCCGAGAGGAGGACCACGTCGCCGGGCACGACGTCGGTCAGGGGAACGTCGTGCGGGGCACCGTCCCGCAGCACCTGGGCCTTGACCTCGACGAGCGAGAGAAGCTTTTCCACGGCTCCTGCCGCGCCTCTTTCCTGCCAGAAGCCCAGAAGACCGCTCGCGAGCACGATGGCAAGGATGATCGCGGCGTCCGTGGTGTCGTGAAGGAAGAGGGAGATCACGGTGGCGCCGAGGAGCAGGAGCACGATCGGGCTCGAAAACTGCGACAGGAGGAGGGTCACGGCGTCGGTGCGCTTCTTGGGCGCTAGGCGGCGGGCGGCGTAACGCTTCATCCTGGAAACGACCTCGGCCGCCGACAGCCCCTGGGGCGCCGTCTGCAGCCGCCTCAGGGCCTCGGCGGCGGGCACGCTCCAGAAAGGTGGAACCTGCTGCTCCATATGCCGTCGCTTCTTGTCATTTTGCCATAGCCACCTGCCTGACGGCGGAGCCGAGAAACAGGGCGCGTGGTTTCTACCCTCATCAGGGCTTCATTCTCGGGTAGAAACTGCGCTCCGCGGGTGGGGTGGAGTTGCCCCGGCTTGGTGGACAGTCACGCGCTTTCGCCCAAAGGGCTGGGGTGGTGGCTCCTTTCGTGGGACATGGGTGAATGGTAGCCGAGGGCGGAGTGGCGGCGGCGGGGGTTGTCGAAGCCCTCGATGGACCCGAAGACAGTGTGCCGTGCCTCGGCCTGGGTGCGGAAGCAGTGGTGGTCGATGAGTTCGCGCTCGAGGGTGACGAATGGATAGGAGTTTCCTTTTTGACCTGGGCCGAGGGTAGTCCCGTGAGAGGTGCTGTCAAGGTTCCTGGAGGGTTCCGGATAGGGTCTGACGGTGCCGGGAGGCTGTTGCCGCTTCTGGATCCGAGGCCGTGAGGAAGCGCGGAACCCAAGAAGCCCTGCCGGGCAGGCCTGCCCGGCAGGCCGTCGCTGTGGCGCCGGGGTCTGCGTAGTGGAGGGCGTCGTGGAGGACCCCGAGGCGTCAGGCCGGGGTCGGGTGGTGCTCCCGGGGGCCGGGCGGGCTGCGAGCATCGATGCCCTTGGCGGCCAGGTGCAGAAGGATCTTGCGGATCACCTTGGGCTCGGTGATGCGGGAGCACCGCCTTCGATCGGGCGACGGCATCGCACAGCCCCCAGCCCAGTCCCCGGAGCGTCGGGCCGCAGTGCTGCAGCCCGCGTCTCACCGCCCCCCCACTCCCCCGTGAGGTGAACGCGATGATGCGGATTTCCGCGCCGCACCGGAGGCAGACCAGAGGATCGACCTCATCGATGCGACGGATGAGCTGCACCCAGCGGCGGCGGAGGGCTCGCAGATCCAGATCGATTGGCTCCCCCTCTGGAATGGTCACGGAGGTAAATGTGGCGGCGTCGCTGGCGCTGGCGGGCATTGCCTCGCGCCGGCGACGAGCCCTGGCGACGTTTGAGGACGCACCGTAGTACCAGATGACATGGTGACGCGGGTCCGGAATGTGCATCAGGGCGCGGGCGAGGAAGTCCTTGGCGTCAACAGGCTCGGTGGGTGCTGTGGCGCCGTGGCTCGGCCTGGAGCGCGCGGCGTAGGCGATCGCGTGCGCCTGCTCGTCCACGTGCAGGCGCTCCAGGCTCACCGGCGCGCGCAGCAGATAGCGGGCGAGGCGCTCCAGCCCGTCGCGGTCGTCAGGCGGAACGGTCACCGAGGTGTGCACCGAGACCTCACGGAGGCAGGGTGGGGGGCAAGACGCGGGCTGTCCGTGCATGGGCCCGAAGCGACGGGGGTTGGGTGGAGGCTGTGTGTCCTGTCCGGCATCGGTATCGCGGTGACCCTGCAATCCGGTGTGCCGCCACGACAGTAGTAGGCGCGCGCGCTCCTCGGAAAGCAGGCCCTCAGCTTTCAGGAACAAGATTGCCTTGTGGCGGACCATCAGTGCCGCGGTCTCGCCATCGACGAATGGGACAGGCACGCACTGACCGGCCCTGTCCCATCCGCCGCGGGTGACGAGAGCGTGGACGTGGGGATGCCACCCCAGGTCGCAGCCTGCGGTCTGCACGACCGCAATCATGCCGGGCCTGATCTCGCCACCAGCGGGCGATGCCGCGGCGATCATCTCCCGGGCCCTGTGCCAGGCGGCTCGACACAACCGGCCGAGCGGCGGGTGGTGGTACAGGAACTTTGGGCGCAGCATCTTTGGGATCGAGACCTCGCGGGGGATTGGGCGGACGGCGAGACGCGGGCTGCAAAGCGTGCGGCCAAAGCTGCGAGGGGTAGCTGGGGGCTGAGCGAAACGGGCAACCACGCGAGTGCGGTGCTCCCGCAAGACCCACTGCCCGTGGCCGACGTCGCCCAGCACCTCCTCGCGCAGGAAGGCGGCCAGTGCCGCGGCCCGCTTGGCCGGACAGGATCATCGTGGTGATGTACATCTTCTCGGGCGAGTCGGCGAAGGGACTCTTCTACCGCAACGCCGAGCCGTCCCCTGCCAGCCAAGCTTGATCTCCGGCGTCTGGGGCACCACCGCCTCCGCTGATTGGTCTATCTCGTGGCGACGACCAGAGACAGCACACTCAGCATCATGATGACGAGCGGATTACCGAAGAAGCGGACAAAGCTCAGGAGCGCTGCGAAGCGCCACTCCCGAACAAAGCTGTTTGGGCCGTGGAGATGAAGTCGCCGCTTCGCCTCGTCGGACGTCAGGCCGGCCGCAGTTGCCCGCAGCAGTCCGAGCAACTCGCCCTGCGGCCGATCCCAGAAACCCACCAAAGGCGTCTCTCATGGTCCCATGCGCCCTCGCCCCGTCACTGCAACAGTTATCGGACTCCTGGGCGATGCCTGCTACGCGATGGCCTTGGCGATCGCGAAGGCCGCGGCCGCCGCGAGCCCGCCAATCAGCACGGTCTGCAGCCCGCTACGCGCCGGCGAAGTGCCGGTGAAGTGGCCTTTGATGTAGCCGAACAGCGCCAGGGCCACGAGCGTGACCGCCACCGAGACCGTGAGGGCAGTCTTCGCGCTGGCGGCGATGAGGTAAGGCCCCAAGGGGATGAACCCTCCGGCGATGTAGGCGCCGGCGATGGTCAGCGCGCTGACCAGGGCGCGCTGCGGATCGGGCTTCTCGAGGCCCAGCTCGAAGCGCATCATGAAATCGACCCAGGCCTCGGGTCGTTCTCTGAAGGCGTCTACGATGGGCGTGCTCGCCTCTGCGGTCAGCCCGTAGGACTGAAGCACCTGCCGCATTTCCGCCGCCTCCGCCCCGGGTTTCTCGCGGACTTCGAGTTCCTCGCGGACGCGCTCGCTGGCCGTGAAATGCCGCTCGACATGAGGCATCTGGGGCATCACTGTCTCCTTGGTCCACTCACGCAGCCGTTCCGCCTGCTGGTGCCCGGTCTCCCTCGTACGGGTCGGTTCGAAGTGGCGGCTTGGCCCAGGTCGGAAAGAACATTCCTATCCATCACTGACGATTCACGAACCGTCGTTTGGGCGAGGGCCTGTGGCGGACATTCGGTACCGATCGGGTGGTTCCTACCTAGCTCGCGGTTTCGCTCCCGGGTAGAAAGTGCGCTTCTCGGATGGCGTGCCAGAGGACTAGTTTTGAGGAGGTTCCAAAAGGAAGGGAGGAATCATGAGCACTACCACGCTGATCATCGTGATCGTCCTATTGGTCCTTCTGTTTGGCGGCGGTGGCGGCTACTACTGGCGGAGCAGACGGTACTGAATAGCTCTCCCCGATCCTGGTGTCAGCTCCCACTTCATTCCTGGACAAGTTCTCTACTGGCCCTCGTCGGCGCAGGAGCGATGCACAGGCTAGGGGCATCGCCATCGGGCTTCCTTCGGGTCCAGCGGCACACAGGGGACGCGCCAGCGCCCCCCTGTGTTCTTGAAGGAGTGAGGGGCTTGTGCTCTGCCCAAAGGGAGATGGCGGCCGCGCTGATCAACCGATCGAAGCCCGACGACGTCTCAGTTCGTGCTGTGCATCTCGACGGATCTTGATTACAGCGAGTTGGCACGGGTGTACGAGAGCCTGTGGCTGCAGAACGCCCCGGGGGGGGCTTCGGCCGCTTCGGGGTCCCGCAATGACAGCGAGTCTTCAAAGCACATCGAGAACCACTCAGGCGTGCGATTTCTTGGCAGCCTCCGCCTCCGCCTTGGTCTTGTGCACCGTCCCGTCCGGGTGGTTCGGCGGACAGTAGAGCGTGTACAGCTTCAACTGTGCCGTCTTCGATGCGTTGATCACGTTGTGGTAGGTCCCCGCCGGCACCACGACCCCGTCGCCGCCGTGCACGAAGCGTTCCTCCTTCTCGTCGAAGACGAATCTGGCCTCGCCACGCTCGATGCGAAAGAACTGATCGACGTTGGCGTGAATCTCGTCGCCGATCTCCTCGTCCGGTTGGAGGCACATCACCACGAGCTGGGCGTGCTTGGTGGTGAAAAGCACCTGCCGAAAATAGGTATTCCTCAGGGCCAGTTCCTCGATCGCTCCAACGTATCCGTTCATCGTGGTGACATCCTTTCCTGAGAGACCAAGCGCTGGGGTTCCCACGGACGGTTCGGGCCCTTTGCGCGCGGTTGCTTAAAACTCCGAGAGCTGCACCAGTTGCTTCCCTTGGTTTTTCCCCTGCAGCATTCCGATGAAGGCCTGCGGCGCGGCTTCGATGCCTTGGGCGACGTCCTCCCGGTACTTCAGCTTCCCCTGCTTCAGCCACCTGGCCAGTTGCTCGAGCCCTTCGGGGAACCGCTCGGCGTAGCCAGAGACCAGAAAGCCCTGCACCTTCGCCTGCTTGACGATCAACTGACCCAGCCAGCGCGGCCCCACCTCAGGCTTCTCCAGGTTGTACTGCGAGATCTGCCCGCAGACGGAGATCCGCGCCTTCACGTTGATCAGTCGCATGACCGCATCGGTAATGGCCCCGCCCACGTTGTCGAAGTAGACGTCGATGCCGGCGGGGCAGAGCTCCTTGAGCTTGCCGTCGAAATCCTCAGCAGTCTTGTAGTTGAGTGCCGCGTCGAAGCCGAGCTCGTCGAGCAACCACGAGATCTTGGCGTCGGAGCCCGCCACTCCCACGACGCGGCACCCCTTGATCTTCGCAATTTGGCCGACGACCATCCCGACCGCTCCTGCCGCCCCGGACACCACGACTGTCTCCCCTGGTTGCGGGTCACAGATATCCAGCAGGCCGAAGAACGCCGTGAGCCCCGACATGCCCAGCACTCCGAGAGCCGTCGAGATCGGTGCGAGGCTGGGGTCGATCTTCCTCAATTCGTGCCCCTGGGCGACGGCGTACTCCTGCCATCCCAACATCCCCTCGACCGCATCACCAGATCGAAACTCCGGATGCGCGGACTCCAGCACGAAGGCAACCGCTCCGCCGGTCATGACTTCCCCGATGGCAACCGGCCGGGCATAGGATTCGGCATCGCTCATCCGCCCTCGCATGTAGGGATCGAGCGACAAGTAGACCGACCGGACCAGCACCTCGCCTGCGGCAGGTGAAGGCAACGGAGAGTAGACCAGGTGGAAGTCTGACACCTTGGGAAAACCCACCGGCCGTGACGCGAGTGTGATTTGCCTGTTCACTGTTGCCATTGGATTCGAACGTCCTTCCTCTGCAAACCTGTTGGCCAGCCGGAAGCTCGCCCTTCCTTCGCCGCGCCGCGCTGAGCGCATTCAGACGACTCGCACGATCACTTTCAGGGCCTTCTCCCTGGCGGCGTTTCCGAAGGCGTCATATGCCTTCATGAACTCCTCGAGCGTGAACTCGTGGGTAATGAGTTTCCGCGGTTGTAGCCTGCCCGAAACGACGCTCTTGAGGAGCATCGGGATGCTGACCGTGTCCACGAGTCGCGTCGTGATCGTGATGTTGTGGGCCCACAGCTTCTCGAGCTTAAGCTCGACGCCTTTGCCGTGGACGCCGACGTTGGCGATGAAGCCTCCGGCGGCCACGATGTCCTGACACATCTCGAACGTCGCCGGAATGCCAACGGCCTCGACGGCCACGTCGACGCCTCTTCCTTCGGTCAAAACCCTCACCGCCTGGATGGCCTTGCCGTCCTTGCTGTTCACGGTCTTGGTGGCCCCGAACTCCCTCGCCACCTCCAGCCGGTTGTCGTCAACGTCGACCAGGATGATCTCGGCCGGCGAGTAGAATTGCGCGGTCAGGAGGACGGCGAGACCTACCGGCCCGGCGCCGATGATGGCCACGGTGTCGCCCGGTTTGACCTGGCCCTTCAGGACGCCGCACTCGAAGCCCGTGGGCAGAATGTCACTCAGCATCACGAGCGCATCCTCGTCTGACCCCTTGGGCACGTGGTAGAGGCTCGTGTCCGCGAACGGGATCCGCACGTACTCGGCCTGCGTGCCGTCGATGACGTTGCCGAGAATTCACCCACCCCCCATCCCGCAGTGCGAGTACATCCCCTTCCTGCAGGCTTCGCACGTGCCACAGGAGGTGATGCACGAGATCAACGCGCGATCGCCCGCTTTGAAGCCCGAGACAGCCGCGCCGACCGCTTCGACAACGCCGACGCCTTCGTGCCCGAGAATCCGGCCCTCGGTCACCGTCGGCACGTCTCCCTTCATGATGTGGAGATCACTACCGCAGATCGTGGTCCTGGCGATCTTCACGACCGCGTCGGTCGGTTTTTCGACGGTGGGTCTTGGCTTGTCCTCCCAGGTTCGCTTGCCTGGCCCGTGGTACCCAAGTGCTTTCATGGTAAGGTCCCTCTCCTGGTGACGGGTGTCTCTTCTCGTACTCTGCATCGCCGATGTCGCCTTGCGCGCACCGTCGCCTGAACGTTTCCTCCGGCAGCTAGCGGCCGTCCCGCGAGCGCCTCCTTCCAAAGAGCCAAGCGACGAGAACCACCACGAGGACCACAATCAGGACAGGGATTTGCCAATAAAACCCCACCCCGCCCATCCCAAACCATCCTCCGCCGTGCATCATGGCCGACCTCCTCGCTCGACTTCTCCCCCGGCAGGGGCCGCGTACCGCGCAGGCTCCTTGTGGGACTTCGTCTTGCAGGTAGGGCAGCAGAACACGTAGGTCTGTCCCGCATGCGTGCTTCTGTACGGGGATTTGTTGTCGACCGCCATGCCACAAACAGGGTCCTTGGCCATTTCGAGCGCCTCCTTCCAGCCTGCGACAGGTGGCCTCAGGCACCGCCCGGGAAGGGGCCGGGCGGCGGGGGCTCCAATCGAGACGCCCCGCCGCCCTGCGGGCTCCTCACATCTTGGGCTTCTTCTCCTCTGCCTTGGGTTCGCGAGCATTGCCCGTCTTCATCATCGGGCACTCCATCGCGCCCTTCGTGCCGTGCATATCCATGTGATGCATCATGTGCGCCATCATCGCGGGTTGCATCTCCATCATCATGGCGCGGGAGGCTTTGCGCTGGGCGACGAGTTCGTTGATGACCGCCGCCATTGGCTTCTCCAGGGCGTCGACCTCTTTGGAGCCCTTGGCGGCGTTCATCTCCGCCACCAGCTTATCCAGCGCGGCGTCCATCGCCTGGAGCTTGTCCTGCATCTCCTGCTTTTTGGCCATCATGGCCTGGCACTCCGCCTTCATGTCAGCGTCGTGCTTGACCCCCGCAGCGCTGTCCTTGTGGTGGCCAGTCATCGGGGCCGCCTGAGGGCTCGTGGCGGCCGGGGGCGGGCCAGGAGGCGGAGGCGTTTGGGCGCCGACGCCCACGGCCAGCGCGAGCGCGGTCGCGGCGAAGATGCCAGGAACGAGGACCTTGAGATGGTGCTTCTTCATTGTCGTGTTTCCTTTCTGGCGGCCCTTGGGACCGCGCGTTCAGGCGCCATGGCGGGACTCCGGCGCGGATGGAGGTGCAGCTACGCCTTCGTGCGCACAAAGAGCAGAACCCCGCCGACCACGATCGCACCGACACCGGCCCATACCGGGATGTTGACCGTTTCCTTATCCTTGATCGACAGCTCCAACGGGCCGACCTTGGCGTTGTGGGTCGTCTTGGTGTAGGTGATGCCGCCGTACACCAGCCCAATAATGCCGGCGGCGATCAACAGGACTGCCACAATCTTGAGTGCGCTCACCTTGCCTCCTTCTACCGAACTCCTGTAGTGGTCTGACCAGCTCCACAGGACCTGCGACTCGAAGCAACCGAGACGCGTGTCGATGACCCGGCCGCTGTTCGGTACGGCTCGGGTCCTCATCGCTGCCTGCCCTCACCAGGACAGCGACCTCCGCCGCCCCACGACTTCGTCGCCAGCGAATCGCTCTGGCCCGGACAATTCACGAAGGTGTCTACTGCGAGCGCGGATCTGGCCGCCCTGGCGGGCGTACTCGGGGCTCGGAGGGTGCCGCCGTACTGCACGAGGTCGGCTCCCCTCCTCGCCCCGGAGCGAGCGGGGCTCCGCCGCGCGAGCGTGGGGGACCGGGGGGCCGTGGCGCCGGCGGTGGATGGAGCGGCGCCGGGTCTCCCGCAACGGAAGCTCGCCCACCATGACAGCCACCTCCACGCTCTCGCTACGACCCCTCATGAATAATCCGGGCTAGAGGACGCGTCGTCCGGAGACGAGTCTGATGATCAGAATGACCACCGCCACCACCAGCAGGATGTGGATCAAGCCGCCCATCGTGGTGGAGGTGACCATGCCGAGCAACCACAGCACGAGAAGAATGACCAGTATCGTCCAGAGCATCACAGTCCTCCAGTCCCCGCCGAGCCTAGTACTTCTTGCCGACGAGGAGCTCGTTGTGCACGTCCTTGACGCCCTTGGTGCCGCGCGCGATGCTCTCCGCCTCGCTCTTGATCCTCTCGGAGCTGACGCGGCCGACAAGCGTCACCACCCCCTGCGAGGAGCCCACGTCAATGTCCCCGGCCTTGATTTCGGAGTTGGCGATGAGCTTCGACTTGACCTTCGAGCTGATCATCACGTCATCGACCCAACTACCGACCGTCCTCTCCCCGACGGTGAGATCGTTCACGACGCCGGCCACGCCCTCAGTGCGCCACGCGACGCGCCCGGCCTCTTGGCGAGCCGACTCCGTGTCCACCACGCCGGTCAGGTACACAACGCCCTCTCGGGTCTGGACGTCCACCTGTCGGGCCTTCACCTTGTCGTTGGCCTCCAGCGACGCCTGGATCACCGACGTGATTCCCGAGTCCGCATGCCGCGTGCCCTTGGGCACCATCGAGGAGGCGCACCCGAGGAGCGCCAGCAGTGCAGCACCGACCAGAGAGCCTGCCACCACGACGAATACGCGTTTCATGAGATACCGTCCTTTCCCGAACGTGTCTCAAACCTAGGCCTCAAATCCCCCACCGGGAAGAGCACTTACTACCCGGGAGCAGGACCGCGACGTGGGTAGAAACTACCCCTCCGGCGACCGCCCTCGATCGCC
>CAVWFZ010000016.1:0-83476 GCA_963754345.1 Thermoanaerobaculaceae bacterium | reverse complement strand
GCGCCCGCAGAGCATACGCGTGAAGAGGAGGGGGAGCTGCCACTCATGTAGTGCAAGAGGGACTGACTCTTTGCGAAAGCGAGGAACTGGTTTCTTGGGGATGGGGCGCACTTCGGTGCGCCTTAATGTTCTACGCGGCGTCAACCGGTGCAGGGGTGCGCATTGCTGCCCTGTTGCTAGTGCAGAAGAGTAACGGATGGGGCAGTTGCCACCGGGACCGGCTAAACTACGCGGCGATGGCCAGCGGGCTAGCGCACTCGGTGCTTGCTGCGACCGGCTTGGTTAGCGCCGGCATGAGCCCCCACCTTAGGGGCGCCGCTGTCGAGAGTCCTGTGGAGAGCCTGCTCACATGAGCTCCCTACCCCTCTACGACTCGGCGTCGCGGCGTGCGCCCCTGGTGCAGGAGCTGCTCGAGCTCTTCCGCTATCGCGACCTGCTGGGACTGCTGGTAGGCAACATTACCAAGACGCGCTACCGGCGCTCGGTCCTGGGTGTCGTGTGGACGCTCCTGAACCCGCTGCTGCAAATGACGGTACTGACGTTCGCCTTCTCGTACATGTTCCGCTTCTCCGTGCATCACTACCCGGTCTATGTCCTGTCCGGGCTCATCTGTTGGAACTTCTTCACGCAAACCACAACGTACGCTATGAGCACGATCGTATGGGGCGGCGGGCTCCTCAAACGGGTGTACCTCCCGAGGAGCATCTTTGCGGTGGCCTCGATCGGCAACGGGCTCGTCAACGTGGGACTGTCGCTGGTGCCGTTGGTCGTGATCATGCTCGTCACCGGCCACCCGATCTACCCCACGTGGTGGTTCATGCCGATCGCGGTGCTGCTCCTGGCGATGTTCTCGCTGGGTGTGGCTCTCCTCATGTCGGCACTCGCGGTGTTCTTTGCCGACGTCGTGGAGATGTACGCCGTCGTGGTGCAAGTGTGGTTCTTCCTCACGCCCGTGATGTACCCCAAGGAGATCCTCCCGGCGAAGTTCATCTGGTACATGAACCTAAACCCGGTGTACAACCTGCTCGAGCTTTTCCGCACGCCGATCTACCATGGTTGGATCTCAGGCTCCAACACGATCCTGGCCGCTGTTGTGTCTGCGGTCGTGCCTTTCCTTCTGGGCTGGTGGGCTTTTGCCAGCAAGGCGGACGAGCTTGCGTACCGGGTTTAGAAGGCCGTGCGCTGCATGAGCGACCTGGCAGTCAAGCTCGACGGTGTCTCCGTCCGCTACCGGATTCCGCATGAGCGGATCCCGTCGCTCAAGGAGTACGCCATCCGCTGGCTGCGACGGCGCATCCGCTACGAGGACTTCTGGGCGCTGCACGGCGTGGACCTGGAGGTCCCCCCGGGCGAGGTCTTCGGCATCCTGGGGCCGAACGGTGCCGGAAAGAGCACGCTTCTGAAGGTCGTAGCACGCGTCCTGCGGCCCACCTCCGGCCGCGTCCGCGTCTGGGGCAAGGTCGCGCCGCTCCTGGAGCTGGGCGCCGGGTTCGATCTCGAGCTTTCGGGCCGGGAGAACATCTTCTTGAACGGGACGATCCTTGGCTTCTCGAAGGCCAATGTCGCATCGCGTTTCGACCGGATCGTGGAGTTTGCCGAGCTGGGCGAGTTCATTGATGCGCCACTGCGCACGTACTCCTCGGGCATGGTGGCCCGCCTCGGGTTCGCGATCGCGACCGACGTCGAGCCCAACGTCCTGATTGTGGACGAGATCCTTGCTGTCGGGGATGCCGCGTTCCAGAAGAAGTCCTTCGAGCGGATCCAGGGCTTCCGGGAGAACGGAGCGACCATCCTCCTCGTGTCGCACGACCCGAACGTGCTCAAGGCAATGTGCCACCGGGTGATGTGGCTCGGTCGAGGCAAGGTCGTGGCAGTCGGACCGGCGGCCGATGTGTTGGAGCGCTACAGCACCAGCTCGTCATAGCCCATCATTTGCCACTCTCGAAGGCGGAGGCTACGGCCGTGGCTGACCACGGCCGTTTCATTTTGTTGGACTATCATTCCCTCATGAGCGAGGCAGGCCTCCTGTGGGAGCAGTGACCGGCCGGCGCGTGGCAGCCGAGCGGGGCGCGAAGCGTTGCCGAGACCTGCGCGAGGAAGTGACGAACAGGCCGCGGTCAGCCGTACGGAAAGCGCTGTTGCTGTTGGTTGGGCTTCCCCTGCTGGTCGCATCGACCTCGGCGGCCGGCGAGCTTCCTCGCCCCACCTACTCGAACTCGGTCGTGTTTTCCGTCTCGGACAACATCACCGATTCGGCCGAGGTCGATCTGTTGAAAACAAAGTTCGGCAACGGCCTCTACGTCCAGTTGAGCTTCTCCCAGTTCCTCGCCCCCGATCTCGGGTGGCACGCGCCTCTGGCGAGTGCCGACAGCGACCCTGGTGTCGCTGCATTTCGAGCGCAGGTAGACACGCTCGTCGCCGCTGCCAGGGCGAAGGGCGTGAACCTCCACATCGGCCTCTTGGACGGTCTCTCGCGAGCCCCTGCGCTATCTCGCGAGGCCAAGCTGGAGGACGTGCGGAACGCCCAGTGGTACAACTCCAACAACCTTGTTCCCAGCGTTGTTGCCCCCGGCCCAGACTCAATGGATTCGGTTGTCTTCGGTATGTTTTCCCGCTACGCCCGCAAGCTCCGGCAGCACGAGGAGGCCAAGTGGCAGGTGGCGTTCCGGTACCTCGCCGGAGTAATTGCGGCCAACCCGGACATCACTATCGTGGTGAGCGCTCCGGGCGAGGCGGAGCTGAACTACAACGGGACGGACGGAGCTACCTCCTTGCAGGCTGTGTTCTGCGACTACAGCTCGTTCACGGTGCTGGAGTTCCGGGACTGGATCACGCACGAGGGCCTGTACGCGCCTGGCCAGCCCTACGACGGCGAGGGGTGGACGGGTGGCGGATCCAAGTACCAGGGTCCTGCCGGTCTCGCTCTCTTCAACACCGACTTCTCGACCAGCTTCACGACGTGGAACCTGGCCTACTTCAACTGGTCCCTTGCCGACCCCTTTGACGCGGACAACACCGACGCTGCCAACGACGACCCCCGGCATGTCCCATTCACCGACTACGTGCACGGCGGGATGATGCCCTCGAGCGGCTCGGCGTTCACGCCGGGTGGCTTCGATCCTCCGCGCGTGATGCAGGCGAAGGGAGCCAACCCGTTCTGGGACCTCTGGCAGACCTTCCGGGAGACGCTGGTGTACCACTGGGTGCGGGACATCATTGTCATCGCTCGGGCGGAGGGCATTCCCGCGGATCGTCTTTTCACGCACCAGATCCCCGCGGATTACCTGTTCGGCACGTACCCCGACTACCCGGGCGGAAACAACAACCGGTACTACTCCTCGGGATCGCCGCTGTGGACCGCGGACATGGGAGCGCTGTCCGGCCTCGGGGTGACCTGCTACGACCTGCACTTTCCGGCGGGTGAGGCGCGCACGTCGCAGTTCCTTCTGGGCGCGTTGTCGTCCCGATCGAGCAACTGGGCGTTGATGGAGTACAACCCGGAGACGATCCCGGACGGATTCGCCGGCGTGGTTTCTCTCGCGTCTGCGGGAGACATCTACAACCAGATGATGCGCGCGTACCGCGCCGGCGTCCACGCCATCAATTTCTACCTGTGGCGTGGTCCCATCGAGTGGGCCTACAAGGGAACGACGCGAGAGGAAGCGCTCGGGATGCTGTACGCCACGGTCAAGGACCGCGCGCGCCAGCCCGAAGGGACGGTGTTCACGCCCCCGGCGGTGTCAGGGCTTGCGGCGCAATACGACGGCAACAGCGACCAGATCCACATGCAGTGGAGCCCGCAGATCTGGAGCGACCTGGGCTATCAGTGGGCGGCCTGGGGCGACTTCAAGGAGTTCGTGATCTATCGCGGCTACACCCCGGGCTTCGCCTGCAACAGCTCGACCGAAATCGCCCGCACGACGGTGCCGGCGTTGGACGACACGACCTTTGATCACAACCGCACCGTGTACTACAAGGTTGTGGCGACGAACACCCTTGGCGTGGCCGGGCCGGTGACCGCTTCTGGGATCGTGATCCCGCGCGTTGGCCCCGTCGCGATCCTCTCCGTGTCGACGGGCGGATCTCCCAGTTTGCCGCCGAGGTAGGGGGCGCGGTCACAGGCCCGCAGGAGGTGGTCGTCGGGAACAACGGTACGGCCCCCCTGGAATTGGAGCGCAACCGTGAGCAACGGGTCCGCGCAATGGCTCCGCGTGACGCCGACGGCAGGGCAGGGCACCACCCAACTCGTGGTTTCAGTTGACCCGGCCGGCTTGACCGCCGGCCAGTACACCGCTCAGCTCGTGATCGCCGGCAGCAATGCGCTGAACTCGCCGCAGAGCATTGCCGTCGTACTGGACTTCTACGCCAGAACCGCCACGCAAGCGCCTTTCGGGTACATCGACTCTCCGGCGGACGGGGTGACGGGGATCGTGGGCGCAGTGCCGTTCACGGGGTGGGCGTTGGACGACATCGAGGTGACGAAGGTGGAGCTGTGGCGGGACCCGTTCGGGGCGGAGCCGCCGACCAATCCGAACGGGTTGGTGTACATCGGGGTGGCGATGATCACGGCGGGGCAGCGACCGGACGTTGAAGCGGCGTACCCGACGTTCCCATGGCGTACCGAGGGGCGTGGGGGTACAGATCCTGACCAACTTTTTGCCGTACGGGGGGAACGGGACGTTTCGGTTGCAGCGTACGTTTTCGATGCGGAGGGGCACCGGAGTACCTGGGGTCCCGGAGCTTTACGGCGACAATGCGAAGGCGACGAAGCCGTTTGGGACGATTGACTTGCCGGCGCAGGGGGCGATGATTTCGGGGAGTTCATACCGTCTCGGGTGGGTGTTGACGCCGTTGCCGAGCAGCATGCCTGCGGACGGGTCGACCATTTGGGTGTACATCGACGGGGTGGGGTGGGGCATCCGGTGTACAACCGCACGGCCGGACGTTGAGGGGTTGTTTCCTGGGTTGTAACAACTCGGGGGCAGGGGGGTACTACGATTTCAGCACGATGGGGTATAGCAACGGGGTGCACACCATTGCGTGGGGGGTGATTGACAGCTGTGGGCGGGCGGAGGGGATAGGGAGTCGGTACTTCACGGTGCTGAACGGGGCGAGTCCGGCGCCGGCGGGGGTGGGGGCGGGGGTGAGTGCAGAGCTTGGGATGGGGAGCGGGGAGGTGTACCGCATTCCGGTCCATCCAGGGCCAGTGGTGGTACGGCGGGGGTATGGGGATCGGGAGGCGGAGACCATTCGAGCACGCCAGGACGGTCAGGTGGTGGTGCAAGGGTCGGAGGTTGAGCGGTTGGAGGTGGAGTTGGGTGGTGGTGGCGGGTGGCGGGGGTACGAGGTGGTGGGTGGGAGGTTGCGGAGGCTGCCGATCGGGTCGGCGCTGGATGGCTCCACGGGTGTGTTCACCTGGCAGCCCGGGGTGGGGTATGTGGGGCGGTACGAGCTGGTGTTCGTGCGTGGGGAGGGTGCTCGTTCCGAGGAGCGAGTCCCGATCACGATCGTGCTGCAACTGAAGAATGCCGACAGCCACCGTGCGCTCCATGCGAACTTCTACAACTAATCCCTTCGCTATGCACACGGTGCGTACACACTCTGTGAACTGCGAGTGCTCCGCTGCGCAACGCGCCGTCTGCCAGCACGGGTTCGGGCTGGTCTGGATCGGCCGGCCGGACATGCCGGCGGCTTGCTGGAACGCCGATCCTGCACTCGTTGCCTTGCCGCGCAGCCGGCGGGGTTGGCAACGGTGAGACATCGCTCCGGCGCTGCGCGACGCGCCGAGAACGAGGGCAAAAGGCAAGGCGGGCCGGCGAAAAGGGCGACGTTCAGCCGGATCTTTGGGCCTGATCGTCTCTTCGTTGCCATGGCGCTCGTCTTCGGTGTGGCTTTCCTAGCGGTGACGCCCCCCTTCCAGGTCGCGGACGAGTTCGTGCACTTCTACCAGGCGTACCTCGTTTCGAAAGGCCAGTTCCTCCAACAGGTCTCAAAAGACGGCCAAGTCTTCGGTGAGGTGCCGGACAGCCTGCTGAAGATGGCGGAGAATTTCCATCCCATCCCGTTCCACCCGGAGCGGAAGGCCAGCGTCGCAGTGATCTTGCGAGAGTTCCACCGTCCGCTCAATCCTCGTGTCACGGGTTCCGTCGTTCTCAAGGACATCGTCGGCAGAAGCCCCGTCCTTTACCTGCCTCAGGCGATTGGCATAGGCATCGGACGGCTGGTCGGCGCGCCGCCGATTGCGCTGCTCTACCTCGGCCGGCTGGCCAACCTCTTGAGCTGGGTGGCCCTGGTTTTGCTCGCCATCCGCGTGACGCCGCTCTTCAAGTGGGGCCTGCTCGCGGCAGCTCTGCTGCCCATGGCTGTCTATCAGGCGGCATCCAACTCCTACGATGCTCTGACCAATGGCGTTGCCTTCCTGTTCATCGGGTACATCCTGTTTCTCGCCTTCGGGCCGACCCAAACGATTGGACGGCGCCAGCTGTTTCTGCTGGCCGTGCTGGCGGGAACCCTTGCACAGTGCAAGCAGATCTATGTCGTACTGGGACTGCTGTTCTTCCTGGTCCCGACGAGGAAATTTGCCTCCCGCAGGCAGTTCGCTCTTGCTGCCGTGGCGCTCGCGGCAGTGGCCCTTACCAGCTGGACGGTCTGGAATCTCATCGTGAGCTCCGAGGTTCGTGAGCTGATGCACCTCGGTTGGCGAGGGGCATCACCTCAGGACCAGCTCGAGTTCATCGCCGCTCATCCCCTGACCTTCGCTCGCACGCTGTGGGCCTCTTTTCGCGTTTTCGACTACGACTGGATCATTGGCCACTTTGGGTGGCGGGACACCGTGCTCCCTAGTCGAGTCTACTCGGTGGCGTGGGCCGCGCTCTTGTTTGTCGCCGTCATCGACCACGACAAACAGATCGGCTTGAGCGTCCCGAACAAGCTCGTCATCGCGGCGGCCCTCGTGGTGGCTCTCGCTGCGCTGGGCACCGTGCTCTACCTCACGTGGAACCCACTGGCGGCGGGCCAAATCGAGGGACTTCAGGGGAGATACTTCACCCCCCTCGTGCCGCTCCTCCTGCTGCTGTTGCACAACAGGCAAGTACCTGCTGGAGGAAGCGCGCTGCGGATCCTGGCCTGCCTAGGGTTGGCATGGGTCCTGGGGGCCTCCGTCCTTGCGCTCATCCAGCGGTTCTATATCGCAGGCTGACGAGCCGAGATCCGTGAAGGATCGGGCGCTACCCTCGCGCTCCCAAGGGCACCGCGGCAGCTACAAGAAGGACGTGCATGTCAGGTGTACAGCAAACACCTTGTCAGATACGGCGGTATCCCTAGTTTTTGCAGCCGCAAGCTGGCAAATGGCACAATCAGGTCCCGAGGCAAGCGCAGAACGGCAAGTTTGGAGATGCTAGTGTTGTGCGCGCAGGCGCCAGGCCTTTCCTGAGCCGCTCCGAGAGTCGAGGGCGCACGGGAGAACGAGAATGTGGTTCCGCACGGTCTGGTGGGGAGGTTCTCACGAAGCATGGCTGAGGCAAGCAGCATGAGCCCACATCTGCCGCGGTTGAAGATGCTGCCCCTGCGTGAGTATGTGGGGGTCAACCGGGACGATCCCATTCGCTTCTACTACTGGCCGATCTTCGGCAAGCTGTACCGCCGCAGGGTTGAGCTCTGTATGGGCGAGCTCACGGGTGGCAAGAGCGTGCTAGAGGTGGGGTTCGGGTCTGGTGTCGCGTTCCTGAACCTGCACGACCTCTACGGCGAGATTCACGGACTGGACCGGCAGGCCGCTGTGCCGGAGATCGTGGCAGCTTTTCGCGCCCGAGGGATTGAATCCTACTTGCGCAACGGCAGTGTGCTGCAGATGCCGTTCCCGGACGGGTTCTTCGACAGCGTGCTCGCGATCAGCATCTTTGAGCACCTGAGGCCGGAGGAGTTGCTGCCGGCGGTGCGCGAGGTGCGACGTGTTCTCAGGGCGGGTGGGCAGTTTGTCTATGGCGCGCCGCTCACTCGGCCGCTCATGACGCTGGCGTACGGCCTTCTCGGGGTGAACATCAACAGGCTTCACTTCTCGACCGAGGACGACATCGCACGGGCCACAGGACAGACACTCGAGCGGGTACGGATCACGAGCCTCAACGGACCCGCAGGCCTCGGTCCCATCTACGAGGTCGGCCACTTCCGCAGGACCTAGCTCGGAGGACGCCTGTGCGGACGCGGCGACGACAAGACAGGGCCGCAAGACAAGGGCTTCTGCCAGAAGCGGTTCCGCGCCGGCCGCGCGTCCGGTGAGCACGGTCACGACATAGTGGCCGGGCTGGGCTTACACTAGAAAAGAGGTGGTGGCAGCCGCAATGAGCTTGCGCGGTGGACGTATATCCATGAGCGCTCACTTCCGCTCCGCCCAATCGTCGCGGGAGGGTTGGCGACCTGCGGGTCAGGGGAGAAGTGGCTGGTGGCGGGGGTTGCACCCGCGGAGGTTTCGGACCATGAAGAAGGTTGTCTTGGCTCTCTTCGCTTCAATGCTGGGGTTCTCGGCCGTGACGTCGGCACAGATTACGGTCACTGCGCCGTCCGCACCGGATGCCGTCAAGGCGGCAGCGGACTATGCAACGCAGGTCTTCAGGACCCCTGGGACATGAACGAAAGGACCGACCTGGGCTGGCACCTGTGGAGCGTCGATCAGCCTGTGTCCGGTATTACAAACCCCTCATTCTCGGGCGGCATCTTCTCCGGGACAAGCACGGCGACGGGCGATCCCAACTTCTTCTTGCTCGACAGCGGTATCCCCGGCGCTGCCCAGCTAGGGAAGATCGGCACGAACTACCCGATTGACGCGAACAAGTACACGGTGTTGGCGTTCCGGATGAGTGTCGGCACCAATTCGGCAGCGCAGCTCTTCTGGAGCACGAACACGATGTTCGACGACTACAAAGGCGCGGGAAATATCTCAGTCTACGCGGGCTGGAACATCTATGTGCAGAGCATACCGGCGCTGCCCATTCACATCACTGTGACGGGGCCATGGGCGGCCTGGGGAGGGATGGTCCGGTCGTTGCGGCTCGACCCGACCGTACAACCGAACGATCCGCTTCAGGTGGACTGGGTGCGCCTGGTCGGTGACGATGCCACGCTCAAGCGGAACATCACGTGGACGGGCCCGGGTTCGGTCGACATCTACCTCGACGACGACAACAACGCCGCAAACGGAAACCTCGGTGCCATCGCCAGGGGAGTGAGTGGTGGGACCTACAGCTTCTTTGCCGGCGCGCTCCCTGCGGGCAACTATTGGGTCGCTATCACACCGGCGGGTGGCAGCACATTCTCGTACTCAGCCGGGTACTACGCCGTCGATGGGATCCCAACGTTCAAGTTCACGTCGCCGAACGAAGAGGGCAGCAGTGACGACTTTGCCACGACCCAACTTGGCAACCCCTGGGACATGAACGCCACGACCGACATCGATACCTCCTTCAATCTTTCCACGCTCCTTATCACCACGATCCAGGCCGAGACCGAGGCCGGTGCCTCGCTCGGCACGGTCGGCGTGCTGCGCGGTACGAGTATCCCCGCGCTACCGGGCAGCGTCGGCGATCCAGAGCTCTACCCCCTCTGGGCGGCAGTCCGCGGGGCCACCCACCACATCAACCCAAACTGGTATCGGATCCTCACCCTCAACATGGGGCTTCCAGGAGCACGAGACATCGTCTCCGGTTCGATCGCACGGGTCATCTGGAGGGTGGCGGGCGAGAGTGTTGAGAACGTGAGTGACGACATCATCGTCAACAGCAAGAGCGGGCCGCCGTATGTTCTCGACAAGATCATTGCGGACATGAAAACGCTCCCTCTGGAGACGGACGCGGGCGGCAGCCCATCCACAACCGGTTGGAACCCGGGGATCTCATCCAGCCCAGGAATAGACAGCTTCCGCGTTGACCCGCACGAGTTCTCGAGCCCAACGGACTTCTTCATCCAGAGGGTCAAACTTGCTGCGTTCGAGCAAACCACCACGAGCTATCAGGTGGCCTGGGCGTATACACCCTCCGGCTCTGCAGCGACGCTTTCGCTTTACTACGACGCGACGGGCGTGGGTTACACGGGCACGCTCATCGCCTCGGGGCTCAATCCAGCGAACGTTGATGCAACGCATGGGAGCTACACCTGGGACACCTCCGCTCTCGCTGTCGGTCAGTACTACATATATGCACAGCTCGTGAAGGGTGGAAGCGTCATCGATCAGACGTATGCGCGCTGGCCAATCGTCAAGGTGGTGATCCCCGCCCCGACCGTGACCGGCATCAGTCCGACTGCAGGCCCCACGGCAGGTGGTACGAGCGTGACGATTACGGGGACAGCTTTTCAGACCGGGGCGACCGTGAGTCTGGGAGGGGTGGCGGCGACTGGGGTGGTGGTTTCGAGCGCGACGACGATCACGGCGACCACGGGGGCGCACGCGGCTGGTGCGGTCAACGTCGTTGTGACGAATCCTGATGCCCAGAGCGGAACGCTGGCGAGCGGGTTCACCTACGTATCGGGCAGCGCGACGCTGACCTTGAGCCACTCGGTGTTGAACTTCGGTGGGACGACGGACGGGGCGTACGTGACCTCGGCGCAGCAGGTCACGGTGAACATTGCGGGCGGGACGGCGACGTGGGCGGTCAGTGCGGGTGCGCCGTTCATCCAGGTCTCGCCGGCGAGCGGGAGTGGGACGGGGACCTTCAGCGTCTCGATGGCTGCGGGGACCGTGAGCTCGCAGAGCGGCACCATTACGGTGACGGGCACGGGGGTGATCAACCCGCCGCAGACCGTGCAGGTGAACTTCCGGGCGTACCCGAGCGGGGGGACGGGGTCACCGTTCGGGTACATCGAGACGCCGTTGAACAACAGTGTGGGGGTGGTGGGGGCGGTGCCGGTGACGGGGTGGGCGTTGGACGACATCGAGGTGGTGAAGGTTGACATCTGGCGGAACCCGATGCCGTTGGAGCCGGTACGTCCGAACGGGTTGGTGTACATCGGGGATGCGATCTTCTCGGAGGGGGCACGGCCGGACGTCGAGGCGACGTATCCGACCCACCCGTGGGCGTACCGGGCGGGGTGGGGGTATCAGATGTTGACCAACTTCCTACCGAACGGGGGAAACGGGGTATTTCGGATTTCAGCGTACGCGTACGATCGGGAGGGGCATGCGGTGTTGCTGGGGACCAACACCATCACGTGTGACAACGCGCATGCGACCAAGCCGTTTGGGACGATCGACTTTCCGTCGCAGGGGGGTGTGATCTCGGGGAGTTCGTACCGCAATCACGGGTGGGTGCTGACGCCGCAGCCGTGCGGGATGCCTCTCGATGGGTCGACGATGGTGGTGTACATCGACGGAGTGGGGTTGGGGGGGCATCCGTTGTACAACCTCAACCGGCCGGACGTCGAGGGGTTGTTTCCGGGGTTGGTGAACACCTCGGGAGCAGGTGGGTACTACGACTTCAGCACGCTGGGGTATAGCAACGGGGTGCACACCATTGCGTGGGGGGTGATTGACAGTTGTGGGCGGGCGGAGGGGATAGGGAGTCGGTACTTCACGGTGCTGAACGGGGCGAGTCCGGCGCCGGCGGGGGTGGGGGGGGGGTGAGTTCAGAGCTTGGGATGGGGAGCGGGGAGGTGTACCGCATTCCGGTCCATCCAGGGCAGTGGTGGTACGGCGGGGGTATGGGGATCGGGAGGCGGAGACCATTCGAGCACGCCAGGACGGTCAGGTGGTGGTGCAAGGGTCGGAGGTTGAGCGGTTGGAGGTGGAGTTGGGTGGTGGTGGCGGGTGGCGGGGGTACGAGGTGGTGGGTGGGAGGTTGCGGGGATTGCCGATCGGGTCGGCGCTGGATGGCTCCACGGGTGTGTTCACCTGGCAGCCTGGGGTGGGGTATGTGGGGCGGTACGAGCTGGTGTTCGTGCGTGGGGAGGGCGCTCGTTCCGAGGAGCGAGTCCCGATCACGATCGTGCTGCAACCGAAGAATGCCAGTGCGTCTCGTGCGATTCATGAGCGTGAGTCTCCGCGATCCGCTGCGACGACACGGTGATCTTCCTCGAGCACAGGCACTTGTACCGCCAGACCCACAACAAGGCGCCCTCGGCGGGCAACGCATCCAACGTCTGCACGTCCCACGGCATCACGCCTTCCTGGACGCCCCGGTGCGCCGGTTCGCGGCCAAAGGCACGTTCGTGGCCCACGGGTCGGTCTCCCAAGAGGGCAAAGGCCCGGCGTCTCGGCACCGTGTGCGTGTTTGCTTTGGAGCGTTCACGGTTGGTTGGGGCTTCCGGACACGCCCGAGGCGCACGTCGAGAGCAGGTACAAGAGCGCTCTGGCATTTATTTCGCCCGCCATCGAGGTTCATTGACGGCTGCCCCTGTTGTACATCGATTGTCAATGCCTCGCACAGCGAGCCCAAAATCCGACATATCGCGTCCCCCGCTACCAGGCGGCTGTGGTGCTTTCAGGAACCCTATCTTGGGGTGAATCCGACGAAATCAATGCAAGAGATAGACCCGCTTGCGATCCTCAGGCTCGGTTTGAGACATAATAAACACGGAGGAGTCGACCGGAAGCAGAGCAGCCCCGATGGAGACTTGTGTGACGAGGAGCGGGAGAAGGAGATGAAGCGCATCCGTTTTGGTCTCGCTGTTGCGGTTCTCTTGTCCTCCCCGCTTCACGCTGGGTTCATCCAGCAGGGCGGCAAACTTGTCGGAGCGGGAGTGCTGGTGCCAAACGCCTATCAGGGCGTGTCCGTAGGAGTCTCGGCCGACGGCAACACCGCTGTCGTTGGAGGTTATGGCGACAGCAGCAATGTCGGTGCCGCCTGGGTGTTCACGCGCTCGAGCGGGGTGTGGACGCAGCAGGGCGGCAAGCTGATCGGCGCCGGCGCCGTGGGCGCCGCCAGCCAGGGGTTCTCTGTGGCTGTTTCCGGGGACGGCAACACCGCCATGATAGGAGGGTTTGACGACAACCTCGGCGACGGTGCGGCTTGGGTGTTTACCCGGTCCGGCGGGGTGTGGACGCAGCAGGGTGACAAGCTGGTCGGCACTGGCGCGGTGGGAAGCGCGAACCAGGGAGCTGCGGTCGCTCTCTCTGCCGACGGCAATACGGCGATTGTCGGAGGGTCCTGGGACAACGGCAACGCCGGTGCCGCCTGGGTGTTCACGCGCTCGGGCGGGCTGTGGGTGCAGCAAGGCGACAAGCTGGTCGGAAGCGGCGCGTCAGGGAGCGCCTGGCAGGGCACCTCCGTCGCTCTCTCTGCCGACGGCGACACCGCCATGATAGGAGGGTATGACGACAACGGCGGCGACGGTGCGGCTTGGGTGTTTACCCGGTCCGGCGGGTTGTGGACGCAGCAGGGTAGCAAGCTGGTCGGCACTGGCGCGGTGGGAAGCGCGAACCAGGGAGCTGCGGTCGCTCTCTCCGCCGACAGCAACACGGCTATTGTGGGTGGATCGAACGACAACGGCGGCGCAGGTGCAGTTTGGGTCTTCACCCGCTCGGGCGGGGCGTGGACGCAGCAGGGTAGCAAAGTGGTCGGAAGCGGCGCGTCAGGCAACCCCTACCAGGGCAGTTCCGTCGCTCTTTCTGCCGACGGCAACATCGCCATGGTAGGAGGGTACAACGAAAACGGCGGCGAGGGCGCGGCTTGGGTGTTTACCCGATCCGGCGGGGTTTGGGTGCAACTGGGCAGCAAGCTGGTTGGCAGCGGCGCGGTCGGGGCCGCCTGGCAAGGGGGGTCGATTGCCCTGTCCGGCGACGGGGCAACCGCAATCGTCGGAGGGTCTGCCGACAGCAGCTTCACCGGCGCGTCCTGGATCTTTATCTCGTCTACTGCAAGCCAGCTTGCTTTCGTCCAGCAGCCCACCGGTACGATGGCGGGGCAGACCATCAGCCCGGCGGTCACGGTACAGCTGCAGGACAGCATCGGCGACCCGGTGTTCCAGCCCGGGGTGTCCCTCACGATGTCGCTGTCCTCGGGTACGGGGACGTTGGGTGGCACGCTAAGCCAGCTCACCAACGCCTCTGGGCTTGCCACTTTCAACGATCTCTCGATCAACCTGATCGGGTCCAAGCAGCTCACCGCGGCGATCGGCGGCTTGGCTTCGGCCGTCAGCAACACGTTCACGATCACGACACTCACCGCGAGCCTCTCCGTGACCAAGACCGGAGTTGGAAGCGGGACGGTGACCTCGTTGCCCCCCGGGATTGACTGCGGAGTGACGTGCTCGGCCTCGTTCGCCCTCAACACCAGTGTCACCCTTACCGCGACTCCTGCAACCGGTTCGACATTCACGGGATGGTCCGGCGAGGGTTGCAGCGGTACCGGCACGTGCCCGGTCACCATGAACCAGGCAAGGAATGTCACCGCGACCTTCAACGTCTCCACAGGGTCCTCGCTTTCTGTCAACTACTCGGTTCTCTCCTTCGGTGGGACGACGGACGGGGCGTACGTGACCTCGGCGCAGCAGGTCACGGTGAACATTGTGGGCGGGACGGCGACGTGGGCGGTCAGTGCGGGTGCGTCGTTCATCCAGGTCTCGCCTGCGAGCGGGAGCGGGACGGGGACCTTCAGCGTCTCCATGGCTGCGGGGACCGTGAGCTCGCAGAGCGGCACCATTACGGTGACGGGCACGGGGGTGATCAACCCGCCGCAGACCGTGCAGGTGAACTTCCGGGCGTACCCGAGCGGGGGGACGGGGTCACCGTTCGGGTACATCGAGACGCCGTTGAACAACAGTGTGGGGGTGGTGGGGGCGGTGCCGGTGACGGGGTGGGCGTTGGACGACATCGAGGTGGTGAAGGTTGACATCTGGCGGAACCCGATGCCGTTGGAGCCGGTACGTCCTAACGGGTTGGTGTACATCGGGGATGCGATCTTCTCGGAGGGGGCACGGCCGGACGTCGAGGCGACGTATCCGACGCACCCGTGGGCGTACCGGGCGGGGTGGGGGTATCAGATGTTGACCAACTTCCTACCGAACGGGGGGAATGGGGTGTTTCGGATTTCAGCGTACGCGTACGATCGGGAGGGGCACGCGGTGTTGCTGGGTACCAACACCATCACGTGTGACAACGCGCATGCGACCAAGCCGTTTGGGACGATGACTTTCCGTCGCAGGGGGGTGTGATCTCGGGGAGTTCGTACCGCAATCACGGGTGGGTGCTGACGCCACAGCCGTGCGGGATGCCTCTCGATGGGTCAACGATGGTGGTGTACATCGACGGGGTGGGGTTGGGGGGGCATCCGTTGTACAACCTGAACCGGCCGGACGTCGAGGGGTTGTTTCCGGGGTTGGTGAACACGGCGGGAGCAGGTGGCTATTACAACTTCAGCACGCTGGGGTATGCCAACGGTGTCCACACCATCGCGTGGGGTGTGATTGACAGTTGTGGGCGGGCGGAGGGGATTGGGAGTCGGTACTTCACGGTGCTGAACGGGGCGAGTCCGGCGCCGGCGGGGGTGGGGGCGGGGGTGAGTGCAGAGCTTGGGATGGGGAGCGGGGAGGTGGTCGGCATTCCGGTCCGTGCAGAGGCCATCGTGGTACGGCGGGGGTATGGGGATCGGGAGGCGGAGACCATTCGAGCACGCCAGGACGGTCAGGTGGTGGTGCAAGGGTCGGAGGTTGAGCGGTTGGAGGTGGAGTTGGGTGGTGGGGGAGGGTGGCGGGGGTACGAGGTGGTGGGAGGGCAGTTGCGGAGGCTGCCGATCGGGTCGGCGTTGGACACCGCCACGGGGGTGTTCACCTGGCAGCCTGGGGTGGGGTATGTGGGGAAGTACGAGCTGGTGTTCGTGCGTGGGGAGGGTGCTCGTCCCGAGGAGAGAGTCCCGATCACGATCGTGTTGGAGCCGAAGTCGCGTGCTGCTCATTCTGAACAGCGAGCGAGGCAACCCGAGCAGCGCCTGCCCTAGCGGTCGGGCTGCAACCTTCAGGTCGGTTGGTTTTGGCCCACCTGCTTTTTCGGGATATCTCCAGCCCCGCGGCGCCGAGGCGACTCAAGCGGATGGATACGCATGAACGTGCGGGCTGACGGCGAACCCAAAGAGAACAAGTGGTACTCTTCGTCGCGGGGTCCGTCTTTCGACGGTAGGCGAGCTCGCTCGCCGGGGGCAGCAGCGCAGATGACACGTTTTGCGGGGTGCATCGACAGGGTGAGCGGGTGAGAGATCGCTGGTTGGGCCGCCGACACGGCGGCCCTCGGCAGGAGCGTAACCGTTGAAGTTTGCATCGGGGGGAAGGTCGTCACCACCGCGGTCGCGAATGAGTATCGTCAGGATCTCGCTTTCCTAGGTTTTGGCGCTGGGCGGCACGGCTTTCGGTACGGTGCCTATCGGGCAGGCGCACAATGCCGTCCAAGCGGCGACTGTGAGGATTCGGGGTAGTGACCAGCTCCTGGCCTACCAAGGTACAACCCTGATTCCCCTGGATTCATCCGTGTTCGTGGAGTACATGGCGGGCGACATTGTGAACAACTGCAACTTGCGCTGCCCATTCTGTGTCACGGACTACAGCCACAAGAGACCCACCGCCATGATGGCGGAGGAATCGTTCCTGAGTCTCCTGCCGTTCCTGAGCGTTGTCGCTGACGGGGGTTTCTGGCTATCCTGCCTCTACGAACCCACGCTTCATCCGCAGTTGAACCGATTCCTCTCACTGATCCCAAGTGATCAAAGGAAAAAGGTCTGGTTTACAACGAACCTCACCAGAACGCTCTCCTCTGAGCAGTTGACCGGGTGGGCAGAATCACGGATCCATCACATAAATGTCTCGCTCGATACCACGGACCCCGAGCTTTTCGGAGTACTGAGGAAGAATGGAAGGTACAACGTCTTCGAACGGAACCTGAATACTCTCGCGGAGGTCCTTGATCGGCACCCCGATGCACCGAAGCTGAGGTTCATCACCGTGGGTTCAGGTCGAACGTGAGCGAGATCCCGCCTTGGTGCAGCGCGCCCGCGATCAGTGGCATGCGTGTGACCACGAGGTCCGCTTCGCGTTCAACGTGGGCCACATTCCCGACGAGTTCCGCCGCGAACACTTCATGACCGCAGAGGACTGGTCAATGCTCTCCGATGCTCTCGCCAAGATCAACGCGCCCCATACCGTCTCGTACCCTCCTCGGACTGGCTATCTCGAAAACAAGACCGTCTCGTTCAACTCGTACGAGTTTGCACCCGGCCCAGTTCCGCAGTCGCCACCTGTGCTCCCGCGGCCGCTCAGGCTGCGCTACGGGCCGGACGGCTCGCTCATGATCGCGGACATGGAGACTCTTTTCCGCGTCAATGTGAGGGATCTGGAGGACCCGGTTGCCTTCTTCCGCACGAGGCTGTCCGAAGCATGATCTCCGAGACAAGCGTCCCCCAGGGCTCTTCTTATGCGGTTAGAAGCAGGCACTCTCTCCGATGATTTTCAGGCGTGACCGCGGCTCCCGTTGGGCGGAGGCGATCGCGCGCAGGGCAGGTGTTCCGCTGGAGCGGGTCAGGTGCCTCCTTTGCGGTGTGATGAACAGCAAGAAGGTGTGCACGAAGGGGATCAGTAGCGTTTCTCGCTGCCGCGAGTGCGGCTTTGTCTACACCGATCCGAGGCTGCCGAAGAGCGAGATTCTGACTCGCTACAGCGAGGAGTACTTCTTCGGTGAGTATCTGCCTGCGCTCGGCGTGGTGGACGGGCATTTCGACCTCGCTCTCTTCGACGCACGTTATCGCGAGCTTTTGAAGCTCATCTCTTCGTTCCGGCCAGCCCCTGGGACGCTTCTGGAGGTGGGCTCCGGGTCGGGTTTCTTCCTGAAGGCGGCCGAGCGAGCCGGCTGGCAGGTGATGGGTGTGGAGCTCTCGGAAGCGGCAATCGGGTTCTCCAGGGCGCGGTTGGGCTTGGATGTCAGGGATCGGCGGGAGATCGACCTGGCCTCGTTGGGGGCGAGGTTCGACGTGGTCGTCATGCTGGAGGTCCTTGAACATCTGTTTGAGCCGCAGCAGGAGCTGGAATCTGTAAGGAGTGTGCTGCAGCCTGGAGGGCTGCTCCTCATCACGACCCCGAACTTCAACGCCCTCAGCCGCCTTGCTCTGGGCAACGATTGGGCGGTGCTGTCGCCGGAGGAGCACGTCTACTACTTCACGGAAGGGACGCTCACGACGCTTCTCCGCAGGGTCGGGTTCCACGCGATTCGGTTCGTCCGTGAGTTCAAGGGATTCGGGGTCTTCGAGACGATGAACCCGAACTACACGAACGCGCTGGAGAGCTGGCGCCGCACGGTCTATTCCCGTTTGATCGAAAGCTTCGGAGAAAAGCTGCTCCCGGTGGTGCAGAGGAAAGGCCTGGGTGACTCCCTCTTTGCGTGGCCAGCGCGAGCAGATATACCGACGAGGCTCGATGCGGGTCCTCTCGGTAGAGGGCTGACCGACGGCTACAGCCCCATCCTTTTGGCGAGCCGACGGGCGAGAGCGCGTAGACCTCTCTTCGGAGCTCGACCTGGTCCGCCCGAGGCCAGCCTCGTCGCTCCGACGGGGGATGACCCTTTCACCGACCATTCCAGTGGCGACACGAGGGGTGCGTCGGGAAGCTTGGCGAGAGTCGTGGCAGTTCGGTCCGATGGCCGTTCTCCGGTCACGACGAGGGGCCAGTCGATCGCCTGAAACGCAAAGTCCTTGAACCATGGGGCTCTGCACCGAACCGCTCGCCCCCAGCCATGCGTTCGTTGGCTTCTTTCGGCATCACGGGCTGGGTGCTGCCCAGATCATCTCCATGTCAAACTCGACCAGGTAATCACCTGGAACCATGATGGCCGGCAACTGGATGCACATCGAGAGTGTCTCGTTCGGGTGGAGATCGCGCGGCAGGCGGACAAAGGCGTACTTGTCAAGGACCAGCTCTCGCTTGACGGTGAAGAGGCGGACTCCCAGGCTGACGATCCCCATGCCGTCTGGTGTGGAGGCAAGCCAGACCGTCTCTTTGCAGTTGGTCACGGAGACTGACAGTGTCGGCGGTTCCTCCGCGCGGGCGGTGCCAGAGTCCGGCTTGGGCACGATGTTGACCACCAACGAGCGCGGCGACCGGCTGTCCGGCAAGACATCTCTCTCCCTTCTGAACGACGAAAATGTCGTGCGGGTGAGCGTCGGACCGGTAGTGCACGATGTTGCCGAGAGAGGTCCCGGACACGAATGAGGCCAGATCCGCCTGGTCAAAGCCCTTCTCAAGGATCCCGTGCTGTTTTAGCATTTTGACCGAACCGGGGTGGTGCTCATGCTCCTTTCCCGGCTCAATCAGCGCAATCTTGGCTCCCGGGCGCATGACGCGCTCGAACTCCCGCATCGCCCTGCGCCGTCCCGGCACGTGGTGGAAGGCGTCGAAGGAAAACACGCCATCGAAAAGGTCATCTGACGAGGGGTAGATTCTCGACGTCGGCGACGAGCAAGTGGGGCAGGAACGCCCCCATCCTCGGGAGCCCGGCGAGGATGTAGTCCCGGCATATATCAACGGCGATCGCTCGGTAGCCTAGTGGAACCAGCAGCTCGGTGGTCCAGGCGTACCCCGCACAGATGTCGAGCACCATGGCGTTTACGCCGCAGTCGAGATGCTGAAGGGTCGTGGTGAAGCGCGCCAGTAGGTCCAGCGAGAACTGCGGTCGCTGGGGGTGGAAGGGTGCCACGAGCGCAGGGCCCCAGAAGCCCTCCGGCAGGCTCCTCTTGGTGACGGCCATTTCGGCGATCTTGTAGTGGGCGCCTTCGTCGGGTGCGATTCGAGGTACCGGGCGGGGGCCATCGAGCAGGAAGTCCCGAATCGCCTGCAAAGGAGGGGTGGACCATGCGGCGAGAAAGGCCGCGCACCCACTCGCGCTCTTCATCCCATGAGCGGAGGTGGTCAGGAAGAAGCTCTGGCAGCGCGCTTCGGAGGGGGTACCGGCGACCACACCCAGCACAGACGAGCGTACCGTCCACGACTTCGACCTCGAAGTCGCGGCCATCGTGCACAGGCCGGGCGGCGGCCACGGAGAGGAGCCGTCCGAGCACTGTGGACCGCGACCTCTCGGGAACGGGGCCGACAGGGGTGTCCGTGGGTCCCATTCGTTGGGCTCGATGCATGCGCATGGCTGTGCGATTGGGCCGTTCGGTCACCGCGAGCAGCGTCAGAGCGCCACGGCACGCAGGACAGGCCAGGAGGTCGAGAAAAGGGTAGAACACTCAGATCTTCTCCCTCGAATCCACGGCGCGAGCATACACTTCCCGGAAGCCTCCACGACCTTCGGCCAGGTGTACCGCTCCATCACCTTGTTGTGGCCGAGTCGCGCCGAGCGCGCGTGCCCAGTGCGGGTTTCAATAGAAGGATGATGGCGTCGGCAAGGGTCGCTGGATTTGGAACGCAACCAGAAGACCGTCTCGACCGTGGCTGACGACCGATGGCACGGCGCCGCGGCGACAGCCAATAACGGGCTTGCGGGTCGCCCACGCCTCCAGGAATGCGATTCCGAACGACTCATACCCGGAGGGATAGGTGAAGACATCCACGGACGCGAAGAGGTCGGGTTTTTCCGCTTCCGGGAAGTCAAAACGAAAGATGACCCTCTCTTGATCTGCGGCGGGCCATCTCTTGACGCGCGCCTCGAGCTGTGCGGCAAACGCGGTTTTCACACCGGCGATCAGGAGATGCGCGTTGGGGATGACCCTCCACACCTCGGGGATGGCCCTGAGGAGTGCGTCCACGCCCTTGTGAAAGCCAATCTGGCCGATAAAGCCGACCAGCGGGACATGGAGTGGCAGTCCCAACCGCTGCCTCGCTGCGTCGAGAGGGGTTCGGCCAAAGGACTCCGGGTCGACACCGAGACCGATGGTCGTGACACGCTCCGGCCGCGCGCCCCTCGAGACGACATAGTCCGCCTCGAAGTCGGTGTACGCGATGTAGTGCCCGACGCGGCTAATGGCTTCATAGATCATGGGGCGCTGAAAGCCCCAGTCATCCTCCGGTGCAGCCCCCCGATGAAGACGCAAGGGAGACCTCTGTCCTCTGCAGCCCGCAGGGACTTGAACATGTGGCGTAGCGGGAAGGATGACGCAGCGATGAGGTCGGTTTCGCATTCACGCATCGCTCGTTGCAGACCAGGCACGATTGGTCCCTGCGCCAGCGCCCGCAGGTACTGATTGAACGGCAGCCTGAGGCGAAAGGCGTACCACTGCGGCCGCTTGAAAAGCCGGCTGATGCGTGCCCTGACAGGAAAGCGCCGGATGGCCACGCCGGCGATATTCTCCCAACCCGTGGCCATGCGCGGGCGTGTTGGGTCATAGAAGGCCTCCCCCGAGTGGCAGTTCGTTGTAAAGACCGTGACCTCGTCGCCGTATCGGTGCACGAGCTCCTCGGAGATCCGCTGGATCACCCTCTCGGTGCCACCAATGGCGGGGTAGTACCCCTGCGTGACGTGGAGGACCTTCACTGAGGTTTAACCCGGCTCAGGCGCCGTCGGAAGGCGCGCCATCCCTTCCTGAAAAGGGCGCCAGTGCCTTCCTCATAGACGATGCGCAGGACACGGTTTCGGAGGCTCTCCGGATCTGGCGGTTTGCGATCCGAACTCCGTCCGCGGGAGAAGCAATAGTCGCGCAGCGGCGTGACTACGGTCGGCCATGCGAGAAGCTCGTGGATTGGATCAAAACGGGGCGCGTACTCCTCCTTAGGAGTGGATAGGACCTCCACGAGAGCCTGGGCCACTGCGTCTGGATCATCGGGCGGCACGACCCTCCCGACGCCGTATCCGCTGATCCACTTGCTGGTCGTGTCACCTTCGGTCATCACGACGGGCAGCCTTGCCCAGAGGTAGTCCAGGACACGCGTGCGCATTGAGTAGCGAGTTTCGGCGTGGACCGGGTGGAGCGTCACCCCCACGCTGGCCTCGGTGAGCAATGCCTCGCGGTCATCGTACCCGACCCACTCAAGGAAGATGATGCTGCGGTCCTTTTCCCCAAGCTCGCTGGCCAGGGACTCGGCTTGCCGGGCCATTTCATGAACGGGGACGGCCGGATTCGGATGGCGGGTGCCGAGGAGGACCAGGCGTGCGTCTGGGCAACGTCTCAAAACCTCCGGCCAGGCTCGGATGAGGGTCAGGGGGTCCAGCCAGTTCCAAATGCCTCCTCCCCAGAGAACGATGCGCGCGTCCTTGGGCACGCGCGGGTCAACACCCGCGAGGAAGGCCCGCTGCACTGGTTCACGTCGCGGCAGCCCTATCCCCACCACATCGATCAGGGCACGGAGGGTCTGGTCGTCCTTAAACGCCTTCGGCGTGATGCGGCCGTTGGCGGCGAGGAGTCCCAGCCAGAAGTCTCTCTGCCTCTCGTTCCCGCAGATGAAGAAGTCACCGAGTTTGGCGAGCAGGTTTGTCACCTCGACGGCTTTTTCGTTGAGCGTGTTTTGCTCCTCCAATGGTTGGTGGCTGTAGTAGTAGAGGTTCTCGAGCACAAAGGGATCGTAGAGATCCACCACCAGAGGTGTTTCGACGGAGTCCAGGAACGGGAACTTCTCCACCATGTAGCCGGAGATCAGGGCGACGTCGCAGTTCTCCATCAGGACTTGCACGGTTCCGGGGCGGTCCTCCCAGTAGCGCACGAGATGAAAGGCCTTCTCCTCGAGGCTTGTATCCGCAGGGACGGCGAGCACGACGTCGATACTCTCGGCAAGCACACGAGCCATCTCCAGGTAGCGCATTCCTGGCCCGGCCATCTTTGTGTCCACCACGTCATTGCTGACGATCAAGAGCTGCGGGCGGGGCCGGCCGCCATCGAACTCGGGCATGGGTCGCGTCCTTCCCTTCGCAATCAGTGGCAGGTAGCAAGTTTGGACCAGGTCCCAGGTGAGGAGCGGGAGGCCGTTCCGGATCAAGGGTCCCGGGGCCGCGGCTCGAGTGGCCAGCAGAGCTTCGCTGGTGCAGACCATGCGACGCTCGAGAGCATGTCGTTGGCGATGGATATCCGCGAAGCTGGCGACAAGGTCGCCCCACGCCCCGAGGTAGGCGAAAAAGGTGGCCACGTCGCGATTTGCCACGGCACGGCGAGCGTTTGCGAAGTCCTCTCGGATGTAGTTCACGATGAACCGCCGCAGCCAACGGCCGCGCAGCAGCTTGAAGGCAAAACGCAGCCGGCCGTAGGCCGCACGGTGCAGCTTCGCTGCGGGAAGCTCCTCCTCCTTGCCTGACGGTACTTTGCCTCCGAAGGCGTGATATGCGATGGCCTGGGGAGCGACACAGATCCGGTAGCCGAGGGCACGAGCTCGATAACACCACTCGGCGTCCTCGTAGTACATCGGGAAGCCTTCGTCAAGCACTCCGACAGAGTTCCAAGCACTCCGGGAAACCAGCGCGGCGGCGAAGCACGCCGAGGGGACGTCGCGCCACTCGTCGAACTGGCCCAGGTCAAGGTGCCCAATGGCGTTGTCGGATCCCCACGAATGCTCCTGAACAGAATTCCCGAGCCCGTTGAGGAACGCCGGTGCCCACAGGAACTTAAGCTTGCTCGCCACGGCTGCACAGGCGGTGTCAGCCTCTGCGGCATGAACCAGTTTCGACAAGGTGTCCGGCTCAAGGCAGATGTCCTGGTTGAGGAGAAGAAGGTATTCTCCGGAGGCTGTCTCGACACCGCGGTTGACGGCATGGGCAAACGAGTGGGAGGCTCCGAGAGCCAGCGCACGAACCGCCGGAAAGGCGTCTGACAGCCAGGCGAGAGTATCGTCGGTAGAGCCGTTGTCGACCACGATGAGCTCGAGCGGCGAATAGGTTTGCGCGACCAACGTCGGGAGCAGATCGCGCAGCCAGTCCCTGCCGTTGAATGAGACGATGACCGCCGAGACCAGCGGGCCATGTCTCGGCTCGGCGGCCCGTGTTGGAGCTTCGCCGCCTCTGGTAAGCAGCCCTGCCTCGGCGAGACATGCGAGAGCTGCGCGGACGGTTCGGTCGGTTCTATCAGCGCTACAAAAAGACTTCAGGATCGCGTCGAGGGAACGGCCGTCCGCCAGGCGGCACAGCTCCAGGAGGGAACCGTCAAGCGCGATCCGACCTCTTTCAGGGGTGGACCCGACGGGAAGTGGGTCGACGACGAGCGAGCAACCGGGGGCAATGGAATAGTGGATCTCAGCTATGGTGGTTTGGCTCTTGCCCCCGGAGTCCCGTGCTTTCACGAAATTCACTGCGACCAAATGGTAGCATAGGTAGGAATGAGCGCGGTTTCCAAGAGGCCCCTGCGTTCCACTCCGGTCCGGGTGCCTTCCAGACGGCGACAGACGGCCGTCGATTCACCGCTCTCGGGCAGCGTCCCTCAGGCCGATGTCTGGTAGGTCCGTCGAGCCTCGTCCTCGCGTTTGCATCCTCCACAAGGGTGTGGGGGATGCCCAACGATACCGTTGCGTCCATCTTCAGGAACAACTCGCGCTCCTCCGAGTGCCTTGCCGTCTGCAGGACTTCCAGCCGGGTGACGGCCGCGCTATTGGAGGATGCGATCTCGTTGTCCTGCACCGGGTGCCACTGGACGCTTTCCTGGAGAGCCAGGTTCGAGGGTTGAAGCGACGGGGAGCCGTGGTTCTGTTCGACACCGATGATCTGGTCTTCGACGTCGAGGAGGCAATGTCCTTCTCGCGTTCGATTGGCGATCCCTGGTTGAAGCGCTCTCTCTACGCCGAGGACCTCAAGGGCCTGAGGCAGGCGTTTCGGCTTGCGGATGGCGCGCTCGTAGCGACTGAAACCCTCGCCGCCCGTGCGCGGCAGCTGGGCAAGCCTGCGTGGGTGCACCGGAACGCTTTCAGCTCCGCGATGCTGAAGGTCGCGGAGGACGCGGTTGCCAGGCGGCGTCCCCGCAGCGGCGCGGTGGTGTTCGGGTACGCGAGCGGCACCCCGACGCACGAACGAGACTTCGCGATAGTAAAGCCGGTCCTCACACGGATCTTGGAGAGCCATCCCGCGGTCGAGCTGCAGCTGATCGGCCACATCGACGGAGGTGACTTTGGTTCCGTGGCGAGCCGTGTCTCCAGGCGACCCTTCGTGGACTGGCGGAAGCTGCCGGCCGAGCTCGCGGATCTCGACATCAACCTGGCACCGGTCGAGCCGGGGCGGGCGTTCTGCGAAGCAAAGAGCGAGATCAAGTACGTCGAGGCCGCACTGGTGAGGGTCCCGACGATTGCCAGCGCCACGGCGGCGTTTGCGTTTGCGATCCGTGACGGATCGAACGGCATGCTCGCCAGGAGCGCGGACGACTGGTTCGCGGGGCTGGAGCGGCTGGTGCGCGAGCGCGACGTGCGCGAGGCGATGGGCCAAAACGCGTACGGGGACGCCCTGGCACGCTATAGGCCCGAGGTGCGCGCCCAGGAGCTGAAAGGAACGCTGAGGGAGTTCTTCTCTGCGCACGGTCGGGCAGGGCTCGCCGACCAGTTCGGGCTCGACAAAACCGTGAGCGCCCCGGACGGCGCAGCGCCGGAGGAGTCGGTCCGGGAACCTGCGATCAGCGACCAGCAACCGCGTTCGCACCTGTACAAGGCGTTCTACTCGCTGCGCTACGACAGGCCGAGGCTGTTTGCCCTGCGCGTCCTGTCGTTCCTCGCGGCCCGCCTTCGACGCGGCGGCGCGGCCGGGGTGGGTTGAGGGATGCGCAGGCAGGAAACCGACCGGCCGGGCCCGCCCGGGAGCAGGAAGACCGTGGCACTCTTCTATGGGTTCCCCCTCGCGGTCGGTGGGGTCGAGTCGCACCTGCTCTCGCTCGTCGCGCACGGAGACCGCTCGCGGCTGCGCTTCCTGTTCATCGGCGTCGCGGGTGAGCAGTTCCGGGCGGCGGCGGTCGGGCTGGGGGCGGAGCTGGTGCCGTGGCGGGGGCCGAGGTCACAGTGGGATCTGCTCGCGGCGCTGCCGTTCGCGAGGATCCTGAAAGAGAACCGCGTGGACCTCGTCCATGCGCACAGCCCGAATGGTCTCCTCCAGGCGGCTCTCGCGGCAAGGCTGCGCGGCATTCCGCTGGTCGCGAGCGTGCATCTCCCGATTCAGTACCTCGTGCGGGGACGTGGGTCGGTCGCCCGGGCGAAGGTGGCCGTGTACCACCTTCTGGACCGGGCGGTGCTCCGGCACCTGGTCAACCGCACGATTTTCGTCTCGTCGAGGTTCTGCAACGAGGGCATCGCGAAGAGGCTGGTCTTTGCCGATCGCGCGACGGTGATACGAAACGGGATCGAGCTTGAGCGGTTCCGCGACCGCGAGGCGCGTGAGCGGGTGAGGCTGGAGGTGGGGGTCCCCTCAGACGCGGTCGTGGCGTGCTTCGTGGGCCGACTGGAGCGGCAGAAGGGACTCGACACGCTGCTCGAGGCCCTTGGCAGGCTTGATCTCGAGAAACTGAACCTCTGCCTCGTGCTGGTGGGCGACGGCTCGCTGAAGAGGGATCTCGAAGCGCAAGCGCGGGCGAGTGGTCTCGAGGAGCGCGTCAGGTTCCTCTCCTTTCGCAACGATGTCGAGAAGGTCCTTGCCGCGAGCGATTTCTTTGTCCTCCCATCGCGCTTCGACGCGATGCCCGTCGCGCTGATCGAGGCCATGGCTTCGGGCCTGGCGAGCGTGGTGACCGATGTCGGCGACAGCGCAGAGCTGGTCGAGCACGGCAAGCTGGGCCTGGTGGTCCGGCCCGGTGACGTGGGCGGGCTAGCCGCCGCGGTCGGACGACTGGCATTCGATCCGGCACTGCGTACGCGCATGGGGCGTGAGGCCTACCACGCCTCGGAGAGGTACTCAGCGGCGGCGACGGCCAGGCAGATCGAGGATGTCTACCGCGGCCTGCTTCATGCGTGAGGCGGCTCGCTTCCTGAGGCGTAGTGCCTGACCTGAGGAAGGACCTCGAGCGCGGCGCCGGCCGACGGTGGCAGGCGCCTCAGAAGTAGCGCCTGAGGATGAAGGAAAGGCAGTACGCGTGGATCACCCCGCAGAGCACGAGAAGCACGGCGACCCGCGGAAGCAGGGAGTGGGCTGCGCCGGGCTCGGCGTGCGACGCCTGTCTCACTGACGGAAGAACGGCCGGGGCGCTCAACGCCAGTGAAAGCCAGCACAGGTACCAGCCGATCAGAGTACCGCCCGTGGAGGTTGACGGGAACCGCGTAACAGCTGAGGGCATAAAGGACCAGGGAAACCCCACAACCGGCGAAGAGGGTGAGCAGCCACAGCACGCGACGCAGGTCCGCGGTGCTGGCGAGGTACAGGGTAAGCACCACCAGTGAGGTCCCTATCAGCACAGCTAGCCCGGTGAGGAAAGTCGCAGGTGGCACGGTATCAAACCAGCCGAACCCTCCGAAGAACGATGTATAAAGAAATAGGTCTGGCTCCTTCAGGCGGAAGACGGTGAAGGCCGTGATGACGACCTGCCTAGTGTACGCAGTTGCAGACGGAGGGTTCGCAATGAAGACTTCATGGGCGGGCACTTGAATCATGGGGACGTGGGGAAAAGGGACAAGCAAGGAGCCAAGCAGGGAAAGCACGACTGCCACTGCAAGAGCGACCATTCCTATCGCAGACGTCCTGGATCTGCGACTTGCAACGGCGCAGCTGACTCCCGAACGCAGGCCCCAGAAAGCAAGCTCACAGAGTGGCACGGCAAGGGCAAGAGCGACCAGGGCCCAGGCGTGCTGAGCGGACCAGCCGAACCACCGTTGAGCTGCTCCAACGCTGCTAGCCGGAAGGCTTGCCAACATAGCGCTCAACTGCAGCTTCTCAACGAGCACGAAGAGCAAACTCACACCCAGGGCGAAGCCAAGCCAGAAGATGAGTGCACTTCGTATCGGGCTCGGCGATTGTCTCGAACCGAGAAGGATCCGTGCTAGCAGTGCGAAAACTATCACGGCGAGCAGGGGCAGCGACGAACGCCCTCCGGCCAACATGACGGCCACGCCAAGTCCAAGGGGGAAGCCAACCCAGTGGGCTCGTGAACCATCAAGGAACAACACGGTGAGGCTGCTAGCAAGGGTCACGTAGGCAGCGCAGAGGACGGAGTAGTTGGACATATGCATCGCGAAGAAGGGGAGTGTCGGGACGAACAGAAACGGGAGGCACAGAAGCTGTGGGTAGGGTATTGCGGTACACCCGATACAGATGGCAGTCGCTACCCCGACTGCAAGGCCGAAGACGAAAGCGTTGACCAACCGAACTGCGATAAGGGTCTGCCCTGCTGACGGGCTTTGAAGGAAGCGCCCGATGACTTTCCAGTACGCTGCGGCGCCAGCGCTTCGGGCCTGAACATCGGTATAGGTATCATGCAGATGGTAATCGGCCTCTGGCCACGGTCTATCGACGTCCTCAGGGCGGAAGTGTTCTGTCCCATGGAACCGTATTCTCTGTAAGTGCGTCAGTCGCGTCCAGCTCTCTGTCTGGGAAGGCATGGGGCGGTTTGCGGTCAAGGCGGCAAAACCGAGCAGATGGGACGGCTCGTCGGGGGCCATCAGCGGCGGGGTGAGCACCGCATAGAGCAGGCCCAACGCTGACGCGAAGCAGAAGGCACCAAACGCTCCCGACAGTACGAATCTCCAGGGAGGTCTCGCGTTCTGTAGGGCTGGGCCACGCATTGGGAAGATCAGGCTGCCGGCGAACGCCAGGCCAAAGGAGGCAAGGACGGAAAGCCATAGCCAGCCCAGCTTCGGCGAGAGCTGCCACATGTAGGAGAGCAGCTCGACGCGGCTGGCGGAGCTCGGAGGCGGGTAGTCCACGTAGCTCCCGCGCAGGATCGGGCGCGGCGTGCCAACGCCCGGTTCTGCCGGAGAGACCACGATCGAGTGGAGGTCGGCGACCCCCGCCGGCGGGGTGAACGTCCAGACGGCCACCTTTCCTGGCCGCCCGAGCCGGACTGACAGCTCGAGCTCGCCCGTCGCAGGAGGCGCTATCGACTGGCACCCCGGGCCACGGGCAAGCGGGAGCTGCTGGTTGTCGAGGAGCTTCGCGCCCGGCGCCGTTTCATAGCTGCACGGCGTGCCAAGCAGCTGTAGTCGAGCCCCGGCGAGGTGGGGCCGGGTCCTGTAGGTGGCGACGAGCAGCCGGATCTCCTGGTGCTTGAGCAGCTCCTCGGGCGAGGTCATGGAGACCCGCAGCTGGTAGGTGACTTCATCGGGCCGGGAAGAATCCTGCCGAAGTCGAACCGGTTGCGGCGTCCACCCGGAGGTTTCCGGCACGAGGGGCGACTCGATCGGGGGTGGCGCCGCTGGTGACAGCAGGGTGAACAGGACGGTGCCGTAGAGGGCAGCCAGCACGACGACGGTCCACGCCACGCGCTTCAGCATGGACATGCGGTCGCAAGGTCATCGTTCATCAATATCATCGGGTGTACCAACCGGTTTGAGGGCAGGGTGCACAGTGGGCCGCAGGGTCGGGTCGCCCTGACGTCGAGCTCACGCTCAGCCCTTTCGGAACAGCTTCTTGACCTTCACCCAGGTGTTCCGCAGCTTCCAGAAGCGGCTGCTCTCCATGAAGGCGATGGTGTTGCGGGCCTCGGCCAACGCGGGAACCGCCGCCTGCGCCGCATCGAGCCGGCGCTCCGTCTCGGCCAGCTTCGACTGGACCTCCATCGCGTACGCGCGGGCATCGCTTGCCTCATGCTGGAGGAGCCAGTAGCGACGCTCATACTGGCGGACGAGGCGATGAAGCGGCTCGTCGTTCTTTCGAAACCTCGCAGCCCAGGCGGTGATGAACGACGCGTCGTAGTCCACATCCCGGAAGAAGCCGCGGCGCGCGAACTGCTCGGCCCAGGCCTCCGGAGGCTGCACGTTGATGTGGGTCGGCTCGCGGTAGTCGAGCGGCGACGACGAGAAAAGCACCTCCCGCGTGTGCGAGCAGAGGTTCTCGATCGCGCGCTCGGCCTCGCGCGCCTCCATGTGCTCGAGGACTTCGATGGAGACGATCAGGTCGTAGGGGCCGTCGAGTGCGTCTGACACGGAGCCGACTCGGCAGTGAGGCTTGACGCTCTCGTGAACGTTTTCGATCGCGTAGGGGGAAAGGTCGATGCCGAACGCCTCGACGCCGCGGTTGCGCAAGGCCTCGACCAGGAAACCAAAGGCACACCCGGCATCCAGGACACGGCGCGGATGGAAGTCGGCCACGATGCGGTCGGCTATCCCGCCGAAGAACGCCAGCCATTCGTCGGTGCGGCCGTAGGGTTTCCCGCAGCAGTGAGCGAAGTAGTAGGCGTCGAACGCCTTCTCGGTGACATTTGGTTTCTCGGGCGCCACGCACGCAGTCTAGACAGCATGGTTTGTGGCGGTCAAGCGGAAGAGCGCTGTCGGGCCGCCGCTGCCAGTCGTCTCTCTGCGGCAGTCACATCGGTAGGCGAGAGAAGAACGCCCCGCCTCCGGGTGGCGCAGGTCGATGAGACTTTGGCTCAACATCGGAAACCCGCCGGGCCCTGGGTCTGGCTGAGAGCGAGGCTTCTAGGGCATACTCTATTGACGCGGTGGCTCGGCGACTCGAAAAGGTAGACCGGAGTGGGCTCGGAGAAACCAAGAAGATATCTGCGTGATACTTCCAGGAGACGATTTGAGATCAGGCGGGCGGTCCCCTGATGTCGCCGGGGAAGGAACCGGGCGGTGGTGTCTGAGCGCGCTCCCACGCAGTGTAGGACGGCTTTGCCCGTGTAAGGAGAACGGGTGAGCATTTCGTGGACCTACCGCGTGCAGAACCTCTCCTTACGCCTCTGGCGGCGCGTCCCCGGCTGGTTGCGTGTACGGCTCAAGGGCATCAACGGCCTGTGGTCGCGACCGTTCAGCGCAGGCGGCGAGTCGGTCGCGCCCATCCAAGCTCATGATGTGCAAGGCGCGACGATCCTGTGTTTTCCAATCATTGATTGGGGCATGCGCATCCAACGCCCACAGCAGCTCCTGGCCAGGCTTGCGGCCAAGGGTCACCGTGTCTACTACGTCAGCAAGGACTTCAGAGAAGCCCGTACCGCCTCCCTGACGGCCCTTGCGCGCAACGTCAGCGGGCTTGCCCTGCCTGGCAGGGCTCGGCTGAACATCTACCGCGAAAGCCCAACGAGCAGGGACGTGGAGGCCTGCCTCGCCGCGTTGGAAACCGTGCGCCAATCGGAGGGCTTGGACTCTGTTGTCTCCCTCGTGCAGTGGCCGTTCTGGACCCCCCTCGCGCTTGCGGCGCGCGAGCGCTGGGGCTGGAAGGTCATCTACGACTGCCTTGACGAGCACTCGGGCTATGAGGTGGCGGCGCCCGAGGTGCTCGAGCTGGAGCAAGCCCTGATAGGCAAGAGCGACCTCGTGCTGGCCACCTCGAAGCGGCTCTTCGAGAAGTGCAGTCGCACGGCCCGGCGCTGCCAGCTGCTGGGAAACGCCGGCGACTTCGAGCACTTCCACCGGCCATCGGGGAAAAGGGTCCTTGCGGGCTTAAGCGGGCCTGTCATCGGGTACTACGGTGCGCTTGCCGAGTGGTTCGCTACGGAATTCGTCGAAGCCGCGACCAGGGCTCACCCGGAGTGGCAGTTCGTGCTCATCGGCCTGAATTCGGGTGCGGAGCTGCGCGGGGTCGCGAGGCTGGGCAACGTGCATCTGCTCGGTGAAAGACCCTACGCCACGCTTCCGGACTTCTTGCACCGGTTTGACGTTGCCACCATCCCCTTCAGGCTGGACCGGCTCACGCGGGCAACGAACCCGATCAAGTTTTTCGAGTATCTGAGCGCCGGCAAACCGGTCGTTGCCGCGGATCTTCCCGAGCTGGACGCGTACCGGGACCTGATCTACGTGGCGCGGACACCGGACGAGTTCGTCACGCAGATCGAAAGAGCGCTGGCCGAACGGGACCCCGACGTCGTTGCCAGGCGCGAGGCGCTGGCCAGGAGCAACACCTGGGACGATCGCGTCGCCGTTCTCGAATCGTTGATCGCCGAGCTGTAGCCCTGACCTCCTTCCCTGGAATCCAGTCAAGCCTCTTTGACCTGACTGGCAGAATGCCCCGCGGGTCCCGGGTTGGGTACCCGGGTGCGGCTCCCCCATCGTCGGACGGGAAGTTGCCCCATTGGGTCTGCCCGCAGTTGGGCTCGGTCTTTCGAAGCGGCTATTGGCGAGCCGAGCCTTCTGGCGGCGCGCATGTGGCTGCGAGCAGGCCCCAGATGGGCGCCAGGCGGAAGTCGAGGATCTCGGGGGCGGCCACACTCCAGGCGATGTAGGTGACCCAGGCGGCAGCTGCCGCGGCAAAGAACCAGCGGTCGGGGGCGCCCGGAGGTTGCGCTCGTGCGCTACCCACGGCCGCCCACACCCACATCGCGAGTGCCGTCACCACCGCGAGGGTGCCGACCGCGCCAAGCTTGAACAGCAAGAACAGGTAGAAGTTGTGGATGTAGTTCGGGCGATCGTAATGAACGATGCGACCCTGGTTGTCGTAGCCGACGGTGTCGAATGCGAAGGTCGCCCCGAGGCCCTGGCCAACGAGCCACCAGGGCCACGAAACCTGCTTGATCGCCGCGAAGACCGCGCGAGTCTCGCGCAGGCGAAACGCGATGCTGGCATCACTGGCAACGGGACCGGGTGTCGTCCCGGAACCCGGGTCGGGCGGGCGGTGGAGCATGCCGGCGAGGCCCCCGACGAGCTCGGCGAGCGGTGCGGGCGCGATCGCTTCGACCGCGAAGACGGTTGTCCGGCAGCCGAGGCCTGCAGGATCTTCGAGGCTTACGGCGAGCTGTTTGTCGGCCGGAGGTAGCCGATGCACGATCCAGAACTCGGACGGTGCGGCGCCGGCGACGATGAGCGGCACCACCCTGTCCGGGCCGGCGGCGGGTGAGCCCACAGCCCCGTGCAGCCTCATGAACACACGACCGCTTCCCTGGCAGGTGAGGGTTCCGCGCACGCGAATCGCCCCGCGAAATGACCCCGGAAGCACCATGACCGTTGTTCCGGCGTCTCCGGCTGCAACCGACTCAAGAGGTCCGGAAGCGAGGTTCGGGCGAGGCCGGGTCCACCACCTGGCCGTAGCGGCCAGAGATGCCATGAAGAAGAGCAGGGCCGTACCCCAGGCGAGAAGCGCCCGGCGGGACAGGAGTCTGGTACGGCCAAGCCCAAGCGCGAGGAAGACCGCCAGGCCCAACGGCATGACCAGCCACTGCGACCGGATCCCGGAAACGAAGATGAGCACCAGGGTCACACCGGCGGCAGCCCAGGCCAGCGCCCGCGCGACCGTGCGGCCCGACGGTGCGAGTGCAAGCGCACAAAACAAAGCCATCGGGGCGGCGCCCGCGACGGACACCGCATTGGGCAGCATGAGGCGGCCGCCCGGGAAGTTCGCCAGGGCGGCCGGTCCGGCGACGGCGAACTGGATTAGCGCGCCGGCTGCGACTCCACCGACCAGGCCGGTTGCGAGGCTGCGCCACTCCGGGGCGGTGGAGAGGCCCAGCGCGGCCACCGCAGCAAGGGGCAACAGGCCCATCGCCAGGAGCTGGCCGGCTGCCAGGGTCAGGTCGTTGCCGCGCACGAGAGCCACGGCCGTGCCCTGCAGGGCGGTCGCGCCGTAGAGGGCCACGCCCACCGCTGTCGCTCGATGCGCTCCAAGAAGCGTGCGCCAGCCTGTCCGGGCGATGCCCAGTACGGCCAGGAAGAGCGTGACGGCAAGCACGAGCGCCGCCTGGACGACGAGGGCGCGACGATACGGCAGAGTTACGGTGAGGAATGGGGACAGGACCACGGCGGCCGTAGCCCAGCCGATGGCGCGTGTGAAGGTCGACTCGCTACGGGCGGTCATGGGCGCCTGCGGACAAGCCGGTACCTGCGTTGGGGCGTCAGGATCCCCCACACGAAGTTCCAGCGGAAGTCCAGGTCCCACAGTGTCTCGCGCCGCCACTGCCCGGGCCAGAGAGCGAGAGCCGACGAGGCCACTGCTACCGCAACCGGGCGGAGCGAGAGTGTCCATATCAGGAGCGGATGGCGCCGCACCGCGTACCGGGTTGCCGCGCCTGCCATCCTGGTGCGATGGCGATACTCCGCCGGTCCGCCATAGCGGTGGTCGTGGAGACAGATCGCTTCGGGCACATACCGTAGCGGACGGCCGCGGCGGGTCTGGCGATACCCCCATTCGGCGTCCTCGACCACAGGGAACGGGAAGTCTGGATCGAACGGCTCGTCGAGCACCCACGCTCGGGGCAGGCCCAGGTGCGCCCCCCAGCATGCGTCCCATGGGATCCTGCCCTTGGGACTCAGCCGGCTGAAGTTGAACTGGTGGCCCGCCGGAGCGAGCCAGCGCATGTACCGTGTGACCTCGTGCTCGGGGTCCCAGTCGACGTGCCCGAGCACGATGCATGGCCCGAGCCTTTGTTGTGCCTGGTGGTGGGCGAGCAGGCAGCCGGAAGTTGGACGCGTGTCGTCATTCAGGAAGAGCAGGTAATCACCTGCGGCATGCCGCGCGCCGAGGTTCTTGGCCGGCCCAATGCCACTGCGTGGCTGCTCGAATACCCTCACCGGGAAGGGACGAGGTGTCGAGGCGATGGCTTGGCCCGCTGGCTCCGGCCCATCGAACACCACGACGACCTCGAACCGCGGTGTGGCCGGGTCGAGGCGCTCGTAGGCGCAGAGCGAGGCCGTGAGCTTGTCCGTCCGGCCGACCGTGGCGATGACCACGCTGAGGAGAGGTTTGTCTCCCGACATCAATCTCTCCCGCGCATGTGCGTTCTCTGCATGATCGCTTCGAGGCTACCGCGGCGACGAAGCGCTGGCAAGGCCGCGCGGAAGCTCCTAATCCACCGTCAGGGTCTTCGAGAGGTTGCGCGGGTAGTCGGGGTCCATGCCCTTGGCCACCGAGAGGTGGTAGGCCAGGAGCTGGAACGGCACCGCGCCGACGATCGCGTACTCGAGGTCGCTGCCGACCGGTAGCGGGATGAAGCGCGAGGCCTCGGCGCGCAGCCCCTTGTGTTCGGCTGCCAGCACGGTCGCGTGGCCGCCGCGGGCGGTCACCTCGGTGACGTGGTTGGTGAGCATTTCGGCTCCGGAGGGCGGGGCGGTGAAGAACACCGGCGTGTCCTCCTCGACCATCGCCAGCGGCCCGTGCTTGAACTCCGAGGAGAACATCCCCTCGCACGGCAGCCCGGTGACCTCCTTGCACTTGAGGGCGCCCTCGCGGGCCACGCCGTGTCCGAGGCCGTAGCCCAGGATGAACAGCCGGTCGCACCCGACGAACTGCTGGGCGAGGGCGGCCATGGGGCCGTCGGTCTTGGCGATGGCGCGCTCGATCCAGACGGGCGCCGCGTCCAGCTCCTCCACCGGCTGCCCGCCCACGGCCGCAGCCAGGGCGATCAGCGCGATGACCTGGTTGGTGTAGGTCTTGGTGGCCGGGACCGAGATCTCCCATCCGCACGCCAGCGGAAGGTAGATCTCGACCTTGCGGGTCATGGTGGAGCCCAGGACGTTGACGAGGCCCAGAGGAACCACGCCCTTCGGCGTCGCAAAGTTGATGGCGTTGAGCACGTCCTTGGTCTCGCCGCTCTGGGAGACGTAGAGCGCCACGTCGCCCGGGCGCAGCGCCGGCCCGTACTGCTCGATGAGCTGATGCGGCAGGACGGGCACGGCCAGCTTGCCTGCCAGGCGTGCCCAGAAGGTGGAGCCAATCAGGCAGGCGTGGTAGGAGGAGCCTGACCCCACCAGGAAGATCCGGTCGGCCGCGCGCAGCTTCCCGATCATGGCGGGGAGGTACTCGGAGGCCTCGAGCAGGTGGAGCAGCTCGCGTGCGGTGGCGGGCTGCTCGTGGATCTCCTTGAGCATGAAGTGGTCGTAGCCGCCCTTCTCGGGCGAGCCCATCTTCCCGGAGACCTCCTTGGCGGGCCGGATCACCTTGCTGCCGTCGGCGACGTGGAACAGGCGCACGCGGTTCGGCTCCAGGACCACCATCTCGCCGTCCTCGACCGGGATGACCTTGCGGGTGAGCGGCAGGATGGACGGCAGGTCGGAGGAGCAGCAGGTGAAATCGGGGCCGATGCCGACCACCAGCCCCGAGCCCTTCTTCACCGCGACCAGCCGGTTGCTCTCGCGGTCGGTAATGACGAACGCGAAGTCCCCTTCGAGGTCCTTGTAGGCGCTGCGGACGGCGTCGGGGAGGCTCATGCCGCGCTTGACGTAGCGCTCCACCGCGTGCACGCAGGACTCCCCGTCGTTGGTGCCGCGCACGACCATCCCCTCGGCCTTGAACTGCCGCCGCAGCTCGGCGTTGTTGACCACGTTCCCGTTGTGCGCGCCCACCATGGTGCCCTCGGAGTCGAGGTGGGGCTGGGCGTTGGGTACGGAGGGCGCACCGAACGTGGCCCACCGGAGCTGGGCGATGCCGCGCAGGCCTGTAAGCTCGTTGAAACGCAGCTTGTCTGCGACCTCCTGGACCCTGCCGACCTCCTTGCGCAGGTCGATCGTCCCGTCCGCCATGACCGCCGCGGCCCCCACCGAGTCGTAGCCGCGGTAGGCGAGGCGCTTGGCGGCCGCGGTCAGGACCTCGCCCAGCGGGTGCTCGCTCGAGTAGACGATGCCGAAGATGCCGCACATGACGACCTCCACACCGGAGCCCATCCGAAAACGGCCCGGCGCAAAGCTCGGGCCGCGGGCGCGGCATTGTAAACCTTGCTGGTGACCCTTCCCGTCGTGTGGGGCTCGCGTCCATGAGTAGGTCGGTCGAGTCAAGGGGAGCGCGTCTTTGTCGTTGGTGTCCTCCGTTGTGGTGTCGTGAGCCGTGGTCGCGGTTGCGGGTGCGGGCTGAGTTGGATCATCCTGCTGATCACGCGTCTATGCGCACTCTTTGGGGCTGTCATTCCAGCCGGTGCAAGGTGGATTGCGTCGTGCAGGGGGCGCTCCCAATCGCGCCGACGGATTGCCCTGGCGGGTTGCCAGGCGCCCGTGCGAGCCCACGGAGTCGCCCTCAGCACGATGGTCAGCATGATCACTTTTACCCTTTCACCCTCATGTGGTTGGAATCGTTCGTGCCTCCTTCTCAGGCCGCCTTGGCGGTGTCGTGGGGGAACGGTTGGTAGACCTCGCCGGTGATCCACAGGCGGTGCATGAGCACGGCGAGTTTGCGAGCCAACGCTACGATGGCCTTGCGCTTGCCGATGCGTGGGATGAGGCCCTCCGCCCAGCGCTTGAGGGCGGTGTCAACATGGGAGCGCAGATGGGCATGGGCGGCTTGGACGAGGAGACGCCGGACGTCCGAGTCGCCTTCCTTGGTGATGCGTCCCTGGCGGATGACCTCGGAGGAGGAGCGCAGCGTGGGGCGGAGGCCGAGATAGCCGGGCACGTCGCGGCTGCGGCGAAAGCGGCTGGGGTCCTCCAGACTCAGCACGTAGGCCAGGGCGACCACGGGACCGACCCCGGGGATGTCCTGGAAGCTATTGACGGCCGGGTAGCCGTGGCCCACCTGCTCCACGACCGCGTCCATGGTGGCGATGCGGGCGTCGAGATCGCGGATTGCGGCAAGCAGGGGTGTGATGACCTCGGCCAGTTCGGGCGGGATGGCCGTCGCCTGGCAACGAGCCGCGAAGCGATCCGATCGGCAGGAGGCCACCCGTACCCCGAACGAGCGCAGCAAACCGCGGATGGTGACGATGAAGCCGGCGCGCGTCTCCACGAGCGCGCGCCGCACCCGCAGGTGCCCGCGCTGGCGCTGGGTGGCCTCGCTACGCTGCCAGACCAGCGTGCGCAGCTTCATCCGCAGTCGTGCCAACTCGGCCAGGGTGTCCGCGTCGATGCGGTCGGTCTTGAGGGTGCTCTCCGCAATCATCCGTACCCGCCTCGGATCGATGACATCGACCTCGTGCCCGAGCTCCCGCAACAGCCGCACTACCCATGGCGAGGACCCACTCGCCTCAACAAGAATCCGCATCCGCTCCCGCCTCCCAAACCAACGCTCGAGCCCAACCCGTGTCGTCGGGATCGTCGCCCGCTCCAACACCTCTCCCTCCGCGTCCACCACCGTCACTTGACTCGACTTCTGGTGCAGGTCAATGCCACAATGCTCCACGGTCGGTCTCCTTTCTCTGGGCCTCGAGCCCGTGTAACTCCTGGCGGACACTCTAGTCACGCCGTTCGAAGGAGACCGACCTACTCATCCCATCACACCGCGCGAGCGTCTTCTGGCTCGATCGAGCATCGGATTGCGCGACCGGCGGTCGCGCCCCACATTTCTTCTGCAGTGCTGGCGCGCCCGGCGGTCGCGCCCCACATCCTCCGGCGCAACTGCCTGTCCCGAGGCCCTACAATCCGTGTCATGAAGGAGATCTGTTTTCCAAACGCCGCCGGCGAGCCGTTCCCGCCCGAGCTGGAGCTGAGGCTGCCCGGGCTCACGCTGCGGGGCACCTCGGTGGCGGCGCGCGCCACCGCGTTTTCGGTTCCAAGCTTCGGGGTCGCGCTGGACGTCGGGCGGATGACGCCGGCAATCGCGGCCCAGCCCGTGGTGCTGCTCTCGCATGGGCACCTCGACCACCTCTCGGGAGTCCTCGCGTACCTCAACGTGCGGGCGCGCTTCCACCGCGGGGAGCCGCCGCGCCTGTACGCGCCCGAGAGGGTGGCGGCTGCGCTCAGGCAGGCGCTCGCGGTGATGCCGGGGATGGAGTCGGTGCGCAAGCGGTTGCGCCTTGAAGACGTCATCCTCGGCGTGACTCCGGGTGATCGCGTGAAGCTGCCCGGAGGCGGCGCCGAAGCGTTCGCCGTCGACCACGGGATCCCGACTCTCGGGTGGGCGCTGCGGCGGCCGCGCCGTCGCCGTCCCGAGGTGGTGTTCGCATCCGACGGCAGCACCCAGCCGTTCGCTGCCGACCCCGGCCTGCTGGACGCACGTGTCGCGCTCGTCGAGTGCACCTTCGTCGAGAACAACCGTCGCGTGGCGGCACACATGGCCGGGCACGCCCACATCAAGGACTGGATCGAGCTCGCCCCGCGCCTGGCCTGCGACCACCTCGTGCTGACGCACCTGCCGCCCATGGAGGTGGGAGCGCTGGGCGTGCTGGCGGAACCGCTCGCCGCGGCGCTCCCCGGCGAGCTGGTGCTCTGGGCCGCGCCCGACCAGACCCAGGCGCCCTAGAAACTCTCTTGCGGCTTGACTTCCGCAACCCTGCGGCCTAGCTTCGAAGGGGGGTTGAGGCGAGCGATGGGCTCAGCGACTGGCAGGTTTGCCAAGGTCGGCGATTTCGTGACGCGGGCGATCGCGGACGAAACCATCGTAGTGCCAGTCCGCTCGGGTGTCGGAGATCTGGACTCAATCTACACGTTCAATGAGATCGGTGCGTTCGTCTGGTCGCTGATCGACGGCTCCCGGACCCTGGAAGACATCGTGGCCGCGATCGCGGCCGAGTTCGAGGTGGACATCGCAGAGGCGAGGGGCGACGCGCTCGAGTTCGTGGGAACGCTGGCCGAGGCCGGCCTGATCCGGCAGGCCGAGGAGGAGCGGGGCTAGATCATGGAGCTGGAGCGCTACCAGGACTTCAGCCTGAGGCTCCACGGCAAGGTGGTGGCGGGACGGGTGCCGGTGGACGGGACGATCGAGGTCACCAGGCGGTGCCCGCTCACCTGCGTCCACTGCTATAACAACCTCGCGATAAGCGACTCGGCGGCCCGGCGGGGGGAGCTGACCCTTGAGGAGCACCGGGGAATCCTCGACGAGATCGCGGAGGCCGGGTGCGTCTGGCTGCTGTACACCGGCGGCGAGGTCTTCGCGCGGCGGGACTTCCTTGACATCTTCACCCACGCCAAGCGGCGGGGGATGCTCGTCACGATCTTCACCAACGGCACTTTGATCACGCCCAGGGTGGCGGACCACCTCGCGGAGTGGCGCCCGTTCGCCATCGAGATCACGCTCTACGGCCGCACGCGCGAGACCTACGAGCGGATCACCGGTGTGCCCGGCTCGTACGACCGCTGCATGCGCGGCATCCGGCTGCTGGTGGAGCGGAAGCTTCCGCTCGGCCTCAAGACCGTGGCGGTCACCGCCAACCGGCACGAGATCTGGGAGATGCAGCGCTTCGCCGAGGAGGATCTCGGGGTGGAGTTCAAGTTCGACGCCATGATCAACCCCCGCCTCGACTGCTCATCGAGCCCGCTGGCGGTGCGCCTGGCGCCCGAGGAGGTGGTCGCCTTCGACCTGCAGGACCCGCGCCGCACGTCCGAGTGGCAGAGCTTCTGCGATCACTTCAACGGTCCCGTCCACACGGGCGAGACCGCCGGGCTGCTCTACGTCTGCGGTGGCGGTGTGAACTCGTTCGCAATCGACCCGCAGGGCAGGCTGAGCATCTGCGGTCTCTCGCAGGTGGACACCTACGACCTGCGCGCGGGCAGTTTCCGCGAGGGGTGGGACGGTTTCCTGCACGCTGTGCGGAGCAGGAAGCTGACCCGGCTGACCAGGTGCGTGCGCTGCGAGATCAAGGCGATGTGCGGGATGTGCCCTGCCAACGGCGAGCTCGAGGGCGGCGACCCGGAGACACCGGTGGACTTTCTCTGCCACGTCGCCCACCTGCGGGCGCACGCGTTCGGCATCCCCGTGCCCGGGCACGGGGCCTGCGAGTACTGCGAGGGTGGAGAGAGATTCCCGGAGCTCCAGAGTTCGCTGGCAGACCTGGAGCGGATCGCGAAAAAGGCCCCTGCACCCGGCCGCCGGTCTGAGCGGCCGGCGCTCCCGGTGCCGGCCCCGAGGCCGGACGCTACGCCGCCTGCGGCGAGCGGGATGCCGATCGCGCGCCGCGGCGAGACAGCGGCGGGGGAAAGGCGTAAACTTGCAGTGGGTGTACTGAGGAGCGGACGGCGATGAGCGAGACCCCCGGTCGTGAGAAGGGCAGGGCGAGGAAGATCTACTCCAGGCCGGCGGTGAAAAAGGTCCATCTCAAGCCGGAGGAGGCGGTGCTCGGAGGGTGCAAGACCGCGAACACGAAGGGACCAGCGCACGCCAGGTGCAACACCCCGACCCCGTGCGCCGCCATTACGTCGTGAGCGCGGTGCCGGCGGGCCGTGACGTTGCCTCCGGCAGCAGATTCGGGACCGCATAGTTGCAGCTCCAGCCCGGCCGATCCGCCGATGGGACGCCCCCGGCCTTTCACCTCAACATCGGCGGTATGTGCATCGCGGTTGCCGCCGCCGACCCCGAGCTCACCCTGGCTGTCGACGAGGCCATGGCGAGGTTCCTGGTCCCAGGGGGAACCCCCGACACCCTGGTGACGGCGGGTTTCCGCGATGCGTTGGAGGTTCCGCCCCACGAACCCCTCTTCGATGCCGGTTCACAGTGGAAGCTCTACCGGGACGGAGCATCCTACCGTTTCACGTTTTCCTCACCTGTATTTGGTCCTCTGGCCTACCGGGAGGCGGTGATTGACCCCGACTTCACGTCCGCGGAGGTTCAGCTGCGGCGTGACGCCTTCGACGCGACCGGTGCCATCTGGCCCCTCGAGTTCCCGCTCGACGAGCTTATCGTCCAGGGCCTGCTGGCGCGCGGCAGGGGTGTCGAGGTGCATGCGTGCGGCGTCGTCGAGCCCTCGGGGCTGGGACTCCTCTTCGTCGGGCAGTCGGGGGCGGGCAAGACCACCATGGCCCGGCTGTGGCAGAGGGTACCCGGGACCCGGATCCTCAGCGACGACCGGATCATCGTGCGGCGCCGAGGGGGGCGGCTCGTGATGTACGGCACCCCGTGGCACGGCGAGGCGGAGCTTTCCGAGCCGGACTCCACGCCACTGACCGAGGTGTTCTTCCTCGCCCACGGCGGGACCAATGACCTGGTGCCGCTCGGGCGCGCCGAAGCCGCGGCCAGGCTCGTGGCCTGCGGCTTTCCACCCTTCTACGACCGGCGCGGGCTCGACTTCACCGTGGGGTTCTTCGGCGAGCTGGTGGGCGAGGTCCCCTGCCGGGAGCTCCGTTTTGCCCCTGACCGGCGCGTGATCGAGTTCATTCGGACGCGGGTGCGCGGGGGTATGAGGACCCGCGAGACACTCGAGGTCGGCGTTGTCGGTCCGGCCGATGCCGCCTTTTCGGAGGTCGTGCGCGGGGTGCTCCGGGAAGGCCGCTGCGTGCGATTCCGCGCGACCGGCGCAAGCATGAACCCCACCATCCGCGAGGGCGAGGCCATCACCGTGGCCCCGGTCCGGCCGGGCGAGATCAGGCGCGGGGACATCGTCCTGTTCGACGCCAGGCGGGGCGTCACCGTCCACAGGGTCGTGCGCGTAAGGCGGGACCCTGAGAACGGTCTCGTCTTCCTCACGCGCGGAGATGCCGCCGCGACCGCCGACGAGCCGGTAGGCGGCGATGCCCTGCTCGGGAGGGTGGTTGCAGTTGAACGCGGCGGGCGCACCGTCAACCTCGCTGGTGCCCGGGTTCGCATCATGGGCGCCGGCCGGAGTGGGCTCGTGCACCTGTTGAGGCGGTTGCGCTCCCGCCTTGTGCGCCGCTAGCGCTGCATTCTCAAGCCACCCAAGCAGTTCTGCAAAGCGGTCCCGCGAGGATCTCTCTCGAATGTCTGTATCGAAGTATCACAGTTCTTAGAATAATCATGCCGAAGGAGATACAGAGGCCGCCGTCTGACAGGTTGCGGGGAGACGCGCGGCTGCTCAGCAAGTCCCACTGTAGTGCGTGGACTTAGACGGGAGAATAGTAACGCTTTTGGGCATTTCGCCACTTTCTTGGTGACCCTTCACAGCACTCCCGTGAGGCCGGTCGGCACGGCATCGCCTGCCGAGTGCTGACGTCGCCTTGCCTTTCGAAGAGCCGCTCTGTTTCTTCTTTCTTGACAGATATTTCTATCCTTGCGCGCCCCGCGCAGGGGAGGGACTCGGTGGCGCCGTGCTTCGTGAGGTTTCCGCAAGAACGGTTGAGTGTATTGAAATGACTCACTTTCTGTATTTTTCCAAACGGGAGCGGCGCGCGGGAGACGGCCAAGAGCCCAACTGTGTTGTTCGTGAGCGTGTTCCATGGGTTAGCACGATTCTTGCTTATGCTTTTCGTGTGTGTAGGCAAGGTCTGCCCGTCCGACCTTGGCGCTGGGAGCAGCGGGAGGACGCCATGAGCGGGGATTCGCGCTGTGGAGCGGGGTGTGGGCCGAGGAGCGGCCGTCGCATCGAGCGGCTCGCGCTGGCGGTCCTCCTGCTGGCTGGCTGGCTTGGCGGTGCGCCCGAGGCAGGCGCCTTCTCGTACCGGAAGACGATCACGATCAATGCGGGTCAGGTCACGGGCGGCCCGCATACGGGTTTCCCGATGCTGATCAGCCACACCGACCCCGACCTGAGGACCACTGGCAACGGGGGGCTCGTCGTCAACGCCAACGGCTACGACATCATCTTCCGGGCCGTGGACGACGTGACCTGCGGCGGGCCGGGGACGGCCCCCTGCACCCTCTCCCACGAGGTCGAGAGCTACACCGCCAACACGGGACAGATCATCGCCTGGGTCAACGTGCCCTCGATCAACAATGGGACCGTGATCTACGTGTACTACGGCGATGCCGCCGTCACCGCGTCCACCCAGGACCCTACCGGAGTGTGGGACGCGAATTACAAGGGGGTCTGGCACGAGACCGGGGGCGTCGCCGACAGTACCCAGTATGCCAGCAACGGCACCAACGTCGGCAGCACGAGCGTCGCCGGGGAAATCGCGAACGCTCGGCAATTCAACGGAACCTCGCAGTACTTCTGGGTGGCCGATTCACCGAACTTCAACGTCGGAACGGGCACCATGACGATCAGTACCTGGATCTACAGGCACACGAACGCCAACTACCACGGGATTGCGAGCCACACGAACGGGACGGCGGCAACGGACGGCTGGTGGTTCACGGCGTTTAGCAACGGCGGCACACCCGCAAACGTGCTCAATTTCTCGATGAACGGCACCGACCACTACAGCACCGGGACCATCACGCTGAACACGTGGACGTACGTTGCTGCGGTGAAGTCCGGGACGGCCGTCAGCTTTTACATCAATGGCGCCTTGTCCAACACCGTGAACAACGGCCAGAACATCAACGATTCAGCCGGCCGTCTCAGGGTCGGGATCGAAGGGTCCAGCCACGGGAACCAGTACTTTGACGGCGTCATCGACGAAACGCGCCTGTCGACCATGGCGCGCAGCTCGGGGTGGATTGCGACGGAGTACCGCAACCAGAGCGCGCCGGCCACGTTTTACGCGTTGGGGGCGCGGCAAGGGCCGAACGCGCCCACGTTGGTGAGGATGCGCGGCATGAGCGCGAGCGCTTCGGGGGACGGCACGGTGGCCGTGCAGTGGCGGACCGGGTACGAGGTGGACAACCTGGGGTTTCACGTCTACCGGGAGCAGGGCGGCCATCGCGAGCGGGTCACGCCCTCGCTGGTGGCGGGTTCGGCGCTGTTTGCCGGCTCCGTGCCCTTGACGGCCGGTCGTTCCTACACCTGGGTCGACCGCTCGCGGGTGGCGGGTGTCTCGTACTGGCTGGAGGAGTGGGACCTGAGCGGCGCCAGGCGTTGGCACGGGCCGATCCGGGTGCAGGCCGGCCAGCGCCGGGTCGCGGCGCAGGCGTCGGCGGTGGCGCCGCTGAATGTATCGGGGGAGGCGACCTCGGTGCTCCTGTCCGCGCTGGGGCGGCCGGCGGTGCCGTCCCCGACGCGGGCGGTGCAGCGGCAGGTGCTGCAGGCCTCCTCGTCCGCCGACGAACGGCGCGCGGTGCAGTGGCGCCTGGCAGGGGGGCCGGCCGTGAAGATCCTGGTGTCCGAGGCCGGATGGTACAGGGTGAGCCAGGAGGATCTGGTGTCGGCCGGCCTTGACCCGGGTGCGGATCCGGGCGCGCTGCATCTCTTCACGGACGGGCAGGAGGTCGCGATCCTGGTGGACGGGAAGGGGGAGGGTCGGTTCGACCCCGGGGACGCCATCGAGTTCTACGGGCTGGGTCTCGACACGCCGTCCTCGGGTGTGCGGATCTACTGGCTGGCGGTCGTGTCCGGCACGGGCGCGCGCATCCGCGAGGGGAGCGGGGCGGGGCGGTGGTCGCCGGGTCCGGCGAGCTTCCCGTGCGAGGTGGAGCGCAGGGACCGGACGGTCTACGACCCCGCGGTGCTCAACGGGGGTGAGGACAAGTTCTTCGGCGACGTGGTCACGACGACGATGGTCACCGAGACCGTGCGGGTGCAGCACCCGGACCGCAGCGGTGAGGCCCTGCTCACGGTGCGCCTGCAGGGGGCCACGCGGGGCGCACACCGGGTGTGGGTGGAGTTCGACGGCATGCCGCTCGGCAGGGTGGTGTGGGACGGGATGGAGGCGGGTGAGCTGGTCGTGCCGCTGGCCGGAAACGTGGTCTTCGAGGGGGATCACGCGCTCAACCTGACGGCGGAAGGGGGCGACGGCGACGTCAGCCTGGTGGACTTCGTGCGCCTGCGCTACGCACACACCTGGGAGCCCGACAGGGAGGCGCTGGAGTTCAGCCTCGACGGTTACCAGGAGGTCGTCCTCCGCGGCTTCGCGAGCAGCCGCGTGCGCGTGCTCGACGTCACCGATCCGACGGCCGTAGAGGGGCTATCCGCAAACGTGGTCGAGCGCGACGGCACCTACGATGTCACGGTGGGCGTGCCGGGGTCGGGGACGCGGGCCCTGCTGGCGGTGGGGACGGGTGCCTTCCGGCATCCCGTGGGGGTGCTGCCGAACCGGCCGGCGGCGTGGCATGCCGCCGATTCGGGCGCGGACCTGGTCATCATCGGCCATCGCTCGCTGCTGCCGGCGGTCGAGCCGTTGCGGGCGCTGCGTGAGAGGCAGGGCTTGAAGGTCGCGGTGGTCGACGTGGAGAACGTCTACGACGAGTTTTCGTTTGGCGCGAAGACGCCGCAGGCGATGCGGGACTTCCTCGCCTGGGCGCGCGGGAACTGGTCCCGGCCGCCGCGCTACGTGTTGCTGGTGGGGGACGCGAGCTTCGACCCGAGGAACCGCCTCGGGTACGGGTGGTCCGATCTCGTTCCCACCAAGCTCGTCGAGACCACGTACCTGGAGACCGCCTCGGACGAGTGGTTCGTGGACCCCAACGGCGACGGCATCGGCGACATCCCGGTCGGGCGGCTCCCGGTACAGGACGCTGTGGAGGCCGCGACCGTGATCGGCAAGATCGTGGCGTACGAGAGCGACGGCGGGAGCGCGAAGGTGCTGTTGGTGGCGGACGCCAACGATGAGGGCAACGACTTCGAGGGGCTCAGCCGGCTCGTCGGGGCCGCCCTGCCCGCGTCGGTGACCGTGGCCGTGGTGAACCGCGGCGCGTTGGGCGAGACGGCGAGCGGCGAGCTCGGAACCCAGCTCTATGGGCGGCAGACCATGGTCAACTACATCGGCCACGGGTCCGTCGGCTGGTGGCGCGACCTGTTCAGCACGGACGATGCGCACGCGCTGCAGAATCGCTGGCCGGCGTTTTGGGCGTCGATGACCTGCCTGAACGGGTACTTCCAGGACCCCGGCGACGAGAGCATGGCCGAGGCGTTGCTGCGATCGCCGGGCGGAGCGGCGGCCGTGTGGGCCTCCTCCGGTCTGACGGAATCGAAGGACCAGATTTCGGTGGACGATGCGCTCGTGGGCGTGCTCTTCCCCGCCAGCGGGTCGGCGCCCACCCTCGGGGACGCGACGCTGCTCGCCAAGGCGGCCACCACCGACAAGGACATCCGCCGCACTTGGATCCTCTTCGGCGATCCCACCATGAAGCTGAGGTAAAACCCGCCCACCATCCGTCCCGCCCACCTGCGAAGGCCGACGCACGCCAACCGCTCCCGAGGCGTGCACCTTTTGGGGTGCGGAATCGAAGGTCTTCAGCGCTAAGGCACTTTCCAACAGTAGTTTATCTGGAAGCCGATCGGTGTATTCCAATATCACAGTAGATCTGGGACCTCCAGCTCGCACGGGTGCGCGCGGGCCGACGGTGCGGTGGCTGGTGAACTCGTCGTCGGGGAGGTCGGAAACCTCTTGGAACCGACGGGCTGTGAAGGCCTTGCAGTTCCGCGGTGAGGCATTGTGCCGGTTTTCTGGTGACGCTCCGCGAGATTCCGCCGAGCCGGGATGTCGCCAGGGTGCGCACCCCGCGCGTGCAGTGGCCCCCCGTTCGCGCCTTCCGGCGCGCTTCACGTTGTCCGGAAATACGTTCGGCACCGTCGTCGGCCTGATGGGTTGGCAGAACCGATCCCCCAATTGCCCTGGGGGTTTCCGGGGTACTGAGGACTGTATTCAAATGACACAACAATGCTGATAGTCCGACGACATGCGGACGGAGTCTACGCGAAGGCAGTTTTGGAAGCGTCTATTTCTCAGCATATTGATTGACATGGCACGGCTCTTGCGTTAATAATCAAGTAAGGCGGCGTGGTCAGGGCGGGGTTTGCCCGTAGGGGCCGCGACGGTGGGTCAGGGCGCGGAGATCCCTCCCGAGCAGGGCACCACGTACGTGGGACCGGGAGGCCAGGATGAGAGTTCACCGGGCGTTGAACGGTCGGATGGGAAGCCGCCGGGGTGCCTGGCTCTGCGGTGCCGGGTACCGCAGTGCGCTGGGCGTGGGGTTGCTGGTGCTGGGCGGCTGGCTGGGCGGCGTCCCTGAGGCGAGCGCTTTCTCCTACCGGAAGTCGATCACGGTCAACGCGGCTCAGGTCACGGGAGGCCCGCTCACGAACTTCCCGATGCTGGTCAACATCGCGAGCGACAACGGCCTGAGGACCACCACCAACGGGGGAAACGTCACCAGCGCCAACGGCTACGACATCATCTTCCGGGCCCTGGATGACACCACCTGCGGCGGGGCCGGTACGGCCCCCTGCACCCTCTCCCACGAGATCGAGAGCTACACCGCGACGACCGGCCAGATCATCGCCTGGGTCAACGTCCCGTCCATCAACAACGGGACCGTGATCTACGTGTACTACGGGGATGCCGCCGTCACCGCGTCCACCCAGGACCCTACCGGAGTGTGGGACACCACCTACCGGCTGGTCTCTCACATGGCCGACAATCCCGACACCTCGCACGTGAAAGACAGCACGTCTAACGCTAATAACGGAACAAAGGCAGGAGCAGGACGACCGGCTGTGACCACAAGTGGAGAAGTTGCCTACGCCCAAACGTTTAACGGCACGACCGATTACATAAACATGGGCTCAGCGGCGAGCATTGACAGCGTTTTCGCCGGCGGTGCAACCGCAGAGGCATGGATCTATCCCAATTCCTTTGGGGAAAACAACGGTGGGAGAATTGCCGATAAAGCGAATACAGTCACTTACGGTGCTGACCAGGGTTGGGCGTTTCTCATTTATAACGGTGGCACGTACGGGAATTCAAACCTGAGTTTTGCCCACGACTTTACCGCCTCAAATCCAAGTCTCTGGCACACAAACAATAACACCATCTCAACAGGCTCCTGGCAGCACGTGGTAGTTACCTACAATAATTCCAGTACGAGCAATAACCCATCGTTGTACATTAATGGAGTTTCTCAAACGGTGATCGAAGTTACAGCGCCAGCCGGTACGGCTGAAACAGACGCCGCCTACAATCTGAGAATCGGTAATCTTGCGAGTGCCACCACTCGTACCTTTGACGGTATCATCGACGAGTTCCGTATCTCCAAGACTATCCGGACCGCCGGCTGGATCACCACCGAATACAACAATCAGAAGCCTTCTTCCACCTTCTACGCGTTGGGGGCGCAGCAAGGGCCGAACGCGCCCACGTTGGTGAGGATGCGCGGCATGAGCGCGAGCGCTTCGGGGGACGGCACGGTGGCCGTGCAGTGGCGGACCGGGTACGAGGTGGACAACCTGGGGTTTCACGTCTACCGGGAGCAGGGCGGCCATCGCGAGCGGGTCACGCCCTCGCTGGTGGCGGGTTCGGCGCTGTTTGCCGGCTCCGTGCCCTTGACGGCCGGTCGTTCCTACACCTGGGTCGACCGCTCGCGGGTGGCGGGTGTCTCGTACTGGCTGGAGGAGTGGGACCTGAGCGGCGCCAGGCGTTGGCACGGGCCGATCCGGGTGCAGGCCGGCCAGCGCCGGGTCGCGGCGCAGGCGTCGGCGGTGGCGCCGCTGAATGTATCGGGGGAGGCGACCTCGGTGCTCCTGTCCGCGCTGGGGCGGCCGGCGGTGCCGTCCCCGACGCGGGCGGTGCAGCGGCAGGTGCTGCAGGCCTCCTCGTCCGCCGACGAACGGCGCGCGGTGCAGTGGCGCCTGGCAGGGGGGCCGGCCGTGAAGATCCTGGTGTCCGAGGCCGGATGGTACAGGGTGAGCCAGGAGGATCTGGTGTCGGCCGGCCTTGACCCGGGTGCGGATCCGGGCGCGCTGCATCTCTTCACGGACGGGCAGGAGGTCGCGATCCTGGTGGACGGGAAGGGGGAGGGTCGGTTCGACCCCGGGGACGCCATCGAGTTCTACGGGCTGGGTCTCGACACGCCGTCCTCGGGTGTGCGGATCTACTGGCTGGCGGTCGTGTCCGGCACGGGCGCGCGCATCCGCGAGGGGAGCGGGGCGGGGCGGTGGTCGCCGGGTCCGGCGAGCTTCCCGTGCGAGGTGGAGCGCAGGGACCGGACGGTCTACGACCCCGCGGTGCTCAACGGGGGTGAGGACAAGTTCTTCGGCGACGTGGTCACGACGACGATGGTCACCGAGACCGTGCGGGTGCAGCACCCGGACCGCAGCGGTGAGGCCCTGCTCACGGTGCGCCTGCAGGGGGCCACGCGGGGCGCACACCGGGTGTGGGTGGAGTTCGACGGCATGCCGCTCGGCAGGGTGGTGTGGGACGGGATGGAGGCGGGTGAGCTGGTCGTGCCGCTGGCCGGAAACGTGGTCTTCGAGGGGGATCACGCGCTCAACCTGACGGCGGAAGGGGGCGACGGCGACGTCAGCCTGGTGGACTTCGTGCGCCTGCGCTACGCACACACCTGGGAGCCCGACAGGGAGGCGCTGGAGTTCAGCCTCGACGGTTACCAGGAGGTCGTCCTCCGCGGCTTCGCGAGCAGCCGCGTGCGCGTGCTCGACGTCACCGATCCGACGGCCGTAGAGGGGCTATCCGCAAACGTGGTCGAGCGCGACGGCACCTACGATGTCACGGTGGGCGTGCCGGGGTCGGGGACGCGGGCCCTGCTGGCGGTGGGGACGGGTGCCTTCCGGCATCCCGTGGGGGTGCTGCCGAACCGGCCGGCGGCGTGGCATGCCGCCGATTCGGGCGCGGACCTGGTCATCATCGGCCATCGCTCGCTGCTGCCGGCGGTCGAGCCGTTGCGGGCGCTGCGTGAGAGGCAGGGCTTGAAGGTCGCGGTGGTCGACGTGGAGAACGTCTACGACGAGTTTTCGTTTGGCGCGAAGACGCCGCAGGCGATGCGGGACTTCCTCGCCTGGGCGCGCGGGAACTGGTCCCGGCCGCCGCGCTACGTGTTGCTGGTGGGGGACGCGAGCTTCGACCCGAGGAACCGCCTCGGGTACGGGTGGTCCGATCTCGTTCCCACCAAGCTCGTCGAGACCACGTACCTGGAGACCGCCTCGGACGAGTGGTTCGTGGACCCCAACGGCGACGGCATCGGCGACATCCCGGTCGGGCGGCTCCCGGTACAGGACGCTGTGGAGGCCGCGACCGTGATCGGCAAGATCGTGGCGTACGAGAGCGACGGCGGGAGCGCGAAGGTGCTGTTGGTGGCGGACGCCAACGATGAGGGCAACGACTTCGAGGGGCTCAGCCGGCTCGTCGGGGCCGCCCTGCCCGCGTCGGTGACCGTGGCCGTGGTGAACCGCGGCGCGTTGGGCGAGACGGCGAGCGGCGAGCTCGGAACCCAGCTCTATGGGCGGCAGACCATGGTCAACTACATCGGCCACGGGTCCGTCGGCTGGTGGCGCGACCTGTTCAGCACGGACGATGCGCACGCGCTGCAGAATCGCTGGCCGGCGTTTTGGGCGTCGATGACCTGCCTGAACGGGTACTTCCAGGACCCCGGCGACGAGAGCATGGCCGAGGCGTTGCTGCGATCGCCGGGCGGAGCGGCGGCCGTGTGGGCCTCCTCCGGTCTGACGGAATCGAAGGACCAGATTTCGGTGGACGATGCGCTCGTGGGCGTGCTCTTCCCCGCCAGCGGGTCGGCGCCCACCCTCGGGGACGCGACGCTGCTCGCCAAGGCGGCCACCACCGACAAGGACATCCGCCGCACTTGGATCCTCTTCGGCGATCCCACCATGAAGCTGAGGTAAAACCCGCCCACCATCCGTCCCGCCCACCTGCGAGACCGCACGCCGCGGGCACGTGCGCTGACGAGGACCCTTGAATCAAGTCGGGTTCAATGATGTGGGGTGCGGCCGCAGCGCGAAAACGCCTGAGACAGAATGACATGTCACTTTCTGCAGTCTGACACGATTCTTGGTGTCAATCTGCAGGATCGGCCCTTGACATGACCAAAATTGACGGCGAGAATGTACGGACCGCACGACATGGTTGTGCAGTCGAGCAACGGTTATCCGGCGGGCTCCGACACCGGGATACTCGTGGGTCGAGAGCCTGGACGGGCCGGGTGGGGGTGCAGGAGATGGCGGAAGCGGAAGCGTTCAGGCGCGAGGCGCGCGACACGGCCAGCGGGGCGTCGCCCCAGGGGCACCCGCACCTGCCGGCGGCCGCGCCGGACTCCCCCCTGGGTGTCGGGAGGTACCGTCGCTACCACATCGAGACGAAGCCCGCCCCGGAGATCGCCCCGTACCCCGCGCGCTTCCGCGTGCGCGTCGCCAAGCACAAGCTCCTCGGGATGGTCCTCAGAGAGATCCTCGATCCCCGCACGCCCACCAGGGTGGCGCTTTCCCGTCCTTGCGTGTACGGAGTCTTCGGCCGGCCGGTGGGAGGTCTGGCGCCCATCCACGCCAAGTGCGTCGGCTGTCTGCGTTGCACCACCCAGTACCCAGAGATGGTCCGTGTCGAGCCCAACCCGGCGCGGGCGCTCCTGGGTGACAGCTACCTGAAGCCCGACTACGTCGACACGATCAACTACGAGGCGGGCGCCGGCCACGTGCCGGTGCGCGGGGCCGGCTACCGCGGCGGGTTCGGCGGCGAAGGGTGGGACGGGATGTGGACGGATATGTCCGAGATCGTGCGCCCAACACGCGACGGCATTCATGGCCGTGAGTTCATCTCCACCTCGGTGGACCTGGGCGAGAAGCCGGCGTTCCTTCGTCTCGACGGGGAGGCGAAGGTGGTCGGCCCCGTGCCCAGGTTGATCTCGCTCCCGCTGCCGTTCCTGTTCGACGTGCCGCCGATCGGCGCCGAAACGAAGGCGCTCCTGGCCGTGATGGCGGGTGCCGCGGCTCGCGTCGAGACCCTGGCGATCGTCCCCCTGCCGGCGGCGTTGCACCACGGCCTGCTCGGCGGGCACGTGGCACCCCTCGTGGCGATGGGCGAGGTGAGCTTGCTCGAGCGGGTGCCGGCCCCGCCCCGGGTCGTCTTCCTCGACGGCTGGGATGAGGGCGTCTTCGGAGACCTGCGCCGGCGCCTGCCGGGGACGGTCGTGGGCGTGCGCGTGGGTTTCGACGCCGAGGTGCTGCGGCTCTTCGACAGGGGCGTGCGCCTCTTCCACCTCACCGCCGACTACCACGGCCGCGCCGTGGGCCGTTTCGTCATGGACGCAATCCAGGAGGTGCACCGCTCCCTGGTCGAAGCGGGGGTCCGCGAAGAGGTCACGCTGGTTGGTAGCGGCGGCGTCGTGATGGCCGAGCACGTGCCCAAAGCGATCATCTGTGGGCTGGACGCGGTGGCCCTCGACACCGCCCTGTGGTCTGCCCTGCAGGCCCGTTTCCACGGCGCAGTGCTCCGCCGGGAATCGGCCCGCGTCTCGTTCCCACGCCTGAGCGTGGCGTGGGGCGCCCAGCGACTCGCGAATCTGGCCGCCGCCTGGCACGACCAGCTCCTGGAGGTGATGGGCGCGATGGGCCTGCGTGAGGTTCGCAGGCTGCGCGGTGAGCTGGGGCGCTGCATGTTCCAGGGCGACCTCGAGCGGGACGCGTTTGGGGAGATACAGGGCTCAGGGCACAGGGCACAGGGCACAGCGGAGGCGGACCAGGGCGCAGGGCAGAGGGTGCAGCGCGCGGGGCAGGTGGTGATCGTGCCAAAGGCGAGCCACCACCCCTGGGGCGAAGGCGCGAGCGTCGAGGAGAAGGTCGTCGGCAAGCACCGGGCGTTGATCCGCCGCGGCTTCGCCGTCTGGCCGACGCTCGCCTTCGGCCGGCCGCCGGCGCTCGGCGATGCGCGCTGGACCGGCGATCTGATCCTGGCAACCTGGCGTCAGGCGGCCTCGGGCGCGCTGCCCCAGAACGGCCTTGAGCACCGCGTGGGGCGCTCGGGCGGGGGTTTCGACCGCCTGGGGTTCGCCGAATTTCCCCGCGAGCACTGGTTGCCCGAGGGAGCGGAGGTGGACACCTCGATCCCGCTTAACCGGCGCCCCTACGGCCGGAGGATCGAGATCCCCGTTCCCTGGTACGGCGGGGGGATGTCGTTCGGGTCGGTGAGCGAGCAGGTGATGCTGGCCCGGGCCATCAATGCGAGGAACTGGAAGACCTTCACCTCCACCGGCGAGGGCGGCTACCCGGCCTCGCTCTTGCCCCTCAAGGACAGCGTGATCACCCAGGTGGCAACCGGGATGTTCGGGGTGCGGGAAGAAACCATCCAGGCCGCGCCGATCGTGGAGTTGAAGTACGCCCAGGGGGCCAAGCCCGGCCTGGGAGGCCACCTCCTGGGGGACAAGGCGACCACGGTGGTCGCGCAGATGCGTGAGAGCGTGGCATGGGTGAGCCTCTTCTCGCCGTTCCCTTTCCACTCCGTCTACTCGGTGGAGGACCACAAGAAGCACATCGACTGGATCAAGACCGTCAACGCCGGGGCGCTGGTCTCGGTCAAGGTCTCGACGCCCACCGACGTGGACATGGTGGCCGTGGGCTCGTACTACGCTGGCGCGCACATCCTCCAGATAGACGGCGGCTACGGCGGCACCGGGGCCGCGCCCGAGATCGCCAAGAAGAACATCGCGATGCCTATCGAGCTGGCGATCCCCAAGGTGCACCGTTTCCTGCTGCAGGAGGGGATCCGTGACGAGGTGACCGTGATGGCCTCGGGAGGGATCCGCACCGCCCACGATATCGCCAAGATCATCGCGCTGGGGGCGGACGGCGTCATCCTCGGTACCAGCGAGCTGGTCGCCCTGGGATGCACGCGCTGCTCGAACTGCGAGCGCGGGCGGGGCTGCCCGTACGGGCTGACGACCACCGATCCGGAGCTCTCGCAGCTCGTGGACCCCGAGTGGGGCGCCGAGAGGCTCGGCAACCTGTACCGCTCGTACCAAGGGCAGCTCAGGGAGATCCTGCGCCGCCTCGGCCTCGCGAGCGTCAGGGAGCTGCGTGGCCGCACGGATCTGCTCGTCTACCGCGGAAGGGAGACCGGCAATGGGGCGTGAGCTTCTCGTCGAGGCCATGATCGCGTCCCGCCGGGCGCTCGCGGACACCTCGGCGTTGACCCCGCGCAAGGTGGACGCCGAAGGCGGCTGCGGGGTCATCGGCATGGCCGCCAGCGTCCCGGTGGCCGGCACGCACCTGCTGCAGGCGCTCCACCAGATGCGCAACCGCGGCAACGGCAAGGGGGGCGGCATCGCGGCGGCGGGCCTGGACCCCGGCTTTTTCGGCGTGGATAGGGCGACCCTGGAGTGCGATTACCTCCTCGCTGTGGCGCTGCTGAACAGGGATGCGCGGCGCCAGGTGGAGGCCGACTTCATCCAGCCGACGTTCCTCGTGGATCACGCCTGCACGATCCCCTCGCTGAGCGACTTCCGCGCGATCCCGGGCCTCGAGGTGCAGCCGCCCGAGGTGGCCTGTTACTTCGTGCGGGTGCGGTCCGAGGTCGCCGATGCATTCGTCCGTGAGCACAGGCTGCCCGGCGAAGACCGGACCGCGATCGAGGACGAGGTCGTCTACCAGAACAGCTACCGCCTGAACCGGGCGCTCTACGCCTCCACCGGTGAGAAGCGCGCGTTCGTGCTCTCGCACGGCAAGGATCTGTTGGTGCTCAAGCTGGTCGGCTATGGCGACGACGTGGTGCGCTACTACCGTCTGGAGGATTTCCCGGCCCACGTCTGGATCGGGCACCACCGCTACCCGACCAGGGGACGCGTGTGGCACCCGGGCGGCGCCCACCCGTTCATCGGCATGCACGAGGCGCTCGTTCACAACGGCGACTTCGCCAACTACGCCTCGATCTTCAGCTACCTCGCCCAGCGCAACATCCACCCGCTGTTCCTGACCGACACCGAGGTGGCGGTGCTGGTGTTCGATCTCCTGCACCGCCTCTACGGCTACCCCCTGGAGTACGTGATCGAGGCGATGGCGCCCACCACCGAGCGCGACTTCACGCTGCTGCCGCCGGACAAGCAGGATCTGTACCGCATGCTGCAGGCGGTGCACATGCACGGCTCGCCGGACGGCCCCTGGTTCTTCCTGATCGCCCAGTCGCAGCCGCGCGAGCGCGCCTACCGACTGGTTGGGATCACCGACACCTCGATGCTGCGACCGCAGGTCTTCGCGCTGCAGCGCGGGGAGGCGTCGATCGGGCTCGCGGCCTCCGAGAAGCAGGGCATCGACGCCGTGTTGGAGAGCCTGGCCTGCGAAGACGCGCGCTTCTGGCCACGCGCCGACCTCTACTGGAACGCGCGCGGCGGCAGCCACACCGACGGCGGGGCATTCATCTTCACGGTCGGCAACGGTTCCGGCAACGGGCACGAGCTCGTGTGCACGGACAAGTTCGGTCGCGTCATCGAGCCGGCCGCCGGGAGGCTGCATCCTGCAAACTGGGGCCCGCACGCCCTGTCGCAGCCGGTGGAGCTCCCGCCGGAGTCCGACCCCGAGGACCTGCTCGCCCACGTGGGCCGGGAGCTTCCGGGGTGGGACTACGACGACGTGCGGCGCTTCCTGGCCGGCGTGGAGGCCGCCGCGGGCGACGAGGCGCGCGTGCGAGGTGCGGTGGAGGCGCTCACGCTGCTGATGGACCGCCGGGTCCCGACCGGTAGGCTCAAGCGGAGCGCGGTGGTTTCACTGATCGACGAGAGCTTCGGGCGCGTTCTCGAGAGGATCCGCGACAGCCGGCCCCCTGGCTATACCTCGATGAGCCTGGGGTCACCTGAGCCGGAGTCCGGCGGCGCCGAGAGGGTGCTGGTCATTGACGCACGGGGGTTCCCTCCGGAGGGCCCCGACTCGGTGGCGCGGGCGATCGTGCGTGCGGTCGAGCGCGGCTTCCGTCGCTTCCTCGTGGCCCACGCCAGGGGCCACCGCTTCATAGGCTGCGGGCTCGGAGCGGCTGCGGGCGGGGTGCGGATCGACGTCTATGGGTCCTCCGGTGACTACCTGGGCTCCGGCATCGACGGCGCCGAGGTGGTGGTCCACGGCTCGGCCCAGGACCAGCTCGCCCAGATCATGAAGGACGGCACGCTCGTCGTGCACGGCGACGTTGGGCAGACGTTCGGGTACGCCGCCAAGGGCGGGAGGGCGTTCGTGCTCGGGAACGCCGCGGGACGGCCGCTCATCAACGCGGTCGGCAAGCCGCAGGTCGTGATCAACGGCACCTGCCTCGACTACCTCGCCGAGTCGTTCATGGCGGGAGACCCTTTGCGGGGCGGCGGCTTCGTCATCCTCAACGGCGTGGCATTTGACGAGGACGGGCAGCTTTGCGACCTGCCGACCCCGTACCCGGGCGGGAACCTCTTCTCCCTCGCCTCGGGGGGCGCCATCTACGTACGCGACCCGTACGGGAAAGTGGGCGACGACCAGCTCAACGGCGGGGCTTTCGCCCGGCTCTCGCCGGAGGACTGGGCCCTCATCGCCCCGCCCCTCGCGGAGAACGAGCGCCTCTTCGGCATTGCGGTGGAGCGGCTGCTCACGGTGGACGGCGAGTGGCGGCCGCCGGAGCGCGTCTACCGCAAGATCCAGCCCGCAGGGCACGAGGCGCTGCAGCCCGAGGAGGCCTGGGTGCGCAAGGCCGGCTGAGAGGGCCGATTTTCCCGGCTTCGGCCGGGTTCACCAGCTACATCCCTTGACTTGAGAAAGCGCGGCGGGGAAACTCGCCGAACGTGGACCGGAGGAGGTCGAATGGACAAGAAACAGATGCTGGAGCTCTGCAAGAAGCAGGGCGTGCATTTCCTGCGCCTCACCTTCACGGACATCGACGGGATCATCAAGAACGTAGAGGTGCCCACCTCGCAGTTCGACAAGGCGCTCGACGGGCAGATCATGTTCGACGGCTCCTCGATCGAGGGCTTCACCCGCATCGAGGAGTCCGACATGCTCCTGAAGCCCGACCTGGCGACGTTCGCCATCTACCCCTGGGCGACGCCGTACGGCAAGGTGGCACGCCTGGTCTGCGACATCTACAACCCAGACGACACCCCGTTCCCGGGGTGCCCACGCCTGGCGCTCAAGCGGATCGTGGAGCGCGCCAGCAAGCGCGGCTGGACGATGATGGCCGGGCCCGAGGCGGAGTTCTTCCTCTTCCACAGGGACGCCGACGGAAGGCCCAACCACGAGGTGCACGACGTGGGCGGCTACTTCGACCTCACCCCGGTGGACCTCGGCGAGGAGGCTCGGCGCGACATCGTCGAGGTGCTCGAGTCCATGGGCTTCGAGGTGGAGGCGGCGCACCACGAGGTGGCGCCGGGGCAGCACGAGATCGACTTCAAGTACACCGACGCTCTGGCCACCGCCGACAACATCGTCACCTTCCGCTTCGTGGTCAAGAAGGTGGCGAAGGACCACGGCCTTCACGCGACGTTCATGCCGAAACCGATCTACGGCGTGAACGGCTCCGGCATGCACACCCACCAGAGCCTGTTCGACCGCAGGGGCAAGAACGTGTTCTTCGATCCCAAGGGCCCGTTCCAGCTCTCTAAGGTGGCGCGCGGCTACATCGCGGGGATTCTCGACCACGCGCGCGCCTTCGTGGCGGTCACCAACCCACTGGTCAACTCCTACAAGCGGCTGGTCCCCGGACACGAGGCGCCGATCAACGTTGCGTGGTCCGAGAAGAACCGCTCACCGCTGGTGCGGGTGCCCGCCCGCCGCGGGCTCGGCACGCGCTGCGAGGTGCGGGTGCCCGACCCCGCGTGCAACCCCTACCTGGCCCTGGCCGTGATGCTGGCGTCCGGCCTGGACGGCGTGGAGCGCAACCTCGACTGCGGCGAACCGGTCAACCGCAACATCTTCGAGATGTCCGAGCGGGAGAAGCGGCGGTTGCGCATCCGGGAGCTCCCCGCCAACCTCTCCGAGGCCCTCGACAACCTGGAGCGCGACCCGGTGGTGGCGGACGCCCTCGGCGACCACATCTTCTCCAACTTCGTGCGCAACAAGCGCGAGGAGTGGCACCGCTACATCTGCACCGTGCACCCCTGGGAGCGCGATCAGTACCTCGAGGAATACTGAGGGTACAGGGCACAGGGAACAGGGGACAGGGACAGAAAAGGAAGGCAAAACAAATAGACTATCAATCGCGAAATGATTCCAGGGCCCGACGCGCAGGCGCCGGGCTCTTTGCTTCAGCGGAAGAGCAGGAGCGAGAGCAGGACCGACCCCAGGACCACCCAGACCACGTTGGCGCGTAGGAGCAGGGCCGCGATGGCGGCCGCGGCCAGCGCCACGTCCCACGGCCCGAGGAACGCGCTCGTGGCCACCGCGTGGAGCACGTGCAGCAGCATCGCGATGAAGGCGGCGAGCAACCCGTCCACCGCATCCTGCACGATCCGTAGGTGGCGCAGACGGGCGTAGTGCGGGGCCAGCAATACCAGCAGCAGCGACGAGGGCAGGAAGATGCACAGGGTGGCGAAGATCGAGCCGAGAACGCCGCCGACCTTGTAGCCGATGAAGGTCGCGGTGATGATCACAGGGCCGGGCGTGATCTGCCCGAGCGCGAGCCCGTCGATGAACTCCTTTGGGGTGAGCCAGGCGTGGGCGGCGTTGTGGACGGCCTCCTGGAACATGAACGCGACGGCGGTGTAGCCGCCGCCGAACGCCACCAGGTTGATCTTGGCCATGGTGACGCCGAGCGCCGGGAAGCGCGGCGAGACGATGCGGGAGGCGGCGAGGGCCACGACGAACGCCAGGCCCACGGCCGTCGTCGCGAGGATCGTCCGCCGGTAGGTCGCGGTGGGGCCCGGTTGCGGAGGGTCGGGGACCGGCTCGCCGGGCGCCGGCCAGGCCAGCCCCACCAGGACCCCGGCAAGCGCCGCGGCCAGGAGCACCAGCAGCGTGTCGGCGCCGCCGAAGAACCCCACCGCAGCAAGCGCGGAGATCGCCACTCCCTGCCAGTTCCGGAGAGCCGGCTGCGCCATCGAGAGGAGGGACTGCACGACAATGGCCACCACCGCGGCGCCCAGGCCGCGGAATGCGGTGGCCACCACCGGGAGCCCCTCGAAGTGGAAGTAGGCGGCGGAGAGGCCCAGCATGAGCAGAAACGCCGGGGAGTTGTACGCCAGCATGGCGAGGAGCACTCCTATGCCCCGGTGAAGGCGCCAGCCGATGTGGGCGGCGGTCTGCGTCGCGATCGGGCCGGGGAGCATCTGAGCAAAGGCAAGCGACTCCCGGAACTCGTCCTCGGTGAGCCACCGCTTATCCTGGACCGTGACCTCGCGGATCCGCGCGACGATCGCCGGGCCGCCGTACGACGTCGCCCCGATTCGGAAGAACGTCCCTGCCATCCTCCAAGCCGTCACGGCCAAGCCGTCCTCCAAGACAACGACCCTGCGCGAGTCTGAGTGAATCGGCTCGACAAGGTCAAGACGCAGTCGCAGGACGTGGACGGGAAGGCGATCGCTTCCACTCCGGTTCTCAGGGAGGCATGGGGATCGAAACGAGCCAGAGCGCGCAGCTCGAGACCCTGGAAAGCGGGGCCGGCCTGCATTCGCCGGCCGATGGCGGGCTGGTTCGGGTCTCCGGGCAAGAACACCGCGAGGCGCTCCAGCGCGTCCTGAGCCAGGACGTTCTCGGCCTGAAGCCGGGGCAGGGGCGTCTGGCCCTCCTGCTCGCCGCCAGAGGTCAGTTCCGGGCGATCATGGCCGTGTTCGCCGGAGCCGAGGCGAGCTGGTTGCTGGCGCCGACAGGCCGCGGAGAGGAGCTGGCCCGGAGCTTGAACGCCTACTTGCTGCTCTCGCGCTGCAAGGCCGAGCCGGTGGCAGCGCGCGCATTCGCCGTCCTCGGTCCCCGATGGCGGGAGGTCATCGAGGCCGCCGGCGCGGATGCGGCCGCGCTGGCCGACGGGGGATGGCTCGAGGTGCACGGCGTGCTCTGGTTCGGAAGGACGATGCTGGGCGTGTCGGGAGCGCTCGCGGCGGCCGAGGACCCCGGGGTGCTCGCGGCCGTACGGTACCAGCTGGAGGCGGCCGGCGCCTTGCCGGTGTCCGCCGGAGCCGTGGAGCTCGAGCGCATCCGGGCCGGCCGACCTGCCTGGGGGGCCGAGCTGACCGGGACCGTTCTGCCGCCCGAAGTCGGGATCGAGGCGGAGACCATCTCGTACTCGAAGGGCTGCTACATCGGCCAGGAGACGATCGCCCGGATGCAGACCTACGGCCACCCCAACCGCTGTCTGGCGGGCTTGCGTCAGGTCGCAGGAGACGCCGAACCGCCTTCCCTTCCCGCGCCTCTGGCGGCGGTGGGGGAGGACAAGGCCCGCGGAACTCTCACCAGCTGGGGCTGGCATCCCGAACACGGCGGCGTGGCGCTGGCGCTGGTCAAGCGGGACCTCGCGGAGCCGGGCGCCCGGCTCGCCGGGGGCGGCCGCGAGTTCGAGGTGACGCGGCTCCCGATCTGGTAGTTGCCGACCCCTGTGCCCTGTTCCCTGTGCCCAGTCTTTTCAGTCCCACTCGACGTTGAGCAGGTGGAGCCTGGGGCGCAGCGCCTCGCCGAGAGCCTGCCGGATCGTGCGCGTTCCGGGGCCGAGACGGTGCCTCCGGGAGAGGTGGGTCAGAACCAGATGGCGGTTCTCGAGCCTGGGTGCGAGCGCGACCAGGTCATCCAGATGCATGTGCCCGAAGCGCCTCGCCCGCTCGCGGTCCGCGGGCCGCAGGAACGTGCACTCCACCACCAGGACCTCGACCTCCATGAGCCAGGGGTGCTCCGCGAAGACCTCGGGGCCGGTGTCGGCCAGGTAGGCGAGCAACGGCACCCGGACCTCCTCGGTGATGGCCTGGCCGGCCCGCCGCTGCCTTTTCAGCTCCTCCATCCCCACTCCGGCCAGCTCGGGGCGCAGACGCCGGCGGACCCATTCGACGCAGCACCCCAGCGTCTCCACCCAGTGCGAGGTGACGAAGAACCGGAGGAAGAACCCCTTTCGGAAGGCCACGACGTCCCCGGCAGCGACCGTCTTGAACTCGACGCCGTAGGGTGTACCTCCCTCCAGGCGGGCACACACCGAGAGGAGCTCCGCGGCCAAGCCCGTTAGCGCGGCCGCAACGTAGACCGTGCCGCCGGGCATCCGGTTGAGCTGCCTCTGACTCGCCCATGCCGGCAGGCCCAGGATGTGGTCCATGTGCCCGTGCGAGATCACGAGGTGCTGGAGGGGGACGAGGGCCCGCGCGGGGCGACCGGCGTCGAGCGCGAGCCGTAGCTGGGGGAGCAGGAGGAGCGAGGCTTCCCCGGCCCGCGACCCGCCTGCCAGGCGCAATTCCCCCCACGAGGTGTCGAGGCGTAGCTGTCGCACTCTTGTGAGAGTGCCTTTCGACTTGCGCTATTGTCAACCTGAGCCGGCCACGGTCGTCTCTCCAGATATGGCGACCGTCGCACGGCGGGAGATGCCGTTGGGGCGCGAGGACGAGGCCGAACTGGTCGAACTGGCCAGCCGGGGCGACAGCGATGCGGCGGCGAGCCTGCTGGAGCTCCACGAGGTGCTCGTCTTCCGCACCTGCCGGCGACTGCTACCTGCGGGCGAGGACGTGGAAGCCGCTGTGCAGGAGACGCTGCTGCGCGCCCTCAAGAACCTGCCCCGCTTCACGGGGGAGGGGAGCTTCGGGAGCTGGCTGGTCGCCATTGCCGTGAACCTCTGCCGGGACCGGCTGCGGCGGCGGCGCCTGATCCCTTTCCTGCCCCTCGAGGCGCGGCACGAGGACGACGCGGACCCGTTGGCGGTAATCCCGTCCTCGGAGCCCACCCCGGAACGGGTGGCGATGGCTCGCCAGGCGGTGCAGCGAATGCGCGCGGAGGTTTCTCGCTTGCCGCGGCGGCAGCAGGAGGTCTTTGCGCTACGCTTCTTCGTCGGGCTGGACCTCGAGGGCATCGCCGCCGCCCTCTCGGTCGACGTGGGCACCGTGAAGACCCACCTGCATCGCGCGGTCCACCGCGTGCGCCTTGCGGTCGAGGAGGCAAGACCATGAGCGTGAATCACCTGAACGATGACGAGCTGAACCGGGCGCTGCTCGGCGAGGAGCTGGGGGGCGAGGTCGCGGAACACCTGTCCTCCTGCCTGGCCTGCCGGCGCCGGCGCGATGCCTTTCTGGCCCTCGTTGAGGAAGTGCGCGGAGCGGACCCCGACGAGGCCACGAGGGTGCGGGTGCGCGAGCAGGCGCTGGCGCTCTGGGGCGCCCCGAGCCGGCGGCACTGGCTTCGCTGGGTGGCCGCGGCCGCGGCGGTGGTGGTGCTCGGCGTGCTCCCGCTGCTCCGCAGCCGCACCCCGGCGCCGAAGGCGGTCAACGCCGACGCGGTGCTGGTAGAGGTGAACCAGGTCCTGGACCGGGACCCCCTGTCTGCCATGGTGTCCGAGGACGTCGTGGAAGCGGTGGTACCCGTCACAAGCCAGGTTGGGGAAAGGAGCATGTCATGAACGGTCGGGCGACAACGTGGTGTCTGGTTGTGGGGCTTCTCATGGTGGCCGGAGCGGCCGCGGCGCAGCCAATGGGCGACCCGATGGAGCAGCCGATGGGTGCCCCGATGCAGCAGCGGATGGGTGCCCCGATGGAGCAGCGCATGGGCAGCCCGATGGGTGTGCCGATGGGGCGGTGGTGGGAGTGGCCGAGGGTGGCGCAGCAGCTGGGCCTCTCCGCCGAGCAGACGCAGAAGCTGGAGGCGATCACCCTGAGCCAGGCGACCGCCATGGTGGACCTCAAGGCGTCCGTCGAGAAGGCGGAGATCAACCTGCGCGCGGCGGCGGACGCGCAACCGTTCGATGCCAAGCGCGTGCGCGACACGTTCGGGTTGCTTCAGCAGGCGCGCATGAAACTGGAGGCCCAGCGCTTCGAGATGCTGCTCAAGACGCGCGAGGTGCTCACCGCCGACCAGTGGCAGAAGCTCCGCGAGCTGGCGCGCGAGAGGCGGGTGGAGAGGGGCAAGGGCGGTCCGGGGGCCGGCGCCGCTCAGCCCCGCGGCCCACACGCCTGGCAGGACTGACCAGGAACATCGGCGGCGGCCCGGCGTGACCCCGGGGAGGGGCAGACCCGAGCCGCGCGATGAGACAAACCTCAAAGACGGTCGCAATCTCCCCGGTGCCCGTCGCCACCCCTCCTCCTGGCCGCCTCACGGCGGCCACTTTTTTTTCGGGGGGGTCCCGCGTCTTCCTTTTGCGGGCGACTCTACAGCCCCCCGCCCTCGCCTCCGCCGCAGAAGTGCCCCCCGAGCCCCCCGCGCTCCGCGGGAGTGACCTCGCGGGGGACGGGTGGGTGGTGAGCGAGACGCAGGCTGCAGGGCTGGCACCACAAGCCGCGCAGAGGGGCGGAGGTCGTGCCTGGCGCACGACGTCGCCAGGTCGACGCTCCCGCAATCCCGCTCCGCGCTTACGCTTTCTGCAACACTCGCCGGGCGCGCCGCGTGAAAGCTATACTCCCGCGTTATGTTTCCGCTGCGCGACTCGATCCCTTCCTCCCGGCCGCCGGTGGTCAACGTCCTGCTGATTGCGGCGTGCGCGCTGGTTTTCGTCTTCGAGCTCTCGCTCGGGCCGGACCTCGAACGCTTCCTGCGCGCGTACGCCTTGGTGCCGGCGCGCCTGTTCCACCCTGGGTTCTACGGTGCCAGCCTGCTCTTCAACGTGAAGAGCGCGCTGCTGTCCATGTTCCTCCATGGCGGCTGGTTCCACCTGATCGGCAACATGTGGTTTCTGTGGATATTCGGCGACAACGTCGAAGACGTCCTCGGACACGTCCGCTACCTGGGCTTCTACCTGGTGTGCGGCGGCGCGGCCGCGCTGGGCCAGGCGGTCGTCGCGCCATCCTCCGAGGTGCCGATGATCGGTGCTTCGGGCGCCATCGCCGGCGTGCTGGGTGCGTACCTGGTCTGGTTCCCCTGGGCGCGGGTGAAGACGCTGTTTTTCCTCGGGATCCTCTTCACGGTCACGGAGCTGCCGGCGATGCTCTTTCTCGTTCTCTGGTTCGTCGTGCAGTTCTTCTCGGGAACGTTGGCACTGGCCGCGGCCGGCGGCGCCGCCGGTCCAGTGGGAGGCGGGGTCGCCTTTTTCGCTCACATCGGGGGCTTCCTCGCCGGGGCAATGGTGGCTGTCTTCCTGAAAGGCTCGGGGCGCGTGCGCCCCCGGACGCGCTACTCGATGCGAGAGGGGTGAAGAATGCCCGACGAGAAACCAGCGGTTCCGCTCTTCGACCTGACCCGGCAGTGGCAGGACATCGGCAAGGACGTCCACGAGGCGCTCAACCGCGTGTTCGCCACGCAACATTTCATATTGGGGCCCGAGGTGGCTGGCCTCGAGCAGGAGTGTGCCGCCTACCTCAAGGTGAAGCGCGCGGTCGGGGTCTCCTCCGGGACGGATGCCTTGCTGGCCGCCCTTATGGTGCTGGACGTGGGCCCGGGCGACGAGGTCATCACCTCGCCGTTCACGTTCTTTGCCACCGCCGGTGTGGTGCACCGGCTTGGTGCGCGGCCGGTCTTCGTGGACATCGACCCGCGGGACTTCAACCTTGACCCGCGCAAGCTGGCCGCCGCGATCACGCCGCGCACAAAGGCGATCATCCCCGTGCACCTGTACGGGCAGGCCGCCGACATGGACGCCCTCAAGGCGGCCGCCGGCGGCATCCCGCTCGTGGAGGACTGCTGCCAGGCCATCGGCACGGAGTACAACGGCGTCCCCGTTGGTGGTGTGGGCGCAATCGGGTGTTTCTCGTTCTTCCCGACGAAGAACCTGGGCGCCTTCGGTGACGGCGGCCTGGTCACGACCAACGACCCGGCGCTGGCCGACAAGCTCGTGGACGTCCGCGTTCACGGGATGAGGCCCAAGTACGTGCACCGCTTCGTGGGCGGGAACTTCCGCCTCGACGCGCTGCAGGCCGCAATACTCCGCGTGAAGCTGCCGCGGCTGCCCGAGTGGATCGCCAGACGGCGTGAGGGAGCCGCCCACTACCGCCAGCTGTTCGCCGGCGCGGGGCTCGGCTCGACGGTGCGGCTGCCCGAGGAACTGCCAGGCCGTGGCCACACGTACCACCAGTTCGTGGTGCGCGTGCCCCGCCGCGACAAGCTGCGCGAGTACCTGGGCAAGCAGGGTATCGGGGTCGAGGTCTACTACCCGATCTCGCTGCACGAGCAGGAGTGCTTCGCCGGGCTCGGCTACCGGCGCGGCGACTTCCCGGAGTCGGAGCGGGCCGAGGCCGAGGTCCTTGCCCTCCCGATCTTCCCGGAGCTGCGCGCCGGGGAACGTGAGAGGGTGGTGTCGGGGATCGCGGATTTCTACGCGTGAACCGATGGGCGTTTGCGGCGCAGCGCGAGGGTGCCTCGCTCGTAGCGGCCGCCCGTCGGGCGGCCGGCCTTGTCGCCAATCGAGCGGGCTGATCAGCCGGGGACTCACGGGACACGGTATCCGCGCCCCACGTGCGGTCATGCCGTTGTTGACAGCACGCCCGATCCCGCGCACCATCCTGCGGGAGTTCTGATGGCTTCGTTCCTACCGCGCACGCCGCGCGTGCGGCCTGTCCTGGCTTTCTGCGATGCGGCCACGCTGGCCGTCGCCATCTGGCTGGCCATCCTGGTGCGTTTCGCACCTGCCGACCGTCCCATGAAGTGGGAGGAGCTTGTCTCACACCCCGGCCTGCTGGTCATGGCGCTGGTCGCGATGTGGGCGCTCGCGGTGGCGGCCGAGCTGTACGAGCCGCTCGCGCTGCGCAGGCGGCGCGAGGTGATGATTCGCGTTTTGGTGGTGGCCGCCGCCCTCGCGACGGCGCTCGTCCTCGGTACGTACCTGGTGCCGAGCTGGCGGTTCGGCCGCGGCCTGTTGCTGCTCACGACGGTGGCCTGGGCCGTCATGGCCGGCGCCCTGCGCTCGGTCGTTGCGTTCTGGATCAGGAGGCGGTCCCGGCCACTGGCGCTGGTGGTCGGCGAGCCCGCGGCAGTGGCGGACACCTGCCGCAAGCTCCGGGAGCACCCCCTCGTGCCCTGGGAGCCGGTGGATGGTTCTGCCCTCGCGGCGGCGGCGGTGGCGGATGAGGCTCGGACGCAGGGCGTCGAGCTGGTCGTGCTCGTCGGCACCGAGGCGGCCGCGGGCGGCCTGGCGGGAGACCTCGCGGCGCTGCTGTTCTCCGGCGTGCCAGTGGTCGTGGCAGCGGAGGTCTGGGCGTGGCTGGAAGGCCGGTTGCCGGTGGCGGAGCTGTCCCCCTCGGCGTTCCTCCATCAGCCCGGTTTCGGGCTCGTCCACCGCGAGCTCTTCAACCGGGTGACCCGGGTCGTGGACGTCTCCCTGGGCGCGCTGCTGCTCGTACTGGCTGCGCCGTTCCTGCTGCTGGCGGGGCTCGCTGTGCTGGTGGCCGACGGCAGGCCGGTGCTCTATCTGCAGACCAGGGTAGGCCAGTTCGGCCGCCACTTCCGGCTCGTCAAGCTCCGCACGATGCGACGTGACGCCGAGGAGAACGGCCCCAGCTATGCGGCACCGAACGATCCGCGGGTGACACGCCTGGGAAGACTGTTACGGCGCCTGCGGCTGGACGAGCTGCCTCAGCTCGTCAACGTCCTCAAAGGGGACATGTCGCTGGTGGGCCCGCGGCCGGAACGCCCGGAGTTCGTGGCCGAGCTTGCCCGCACCGTGCCCTTCTACACGTTCCGTCTCGCCGTTCCTCCTGGTCTCACTGGCTGGGCCCAGGTGAACATGCCCTACGCGGTGTCCGAGCAGGACCATCGCCGGAAGCTCGAGTACGACCTCTACTTCATCCGCGAGCGCTCGTTCGCGATGTACCTGCTCTCCCTCCTGCGGACGGCGAGTGTGGCGCTGGCAGGGGCCCGGCGTTGAGGCAGGTCGCGGCGACGGTTGCCCGCAACGTCGGCTGGCTCGCAGCAGGCGAGGTGTTCCTCAAGGGCGCGCTGTTCGCGGCCGGCGTGCTGGTGGCGCGCGGCCTGGGCCCCGCGGCCATGGGCGCCTTCACGGTGAGCTACGGGGCGGCCGTGGTGTTCATGCTGCTGCTGGCCGCCGGACAGGTCGAGGTGGTGATCCGCGAGGCCGCGCGCCGCCCGGACGAGGCCTGGGGCCTCAGCCGCCTGGCCCACGGGTGGCAGTCGAGGATCGCCCTGGTGGCCGTGCCGGTCGCCGTCGTGGGCGCTTTCCTGGTGCCGGAGCGCTCCCTGCGCTGGACGCTGCTCGCGTTCGTCCCTTACGCCTGGTTGCGCTGCGGGCTGATCACCGCGGGGGCGGCGTTCAAGGGACTGGACCGGATGGACGTGGAGGTGGGGGGCCGGGGCGTGGAGCTGGCGGTCGCGCTCGCGCTCCTGACGCCGGTTGCCCTCCTCGCGGCGCCCGGTTGGATGACGGGGCTGGCGTTCTCCGTCGGGGGCGCGGCGGGGCTCGCTTTCGTGCTCGGCAAGCTCCGCGGGCTTCCCCGGCGGGAGGTACCGTCGTTCTCGCAGGCCTTCCTGGCGCGCGAGGGGCTCTCGTTCCTCGGGCTCAGCCTGGCCTTCCAGCTGCTGATGCGCCTGGACACCTTCCTGCTGGCGGCGCTCGGGGTGGCCCAGAGCCGGATCGGCCACTACGGGGTCGCGAGCGCGCCGGTCTGGGGGTTGCTCGGTCTGGCGCAGCTCATCGGCCTGGCTCTCTACCCGACGTTGGCCCGCGCGGCCGGTCGCGGCGAGCTCGTGCCCGCGCGCATCCTGGCCCTTGCGACGGGAGGGGCGTTCCTCGGCGTGGCTCTTGCCGGGGGCCTCTCGCTCGTGAAGGTGCCGCTGGTGCGGCTCGTTTTTGGCGTGCAGTACCTTGACGCGGTACCCCTGATGGCCGTGCTCGCCTGGGCGTTGCCCGGGGCATGTAGCGCCATGGTGCTGGGCGCGGCAATCGGAGCGGCCGGCCGACAGTCGTGGAGCCTGAACGTGCAAATCGCTCTGGTGATACTGGCCCTGGTCGCCAACCTCGTGGTGATCCCGCGGTGGGGTCTGCCAGGGTGCGTGGCCGTGGTCGTGGGCGTGCAGACGCTCGGCCTTCTCAGCACCCTGACCGTCGCCTTGCTCGCCGGCGCGAGGCCGCGCCGGCACGCGGACGCGGCCCCTCCTCCCGAGCTGGCATGAGCGGAACATTGCGCGAGAAGGGTACGGTCGGCGTCGTCGTCGTGCACTACGGTGACCTCGCACCCACGGCTGCCTGCGTGCGGGCGCTGCGCGGTGACGCCTCCGCCTGCGGGCGCCGGGTTCTTGTGGTGGACAACTCGGGCAACGTACAGGGCGGGGCGGTGCCCGGCGCCGAAATCGTGGACGGTGGGGGCAACCACGGTTTCGGGGCGGCCGCCAACCGCGGGGTCGAGGCGCTCGGGCCCGGGCCGTGGGCCGCCCTCGTGATCCTCAACAACGACGTCGAGGTGGCCAGCGGGTACCTCGCAGCCGCGGTCGGGGCTCTCCAGGGCCCGGGTGCCGGCGCGTCGGCCGGCCCGCTCTACCTCGACAGGCCGGGCGGGGCGCTCTGGTACGCCGGCGGGGGCATCAACTTCTTGACCGGCACGGTCTGGCAGGTAAAGTCTCCGAGGGCGGCCGCCCGTGCAAGGGGCGTGGGGTTCATCTCCGGGGCGGCACTGGCGGTTTCGCAGGAGGCCTGGCGGTCGGTGGGCGGGTTCGACCCCGCCTACTTTCTCTACAACGAGGACGTGGACCTCTGCCTGCGCCTGCGCCGGAAGGGTTGGCGGCTGCTCTTCGACCCCGTGATGGTCGCGGTGCACAGGCTGGGCGCGGTCACCGGCTCCGCGGGCGGTTCACCGTTCTACCTCGAGCACATGGCGGCCACACGCCTGCGCCCATTCCGGCCGCTCCCGTACCGGCTCTACCTGGCCGTGCTCCACTCCGGCTACGTGGCCCTGCGCGCCGCCCGCCACCGGGTGGCCGGCGGCGAGGACGGACGCGAGGCGGCGAGGGCGCTGCTGCGCGGGCACGCCAGGGCGCTCGCCGGCGTTGTGCATGGCCCCCGCCAGGACCCTTGATTCCAGTTTCACACCCGTCGCAAACCCCTGCGGTCATCCCGAGTCCTGCCGCGGGCAGGACGAGGGATCCGGGAGGGGGCCGTTCCCCCGCCCGGATCCCTCCCATTCGCTCCGCTCAGGGCAGGCTCTAAGACCGCTTCGCTCCTCGGGATGAATCTGGTAGGCTGGGATTTCCCAGGCGATGATCTTTCTTGCGGATCGGTTTGACTGGGCGCGGCGCCTCCCGAAGGTGAGCCCGCGACCGCGTCCAGAGACCCCTTGACAACTCGCGAGACGGGGACTAAAGTCCTAGCAGTCTCGCCGGGTGACTGCTAAACGGGCCCCGGGGAGCAAACGTAAACAACTCAAAAAAGGAGGGTTGTGAACATGAACGTTCGTCCGCTTCACGATCGGGTCCTCCTCCGGCGTCTCGAGGAGAAGGAAGTGGTGAAGGGCGGCATCATCATCCCCGACACCGCCAAGGAGAAGCCGCAGGAGGCCGAGGTCATGGCCGTTGGTCCCGGCAAGCTCGATGATAACGGCAAGCGTATGCCCATCGACGTCAAGAAGGGTGACCGCGTGCTCATCGGCAAGTACTCAGGCACGGACCTCAAGATTGGTAACGACGAGGTCGTCATCGTGCGCGAGGACGAGATCCTCGGCGTTATCGAAAAGAAGAAGTAGAAGGGAGGAGGGAACATGGCTTCGAAGCAGATCGTCTATTCGGAAGATGCCCGCCAGGCTATCCTGCGCGGTGTCAACAAGCTGGCCGACGCGGTCAAGGTCACGCTCGGCCCCAAGGGCCGGAACGTCGTGCTTGAGAAGAAGTTCGGCTCACCCGTCATCACCAAGGACGGGGTGACGGTTGCCAAGGAAGTCGAGCTCAAGGACAGGCTGGAGAACATGGGGGCGCAGATGGTGCGCGAGGTGGCCTCCAAGACCTCGGACGTGGCCGGTGACGGCACCACCACCGCCACTGTGCTGGCGCAGGCGATCATTCGCGAGGGGACCAAAAACGTCACCGCCGGCGCCAACCCGATGGATCTCAAAAAGGGCATCGACCTGGCGGTGAAGAGGGCCGTCGAGGCCATCACCAAGCTCGCCAAGCCGGTCGAGGGCAAGGCGATCGCCCACGTCGGCACGATCTCCGCCAACGCGGACGAGGAGATCGGCAAGATCATCGCCGAGGCGATGGACAAGGTGGGTAAGGACGGCGTGATCACGGTCGAGGAGTCCAAGACGATGGACACCCAGCTCGAGATCGTCGAGGGGATGCAGTTCGACCGCGGCTACCTCTCGCCCTACTTCGTCACCGACGCCGAGCGCATGGAGTGCGTTTACGAGAACGTCAAGGTCCTGCTGTACGAGAAGAAGATCTCCTCGATGAAGGACCTGCTCCCTGTGCTCGAGCAGGTCGCCAAGCAGGGCAAGCCGCTGATGATCGTGGCCGAGGACGTGGAGGGCGAGGCGCTGGCCACCCTGGTGGTCAACAAGCTGCGCGGCACGCTGCAGGTGGTGGGGGTCAAGGCTCCCGGTTTCGGCGACCGCCGCAAGGCCATGCTCGAGGACATCGCGATCCTCACCGGTGGCAAGCTGATCTCCGAGGACCTCGGGATCAAGCTCGAGAACGTCAAGTGGGAGGACCTCGGCGCCGCTCGTAAGGTGACCGTGGACAAGGACGACACCACGATCGTCGTGGACGACGAGGACCCCAAGAAGAAGGAGGCCATTGCGGGGCGGGTGAAGCAGATCCGCAAGCAGGTCGAGGACACGACCTCAGACTACGACCGCGAGAAGCTGCAGGAGCGGCTGGCCAAGCTGGTCGGTGGAGTCGCCCAGATCAAGATCGGGGCGGCGACCGAGACCGAGATGAAGGAGAAGAAGGCGCGCGTCGAGGACGCGTTGCACGCGACCAAGGCGGCCGTCGAGGAGGGGATCGTGCCCGGCGGCGGCGTGGCGTTGCTGCGGGCGCAGGAAGAGGTCGAGAAGCTCCTGAAGGAGCACAAGGGCGACGTGCGCACGGGCATCCAGATCGTGGTGCGGGCGCTCGAGGAGCCGACGCGGCAGATCATCCACAACGCCGGCCTCGATGAGGCGGCGGTGATCGTGCGTGACATCCGCAAGAAGGGCGGGAACTTCGGTTACAACGCCCAGACGATGGAGCTGGAGGACCTGGTGGCCTCGGGGGTCATCGACCCGGCCAAGGTGACCAAGAACGCCCTCCAGAACGCAGCGTCGATCGCCGGGCTGATGCTCACCACCGAGGCTCTCGTGTGCGAGATCCCGGAGGAGAAGTCCGGGGCCCCTTCCATGCCCGGCGGCGGTGGCATGGGGGACATGTACTAAAGAAACAGGGCACCGGGCTCCGGGTACCGGGGTCCGGACAAGACGAATCAGCAGGGGCGGGGAGCGATCCCCGTCCTTTGTTTCGTCCGCAAAGCTCGGCCCGCGCCTTTTTCATGCCGCGGTCCTGACCATCTGAGCCGCACCTCGAATTGACCGTCCCAGCGCTCATGGGCGCACCCGCATCACCGAGGTCGAGGAGGTGGCACCGTCGTTGTTCGCGGAGTGGGAGCGCGAGATCGGCGAGCACCAGAACCAGCAGCAAGGAGATAGAGGCAAGCCCACGGGGCGCCGGGGAGACACGCGCCGCAAGCGCTCGCCGACAGCGTCCCATAGGATCATGTGCACTTGTGGCTGGACGACCTTGACACCTCGCTCCTCGGCGGTACCATCGCCCAAAGTGAGCCAGAGACGTCCTGTCCACAATACCTGGATGAAAGTCAGAGAGCGGGTTCTTTGATGATGTGTATTGTCCGGTTAGGCAGGCTCCTGTTCGCGTTTTCCCTGGCCCTGCAATGCGGTTCCGCACAGGGCGCGGACCTCAGGGTGGAATCACAGCTTCTGCAGTCCAAGCCGGACATGACGGTCGCGAGCGATTTCGAGCTCAACGCGCGGCCCGCGGTCGTCGACATGCTCCTGGAAAACCCGATGATCCTTGCGAGGCTCTGGGAAGCCCACGGGTTCACACCCAGATACAAGGCCCGCCCAGAGGGGAACGGCATCCATGTGGATGACCCCACAGGCATCCAGGGCGATGTCTACCTGGTCGAACGGGCGGGCAATCGACGCGTCTGGGTCGCATTCGGCAGCCTGAATCACTCCCTCGTCCCATCCTTGAAGGGACGGATGGCGCTGGTCGTCACCACGGAACCCAAGGGCTCTGGTGTCACCCTGCACGTTGCAGTGTATTTCCGGACAGACAGCCGCGCCCTCGGATTCCTGGCTTCGACGCTGTTCCCACTGGTTAAGGCGCGCGTCGAACACCGGTTGACGGCCAATGCGGCCGATGTTGGCACCATCCTGGCCGAAGCCTCGGCCGATCCTGAAAAGGCGGCTGCCCGCCTGAGCAAGGAAGACGCTGTGGCATTTTGGCAAGTCGCAAAGGGCTCAAAAGCCTGGCAGTAAGACCATGGGGTCGGGGACTTGGCGGCCTCTGGCGTCAAATACCCCACCAAGGTCACCCGGGGCGCCGGTCGGGCCGCGCTCCGGCTGCGAAGCGCGCTGGCATCCGGCTGGCTGTGTCAGCCTTCGCGAAAGGTCCTCGACGTAGGCTTCGACTACGCCTCCGGGCCTTTCGCTCGGCGTACTTGCCATCCGGCGCCATCGCGCTTCTCGCTTTCGTCGCGCCTCCCAACTGACGCCGCGAACGCCCTCCAGAACGGGGCGTCGGGCGCGGGGCTGATGCTCACGACCGGGGCGCTCGCGCGCGAGATCCCGGAGGAGAAGGAGAAGGGTCCGGCGATGCCCGGCGGCGGTGGGATGGGTGATATGTGGTGAGCCCGCCGCGCCGGCGGCGGAATCGGGTACTGCGTCAGAAAATGGCGGAGCCCGTCCCCGCCCTCTGTTTTCTTGTGTCAACCTGCTGGGCATTTCTGCGTCCTAAGGGTTTGGTACGGCGGGGATGTGAGTGGTTGCCTCAGACAGTGGTGTATCATCCTGCTGCTATGAGAAGGAGTCTCACTCAATGATGAAGCGGGTCAGTCTAGCGGTGTCGGTAGGGGCAGTGCTGTGGTCACAGGCGGTCGGCGCGCAGTTCGCGCAGCAGGGTGGGAAGCTCGTCGGAACCGGCGCGGTGGGCAGCTCGTGGCAGGCATCCGCCGTTGCCGTCTCGGCCGATGGCAGAACCGCGATTCTCGGGGGGTACCTCGACAACAACGGAACCGGCGCGGCCTGGGTGTTCACCCGCTCCAACGGGGTTTGGGCGCAGCAGGGCGACAAACTCGTCGGCACCGGTTCGACGGCGGAAAGCGGGCAGGGTTGGTCCGTGGCGGTCTCCGGTGACGGCAACACCGCGATGATCGGCGGGCCCGGGGACAACGTCGGCATCGGTGCCGCCTGGGTATTCACCCGCTCCAACGGGGTCTGGACGCAGCAGGGTGCCAAGCTCGTCGGCGGCGGTGCCAGCGGTCCCGCGAACCAGGGCTCGTCCGTGGCCCTCTCCTCGGATGGCAACACGGCGGTCGTCGGTGGGCCCGGTGAAAACACCGGCGTCGGCGCGGTCTGGGTATTCACTCGTGCGGGCGGCGTGTGGACGCAACAGGGCGGGAAGCTCGTCGGCACTGGCGCGGTCGGGATCGCCAAGCAGGGGTTGTCCGTCGCGCTGTCGGCCGACGCCAGTACGGTCGTCGTCGGTGGGCCCCAGGACAACAACGGTACCGGTGCCGTCTGGGTCTTCACGCGGGCGGGGGGCGCCTGGACACAACGGGGCAACAAGCTGGTCGGCTCGACGCCCACCACGAAGTTTACGAATACCGGCAACGCCAGCGTGACGGCCAGCTTCACCCAGCAGCCGCCCCCCTGCTACTCCTTCTCGGCGACTGTGAACCCGAGCAACCAGGGCGCCGTGACCGTGGCCACCCCCCAGACCTGCCCCGGTGGATACACGCCCGGGACACAGATCGCGATGTCGGTGTTCCCCGTGAGCGGGTGGACGATCGCGGGGTGGAGCGGCAGCGGCGGGTCGTTCTCCATCTTCTCGTTCCAGACGACCTTTACCATCACCGGCAATGCCCAAGTGACCGCGAACCTCGCCCAGCAGGGGAGTGGGTGTTTCACCTTATCGACTGAGGCGAACCCTCCTGACGGCGGCGGCGTCACGGTCGATACCGTGCAGAACTGCACCGGTGGGTATACCCAGGGCGTTTCGATCCAGCTGACGGCCAAGCCTGCCGCGGGGTGGACGTTCGCGGGGTGGAGCGGCAGCGGCGGATTGTTCGCAAACGCGTCGTCGCCTACCACGTCGTTCACGATTGCCGCCAGCGCGAGCGTGACCGCAAACTTCCTTGCGCCCTCCACGAGCTGCTATTCCCTGTTGGTGGGTGCGGCCTCCGGCGGAGGTGGCAGTGTCACGGTGGACACCCCGCAGAACTGCAGCGGTGGATATGCGCAGGGCACCGAGATCTCTCTCACGGCCAATCCGGTGCCGGGGTGGACGTTGTCCGGCTGGACCGGCAGCGGGGGCTCTTTCTCAAATGCCGCCGGCCTCGTAACGGGCGTCAGGCAGGGGGGCTCCGTTGCGATCTCGGGCGACGGCAGCACCGTGATCGTGGGAGGGGATTTGAACGGCTCCTTCTCGGCGGTCTGGGTCTTCAGCCGGAGCGGCGAGGCGTGGGTGCAACAGGGCAACCCGATTCCGGTGAGTGGCGAGGCGTGGCTCGGTCAACCGACATGGTCCGTGGCGGTCTCCGGAGACGGCAACACGGCTCTGGTTGCGGAGGCTAGCGACAACGAAGGTACGGGCGCGACCTGGGTCTTCGCGCGCTCGGGCGGTGTGTGGGCGCAACAGGGCAACAAGCTGGTTGGTGCCGGCCTGGTTGGACACGCCGAACAGGGTTTCGATGTGGCGCTCTCCGCCGACGGGAGCACTGCCATCGTCGGCGGTCCCGGCGATGCCGGCGGCGTCGGTGCGGCATGGATCTTTGGAAGCGGCGGCTCGACGCCCGCCTGCACGTTCGGCGTGTCGCCTGCGTGGCAGGGGTTTGTGGCCGCCGGTGGGACCGGCACCATTGGCGTGAGCGTAGTCTCAGAGAGCGACTGTCCCTGGATCGCCGTGAGCAATGCTGCCTGGATAGCCGTCACCGGCGGCGAGACCGGCTCGGGCAACGGGCAGGTGGGATACGCCGTGAGCACCAACGTAGGCGTGGCACGTTCCGGAACGATCGGTGTCGGAGGCCAGACGTTCACGGTCTACCAGGCCGGTACCGACTGCTCGTACTCGCTCGACCAGGCTGGTGTCAGCGTCCCGGGGGGTGGGAGCACCGGCTCCTTCAGCGTCTCCGCACCGGCCGGCTGTCCCTGGACTGCGAGCACCGCCCAGACGTGGCTGCACGTGACGAGCGGCGCCGCCGGCGTAGGTCCCGGTGCGGTGAGCTTCACCGTGGACCCCAACACGGCTGCAGCCCGCTCGGGCACGATCTTCGTCGCCGGCCGGCCGTTCACCGTGAGCCAGGCGGCGGTCCCCGTCGGGGCAAGCTTCACGGTCACGCCTGGAGGTCCTGTCGTCGGGGAGGTGCTGCAGTTTTCAGACACGTCTACCGGGGTGCCGACATCGTGGTCATGGGACTTCGGTGATGGGGGCATCAGCACCATGCAGAGCCCGACCCACACCTATGCCGCCGCCGGTGCCTACACCGTCGTCCTGAACGCTGCAAACGCCGCGACGCAGAGCAGCGCGTCCCGCCGGATCACCGTCAATCAGGGTTTCGCCCTCTGGGTTCCGGTGGTGAGCCATGTGGCGGGAGCGAACGGTACAAACTGGCGAACGGACATTGGGTTGCTCAACGCCGGTGCCGCCGCGGCCGGCGTACAGGAGCTGCTTTACACGCCTGGTGGGGTGGTGACGAGCACGGTGGTGGTTCCTGCGGGCGGTCAGGTGGTGGTGACGGACATCGTGGGCGAGCTTGGTTTTGACGGTTCGGGGGCGATGGAGATCGTCTCCGACCAGCCGCTGGTGGTGAGCTCGCGGACGTACGACGAGCTGGCGAGCGGGACGGTGGGGCAAGGGTACGCCTCGTACGGCACGGGGGACGGGTTGGGCGCGGGGCAGTCGGCATGGCTTCCGCAGCTGGCGGAAAGCGCGGCCTACCGGACCAACATCTCGGAGACCAACACGGGGGGAGTGAGGGCGGTGGTGACGGTGACGTTGTTTGACGGGGCGGGCAACCGGTTGGCGAGCTACGAGGTGACGCTGGCTCCGGGGGAGTGGGCGCAGCAGAACCGGCCGTTCTTCGGGTATGCGGGGGAGACTGCGATGGACGAAGGCTACGCCACGGTGACGGTGACCTCGGGCACCGGGGTGGTCGCCACTGCCAGCGTGGTCGACAACACCACCAACGACCCCACCACCGTCGTCATGATGCCTGCTTCGAGGGTCACGAGCGCAGGTGCCGTCTGGGTTCCGGTGGTGAGCCATGTGGCGGGAGCGAACGGTACAAACTGGCGAACGGACATTGGGTTGCTCAACGCCGGTGCCGCCGCGGCCGGCGTACAGGAGCTGCTTTACACGCCTGGTGGGGTGGTGACGGGCACGGTGGTGGTTCCTGCGGGCGGTCAGGTGGTGGTGACGGACATCGTGGGCGAGCTTGGTTTTGACGGTTCGGGGGCGATGGAGATCGTCTCCGACCAGCCGCTGGTGGTGAGCTCGCGGACGTACGACGAGCTGGCGAGCGGGACGGTGGGGCAAGGGTACGCCTCGTACGGCACGGGGGACGGGTTGGGCGCGGGGCAGTCGGCATGGCTTCCGCAGCTGGCGGAAAGCGCGGCCTACCGGACCAACATCTCGGAGACCAACACGGGGGGAGTGAGGGCGGTGGTGACGGTGACGTTGTTTGACGGGGCGGGCAACCGGTTGGCGAGCTACGAGGTGACGCTGGCTCCGGGGGAGTGGGCGCAGCAGAACCGGCCGTTCTTCGGGTATGCGGGGGAGACTGCGATGGACGAAGGCTACGCCACGGTGACGGTGACCTCGGGCACCGGGGTGGTCGCCACTGCCAGCGTGGTCGACAACACCACCAACGACCCCACCACCGTCGTGTTTGCCCGATGACGGCAAGCGACGGGCGCAAGCCTCAGCCTCGCTCACGCGGTCACACACGAGCGCCGGTGGTGGCCAGGCATCCCTACGCGGACATAAGGGTCAGGACGGCGACGAGGATGCCGAGCAGCCCGTTGAGCAGCACGATCGGCCCGAACAGCATGAAGCCCACAATCCCGAAGGCGTGGAAGGCGCCGAACAGAATGGCGGCTGGCTTGGCCCAGCGCCGCCGCCGCCGCAGGGCTGCCGCAACCAGGATCGCAAACACCGCGTTGGCACCGTACCAGAGGAACGCGGTGGAGCCGATCAACGTAGGGTGCGTGGCGACGGCGTGGCGGATCGCCTCGGGAGCGACGCGCCCCACGGAGGCGCTGAGGAGGATCCCCAGGCCGAAGGCGGCGGCAAGCGCCTTCTCGACCCCGAGGAAGACGAGGCAGCGCGCAGCCCAGACATGGGACGGTGTAATCGAACTTGGCTGAGTTGCCATCCCAGGATTTATGCTACCAGCTTGACGGCGACGCGGGCGGTGGTATCGTGCCGCGGACTGAGAAAAAAACTCACTATCAATCCTGCTTTCGCTCCGGAGGCGCCGTGAGACTTTCTGCCACACTGCTCGTGATGACTACGCTGCTGCCTGCGACCGAGGCCGCGAGTGCTCCCCGGAGCGGCTTCTTTACCACCAGCGACGGCGTCCGTCTGCACTACCTCGAGGCCGGCAGCGGCCCGCCGATCGTCTTCGTGCCCGGGTGGACGATGCCCGCGGAGGTCTGGCAGCCGCAGATCGATTACTTCTCGCGGCGCTACCGGGTGATTGCGCTCGATCCCCGTTCCCAGGGCGACTCCGAGAAGCCGACGGAGGGACACTACCCCGAGCGCCGCGCGCGCGACATCAAGGATCTTGTGGACCATCTGAAGCTCGAATCGCCGGTGCTGGTCGGATGGTCGATGGCGGTTCCCGAGATCCTCTCGTTCGTCGACCAGTTCGGCGCCGAGAAGCTACGCGCCGTGGTGCTTGTGGACGGTTTCATCAAGCTCAGCCCGACATTCGCCGCGCAGTTTCCGGCGTTCCTCAAGCAGTTCCAGATGGACCGCAGGAAAGCCACGGACGGCTTCGTCCGCAGCATGTACAAAACCCCGCAAAGCGAGACGTACCTCTCAGGAATCATCGCCGCGTCGCTGAAAACGCCGACCAACAGCGCGATTGCGCTGCAGACCGGCAGCCTCGGGCGGCTGGACTGGACCGAGGTATTCGCCAAGGTCGGGAAGACACCCGCTCTTTTCGTCTTCGAAGCTCAGTTGAAGTCACAGGCAGACGTCGTGAAGGAGCATTTTCCGGCGGCGCAGGTCGAGATCTTCGAGGACGCAGGCCACGCGTTGTTCGTGGACGACGCAAAGCGGTTCAACCGGGAGCTGGAGGCGTTTCTCATCCGTGCGGCGAGCGAATAGCGCCCGCCCGACTGCAATTCGCCAATCGCCAACTCTTCGGGGGCAGAGGAGATGTCGCCGCCCGGCCTGGAGCCCGCATGCCCCGAGCTATGACCGTCCGCGGAGTGGCACCGTGACGGTGAAGCGGGTGCCGCGGCCCACCTCGCTGTCGACCGCGACCGAGCCCCCGTGCTGCTCCGCCACCGCCTTGACGATGGCCAGGCCGAAGCCGGTCCCGTCGGAAGCGTGCTCGCGGGCGTGCGCCGCGCGGTAGAACTCCTCGAAGATGCGGGGGAGGTCGTCCTTCGGGATCCCGATCCCGGTATCCTCGACCTCGAGGCGGAGCCCGGCCTCGGCCGGTTTCAGCCGCACGGCGACGTTCCCCCCCGTGGGGTGTAGCGCACCGGGTTGCTCACCAGGTTGCCGATGAGCTGGCGGAGGCCCGCCGCGTCGCCCTGCACGGCCCCGAGCGGTTCAGTTGCCTTTCCCTGCGTTCGCACACGCCGATCCGAGGCCTGCTTCTGACAGGCACCGACGCGGCCGTCGCCGGCGTCTGCGGGGCGATGGGCGGCGGAGTGGCCGCGGCCCTGACCTTCCGCGGCATCGTCGGCGGTCGCCGCATCCTCCGGTACCTCAAGCCCTGGAAGTTTCCCGACTGAACTCGCGTCCCAGTGAGCTGCAGGCAGTCATCGCCCACCAACGGTTGCGTGATCGCTGGAGCGCCCTAGTCATTTGGAAGGTTCGGGCCTGCAGCCAGGTGGCCGATGACCCCTTCGGCGCAACGTCGTTGATGAAGGGGCGGCCACGCCCGGCACCACCGAAGCATTAGAGTCCGGATCCGCCACGCCTGCGCGTCCAAGCCCTTGAGTTGGAGGCTGTTACGGAGCGAGCTTCGGCCCCCGGAAGAGCCTTGACAGCGACCCGGGGGGCGGTAGCATCGGCGCAAGGTGAGACAGGGACTTTCCGCCCATCAGCAACTTGGGCGGTGGTGTCACCGCCCGAACTGAGAGGGCAGGCTCCCGTCCACCTGTAGTTGCGGGCCACCTGGGGCCGGATGCGACCGTGCTGGCGCTCGTCGCAGCAATAGACGCTCGAACGCTCCGCAAAACCTGCCAGCCGGTCGTGAGAACAGCGATCCCCGCTGCGGTTTCGCTCGGAGCCCATCGTGCATGGAAGCGTCCGACGGTCCTCCGAGGCAGGGAGGAGGGTACCGCGATGGAGTGCCAAGAGTGCTTGAGCTTCTTCGAGACGATCGGCAACGCCTTCAACTCTCCAATCGAGACCAAGGAGCTTTTCAGACTCATCGCCGATACCCTCGTCAAGAACTTCAAGATCGATGCATGCGCCATCTGGCTGCTCAGTCGCGACCGCAGAACCCTCGACGACGTGGCGTCCTCCGGCCTCTCCCAGAAGTTCCTGTCCAAGGGCCCGCTCGACAGCGAGCGCAGCGTGGCGGAGGCGCTCGACGGGAAGATCGTGTCAATCACCGACTGCACCAATGACCCGCGCATCCAGTACCGGGCGGCCTTCGCCGAGGAAGGCATCGTCTCTCTGCTCGCCGTGCCACTCGCAGCGCGGGGCACGTGATCGGCGTCCTCAGGCTCTACTCGAAGAGAGGCATGGAATTCTCCCAACAGGAGAAGGACGTCCTCAAGGTAGCCGCATCGTTCTGCGCGTGCGCCGTTCTCCACTCCATGTTTCAGAAGATCCTTCGCGACGTTTCTGAAACCGTCCGCACGTCGCTGGTCCTCGACGACGTGCTGCAGGGGATAGTGAAGGTGATCACGGAAGATCTTCGGGCGCAAGGGTGCTTGATCTGGCTACTTCATCCGGACACAAAGAGGCTGGAGTTGAAGGCTTCCTACGGTCTTTCCCAGCCATATCTGGAGTCCGGGCTCCGAGACACCGCGAAGGCCGCCACAGAGATCATCGAGGGCAAGGCGGTAGCAATCTACGATGCCGCGGAGTACCTCGAGTACCCGGAGCAGGCGAGACGCGAGGGGGTCGGCTCTCTGTTGAGCGTGCCGCTGATGATCTACGGACGTTCAATCGGAGTTCTGAGGGTCTACACCTACAAGCCATACGAGTTCTCCGAGGACGAGATCAACTTGATGGCGGTGGTCGGCGAGCAGTGCGCGCTGGTGATCCGGCATGCACAGCTCTATGGCGGGATGAAGGAGAGCTACGACGCTCTCATGACAGATTTCCACCGCTGGTTCGACCAGTTCTACGGCCCCGGTGGGTTGACGCGCTAGAATCGTTCCGGCGACCGTTTTCCTGCGGCCCGGTCGTCTCTGACCGCAGCGGTCAGGGCAGGGCTGGCATCAAGGACGATGTGGCTGCTGCTCCTTGAGAGGCAGATCGACCGTGAAGCGGGTGCCCCTGCTAGGCTCGCTCTCGACCGCGACCGAGCCGCCGTGTTGCTCCGCCACGGCCTTGACGATGGTGAGACCGAGCCCGGTGCCGTCGGAAGTGTGGCTGCGGGCATTCGCTGAGCGGAAGAACTCCTCGAAGATGCGCGGCAGGTCATCCTTCGGGATCCCGATCCCGGTGTCCTCCACCTCGAGGCGCAGGGCGCTGTCAGTTCGCTGCAGGCGCACCGCGACGCTTCCTCCGCGCGGGGTGTAGCGAACGGCATTGCTCACGAGGTTGCCGACAAGCTGGCGGAGGCCCGCCACGTCGCCGTGGACGGGTGGAAGCCCCGGCGCGATGTCGGTGACGATCGTGACCCCCGCCTGCGTGGCCAGGCCTTGCGTCTGCGCCACAACGTCGGTCGCCAGGTCACCGAGAGCGACCGGCGCGATCTCGACGGCCAGCGTCCCCTCCCGCGCACGGGAGAGGGCGAGCAGGTCCTGTGTCAGCTGCGCCAGTTCGCGGGTGCGGTGCTCGGCGCGTTCGACGAGTTCGCGGGACTTCTCCGGAACGTCACCCGCCAGCCCGTCCAGAAGCACCTTGAGCATCATCTGGACGGCCGCGATCGGTGCCTTCAGCTCGTGGGCCACCTTTCGCATGTACTGCGACTTTGCACGTTCGGCCTGGCTCACCCTCGCGTAGGCGGCCTCCAGCATCTCGGCCTTGCGGGCCAGTTCGGCCGAGAGCAGCACCGTCTCGCGCTCGTAGGAGCGCTGGTGCGAGGAGATGCTGGTGGCCATGTATGCGGTCAGATAGAGGGTACAGCCGAGCACGAACAGCACGACGGCTACGAAAACGGCACTCTGATAGGCCCCCTCTTCGGGCAGCAAGCCGAGCCGGACATGCCGGAGAAGCCCCGAGAACTCGCCGAGCCCGACCGCCGAGATGAGACCAAAGCCGAGGGTTGTCTCGAGGTAGGTTGCCTCCCGGGAGAGCAGGATGCTTGCGATGACCACGTGGAAGATCGAGAAGAACATGAACGGGTTCTCGATCCCTCCGGAGAAGTGGAGCAAGGCCGCCAACGCAAAGAGGTCGAAGGTGATCTGGGCGCTCGCGAAGGCGGCGGCGTGGAAGAGGTGCACCTTCGGCTCCATACCCCACAGTTCACGCGGCACGAGAAGGTAGCCAAGTGTCGTTCGCCCCCGGGGCGTCAAGGCGCCACGCCGACGCGCGAACGTGGCAGCGACCAGGGAGCGGAAGAGGTCCTGCACGGCGAGCCAGAGCTTGAGAAGCTGGACCGGCGCCAGCACGATGGCCATGGCGGTTCCGGTCCGTTCCCGCCTCCAGAGCCTCGTCACGGCCGCGGCCAGGAGCAGGTTGTAGAGGGCGAGGAGGACCACGAGGGCGCCGATGCGCCATGGACCAACTGGCACCCCGAGCGCGTGCCGCACGAAACCGGCGGCGCAGACGACGCCGACGATCGCCAGCCAGCGCAGCTTGATGAGCCAGCCTATGCGGTCAATCAGCTCCGCGCCGGCCGGGAGCATGCTTGGCCTCACCCAGGACACCTCCCTTTTGGGACAACTCTACTTCACTCGGGAGGCAGAAAGGACCCTCTCCACGCGCTCCAGGAGCCGCGACGGCTCGACCGGCTTGTCCAGAAAGTCCTGCACTGGCAGGAACTCGCCGGCCTTGTAAGTGCCGTCACCGGACTCCGGGTAGAAGCGTAGATCGGTTCTCTCGTGGATCGCGGTCAGCATGATGACCGGAACGTTGCTGAAGTACTCGCCCCCGAGTTGCCGCAGCCTCCAGACGAAGTGAAACCCCTCTGTCGCGTTGGGCATCATGACGTCTAACAGCACCAAGTCTGGCCGCTCGGATTGCACCTTCTCGAGCCCTGCCTCGGCGTCGTAGGCCGCCACCATCTCGTACCCTCCGCTCTCCAGCACGATCCGGAGGGTTTCCACGAGGTCCCGGTCGTCGTCGACCGTGAGGATCTTTGCCCGGCTCATGGGCGCGCCCCGCCCTGGGCCGGCCGGCCCTGTGCCAGCTCCTCGACGGTCTCCTGCCTGAACGTCTCGGGGGCCACCTTCTTCGGAGCGAGCCCCAGGGCAACCGCGACGCCGTAGAGGATCGCCTCCGGCCGCGGCGGGCACCCGGGAACATAGATGTCCACGGGGATCGCCTTGTCGGCCCCGCCCAGCACGTTGTAGCTGTCGAACCAGCACCCTCCGCCAGTCGCACAGGAGCCGATCGCGAACACGAGTTTCGGCGCCGGGACCGCGTCGTACAGCCGCCGGAGCGCAGGGGCAACCTGCCTGGTGACCGGCCCGCAC
>CAVWFZ010000015.1:0-227813 GCA_963754345.1 Thermoanaerobaculaceae bacterium | reverse complement strand
GGCGGCCGCCTTGTCCAGCAGCGGGTAGGCCGTCTGGGGGAATACCCCTAGCACCAGGCATGCACCGGCCAGGATCACCATCGGCACCCACATGGCGACCGGGACCTCACGTACCTGGAGCTGCGCGAGGGCGCCCCCCTGCGGATTCCCCCAGAAAACCGTGTAGGCGGCGCGCACCAGCACGACCATCGTGAGCATGCTGGCGGCGATCGCGATCGTGCACGCCCACCACATTCCCGCCTTGGCGAGAGCCAGGTAAACGGTGAGCTTGCTCATGAACCCGTTGAGGGGAGGGAAGCCGGAGAGCGCGAGCGCGCCGAGGAAGAAGCAGGCGCTCGTGATCGGCATGCTCTTGGCGAGCCCGCCGAGCTCGCTCACCTTTCGGATCCCGGTGGCGTAGATCACCGCCCCCACACACATGAAGAGGAGTGCCTTGTAGATCGCGTGGTTGAGCAGATGGAAGAGCCCCCCGTAACAGCCCAGGTAGGTTCCGAGCCCCAGTCCGACGAGCACGTAGCCCATCTGGCTTACCGATGAGTAGGCGAGGAGCCGCTTGAGGTCGTCCTGCGTGAGCGCCATGACGATCCCGAGCACCATGGTGAAGGTACCCAGCGCCACGACGAAAACCGTGAGCTGCGGCCACGAGGGGTAGAAGATGCTGACGGTGCGCGCGAGGGCGTACATCGCCATCTTGATCATCACGCCGGAGAGCAGCACCGAGACGGGGGTGGGGGCCTCCGCGTGAGCGTCGGGCAGCCAGGGGTGGAACGGCGCAATGCCCGCCTTGGTGCCGAAGCCGATGACAAGGAACGCCACGATCAGGAGCGCGGTCCCCGCGGGGATGAGATGGGCGACGTGCCTCACCTCGGAGATCAGCAGCGCCTTGCCGCCGTCGATCTGCTTGGTCGCCGCCGCGGACGCGTAGAGGAGCACGCAGCCAAGGAGCGCGAACGTGATGCCGATTGTCAGCAACATGAGGTACTTGTAGCCGGCCTCCAGGGCGCGCCGGTCCCAGTAGAAGGCCACCAGGAGGCCCGATGTGAGCGTCGTGGCCTCCACCGCCACGTACAGCATCACGATGTTGTTGGTGACGCACCCCCAGACCATGGTGGCGAGGAACCAGAGCACCAGTCCGTAGAACGTCGGTATCCGGCGGCCAGCGGTCTCCGCACCGACCCTGGTAAGCAGCCCGGGCTGCGTCACGTAGCGCACCGAGTACAACACCGCGAGGAAACCACCACCGCCGATCACCACGACCATGAGAGCGGAGAGGGCGTCCACGCGCAACTCGTTGCTCCACGCCGTCAGCACCACCCCGCCGACTACCTGGCGGGCCATCTGCAAGCCAGCAATGAAGGTGATCCCCGAGGCCACCAGGGCGGTCCCCTGCCAGAAGGTGCGGCGCAGCCCTCTGGCGAGGAAGACGAGTGCCCCCGCGACCAGCGGCACCAGGAAGGCGACCACCGGGAGGCTTGAGGTGACCGTCAAGACCTGCTCGCTCATCGTGCCTTCCCCACGCCGCGGACCGGCCTTACCACTGCAGCTCCTTGAGCTTGAGCGTGTCCGTGGTGCCGAACTCCTGCCTCACGCCTGCGATCACGTACAGGAGCAGGAAAACCGTCACCACCACCTCGGTGGCGACCCCGAACAGCGCCGTCTCGGAAAGCTCCGGCGCCAAGCTCACGAGGGAGAGGTGCACTCCGTTCTCGAGCAGGCATAGCCCGATCACGGTCTTGATCGCGTCCCGCCGCGTCAGAACGCAGTAGAGCCCGAGGGCGAAGACCGTGGAGGCCACCGCCAAGTTGGTCCTGAACACCTCCTGCTGCGCCATCTCGGTGGGCGCCAGCAGCGCGACCTGGCTGTGGGTGAGACGGTAGAAGCCGATCATGAGGGCCGCCGCCACCATCACGGAGGGCGCGAAGCCAATCAGGGGCGGCAGCTCGCGCTCCTGTGTCTTGCCGATGTAGCGGAAGAGGAACCAGGGCGTGAGGACCGCCTTGGTGAGGAACGCTGTGCCGGCCCACCAGTACAGCGAGGGGTTCACGGTGGCGAAGCTCAGCAGAAGCCCCACAATCAGCAGCGCCTGCGCCGAGTAGGCCACCGCAGCCAGGCGCAGCCGCCGGATCTCCACCGCTGCAACCGAGGTGATCACCATGGCCATGCTGAGGGTCTCGATCAGCTGGGCGTTGAGCGCCTGGGGGTTCACGGCCGCCCCCCGTTGCCATCACGGAAGCCAGTCCTCATCATGCGCTCGAGGGGCGTGGGTGGGGTGAAGCACCTGCCGCAGCGCTGGCACGACCCCATGAACACCTCGAGGCGCATGTGCATGTCCCCGGGGTCGTTCGTCGCGGTCTCGAATTGCTGGGAGAGCGTGATGGCGCCCTCAGGGCAGACCTCCTCGCAGCGCCCGCAGTAGGTGCAGCGGCGCCAGAAGAACTCCAGCACCCTGGTGTGCTGGCCGGTGTCGTTTACAACAATCACGCCGGCGGGGCAGACGTTGGCACACCCGCCGCAGCCGAAGCAGAGGTCCGGGTCGAGGGTGATCTTGCCCCGGAAGCCCTCGGCTGGATCGTGCGGGGCGAACGGGTAGGGGAGCGTGACGCGCCCCGCCTTTAGGCAGATCCACGCCTCGCGCAGCTTCGCCAGGAGCACCGTTGCCTCCTACATCCCGATCACGGCGAACGCCAGCGCCGCGATCGAAGAGAACGCGACCCTCAGGTAGTACCCCATGGCCTGGTCGATGCGCAGCCTGGGGTTGACGACGTCCACGAGCGCGACCAGTACCAGGACCACGAACGCCTTCACGAGGGTGAGGGCGAGGTCGAGGACAAACGTGCCGGTCTCGGGCCAGGGGACGAACACCTCCACCAGCAGCACCGCCAGGACGAACTGCTTGGACCACATCGCCCACCGGAAGAGCGCCAGCCGTGGGCCGCTCTGCTCGATCAGGGGGCCGCCCATGATCTCCTGGTCCGCCTCCGGGATGTCGAACGGCAGCTTGCCGGCCTGCGCCTGGAGCGCGAGGAAGAAAGCGATGCCGGCGATCGCCATGCTGATGCTGGGTCCGTGCTCGAGCTGCCAGACGATGATGTCGCCGGTGGCCAGGGTCCCCGCCTTCAGGGCGCCGACCACCAGCGCCACCACCATCACGGGCTCCACCGACAGAAGCATCATCATCTCGCGCGAGCTGCCCACCGAGGCGTAGGGGCTGGCGCTCCCGAAAGCCGTCAGCATGAGGAGCACCGCACTGATCGCGGCCACGTAGAGCAGCACGACGATGTCCCCCGCGAAGCCCAGCGGAGGGCGCGCACCCATCGGCACCAGCAGCGCCAGCAGCAAGACCGACCCCAACGTGAGCGCGGGCGCGGCGCCGTACAGCACGCCGCCGGCGGTCCTCAGGTCTTCCTTGCCCAGCAGCTTGAAGAGATCGAGGTACGGCTGGGTGACCGGCGGCCCGATGCGCGAGTGGATCGTGGCCTTGAGCTTGCGCATCAGCCCCTCGTACAGCGGGGCAACCAGCAACGCGAGCGCGACGTTGCAGACGGCCAGCGCGACGGTCCCCAGGACGCCCGTGCTCATGGCCTTACCCCCGCGGATCTGGAGATGCGCAGCAAATCCGCCTGCGAGTACACCTTCACTCGCCGAGTTCTCACGTCCACCGCCTCGACCCGCTCGGTGCACGAGAAGCACGGATCGAGGCTGCCCAGCGTGATCGGGACGTCGGCGATCGCCGCCCCGGTGATCATCGCCGGCATCGCCTGCAGGTTGGGGTAGGTCGGGGCGCGCACCCGCCAGCGGTACGGCCGGTTGTCCCCGCCTGTCTCCACAATGTGGACCGCCTCGCCCCTCGGCGCCTCCACGACCGAGACGCCGACGCGACCCGGCGGGATATCGTCCTTGACCTCGGCCAGGACCGGCCCCTCCGGCAGGGCGGCGATCGCCTCGCGGACCAGGCGGATCGACTCCAGCAGCTCCTCGACCCGCACCAGCACCCGCGCCCAGGTGTCCCCCTCCTGGTGGACCGCGATGTGCACGGGGACCTCGTCGTAGGCCGCGTAGGGGTGGTCGATGCGCGCGTCGATGGGGACCCCCGAGGCGCGGGCCGGCGGCCCGACCACGCACACGCTTCTGGCCGTCTCGTTCTGGAGCACCCCGACGTCCCGGGTCCTCGCCATCAGCGTGCCGTCCCCGACGATGGCGTCGCGGACCGCAAGCGACTCCCTCTCCACCTCGGCCAGCACCTCGAGGATCTTGCCCGCGAGGTCGGGTGAGATGTCGCGCCGCAGGCCGCCGATGGTGTTCATGCCGTACGTCTTGCGGTTGCCGCTGATCTCCTCGGCGAGCCACATCACCGGCTCGCGGATCCGCCAGGTTTGCATGAGCACGGTGTCGAACCCCACGATGTGACCGGCGATCCCCAGCCACAGCAGGTGGGAGTGGACCCTTTCCAGCTCCAGCATGATCGTGCGGATGTAGCGGGCCCGGCGCGGCGCCTCGATGCCTGCGGCCTTCTCAACCGCCTGGCAGTAGCAGGTCGAGTGGATGAAACCGCAGATCCCGCAGATCCTCTCGGCGAGGTACGGAATCTCGTTGTAGGTGAGCACGCTGTCGCCAAGCTTCTCGATGCCGCGGTGGTTGTAGAACCCGCGATAGTCGCAACCGACGATCGTCTCCCCCTCGACGAACAGGCGCCACTGGGAGGGCTCCTCAAGAACCGGGAAGAACGGCCCCATGGTCACGACGCTGGCGCCGGCAGGCGGCTCCCTAAGCGGGGGCCTCATCCCCTCGGCCGCTGGAGGCTGGACGTTGTAGGGGACGTCTCGCCGCAAAGGCCAGACGCCGTCAGGCCAGTCGTCGGCGAGCAGCAGCCTGCGCGGGTCCGGGTGTCCCTCGGGGTGGATGCCCACCGAGTCGCGGAACTCCCGCTCCGCCCAGTTCGCCCCCGGCACCACAGGTGTGATCGAGTCGATGCGCTCATCGCCCGGGGCGACCGCGCAGTCGAGCAGCACGAACAGGTGCTCGCGGTCGAGGGAGAAGAGGTGGACGATCCCGAAGTCGCCGTCCAGCTGGCGCCGGTCGATCCCCGTGGTGATCATGAAGCGGGCGCCGAGCTCGCTGACGAGCGCCCCAGCCGCGGCACGCACCGAGCCCTTGTCGATCCTCAGGCGCAGGGTGTCGGCGTGCGGCTGCGTCGCCGCCACGAAACCCGCGCCGACCCTTTCCCTGACGAGGTTCACGGCCCTGGTTGCGGCTGCTTGCGCGATCGTCACGGCTCGCTCCTCAACTGAAAAACGCCAGCACGATCCCGATGACCGCGATGGCCCCTACGACGATCCACACCAGGTACACCTGCGGGATCCCGACGTGGGTCCTGCTCACGCCTCTCGCTCCACCTTCGACCGCACGGGCGACCGGCAGGTAGAACCACGCGTCGAGGTCGAAGGCCCGCCGAAGCCAGCCAGGGAACGCCGGCGCCCGCACCTGCACGCTCGGGTAGATCCCCTGGAAGGCGCGCTTGAACGGGAGGTAGAAGCTGCTGGCGGGGTAGCGTGACAGCTCCGGCCCCGCCTCCTCGCCGCACGTCCAGACGGGGACGTCGCGGACGGAGGCGCCCGCGGCGCGTTGGATCAGGAAGTACGAGACGAGACCCAGCAGCACAAGGCCCGCGGCAATCGGCAGTGGCGCCCAGAAGGCCACCCCGATCGCACCCGAGACCACCCGCAGCCCGGCGCCGCCGCCGAGCAGGGACTCCAGGCTCGGCAGCGATGCGCCGGACGCCAGCTCCGTCAGCGCCCGGTGCACGAAGCCGAGCGGCCACGCAGGGACGAGGCCGAACGCGACGCAGGCCACCGCCAGGAACGCCTGGGGGGCGAGCATGCTCGCAGGCACCTCGCGGACTCCCGTGAGCGGCGAAGGCGGCCCCAGGAACGCGCTCCCCAGGTACTTGAGGAAGGAGGCGAGCGTGACCAGCGAGATGAACATCGCCACGATCCCGAGGATGGCGAAGAGCGGAAATGCCCGGCCACCCAAGATCGCGGTCGCGTACATCAGCCACTTGCTGGCGAACCCGTTGAGCGGGGGAACGCCGGCGATGGCGAGGGCGGCGATGAGCGCGTACATTGCGGTCGCGGGCATGAACGACCGCAACCCCCCGAGCGCCGAGAGGCTGCGGGTGCCGGTCCGGAACGCCACCGCCCCGGCTCCGAGGAACAGGCACGACTTGTAGAGGCAGTTGTTCAGCATGTGGAAGGTGCCCGCCAGCAAGCCGAGCGCGGCGAGCGCCGGATCCGAGGCAAGGAAGAAGAGGCCGAAGCCGATCCCGAGGAACATGTAGCCCATCTGGCCGATCACGTGGAACGACATCAGCCGCTTGACGTCGTCCTGCTTGAGGGCGGTCAGCGTCCCAACGAACAGGCTGGCCGCCCCCGCCAGCGCGATCACCACCCCCCAGCTCCGCGTCGCCGGTGAGAGCGGCAGAAAGTACAGGAACACGCGCAGGATTCCGTAGATCCCCAGCTTGGTCATCGTGCCGCTGAACGCCGCGGTGGCACCACTGGGCGCCGCGGGGTAGGCGTCGGGGAGCCAGTCGCCCATGGGAAGGATCCCTGCCTTGGTGGCAAACCCCATGAAGAAGAGGAAGAGCACGAGGTGGGCGAGGGTCGGCTGGGCCGTCAGCAGTCCGCCGAGGGCCTCGCGCATGGCGGAGAAGCGGAACGAGCCCGACTTGGTCCACAGGATGAGCGCCGCCGCGATCATGCCGAACGTCGCGGCCTGGTTGACCACGAAGTACTTGAGGCCGGCCTTCTGGCTCGCGCGGTTTTCGCGCTCGAACGTCACCAGGAAGAACGACGCGAACGTCATGAGCTCCCAGAACACCAGGAAGAAGACGAAGTCGGCTGTGGCCACCACGCCGACGATCCCGGCAAACAAGAGCTGCAGCACCGGGTAGTACTTGGCCACGCTGTCGGTGCGGTAGCGGGTCATGTACTCGACCGAGTATAGCGTGGTGAGGAAGCCGATCGTCCCCGTGATCGCGAGGAAGATCGCGCTCAGGCAGTCCACGCTCACGACGAAGCCGGCGCCGATGGCGGGCAACGACAGCAGCGTCACCTCCGGGTCGGGTCCCGCCGAGAACGTCCGCACCACCACGGCCCACAGCGCGACGCCGGCCGCTCCAACGAACGTGACGCTGGCCCATCCGCTGGCCTTGGCCCTCCGGGCCAGCGCGAGGCTCACCAGCGCTCCCGCCAGCAGCAGCGCGGCACTCAAGCCGAGCAGAGATGCGGTGCTCACCTCGTCACCTTCCAATCAGCTGCACCAGCGGCATCGCCACCGCCGGGATCACGAGGCACCCGATCGTCAAGGCCACCAGCGCAACGCTCATCGGCCACGGCGGGTCGCTGTTGACGGCGGCCACCGGCGTCACCGGCCCCAGGAACACCTTCTGGCCCACTCGAAGCATCCAGCCGAACGAGATCAGGCTCTCCACCAGCACCAGACCCACCAGCACGGGTCCGGTGATGCCGCCGAGCTTCATGGCCCCCTCCAGGAGCATGAACTTGCTCCAGAAGCACGCGAATGGCGGGACCCCGGTGACCGCGAGGAGCCCCACGAAGAAGGCCACCGCGGTGAGTGGCATGCTGCGCGCCAGCCCCCCGAGGGCGGAGATGCTCCTCGTGCCGGTGGCGTAGGCGATCGCCCCCGCGCACAGGAACAGCGTGGCCTTGGAGAAGCCGTGGCAGGCGATATGCAGCACACCGGCGCGGAAGCCGGTGATCGAGCCGAGGGCTCCCAGCGCCACGCCGAGCAGCACGTAGCCGAGGTGGGCGATGGTGGAGTAGGCGAGCAGGCGCTTGAGGTCGTCCTGGACGAAGTAGTAGGAGAGGGCCAGGAACATGGTCACGAGAGCCATCGCACCCAGGAGCATCCCGAGCCCGGGCGGCATCGCCCATCCCGAGCTGACCGCCCTCGCCATCAGGAAGACGCCCGCCTTCACCATGGCGGCGGCGTGCAGGTAGGCGCTGATCGGCGTGGGAGCCTCCATCGCGTCGGGGAGCCAGGTGTGGAAGGGGACCTGCGCCGCCTTGGCCCACGCAGCGATCATCAGGAACAGGAACACCCAGCGGCGCAGCGAGCCAGGTAACTGTGCGAGGGCGTCGAACTCGAACGAGCGCGTCTGCACGAACAGGATCAGCACCGCCAGCAGGAGGAAGAGCCCCCCGACGTGGGTGATCAGCAGCGCCTTGAACCCGGCCCGCAGGCTCTTCTCGTTGCCGTAGAAGGCGATGAGCGCCCACGAGCACACCGTGGTCAGCTCCCAGAACACGAAAAGCTGCAGGAAGTTGGGGGCAAGGGCGACGCCCACCATGCTGGCAAGGAACAGGAGGAGCCGGAAGTAGTACGGTCCCTGCTGCTCGGGCCCCACCGCGTGGTCTCGGTTGCGTTCGCCCATGTAGGCGGCGGAGTAGAGCACCGTGACGAGCCCGATCAGGGTCGCCACCAGCAGCATCACCGACCCCAGCGGGTCAAGGAGGACGCCGAACACCGGGCCGTCCACCGTTCCGGCCAGCCACGGCAAAGTCCCCACCGCGTCGCGGTAGGAGGTGCCGAAAACCGCAGCCACGCTCCAGACCGCAAGCACGGCCACCACCGTGGCGACCGTCACGGCGGCCACCTTGGCGCGGCCCCTGCCGAGCACGCCCGCCAGCACCGCGCCGAGGGCGGGCACGATGATCATGAGGAGAAGGAGCGTGGTCATGCCGGAGCCTCATCCGGCGCGGGGGTGGCCGCCATCGCGGCCTGCCGCCCGCACGGTGCCCGCAGGAGCTCGGAGAGCACCCCCGCCAGCAGCTCCACGCCTGCCCCTACCTGCGGGGTCACCGGGGCGCCAAACGCGAGGTTCAACGGCTGAACCGCGATCAGGAGGACGTCGGCGCCCGTCCTCCGCTGCACGACGTCCATCACGAGCGAGAGCGCCAGACGGTGCGTCGTGGGCGCGTACGCTGCGACGTCGTCGGTCTCGAGCACCGCGACCGTCCCCGGCAAGGCGCCCAGGTCCACCGCGTCCACCAGCACCACGACGTTGGGGGCGGCCGCCGCGATGTCGCCCACGAAGCTCTCGGGGACCTCTTCGGCCTCGATCACGCGCACGTCCGGGGTGTCCCGCATGCGGCGCGCGAGCAGGCAGCCGGCCGCGTCGTCGCCGCGGAGCGGGTTGCCGACCCCGACTACAACGGTGCGGCCCGAGAGACGGGCGGCCAGCTCGTCCTGAAGCGTCATTCGACGAGCCCCCTGATCTGGCGGTAGGTGAACACCGGCCCGTCACGGCACACGTAGCGGTGGCCGATCGCACAGTGGTTGCACTTGCCGACGCCGCACTGCATCATCCGCTCGAGCGTGGTGATGATCGCGTCCTCGCCGAACCCTCGCATCAGCAGGTCCTGGACCACGAACTTGATCATCACGGGCGGCCCGCACACGTAGGCGAGGGTGGTCGGGGGCCGCAGCTCCGTCTTGTCGAACAGAGTGGGGACCATTCCGACGTTGCCGTCCCAGCCGTTATCGGTGCGGTCCACCGTCACCAGCAGCTCGACGTCCTCCCGCGCGCCCCACTCCCGGAGCTCGTCCTTGTAGACGAGATCCGCCGGGGTCTTGGCGCCGTACAGGATCGTCACGCGCCCGAACCGCTCCCGCTCGTCGAGGACGTTCCAGATCAACCCCCGCAGCGGGGGCAGGCCGATCCCTCCGCCGATGAAAAGCAGGTCCTTGCCGTACGCCCCGGCCAGGTCGAAACCGTTGCCGCACGGGCCGCGCAAGCCGAGCTCGTCCCCGGACCCGAGAGTGTGGAGGGCGTCAGTGAGCTGCCCGGTTCGCCGCACCGTGACCTCGATGAGCTCGGGGCGCGTCGGGCTGGAGGCGAAGCAGAACGGGGCCTCTCCGAAGCCGAACACCGACAGCTCGAGGAACTGGCCTGGGAGGAAACGGAACTCTTGCTGCTCGGCGGGGTCGCGGAAGACAAGGCCGAACGTCTTGGTGTCCGGGGTCTCGTCCCTGGCGAGAGTGATGCGTGCCACCCGGGGGAGGAAGAGCTCATCCATGCCAGACCCCCTCACGGATCGCCTCCACCACCGCCGGCATGTCGGTTGTGCCCAGGCAGACCTTGATGCAGCGCCCGCACCCTACGCAGCCGACGGTGCCGTCGCGCATGTAGTACTGGGCCGAGACCTTGTGGAAGAAGCGCCGTTTGATACGGTCCGCGCGCCGCTCTCGGGGGTTGTGGCCGGAAGCCTCCAGTGTGAATGCCGGGTACTGGCAGGAGTCCCAGGTGCGGCAGCGCACCCACGAGCCGTCCTGCCGCATGTCCTTGATCGAGAAGCAGTAGCACGTCGGGCAGACGAAGTTGCACCCTCCGCACTCCAGGCACCAGTCGCCCATCGCCCCCCACAGCTCCTCGGCCACACGGCCCGTGGAGACGCGGCGCATCGCGGAGGCGAAGTGGCAGGTCTCCTCTCCGAAGAGTCTCTTCGCCCTCTCCTCCAGCTCGACGCGGAGGCGCATCTCCTCGGGGCGCGCGGGCCGGAACAGGTCGGCCGCCTCGGAGAGCAGCTCGATCCCCTTTTCGGTCTGCGGCTCGGCGAGCAGGCGGTCACCCAGGTTGACGAGCTGCAGGTCGGTTCCCTGCTCGAGGAAAGGCCCGGCGTCGCAGCAGGCGCAGAAGCCGAGCTCACAAGGGACCGTACAGGCGAGGCTGACCAGCGTGACGTTTTCGGCGCGGACCAGGTAGCCACCGTCCGGGAGGTCGGAGGCGTGCACGCGGTGCAGGAAGGCGAGGCTCTTCGCGTCGCAGCTGCGGATGTTGAAGATCACGCGCGGGCGCAGGTCGTGTACCGGCTCGATCTGGAACCCGGTGCCGTTGTGGCGGATCACGGCGAGAGGATCGGTCTGCGGCAGCAGGAACTGCTTGGGCGGGGGCAGGGGGTTTGAGAACTCGAAGAGCACCTGCTCCGGGGACGAGATCGGCGCGAATGCCACGTCGCCCCCGTGGGCGGCGACCGGCGCGATGACCTCCGCTCGGCGCATGAGCATCGCGAGCCAGCCCGCGACGTCGCGCTTGGCAATCGTGCGTGCACGGTTCACCATGGTCCGTACCTCCTACTGCACCTTCTCCGCCCTCACGGGGGCCTCGCTGCGGCCCCCGAGCACGCCGGTCACAAGCTCCCTGAACGCGTAGGGGACCAGCATGACCCCGGGCTCGAGCTCGCCCCGCAACACCACCGGAAGCACCGCCTCGCCGTGGGCCGAGATCAGGCGCACCGGCCAGCCCTGCCGTACCCCGATCCCGTCCGCGTCGGCTTTGTTCATCTGTACCAGGCCGCTGGGGTACAGCTTGCGCCGTGAGACGTGGTCCCGGCACAGGGTGGGGGAGAAGCCCACCAGGGGGTCGCTGCCCCAGTCGAACACGCCGTCGAGCGCGAGCACCGCAGGCAGCGCGAAGAGGACCCGGTCGGTCGCGATCGGCCGCAGGGTGGGCTCGCGGTCGGCGGGGAGAGGCGAGGCGAACGTGCCCCACGCCTCGTCCCGTACTCGGTCGCTCACCCCGGCGTAGGCGGGCGCGACCTCCCCTATCTCCTGAAGGACGTCGCTCGCGGAACGGTAGGGCCGGGGGAGTCCGAGGGCGGCGGAAAGCTCCGCCAGAACCTGCCAGCCGGGCCTCGCATCTCCGGGCGGCAGCGCGGCCGGGCGCACCCGCTGCACCCGCCCCTCGACGCTGGTGACGGTCCCCTCGCTCTCGGCCAAGCTCGGGATCGGCAGGACGATGTGGGCAGCCCTCGTGGTCGGGGTTACGAAGGCGTCCAGGACGACCAGACACTCGGTCTCTGCGAGAGCCTCCAGCGCGTGCTGACCCGCCGGCAGCACCGCGGCGAGGTCCTCCGCCACGACTACCAATCCGTTCACGGTTCCGACCATCGCCTCGGCGGGAAGGCCAGTCGCGAGCGCCGGGGCGCGCCCCCAGGCCCGAGCTACCCGCGCAACCGCCGACACGTCGTTGAGGGGCGCCATCCCTGGCAGGAAGTCCGGTGCCACTCCCATCTCGCAGGCGCCGCGCAGGTTCCCGCGGGCCGGCAGGGGCAGGAGCGCCGAGCCCGGCCGCCCCAGATGTCCGGTGACCGCAGCGAGGGTCGCGATGGTCGCCCCCTCGCGCGCGACCCGCTCGGGCGGGCCGCCCTCGGGGGCCACCAGGATGCTGGCCCGGTCGGCCTGCGTGAGCCACCTGGCCACCTGGCGGAGCTGGTCGCTCGCCGTGAGAGCGGCAACGCTGGCTCTGAGCGCCTCCAGGCCGGGCAGCGGTGGTTCAAGGGCGCCGGCCGACTCCCGGGTCGCCGCCGCGATCAGGCTCGCGACCAGAACCGCCCGCTCCCCGGGGAGGATGGGCAGGTGGAGCGCCGCGAGGCGTGCGAGCTGGGTGCGCGCACACCCGACGGTGACGAGCTTTGCGCCAGCCTTGATCGCCTTGATGACCGCGTGGGCGGCCTGCGGGTGGGTGCTGGCGAGGTCGCCCTCGAGCACGAGAATGCAACCGCTGGCCTCCACGTCCGCGAGCGTTCCCGCCGGGGCTCTCCCGTCGGCGACGGCGGCGATGCCTGCCACGAAAGGCTGGTAGGTGGCGCGCAGACAGGAGTCGAGGGTCCCGGTCTGCAAGGCGCCGCGGGCGAGCCTGGCGGCAAGGTAGTTCTCCTCGTTTGTTGCGCGGGCGGAGCCGAGCACGCCCACGCTCTTGCCGCCTTCGAGCAGCGTGGTGAGGGACGCATGTGCCAACTCGAGCGCGTTCTCCCAACTGGCGGGCTCCAGCCTGCCGCCACGCCGGACCAGCGGCTTCGTCAGCCGCTCCCCCCAGGCCGGGGCCTCGTGGGCGTTCCACCCGCGGGCGCACAGCTTCCCCCTCGAGACAGGGTGGTTCTCGCTCGGCGCCACGCCGACCGGCCGGCCCTCGCGCACCTGAACGTACACGGCGCAGCCGCACGCGCAGAACGGGCACGGGGTAAGAACGCTTTCCACCGCCAGCCGCTCCCAGCGAGGCGCGGGTTGCCCACCCGCGCGCTCAGGACACACCGTGGTGCGTTACGAACCTGTCGGGGCTGCGGGCGTCGAGCCGGGCCGACGCCTCAGAAAAAGCCGTGAGGAGCGCCGCGGGACGCCCTCAGGATCCATGGATCCGCCCCTGCTTGTGAAACATCGCACAATCTCAAGACGGATTCTAGCCCGCCCGAGGCAGCTTGGCAAGGGGTCCAGGAGCGCCGGCGATCACGGTGATGTCTCGCGGAGGGGTGGGGTGCGTCGAAGGGGGCCTTCGCTACGCAGACCGCTGGACCCTGCGGAAAGAAATGCCGGACTGGGTGAGCCAGCCCGGCATCGGATGGAGGAGCGTGACGTTTGCGCTACGCGATGTACTTGCCGCGCGGGGTGTAGTGCGTGTGCAGCAGGTGGTGGCTGGTGTGGCCGCACGGGCCGTCGGTCAGGAACTCCTTGTACAGCTTCACCACGGCCAGGTTCTCGTGGGACTTCCTGACCTGGTGGCTGGCTTCCTCGGTGTAGATCGCTTGGGCGCGGGCGGCGCGGATCTCTGGCGATGTCGGGATCGGCACCCCGCGGCCGCCCAGGCAGCCACCCGGGCAGACCATAAACTCGATGAAGTGGCACTCGGAGAACTTCCCGCCCGCCTTGAGGTCCTCAAGGACACGCTTCGCGTTGGCGGTGCCGCGGCACACCGCCGCGTTCAGGGTGGCGCCCAAACGCGTGCCTGGGTGCCAGGGGAACCCGTGCGATGTCCCTCTGCATGCACTCCCGGCTGGAAGAACGGGGTTGCGGCTCGCTCCACCCAGCACCTCATGTGCGGACCGGTCCTGCCATGATCTGCCCTCTTGAGCCCCGCGACCGCCGTAAACCCCCGCTTGCTCACCGGGCTTCTAGTGAGCGGCGACCTCACCCGCGCCAGCCGTCGGATGGAAGCCGCGTACCCACTCACCGACTCTCTCGTGCACCGCTCGCGCCAGCGGTGCAACCGCTGCGACGACGGGTTGCGTCATCTCCTCACTCAGGGTGCGGGTGTTGCCACCCTCGACCGCGAGTATCTCGACCGTTCCCGGCATCTCGATGCCGAGCGTGCAGGCCAACTCGAAGGCGTCCGCCAGGCCGATCTCGTGCACCCCGACGAGGCGCGCGCTACCCCGGACGTCGTTCAGATCCAGGCGCCGGACCCGGCCCGGCGTGGGGTCCGGGATCTCCAGGCAGTCCACGATCACGGCGTGTGTGAAACCGGCCAGCAGATCGATCAGCTCGAATCCTGCGCGGGTGCTCGTGAGCACCGTGACCCCGTCAACGGGGTTCTCCCGCTGGAGCCGCTCCACCTCCGCGGCGACATGCAGCCCCACGGCGTCGTCGCACAGGACCGGGTTGCCGAGCCCGAGCACGGCGACGGTAGCGTTTCTCCTATTCCCGGCCTGCGCGCTCCTCTGCGGAAACCCCAGCCTCTCCTCCTAGGCGGCGGCGCGGGTGGCAGCCACCAGTGGAACCGGCTCTCTTGCCCGAGCTGCCTCTAGCACCGCCGACAGGTACTTCGCGGCGGGGCGGAAAAGCAGGTGTGCCCACTTCCCGAAAGGTACTTCGATCACCAGCATCGGAACCGCGATCATCAGGTGTACCACGTACATGGTGTAGGTCGGCCAGGGCAGGTCCAAGAGGCGGAAGACGTGGAGCGCGATACCCGAGACCGCCGTGAGGAACAGGAGAACGAGGAACATCCAGTCGGTGGTGTGGGAGAACTTGTGGATCGGCTCCTGCTTGCGGAAGCGCCCTCGCATCGCGAGCACCGTTGCGCCGAGCAGCATGATGGTGCCGTAGTAGCCAAAGAGCGCGGTCCAGTGGAACTGCGATGTGTCCCGCTGGAACCAGCGCAGAAACACGACCACCAGGAGGAACATCGTGGCGTAGCCGGTGACCAGCAGGAAGTGCTGCACCCAGCGCCAGCGCGTGTCGTTGTCGCACTCCAGCCAGCGCTTCTGCGTCACGCCGTGAACCACGAGCTCGGGGAGCTTGGTGAACCAGGCTGAGAGGGGGATCTTGAGCCCCTTCTCTCCTCGCAGCACGAAGTAAACCATGCGTAAGGTGTTGATCCCGAGCAGGAGGGCCAGCAAGATCGCGAGGGTCCAGTCGCCGTAATGCACCATGGTCTTCGGGGCGAAGAGATCAAGGCGCACATGCTCAAGGGCAGCACCCTTGATCGCTTGGAACCCGAAGGGGATGCCAAGCAAGCCAGGCACGACGAACAGCCCGAGTACGACCAGCGCGATCGCCGCCAAGAGACCGATCTCCCAGGCCCCGGAGAGGTACAGTCGCTTGGACAGCCCCGTCCAGTCGTACTTCGTGGTCAGCCACCGCCTTACCGCCATCATCAGCTCGCCGGGATGCGCCTCGCGCGGGCACGTGTCGGAGCAACCCCCGCAGTAGTAACACAGCCAGGGTTCCGGTGACTCGTTGAGGCGGTCCTCGAGGCCCAACTGGACGTAGCGGATGATCTTGCGGGGGAAGACCGTGTCTCCTTTGGAGAGCGCGCAGACTGCCGTGCAGTTACCGCAGTTGAAGCACTTGTTGACGGTCCCGCCCCCGAACTTCGCCAGTTCGCCGGCCAGCGCCGGGTTCAAGCGGTAGCTCATCGCCTAGCCCTCCTTCAGGGTATACAGGAGATAGCCGTTCTGCTCGGCGCCCTCGACCACCTCACCGTACCGGCGCATCGCCATCAGGTGCCACATCGTCGTGTGCGTTTCGAGCTTGCACGCGGCGGCGAGCTGGGGGACCGTCATCGCTCCCCCCTTGAGTCCTTCACGGAGCAGTTTGCGAATGCGCTGCTGCTCCTTGAAGTACTCTTTTAGTTCCTTGCTCATCCCGCCGTGTCGCTCACGCAGGATGGCAATTGCATTTTTGCCCTTGGCTGGCTTGGCGGTTTGGGGAGTCTCGCTCATCAGTGCATCTCCCATGTCTGGACTACTTCCTGCTTGGCGGCACTCGCCCCCAGGACCGCCCCGGCCATGGCGCGCCATCCGGTGCGCTCGAGGTAGTTGGCGGCCGCCATCGCAGCCTCGCCCGCCTCGACGATGGCATCGGGGATGTCCTTTGGACCTGCCGCCACCCCACCAACGAACACGCCTTCCATCGTCGTATGCGAAGGACTGACCTTGGCCTCCGGGGTCAACAGGAATCCGTCTTCCCCCTCTTCCGCGTCGACGACGCCCCCCACATGCCAGCCCGGGACCAACCCTTGGGCGAGAACTACCAGGTCATGCCGCCGCTCCTCCACACCCCAATGCTCGTCGAGCAGCTCGACGCGAAGGATCAGATCGCGGTTATCCGCTTCAGTGATCTTGGCGACCTTGCCCTTGGTCACCTTCACACCCTCTTTCACGGCGCGCCGGTAGAACTGCTCGTACCCCTTGCCGAACGCACGAATGTCCATGTAGTAGAGGGTGACCTCCACACCGTGGATGTAGTGGGTGAGCAGCAATGCCTGCTTGAGGGCGTACATGCAGCAGACGCGCGAGCAGTACGGGATGCCGATCGAACGATCTCGACTTCCCGCGCACTGCACGTAGGCGATCGACCGTGGGATCTTGCCATCGGAGGGCCGCAGCACGCGACCGTAGGGACCGTTGCTCGACTGGATCCGTTCCATCCCCAGCGGGTTCATCACGTTCACGAAGGTGTCGCCCCCGTACTCCTGCTTGGCGGCCATCGGCGTGATCTGCAGACCCGAGGCGATGATCACCGCGCCGACGCTCGTGGTCACCTCCTCGGCCTCTTGGGTGAAGTCAAAACAGTGCGTCGGGCAGACCTTTTCGCACTTCCCGCAGAAGACGCAATTCTCCACGTCGAGCACCACCTTCTGCGGGATTGCGTTGCCGTGCGGGATGTAGACGGCTCGCCGCGCCCCCAGCCCGTAGTCGAACTCGTGGGGGACGTCGATGGGGCAAGCGAGTTCGCAGAGGTTGCAGCCGACGCAGTCATCTTCTGTGATGAAGCGTGGCTTCTTGAGCAAGCGCACGGCAAAGCCCGAGTCCTTCTTCTCCACGCGCTTGACTTCGGTGTAGGTCTGGAGCTGGATCCTCGTGTGGTGGGCGGCCTCCGCCATGCGCGGCGTGCAGATGCAGCTCGAGCAGTCGAGTGTCGGGAACACCTTATTGAGCCCCACCATTACCCCACCGATAGACGGGTCCTTCTCGACCAGCAGCACATCGTAGCCCTGCTCACCGAGGTCGAGCGCTGCCTGCATGCCTGCGATGCCTCCCCCGATGACCAAGGCGTCGTAGCGTTCCCGGATCTTAGCCATGGGCCTCGTCCTTCCTTCTCTGCTCCCCAGCACCCGTGCCGTTCATCGCTTTCGTTCCGCGATCACAGCGCCCTCGGTATCGCGGATCCGTACCGACAGCGGCATCTGACCTGGGAGGCTGTGGGTGGCACAGCCGTAGCACGGGTCGTAAGCTCTAAACGCCATCTCGATCATGTTGAGGAGGCCCTCGGTCACCTCCACCCCGTGGCGAATGAGCCCCTGGGCCGCCTTCTTGATCGACATGCAGATTGCCGCGTGGTTGTTCGTGGTGCCCACTATGAGGTTGACTTTCTTGACGATTCCCTTTTCGTCGGTCACATAGTGGTGCGTGAGCGTGCCCCGCGGCGCCTCCACGATGCCTACGCCCTCGCTGGGTACCTCGGTGGGAAGCACACGGTAGTTCTCGGGGTGGGTGATCTCCGGGTGCCGCAGCAACTCCTGCGCCCGTTCGGCGGCGTTGAGCAGCTCGACGAGGCGCGCCCAGTGGATGGCCAGCGTGTGGTGTACGGGCTTCTTGCCACTGCGGTCGCCGGTCAAGGTCTCGAAGTACTCCTCGTAAGCGGCCTGTGCCTCCGGTGAGTTCATGCCGTCCGCGGCGTTGAGCCGCGCCTGCGGCGTGGCGCGATACACCCCAGAGTCCTTGCCGTCGACGAAGCCCTTCCAGCCGACCTGCTTGAGGTACGGGAACTTCAAATAGGTCCACGGCTCGACGCGCTCCGCCACCACCTTCGTGTAGTCCGCCGGTGCGTACTTGCACAGCTCCCTTCCTTCCGGATCGACCACTCGCACCTTGCCGTCATAGAAGTTGACCCGGTTCTTGTCGTCCACCAGACCCATCGAGTAGGTTTCGTGTCTGAACGGGCCGTTGAGGATGAGGTCGAGGTACTGACTGTTCGAGAGCACGACGTCATGGAAGAGCTTGAGAGTGAACTTGGCGAACTCCACCATGAAGGTGACTATCTCGTCCAGGCGCGCACGCTCCTCGGAGGTGATGGGCTTGCTCATCCCGCCGGGTATCGCGTTGATGGGGTTGACCGGCTTGCCGCCGAAAATCGCCGCCGCCTCGTGGCCCCACTGGCGGCACTTGATCACCTTCCCGCCGACTTCCAGGCCCACCTTGCGGATCACTCCGATCAGGTTGCGCGCGGTGGGGTCGCTGGTCGGTCCCATGACAAAGTCGGGGGCGGCGAGGGCGTAGAAGTGCGTCGTGTGATCGGTCACGAAGAAGATGTTGTACTGCAGCTCGCGCAGCAGTTTGGCCGTGACGGGGAGGTTGATCTTGTAGACGGCGTCACAGGCCTTGGCCGACGCCATCATGTGCGCCTCGGGGCAGACCCCGCAGATGCGGGACGTGATGCGCGGCAGCTCCTCGACCGGCCGGCCCTCGCAGAACTTCTCGAAGCCGCGCAGCTCGGGGACTTGGAAGTAGCAGTCGGCGACCTCACCGTCCTTGTCGAGGAAGATGTCGATCTTGCCGTGGCCCTCGAGGCGAGTGACCGGATCGATGCTGATCCGCCTGTAGCCTTCGTTGGTTTTCACGTGCGGACTCGTCATACGCTCACCCCGCTACGCCTCTAGCTGCGTCCCTTGAGATCGCTCGATGCCATGGTGAAGCGGTAGAACGTGCCAACCGGATCGACGATGTGGTCGATCATCTCCCGCGCGCGTTCCTCGGTGCTGGCATCGAGAATCGAGCCGAGCGCGCCGATCATTGCCGCGCCCTGGTCCTGCACCTCACCCGAGGGTCCGTAGCAGCCTCGGCACGGCAGGTTGGCCTTCACGCACAGCGCGCCGCAGCCGCTCCGGGTCGCCGGGCCGGTGCAGATGAAGCCCTGCTCCAACAGACACCACCCCGCTTCCGCTATCGCTTCGTGGGGGCGCTTGAACTCCTTGATCTTCACCTTGCGCTTCTCACGAGGGCACTCGTCGCACACCGACTTGTCGAAGCAGGCGACTTTGACCGCGCTGTTACGGGCCGGCAACTGGCCACCCACCAACGCCAGGATCGCCTCCCACACCCGATCGGCCTGGGGCGGACAACCGGGGATCTGGTAGTCGACCTCCACCACATCCGAGAGCCTGAGGACCTGGGGGTAGAACCGCGGGATCTCAAGCTCCCCATACTCGCTTTGGGTGATCGGTTGGGGCTCGACGTGAGCCGGGTTGTCGAGGGAGGGGCAGTCATGATAGGAGGCGGCGAAGATGCCCTCGACCGTCTTGGTATTGGCAAGAGCTGGGATCCCCCCATCGATGGAGCACGCACCGTAGGCGATCAGGGTCTTGCTCCTGCGCCGTAGGAGCCGGGCGATTTCTTCCTGCTCCGAGTTGCGCACCCCACCGTTGAAGAAACAGACATCGATGAACTGATCGGGGTAGTTAACGACGTCCTGGTACTTGAAGTCAGCGGCGCAGGGCCACAACACGACATCGGCAGCCTCGATGAGCTCGAGGATGTGAGGACCAATCTCAAGCAGAGAGATATCGCACCCGCCACAGCTCGCGGCCCAGTACATGCCGATCTTGAGCTTGCCGTTTCCTCCTGCCTTGTCGGCTTTCTCGCTCATGGTCACGCTCCCCACGGCTCGAGGCCCATGCCGCAACCGACACCGCGCTCATGCATCCGCTGCGGCCAGCCAAGCGGACCGAGACGGCGCACGTGTTCGGTGACCTCTCTCACGAGACGGGCGAACTTCTCGCCCTCCGCCGCGCTCACCCACTCGTGGACAAAGCGGTCTGGCTCGATCCCGAGATCGGTCAGGGTGCGCTTGAGAAGCGGCATGCGAGCCATGGTCTTGTGGTTGCCGGAGATGTAGTGGCAATCGCCGATGTGGCAGCCGCACACCATGACACCGTCGGCGCCGCTCGCAAACGCGGTGGTGATGAGCTCGGGATCGATGCGGCCAGAGCACATCAAACGGATGATGTCCACGTTCGGGGGATACTTGAGACGAGCGGTACCGGCGGCGTCGGCACCGGTGTAGGAACACCAGTAGCAGAGGAAGGCGATGATCCGAGGCTCCCACCCTGCGACGGTCGCCTGTGCCTCCTGCTGCACAGCGTGTGCTTCTGCCATGTCGCGCTCCTTTGCTACTCGGGCGACCTACCCGAGGGCGGCTCCTTGCAGCAGCATCTCTACCTCGGAGAGGACCTGCGCGTCGTTGAAGCCGAACTGCTGGATCGCGTTGCTCGGGCAGGCGGCGGCGCAGGTGCCGCACCCCGTGCACCGCGCCTCGCTGACTACCGCAATCCCGCGTGTCTCCTCTCGCGTGATCGCATCGTAGGGGCAGACCGTCAGGCATGTCTGACAGCCGGTGCACAGCTCCTCGTCGACCTTGGCGATGAAGGGATCCATCTCCACTTGGCCCTGGGCGATGAGCGCTGCGGCTTTTGAGGCGGCAGCGGAGGCCGCCGCGCAGGCCTCTGTGACGTCCATCGGACCCTGGCAGCAGCCGGCGAGGAACACGCCGGACACCGCGAGCTCCACCGGGCGGAGCTTGGGGTGGACTTCGAGCAGGAAGCTATCGTTGCCGACGGCGCAGTGGTACATGCCGATCAGCTCGCTGATGTCGTGCGGCACCACGCCGGTGGCCAGGACCACCAAGTCGGCAGGCATCTCGACGTCCAGCCCGCCCGTCAGCAGGTCGTGCGACTTGACGACGAACGCCGAGTCGCCCTTGGGGTTCTTCTCGACCCTGGGCGGGTGGTGCGGGTCGTAGCGGAGGAATACGATGCCGGCCTCGGAAGCGCGTTCGTAGTACGCCTCGTGGCCTCGCCCGTAGGTGCGAATGTCCTGGTAGAAGTTGGCGATCACCGCCTCCGGGTGTTGTTGCTTGATCTCCAGCGCCGTGTGCAGGGCGGCGGTGCAGCAGGTGCGGGCGCAGTAGTCCTTGACCTTTCCATCGGGTTGGCGTTGGTTGACTCCCTCGATCTGCCGCGCACCCACGCAGTGGAGGAAGGCAATGCGGGTCGGTCCGCCGCCATTGCGGGGTAGCTGGCCCCCGGTGGGGCCCTGAGGATCGAGCAGGCGGATCAGTTGCGGCAACGTGATCACCCTGGGGAAGATGCCGTAGCCGTACTCACCGTACAGGGGCTCGTACGGATCGTAGCCCGTAGCCAGCACGATGACGCCGCTGTGCAACGTTATCTCACGCGGTTGCTCCGTCAGGTCGATGCCTTTGCCTCCGACCGCCCAGACGCATTTGCCACACTTCGTACAGGTGTGCCAGTCGATAGCTGGAATCGGCGGGTAGCACCCGGGATACGCCATGTAGATGGCCTTGCGCTGGGAGAGACCGAAGTCAAACTCGTTGATGGTCTGCTCCGGACAGGCCGCGATCGCGTTGCCGCGGTAGCTCAGATGCTCGTTCGCACCCCGTGGTTCGATGCGGATGCGGGTGCGGAACTCTCCCACCACGCCCTCGGAGTCGAGGATCTGCGCATTGGTGTGTACGGTCACAAGGGGGTGGTTCACGACGTCCTCAATGACCTTGTTGAGCGCCTCGCGGGCATCTTCACCGGTGGGGAAGAGCGTGTGGAGCTGGGCCACGCGCCCGCCGAGGAAGGGCCGCTTCTCCACCAGCGTCACCTTCATCCCCCGCTGCGCGAGGTCGCGCGCCGCCACGAGACCGGCGATTCCACCACCGATCACGAGGGCTGTGGGATGGATGGCGATGCGGCGCTTGTCGAGTGGCATGAGGTGCTGCACCCTGCCGACGGCCGCGCGAATCAGGCGCGTCGCCTTCTGGGTAGCCAGTTCCTTATCCTCGCTCACCCACGACACCTGCTCCCGCACGTTGACGTGCTCGAACAGGAACTGGTTGAGGCCCGCGCGGGCAACCGTGCGCCTGAACGTGAGCTGATGGAGGGTTGGCGAACACGCGGCAACAATCACGCGGTTCAGCCCCAAGTCCTTGATCTTCTGCTCGATCAGCCCCTGACCAGGGTCGGAGCACACGAACATCTGGGTCGTTGAGAGCACCACGCCCCGGAGCTTGCCGATCTCGTCGGCCACCCTCTTGACATCGACAACGTCCGAGATGTTCCCGCCACAGTGACAGATGAACACCCCGATCCGGGCGCCGTTCTCATGTTCGTTGCCACTTCCTGAGCCACTTCCGGGAGTCTCCACCATGGCAGTCACTCCTCGAGGCCGCTACGCGCGGTGGGGACCGTTGAGACGAGCGCGGCAATGGTCGCCCCACCGCCTCTCGCGCCTCCTCGCGCTCGTGTACCCCTCCAGATCGCGGAGCTGCTACGAAGCGGAGCTGCTATCAATATGAACCACGCTTGTGAAAGTGTCAACAGGGTACTTGCGCTCGGATGATCCTCCCGTGAGGTGGTTCGTTCTCCTCGTGCTGCCCCCCGTTGAGACGTGCTCCATAGGATCTTCCCCGCGGTGAGCAGCGCAGTGTTCGGCCTCGAAACCGACGGATCCGGGCACCGCCGCCAAGGCCTGATGGCCTCGCCGAGGGCAGCTGGCGCGGGTGATTGTGATAACATTCATTTAGATTAGGCGCAGGGCCGAGAGCGGTGTTGCCGAGGCCGGTGGTTGTGCACCAGGATCGAGGTTGCGTGACAACCGAGCCTGCGGCTTCCGTGTCTGGCGGTTGGGTGCGAGGTTATTCGATCTCGGCGCCTGCGAAGGTGGGGTGCGACCATGGCCAAAAAAGAGAAGATCCTACTCGTCGATGACGACGTCGATCTCGTCGAGGCCCTCCGTCTGGTCCTCGAAAACAACGGCTACACGGTCGTCGTGACACACGACGCCGAATCGGGGCTGACGAAGGCGGATGCCGAAAGGCCGGACCTGATACTGCTCGACGTCATGATGCCAGATTCCACGGAGGGGTTTGGCTTCATCTGGAAACTGCGCCAGCGTGGGGAGCCGTACTTTCAGGACGTGCCCATCATCATGCTAACGGCCATCCAGGAGAGAACCGGCCTGCTCTTCTACCCGGAGGGCGCGGCCGGCACGTTTAAGGCGGGGGAGCGAGTGCCGGTCCAGGAGTTCCTCGACAAACCCATTGATCCCGCCCGGCTTCTGAAGAGCGTGCAGGAGGTTCTCACCGCGGCCTGGCGGAAAGGCTAGGGCGCAGGCCACGCCTTCCTCAGGTTTCTGGCCAACTCAGCGCTCGCGCGCACCTGGTAGGGGGGGACGCAGGGGAAAGATGAACGGCACGCGCGCCCCGTACGCCAGGTAGGCGTCGCCGAAGCGCAGCGCGAGGTTGTGCTCCTCGCGCCGGGCCCGCACGAGCGTGATCCGAACCGCCGGGTAGAACAGGATCAGCGCCGGCAGCGAGCGCATCATGATGATGGCCCCCGCCAGCATCAGCAGGATGCCCAGGAAGTAGGGGTGTCGGATCCACCGGTAGGGCCCCCGCGTAACCAGCTCCGGTCCCCAGCCTAGCGCCCAAAGCGCCGCCAGCGCCAGCAGGCCGCCCATGAGCAGGAACGGCGCCGCGATGCACAGCGAGGCCCAGCTGAAGTCGCCAGTGAGAAGAGCGCTGACCGCGCAGGCGGCCGCCAGCAGCTGCCACGCCACTGCCATCTCGCCGACCGGCGCGCTCTCGACCACCTTGGGGTGGCTGCTCACGGTGCTTCACCGCGGCCTGTGATCGCGCCAGGCCGCATGTATGACGGCGGCGTTCGTAGGTGAACTTCTTTTCCCGCAGCTACTTGCGGGAAGCGAGCGAGCTGCGGCGCCTTCGCCGCTGTGCCCTCTGGTCCGAAGGTCATCGTGTGGCTCGGCCGCATGTCCTGGGCACCCCGTGCCGCAGCAGATACCTATCGGGACTGAGGGCGTCGAGTGTCAACGCCACGAAAAGGCCGTGAGCGCGCCGCGGAGCGCCCTTGGGTCGAGCGACCCAGCCCGACTTGTGAATGAGCTAGCAAGCTCAAGTTGAAATCTAGGGTGCACCGACTCCTTTGGCAAGGGGGACGGGCTCGATTGGAGTCTGCGCCGGTCCGTGGTCGGGGACGATGCACGGGGCGATCCGGGCCGGCAAGGACCGGCGGCTGAGACAACGTCGCGCGAGGTGAGGGCCGCCGGGAGCGAGAGCGAGCGTCCGGCTTTGCCGGCGCGACTGCGGGGGGCGCGGGGGGTCTAGATCACGCGGGGGGGGTGCGAGAAAAGCGGAGCGGGATTCACTCCCGCGGAGCGCGGGGGGCTCGGGGGGAACTTCTGCGGTGGAAGCGAGGGCGGGGGGCCGCAGAGCCCCCCGCAACGGATAGTCGCGAAACCCCGAAATCAAAATACGTACTTCCCGCGCGGCGTGTCGGCCGCGACCTTCAGGAAAGCCTGGGAGCCCGTGACAATTAGCCTGCGCGGCCGCGTGAGGTGAGCCAGCGCGGCTTTGAGCTCGCGCTCCTTAAACACGATGCAGAACGAGTCGGAGTCGAGCAGGTCGCGGATCGTCTGGACCTGGGGGAGGATGAGCCGGCCCCTGGGAGCCTCCTTGCCCGTTGGCACCACCAGGACCACGAGCTCTCCCGGGCCCACCAGGTCGCCCACAATGTGGCGGCTCTCGAGGTAGCCCTTGGGCGCGGCGGCCAGCAGCGAGAGCCGCAGCTCCTCGAGGCCTTGGGCGGTGGCGGCCGAGACCCGCACGACGGCGGCCTCTTCGGTCTCAAGGCGCTCGATGAGGTGCGGATCGGGCTGCCCGAGGTCGGCCGTGTTGAACACCGCGATCACGGGCACCTTGCGGGCGCGCAGCTTGGCGAGCAGGCCCTCCTCGAACTCGCCCCACGACTCCGCCTCGACGACCACCGCGCCAGGGTACGTCCTGTCGAGGGCCCGGCGGGTCTTCGCGATGCGCTTCGCGCCCAGCGCCCCGCTTCGTCCACCGCAGCGGCGTCGATGAACAGCACGGGGCCAAGCGGCAGCAGCTCCATCGGCTTCTCCACCGGGTCGGTGGTGGTGCCCGGCTGGTCGGAGACGATCGCCACGTCCTGCCGCGTGATCGCGTTCAGCAGGCTCGACTTTCCAACGTTGCGGCGGCCGAACGTGCTGATGTGCAGGCGCAGGTCGCGCGGCGCGGACTGTGTCATCAGGGGTGGTCACCTCCGGGTGTCGCCGCACGAGCCCGACGCCCGGGGGCCTCTGCTCGCCTAGCCCATCACCCCGTGCCCTGCTTGACGGGGCGACCGACGCCGTCCACCAGGAGACGGTAGGTCCTCTCGACCCGGTCCCAGTTGCGCTCGCGGTCGAGCGCCCAGTGCCGCCCGATCACGGAGGCAAGCGTTCCCACGCCGAGCCTGGCGGCCTCGTCCTCGACCAGGCCCAGGTAGTGAGCCCCGCTCTCCGGATGCTCGCCGCGGCGCCCCAGCAGGGCGTGGATGAAGACCTCGCGGACGCCGGCGCGCCTCGCCAGCTCCATCAGCGCGAACAGGTACTCGACGGAACCGTGGGAGGAGAAGAACGAAACGATCCCCAGCAGGTGCAGCCGCGTGCCGGCCCGCTTCGCGCCCTCGGCTGCCCAGACAAACGCGGGGTTGGCGAGGAAGCTCCCGTCCTCGATGGCGCGCTGGATCCGCACGCGATCGGAGAACACGGACCTGCCGGCGCCGATGTGCAGGTGCCCGGCCTCCGAGTTGCCCACCGTGCCCTCCGGCAGCCCCACCGCGGTGCCCGAGGCCCGCAGCGTGGTGTACGGGTTGCTGGCGAGCAGCGCATCCATTGCGGGCGTGCGCGCCTGCGAGATCAGGTTGCCGGGCCCCGGCTCGGCGATCCCCCAGCCGTCACAGATCAGCAGCAGGACGCGGGAACCCGGTGGCCCGAGAAAGCCGTCCGGGAGCAGTGAGCTGCCCGTCATCTCCGGCGGCCGGCCGAGGCCGAGCAGCTCGAGCACGGTGGGTGCGACGTCCACGAGGCTCCCGCCCTCGCGCAGCACGCACGGCGCGGCGGCGCGCCCGTCGGGGAAGGCGACCGCCGCGGGGACCGGGCTCGCCGTGTGGCCGGTGTCGATCGTGCCCTCGGGGTAGAGCCAGCTCTCCACGGTGCCGTGGTCCGCGGTGACGACCGCGGTGAAGCCGGCGCGGCGAGCTGCGGCGAGGACTCGTCCCAGGCCGCGGTCTACCGCCTCGACGGCGCGCAGGATCGCACCCCTGTCTTCGCTGTGGCCGACCACGTCGACGTTGGGGAAGTTGCCGATCACCAGAGCGGCGCCCGGGTCTTCCACGGCCTTCACGAGCGCCTCGGCGACCTCCCTGGCGCGCATCTCGGGCTCGCGCAGAGGCTCCCTGGGCGACTCGACGGCGATGCGCTCCTCCCCCGGCAACGCCTCCGAGCGCTTGCCGTTGAGGAAGTAGGCGAGGTGGATCGCCTTCTCCGTCTCGGTCACCTTCACCAGGCGGAGGCCGGCGACGCTCACCGCCTCGCACAGCGTGCCGCGCAGCTCCTCCAGGGGAGGGAACGCCACCCGCACGGGCAGGGAGCGGTCGTACTCGATCATCGTGGCGAAGCGGACATCGAGGTCCGGGTCCACCGGGAAGTGGTCGAACGCCTTGTCCACGAACGCCGAGGTCAGCTCCACCTCGCGCTCGCCGCGGATGTCGTAGAAGATGACGGAGTCGCCGGGCGCGATACGACCCACCGCGCGCCCGACGGCGTCCACGCGGACGAGGGGTTCCATCGTCTCCTCTTCCTCGCCGCGCGCGTACGCCTCTCGCACGGCCTGCGACATCGCACGGTCGACCTCGCTCCCCATCGCGGCGCTCCCCTCGCGCAAGGGTAGCAGGCTGAACCCGCCAGCCCGCACCGGTTCTTTGCTCTGTGCCCGGTGCCCTATGCCCAGTCCTCAACAGTACAGGTCGCGCATGCCGGTCCAGAGGCCCGGCGCGGCGTGCGGCGCCTGCCTTGCCTCCAGACGTGGGGCTTCGAACAGGGGGTCGTTCAAAGCAAGGGGAACACGCGCTGCACGGCCCGGCCCGGCCAGGGTGTGGGGGCGGCCGGTCACCACCACACAAGCCTGGGAACGCGCCACAGTGCAACTCGCCTAGCTGATCTCGGGAAACTTGTTGGCGGATGCGCCGCAGACGTCGCACTTTTCGGGGGGGTGGTCGCCGATCACCGTGTTGCCGCAGATCGGGCAGACCCAGATGCGCGCGGACGCGAGGTCCTTGCCCGACGTGAGCGTTTCCAGCGCCTTCGTGTACAGCGCGTGGTGGACCTTCTCCACCGCCATGGCGTTCTTGAACGACACGGTGGCGCCCTTGTCGCCCTCGGCCTCGGCCTGGGCCACGAACGCGGGGTACATCTCCATGAACTCGTACCCTTCGCCGTCGATTGCAGCCTGCAGGTTCTCCGCGCTGGTCTTGACGCCGCCCATCACGCGCAGGTGGGCGTGCGCGTGCACCGTCTCGGCCTCGGCGGCCGCCCGGAAGAGCTTCGCGATTTGCTTGAGGCCGTCGGCCTCGGCCTTCTTCGCGAACGCGAGGTAGGTGCGGTTGGCCTGGCTCTCCCCCGCAAATGCCGCCTTGAGGTTGTCCTTGGTCGCCATGCTCGATCTCCACTCTGCTGTACTTGCACTCGGGTTGCGCATTTTACAGCACTCGTGAAAGCCATCACGAAGACAATCTCGAGCTCGTGAAAGGCGTCACGAAGACGGCCTCTTTTTCGCACGTGTAACCGCCGGTTGGCGGCAGCGATCAGTCAATCGCGGCCGTATCCTTCAACTGGATAGAGACTCAATTATGTTTTCCGAATCGAGAGCAATCAAGGGTTATTGACATTCACATGGCCCCGTCCTAGCGTGCTATCAAGTTTTCACTCTCTCTGGGGGGGAGTTCACAACCGAAGGAGGTCGCCATGTTGAAGGCGGGAGCAAGGCCGACGACGTACGAGCTTTTGCGGGAGCATGGTGTGGACCGAAGGTCGTTCCTCAAGTTCTGCACCATGATGGCGGCGGCCATGGGGCTCGACGCCACGGCGGTGGGCAAGGTCGTCGAGGCGCTGGAAAAGAAGGCTCGCATCCCGGTCCTCTGGCTGCACGGCCTGGAGTGCACGTGCTGCAGCGAGTCGTTCATCCGGTCCTCGCACCCGATCGCCCAGGACGTGGTGCTCAACATGATCTCGCTCGACTACGACGACACCCTGCAGGCCGCGGCGGGGTTCCAGGTCGAGGAGATCCGCAAGCGGATCATGAACGAATACCCTGGGAAGTACATCCTGGCAGTGGAGGGGAACGCCCCCACCAAGGACGGCGGGGTCTACTGCACCGTTGGGGGCCGAACGTTCCTCGACATCTTGCGCGAGACCGCCGAGAACGCGATGGCCGTCGTTGCGTGGGGCTCGTGCGCCTCCAACGGCTGCGTGCAGGCGGCGCACCCGAACCCCACGGGGGCGATGCCGGTCCACAAGCTGATCCATGGCAAGCCGGTCATCAACGTGCCAGGCTGCCCTCCCATCGGCGAGGTCATGACGGGCGTGATCACGTACATCCTCACCTTTGACCGCCTGCCCGAGCTCGACCGCATCGGCCGTCCAAAGATGTTCTACGGCCAGCGCCTGCACGACAAATGCTTCCGCAGGTCGTTCTTCGACGCCGGCCAGTTCGTGGAGGCGTGGGACGATGAGGGCGCGAGGAAGGGGTGGTGCCTCTACAAGATGGGGTGCCGCGGGCCCTCCACCTACAACTCGTGCGCCACCTTCAAGTGGAACAACGGGGTTTCCTGGCCGATCGGCTCGGGTCACGGCTGCATCGGGTGCAGCGAGGCGAACTTCTGGGACAACGGTCCCTTCTACCAGCGGCTCTCGGCGGTGCCTCTCCCCGGCGTGGAGTCGACGCCGGACCAGATCGGCAAGACCGCCGCCGTCGTGGCCGGGGTCGGGGTTGCGGCCCACTTCGGCTCGTTCCTCGTCCGCCGGGCGCTCGGGGCTCGCAAGGCCGATGGCGAAGGCCAGAGCTCTGGTGAGCGCGAGTAAGGGGGGGAGCCATGAGCACACAGCGTGTCGTCGTTGACCCGATCACCCGGATCGAAGGGCACCTCCGCATCGAGGCGATGCTCGACGATCGCAAGGTCATCAAGGACGCCATGTCGACCGGAACGATGTGGCGCGGGATCGAGATCATCCTTCAGGGGCGCGACCCCCGTGACGCGTGGGCGTTCACCGAGCGCATCTGCGGGGTGTGCACCACGGTGCACGCGCTGGCGTCGGTGCGCGCGGTCGAGAACGCGCTCGGCATCAAAGTACCCGAGAACGCCGAGATCATCCGCAACATCATGTTCCTGACCCAGTACGTGCAGGACCATGTGATCCACTTCTACCACCTTCACGCCCTTGACTGGGTGGACGTCGTGTCGGCTCTCAAGGCCGACCCGGCCGCCACGGCGACGCTTGCCCAGAAGGTCTCGCCGAACTGGCCCCTGTCCTCGGCGGGTTACTTCGCGGACGTGGCCACGACGCTCAAGAAGTTCGTCGAGTCGGGTCAGCTCGGCATTTTCCAGAACGCCTACTGGGGCCACCCCGCCTACAAGCTGCCCCCGGAGGCTAACCTCATGGCGGTGGCGCACTACCTGGAGGCGCTCCGCTGGCAGAAGGAGATCATCAAGATCCACACGATCTTCGGAGGCAAGAACCCGCACCCGAACTACCTGGTGGGCGGGATGCCCTGCGCCATCGACCTCAACAGCGACAACGCCATCAACATGGAGCGGCTGAACCTGGTCAGGGACCTCATCAACAACGCCATCACCATCATCGAGCAGCTCTACCTGCCCGACCTGCTGGCGATCGCCTCCTTCTACCTCGACTGGGCGGGGATCGGCGGCGGCCTCGGCAACTACATGTCGTACGGCGACGTTCCGCAGAACGGGATCGGCGACCCGAGCAAGTTCCGCTTCCCGCGCGGGATCATCCTCAACAAGAACCTCGCCGAGGTCCTGCCGGTGGATCCCACCGACGGGCAGCAGATCGCAGAGGAGATCGCCCACTCCTGGTACGACTACCCGGATGGGAAGGCGGCCCTCCACCCGTTCGACGGCGTCACCCAGCCGCACTACACGGGACCCACGCCGCCCTACGAGAACCTCGACGAGAACGGCAAGTACTCGTGGCTGAAGGCACCGCGCTGGAAGGGCACGGCCATGGAAGTGGGACCGTTGGCGCGGGTGCTGATCGGGTACGCGAGCGGCCGGCCCGAGTTCAAGGAAGTGGTGACCGAGGCGCTGGGCCGGCTCAACGCGCCGCCCGTAGCGCTCTTCTCCACGCTGGGCAGGACGGCGGCGCGCGGCCTCGAGTCCCGCCTCACCGCGTACTGGCTGAAGGAGGAATACGAGCATCTGGTCACCAACCTGAAGGCGGGGATCAACCTCACCGCCGACACCTCGAAGTGGGATCCATCGACCTGGCCCGCGGAGGCCAAGGGCTTCGGCTTCACCGAGGCCCCGCGCGGCTCTCTCGGCCACTGGGTACACATCAAGGACGGCAAGATCGCCAACTACCAGGCAGTGGTGCCCTCGACGTGGAACGCCTCGCCGAAGGACGGGAAGGGGCAGCACGGCGCGTACGAGGCGGCGCTGCTGGGAACGCCGATGGCCGACCCGAAGCAGCCGGTGGAGATCCTCCGCACGATCCACTCCTTCGACCCCTGCTTGGCGTGTGCTTCGCACGTAATCGGACCGGACGGGCGCACGCTGGCAACGGTGACGGTGCGCTAGGAGGCGGGCCATGGCAACCAGGGTCCAACCGATCGACATCAGTGACGTGGCGGCCCGCCCGCATCGCTACTTCCGCCGCAAGTACGTCTGGCAGTGGCCGATCCGTGCGTTCCACTGGGTCAACGCGATCTGCGTGGCCGGGCTTTTCCTGACCGGGCTCTACATCGCGAGTCCGATCCTCGCCCCCGCGGGAGAGCCGTTCAACCACTTCGTGATGGCCCGTTTCAGGCAGATCCACTTCATCTTCGCGTTCATCTTCATCATCAACTTCCTGTGGCGGATCTACTGGTTCTGGATGGGCAACAACTACGCCCGCTCGGGGTTCCCGTTCATCTGGCGCCGGCAGTGGTGGCGCGATCTCTTCCGCCAGGGGGCGGACTACCTGCGTCTGGAGCGCGGTCACGTCCACCTCGGCCACAACGCACTCGGCGGTCTCTCCTACACCATCTTCGTGATCGCGCTGGGATGGGCGCAGATCTTCACCGGCCTGGCCCTCTACTCCGAGTCCGACCCGGCGGGGTTCTGGGGCCGCACCGTGGGGTGGGTGCTCCCGCTCCTCGGAGGCTCGTTTCAGACGCGGATGTTCCACCACCTCTTCGCCTGGGGGTTCATCTTCTTTGCCATCCTCCACGTCTACATCGTGTTTTACGACGGTGAGCAGTACAAGAACGGCCTGGTGGGGGCCATCGTGTCGGGCGAGAAGTTCTACGGGGAGCACGACCTCGACCATGACACCTGGGTGTCCTGAGACCGGGCGAGCGGGCGACTCTGAACCGAAGGACCGGGGCCGCGTCGCCCCGGTCCTCGTTCTTGCCGTGGGCAACATTCTTCTCGGCGATGACGGGGTCGGCCAGAGGCTCCTCGCGGAGCTGGGCCGCCTCGCGGGCCGTTGGGGTGAACACGTGGAGTTTCTGGACGGCGGCACGCAGGGGATGGCGCTGCTCGGCTTCCTCACGGGCCGGCGCGCGGTCGTCCTGCTCGACGCGGTGGCCGTGGGTGCGGCCCCGGGCGCGGTCCACCGCCTGCACAACCAGGCGGTCTTCGCGGCCGCGCCGGGCGCGGGCATGACCACACACGAGGCGAGCGTCGTCGAGTTGCTCCGCGCCGCAGCGCTGGTCGGAGAGCTCCCCGACGAGGTCGTGGTCGTCGGCGTGGAGCCGGCCAACCTCGAGACCGGCGTGGGGCTGTCCGAGGTGGTCGAGGCGAGCGTGCCGGCCGCAGTGCGTGCCGCCACAGAGCTCCTGGATGAGTTGGTCTCGGAACTGGGGGACCGGAGCAGCCTGGCATGACGGTACTCAGACCTGCCTGAGCACCGCGTCGTGCCCCTGGGCTGCGGCGAGAGCCAGGTCGCGGGCCGGCAGCGCCACCGCGAGCAGGTGGTTGGTGGCGTGGGCCGAGGTGGCACCGCAGCACGACCAGTCCTCGAGCTCGGCGAGTTCCAGTCCCAGGGCGCTCGCGACCTCCCTCAGGCTCTCGTTGAACTCCCGCGAGATCGTGTGCAGGGAGCATCCTGGGAAGTAGTCGAGCCTCATGGGTCCTCCTCACCCGAGGTGTTGCAGGCCTCAAGGATGCGGTGGACCTCTTCCACTCCCTCGATTGCGTGCGGCACGAAGGAGAGCTTGCCGCGCGCAAGCGTCCCGGGGACTGCGGTCACTTCGGCGACGAGCGCCCCGCTGCGACGCTTGTACTCGACCACGAGCCCGAGCTCGAACATGCGGCCGGTGAGCCGGACCTGATCGAGGAGCGACCGGTGGAACGCAGCGATCGTCCTCGGGATCGCGTGTGATTCGGCAACCGCGATCGCCCGGAGGGCGTCGATGGTGCGAGCAGGGTCGCACTGGTTGGGGCAGTGGGCGACGCAGGTCTCGCAGGTCACGCACAGGCAGATGGGCTCGGAGGAGAGGAGCTTCTCGCGCGCATCGAGGTGGACCAGGCGCATAACGTCGTGGGTGCGCAGCGACGTTTCTGCGGCCATCGGGCATCCCGCCGAGCACTTTCCGCACTGGCAAAAGCGGGCGGGGTTGCGCCCTGTCCTGCGCCTCACCTCCCCGGCGAGCGAGGTGTGACCGTGCTTTGCGGGTTCGGGTGCGGGCAGGCTCGTGTGTCCTCCGTCTCGATGCCCGCGGTCGTGCCGCCCTACCGCGAGCGACAAATCCCGCTCGACACGTGAAAGCTGTCACGAGGATCTTGCCAGGTCGTGAAAGACGTCACAAAACCCAGGGTTTTTTCCACAAGAGATCAGGTCGTTCAGAAACAGGTGCGGCACGCTCGCAAAAGGTTTCTTTTCGCTTTTGAGATTCAGGATTCTTTTCTCGGTCGTTCGTCCAATTGACAGGCCTGGTATGCGCAGCTACCTTCGCCACAACGGTCTTGCCTTGGGGGGAGAACAAGAAACCGGAGGGTCACGATGAAAAGTTGGGAACGTACCGACAAACCTTCAAAGCTTTTTGAGGATCGGGGCCTGGACCGCAGGGACTTCATCCGCGTCTGCACGCTAGCCGCGGCAGCCGTCGGCCTGCCGGCATCGGTCGGCGTGAAGTGGGCGGACGCCGCGGCCAAAGGGCTCAAGCCCTCGGTGATCTGGCTGCACTTCCAGGAGTGCACCGGGTGTTCCGAGTCGCTCCTGCGAACCTCGCACCCGGGGCTCGCCGAGCTGGTCCTCGATCTGATCTCCCTCGACTACCACGAGACGCTGTTCGCGGCGGCCGGGTACCAGGCGGAGGCGGCGCTGAAGAGCGCGATGGAGGCCAACGCAGGCAAATACGTTTGCATCGTCGAAGGTGCCATCCCAACCAAGGATAACGGCATCTACTGCAAGATCGCCGGCCGCACCGCCCTCGAGATGCTGAACGAGGTCGCCGGCAAGGCAGGGGCCATCATCGCGATCGGCTCGTGCGCGTCGTGGGGCGGGATCCCGTCGGCCGACCCTAACCCCACCGGAGCCAAAGGCGCACCGCAGGTCCTCCCCGGCAAGACCGTGGTCACCATCCCTGGGTGCCCGGCGAACCCGTACAACCTGCTCGGCACGGTGCTGCAGTATGCGACGTTCGGCACGCTGCCGGCCCTCGATGACCAGGCGCGCCCGCGCTTCGCGTACGGGCGCGTCATTCACGATGACTGCCCGCGGCGGCCGCACTTCGACGCGGGGCGCTTCGTGCAACAGTTCGGCGACGAGGGGCACCGCAACGGCTGGTGCCTTTACAAGATGGGGTGCAAGGGACCGGCGACGCACGCGAACTGCTCGCTGAAGAACTTCTGCGAGGTCGAGGGTGCATGGCCCATCGGCACAGGCCATCCGTGCGTCGGGTGCACCGAGCAAGCGATCCTGTGGAGCATGCCGATGCATGCCACGGTCGATATACAGCGGCCGATGCCGCCCGATACCTACCCACCAATCAAGGCAGAACAGGGTCACATAAGCGCCGTAGCGGCCGGCCTCGCGGGTGTGGTCGGCGGGGCGCTCGCCGGCGCTGGGTGGATGGCGGCCAAGAAGGTTGGCGACGGCAGCGAGGACAAGGGCGCCGGCCCGGACAAGGGGGCGTGACATGCCGCTCGACCGACGCGTGCTGCTCAAGTCCCTGACCCTGGGAGGCGTCGCGGCGACCGCAGGCGCCGTCCCGGCAGTGGCGCGGGTGCGAAAGGTGGCGCCGCCCGGCGCGATGGGGATGCTCTACGACGCCACCAAGTGCATCGGGTGCAAGACCTGCGTCGTCGCATGCAAACAGGCGAACGATATGCCGCCGGAGCCAGGCCCGTGGAAGGAATCAAACCTCTACGACGCGCCGCTCGATCTCGACGGCAAGACCAAGAACATCATCAAGCTCTACCGCGAGGGAGAAAAGCTCTCGTACGTGAAGCAGCAGTGCATGCATTGCATCGACCCGGCGTGCGCGGCCGCCTGCATGCTCCACTCGCTGCACAAGGACGAGGTGACCGGCGTCGTCGCCTACGATCCGGCGTACTGCGTCGGCTGCCGCTACTGCCAGATGGCGTGCCCGTTCAACGTGGCCAAGTTCGAGTTCAGCAAGGCAGTCCCGAAGATCGTGAAGTGCGAGCTGTGCCGTCATCGCGTCAAGGACGCGGCGGTCAAGGGAGCGGATGGATTCACGCGCTATCCGAAGGGCCAGGGACCGGCATGTTGCGAGGTCTGCCCCCGCAACGCCGTGATCTACGGCACGCGCGATGAGCTGCTGGCCGAGGGCAAGCGAAGAATCGCCGCTTTCCCCGGAAGGTACTTCGAGGATCGGATCTACGGCGAGTTCGATGCGGGCGGCACCCAGGTGCTGTACCTGGCGTCCGTGCCGTTCGAGAAGCTGGGGCTGCCCAAGATCGGCAACGAGCCAGTACCACAAACTGCATACGCGGTGCAGGAGGGGATCTACTACAACCTTCCCTTCCTTGCCCCAGTTGGTCTGTACGCGGTCCTTGCTGCGGTCGCCTACCGAAATCGGCGTGCCGAAGGGGTCAGCTCCGGCGAGAAGGAAGCGAAATCATGAGCTCGCACACCGACGTTCACGCGCCGGCTGGTGGACGGCTGATGACCCGCCCCTTCATGGTGCTACTGGCATTTGCCGGCATCGGTGCTCTCGTTGCGATGTACCGCTTCGTCTACGGGATCGGCAGCGTGAGCAACCTTTCCAACGGCTACCCGTGGGGCGTCTGGATCGCCTTCGACGTGGTCATCGGGACCGCGATCGGCTGCGGAGGGTACGCCGTGGGCCTCCTCGTCTACATCCTGAACCGGGGCCAGTACCACCCGCTGGTCCGGCCGGCGATCCTGACGAGCCTCCTCGGCTATGGCCTCGCCGTGATCGCGGTCGTCATCGACCTCGGCAGGTTCTGGAGCCTCTGGAAGGTCCCGATCTTCGTATGGCGGTGGTCCCACTCGCCACAGCTTGAGGTGGCGCTCTGCGTGGCGGCCTACACGCTCGTGCTGATGATCGAGCTCTCCCCGGCGCTTTTCGAGAAGCTGCGCGCGAGCGCGTCGAGCGGTCTGCGGAGGCTCGCCCAGAGCGGGCTCACCTTCATCGAGAAGAGCTTCGTCTGGGTCCTTGCGCTTGGTCTCCTGCTCCCGACGATGCACCAGTCCTCGCTCGGAACTATGATGCTGCTGCCGGGCCCGAAGATGCACCCGCTCTGGTTCACTCCGTGGTTGCCGCTGCTGTTCGTGGTCAACTGCACCATCATGGGGTTCGCGGTTGTAACGCTCGAGGCGACGTTCTCCGCGGTGGCGTTTCGGCGCCCGCGGGAGACCGCCATGCTGGCCTCCCTGTCGTACGTCGCTGCGTGGGTCGCTCTCGGCTGGTCCGTGTTCAGGGTTGCGGAGGTCGCGATCGCAGGTAAGCTTGGCTACCTCGCGAGCGGATACGGGATCGCCTTCGTGGGCGAGGTCGGCCTGCTGGTTCTGGGCGCCGCGATCCTGCTGTCCGAGAGCCTGAGGAATCAGGCCATGTGGCAAGTGCGCGCCGCAATCGTGCTGCTCGTCGGCGCCTCGCTGCACCGCGTCAACACCTACCTAGTCGCCTTCAACCCGGGGTCGAACTACTCCTACTTCCCGGCGGTCCCCGAGTTGCTTATCACGTTCGGCATCGTCGCAACCGAGGTCGCGATCTACGTCGCGGTCGTCAAGACGTTTCCGATCCTTCAGGGCCGCGTGCCCGCGAAGGCTTCGTCATAAGGGGGAGACACCATGGGCAAGCGAATCACAGTCGATCCAATCACCCGCATCGAGGGCCACCTCCGCATCGATGTCGAGGTAGATGGCGGCTCCGTAAAGAATTCCTGGTCTTCCGGGCAGATGTTCCGCGGCATCGAGGAGATCCTCAAGGGACGGGACCCGCGCGATGCCTGGCTTTTCACCCAGCGCATCTGCGGCGTGTGCACGACGGTTCACGCGATCGTTTCCGTGCGCGCGGTGGAGAACGCTCTCGGGCTCGAGATCCCGATCAACGCGCAGTACATTCGGAACATCATCGTGGCCGCGCACGCCCTGCATGACCACATCGTGCACTTTTTCCAGCTCTCGGCGCTCGACTGGGTGGACGTGGTGTCGGCGCTCGACGCCGACCCTGCGAAGACTGCAGCCCTCGCCGAGACCCTCTCGCCCTGGCCGCGCAACAGCAAGCGCGAAATGGAGGCAGTCAAGGCAAAGCTGCAGGGCTTTGTTGCCGGCGGCCAGCTCGGCATCTTCACGAACGGGTACTGGGGCCACCCGGCGATGAAGCTGCCGCCCGAGGTGAACCTCCTGGCGGTAGCGCATTACCTGCAGGCGCTCGAGTACCAGCAGAAGGCCAACAAGGTGGTGGCGATCCTGGGCAGCAAGACTCCCAACATTCAGAACCTCGCGGTCGGCGGGGTCGCCAACCCCATCAACCTCGACAACCAGGCCGCGATCAACATGGAAAGGCTTTTCATGATGAAGGACCTGCTCGAGGAGGTCAGAGACTTCGTGCAGCAGGTCTACCTGCCGGACGTGGCGGTGGTCGGCGCCATGTACGCCGACTGGCTCGGCTACGGCGCCGGGGTAACCAACTACCTGGCCGTGCCCGACCTGCCGCTCGACACCAAGGGGACGACGTTCGACCTGCCGGGCGGCACGATCTTCGACGGCGACCTGGCCGGGATGAGGACGATCAACAGCTTCCAGGACCCCTACTTCCGGGACAACGTGAGCGAGTCAATCGCGCACTCCTGGTACCAGGGGGACTGGAACAAGCACCCGTGGGACGAGGACACGGTGCCGAACTACACAGACTTCGACCCGGAGAAGAAGTATTCCTGGGTCAAGGCGCCGCGCTTCCAGGGCCGCCCGATGCAGGTGGGGCCGCTCGCCCAGGTGCTGGTCGGCTACGCGTCCGGCCACGAGCTGATCAAGAAGTACGCTGACCAGGTGCTCGCCACCGCGGGTGAGATTGCCAAGGCCAAGCTCGGACCCGCCGTGCTGCACTCCACCCTCGGTCGGCACGCGGCGCGGGCCATCCGGACTGCTGTTTTGTGCGACCTGGCGCTCAAGCACCTGAACCTCTTGATCGAGAACATCGGCAAGGGCGACGTCGCGACCTTCGCGCCGCCGACCTTCCCTGCCGGGGAGCAGCGCGGTTTCGGCTTCCACGAGGCACCGCGCGGAACCCTCTCGCACTGGGTCGTCATCCGCGACGGCAAGATCGCCAACTATCAGGCGGTCGTGCCGTCGACCTGGAACGCCGGCCCGCGTGACGAGAAGGGCCAGAAGGGCCCGTACGAGGCCGCACTGGTGGGCAACCCGATCGCCGACGCGGAGAAGCCGCTCGAGGTCCTGCGCACGGTGCACTCCTTCGACCCCTGCCTGGCGTGCGCCATTCACACGGTGGACGTGGAGGGCAACGAGATCTCACGGGTGAGAACGCTGTGATTCCGGTTGGCGAGGAGGCGGCAGCGGAAAGGCCTCCGGAAGCCAACGTAGCGGTGCTGGGCCTGGGCAACGTCCTCATGGGGGACGATGCCCTGGGCCCAACCGTGATCAAGGTTCTCGAGGCGGAGTACGAGTTTCCGAGGGGGGTCTCGGTGCAGGACCTCGGGACCCCCGGCCTCGATCTCACCCCCTACCTGGCGGGCGTCACGGCTGTGATCGTGGTGGACACCGTGCGTGCGAGCGGCGCTCCGGGCGAGGTGCGGCTGTACCGGCATGACGAGGTCCTCAAGCACGCGCCGCAGCCCCGTCTGTCTCCGCACGATCCTGGCCTGAAGGAAGCGCTTCTGACGCTGGAGTTCTCCGGAAAGAGCCCGCGCGAGGTGCTGCTCGTTGGCGTTGTCCCGGGCGAGGTGCGGACAGGTGTGGGGCTGAGCCCGGCCGTGCGCGCTGCGGTGCCGCAGGCGGCGGCAGAGGTCGTGGAGGAGCTCGGGCGGCTGGGCGTCGCGCCTCGCGCTCGCTCGACGCCGGTCACCCCTGACCTCTGGTGGGAGCGCACGTAAGCCCGAGGTAGGCGGTGGTGTAAACTCGCCGGAAAGGTGAGTGCCATGGTCAGCCGAGAGGTCGTGGCCCGCAAGCTGGAGTGGTGGTTGGTGCTGCTGATCGCCCTCCACACCTACGGGATCGGCGTGGCACTGCTCGGGCTGCCGGAATGGGCGCTGCGGTTCGGCGGCTGGGAAACCATCCCGCCGCTCTTCTTCCCCCGTCAGGCGGGTGTCTTTCACCTCGTGCTCGGCACCGGGTACCTTGTCGAGTACCTGCGCCTGCGCTCGGTCTCGCTCCTGCTCACCGCAAAGGCGTGCGGGGCCGTCTTCCTGCTGGCGGCCACATTGCTGGCCACCGTCCCCTGGTTCGCGACGTTTGCAGGGGTGGCGGATGGGTTGATGGGCATCGCCGTGCTGGCGATGCGCCGCTGGGCGAACCGAACGACGGTGGCCCGCTCGACACCCCTGCCATCCTGATCCCCGAGGTGTCACACCCCGGCGCACGCAGCTGATTGCGGCACGTTCTCAGTTGGGTTCAAGTGCTTTCGATGCTATTCTTGCGCGAAGTCGGAGGGGACTCCGGGATGTCTGACGGCTCTCTCAAGATCCCTCGGGTACGTCGCATATGCCCCGTCCGGCACTGATCGTCACGGGCGCATCGGGTTTTGTCGGGCGTCATCTCCTCGAGGAGCTGAAGGAAGACTACCGCATCTTCGGGATCGCCCGCCGTTCCCAGCGCGAATGTGGGGCTCCGGTCCACTCCAACATTGCCTGGATGCAAGTGGACATCGGCGACAAGGAGGGCTTGGCGCGCACCTTCCGCGAGATCGTCTCCGCGGGCGGGGCGACGATCCTGGTTCACCTCGCAGGTTACTACGATTTCGCGGGGGAAAACCGCCCGGAGTATACCCGGACCAACATCGAGGGTACCCGCAACGTGCTCCAGGAAGCTAGCCAGCTCCGGCTGAGTCGCTTTGTGTTTGCGAGCTCGGTGGCCGCGTGCGACTTTCCGCGGCCCGAGGGCCCGATCACGGAGGCTACCCCACCGGACGGCCGGCACATCTACGCGTGGAGCAAGCGCGAGGGCGAAAAGATCTTGAAGGCCGAGTATCACTCGCTCCCGAGCTGCATCGTGCGATTCGGGGCCGTCTACAGCGACTGGTGCGAGTACCCACCGCTCTACGTTTTCCTCAACACATGGCTGGGCAGCTCGTGGAAGTCACGCATTCTGGCAGGGCGGGGGAGGAGCGCGATCCCTTACATCCACGTCCGTGACGCCGTCGCGTTCCTCCGTCGTCTGCTCAGGATGCACGAGCGTCTCGAGAGCGGCGAAACAGTCGTAGCGTGCACCCGTGGCTGCACCTCGCACCGGAAGCTCTTCGATCTCGCCACTCGCACATACCTCGGCGTCCAAAAGCGCCCGGTGCTCCTCTCGGCCCCGGTGTGCGGGCTTGGGATGCTGGGGATGACGGGCGTCGGCCGGGTGACGGGTCGCATGCCCTTCGAACGGCCTTGGATGTACCGGTACATCGACCGCCAGATGGAGGTGGATGCCTCGCACACTTTCTCCCGGCTCGAGTGGTCCCCAAGCTCGAGGTACCAGATCGAGCGGCGCCTTCCTTTTCTGATCGAGCGCCTGAAGAGCGAGCCGGTCGAGTGGCACGCCCGGAACGCCGCAGCCATGAGGAGAGTCGTGGAGAGGCCATCTCTGGCAATCCTGAAGACCCTGATCACCGAGGAGAACCAGGTCGTCGATGCCCTCGACGGACGTGTCCGTGCGGCCGCGGTGGCACGGAGGCTGCCCGCCTTCGGTGCGATGGACCCCGCCGAGATCGCCTGGCTGGTCAGGCTCCTCTACCGGCTTCTGCTGACCTCGGTTCAGACCAGCAACAGGATGCTGCTCGTCAACTACCTCGAGGTCACCGGTACGAGCCGGTTCAGGGCAGGGTTCACGGGGGAAGAGATCTGCCTCTTCCTGAAGCTCATGAACGACTCGATTATGGAAGCGCTGGAGCCGCGGGATGAGCTGAAGCGCTTCACGCGCGAGCTCTACGACGTGATCACGATGCCGATCGAGCTTGGAATGGAGGAGGTCCGAGGCCAGTACGAACGCTTCCTGGAGGGAGGGGCGATTGCGCCCGAGGAGGTGGCGGAAGCCGCGGGACCCAAAGAGCCGAGCGCTCGCGAGCTACTCGAGAGCACGATTTGGAACTGCCTTGTCCAGAGGAGGTAGGGAGTTGCCCGAGGAGAAGCTTTCTGCCGGAGCCCGCTCGTGAAGCAGCTCGCGTTCAGGACGCGGCTGCTGCTCGGGTTCACGGCGGTCGTGGGCATCGTGGCGATTGCGGCGTCCTGGGCGGGTCTCTCGTTCATCTCCAGGACGGTGACGCAAGAGGCCATGGTCCGAGTCGAGATGGACCTCGGCACGGCGTGGTCGGCCTACGACGCGGAGCGGAGCCGCCTGCAGATCGTGGTTGGGATGGCCTCCCAGAACGATTTTTTCCGGGCCGTGTTCCGCTCCGGCGGGGCCATGAGCGAGATCGCCTGGCAGCTCGGTGCGTTCCGTCGCAAGTACGAGATCGACTTCCTCACTCTTGTTGACAGCAAAGGGCTTGTTGTGGGGCGGTCGCGCCAGCCATTCTCTGTGGGGGACAAGGTCTCGCCCAATCCGATCATCGACTCGGCGCTGCAGGGGAAGGCGAGCGCTGGGACACTGGTGCTATCGCGCGAGGAGCTCCTCCTCGAGGGCGAGGCGCTGGCCGAGAGGGCGTACATCCCCCTCGTCTACACTGAGCGGGCGAAACCCACCGACAGGGTCGTCGAGGACAGGGGTATGGTTCTCGAGGCGGCGATCCCGGTGCTGGATGCGAGGGACCACGTCATGGGCGTCGTGTACGGGGGGCTGCTGCTGAACCGGAAGTTCTCCCTCGTCGACCGGATCCGGAACACCGTGTTCGGGCAGAAGGAATACAAGGGGAAGCCCCTGGGCACTGTGACTCTCTTCCTTGGGGATGTGCGTATAACCACCAACGTCATGCTCGACACCGAGACGCGCGCCCTCGGGACACGGGTGTCGGAGGCGGTTTACGAGAAGGTCCTCCGTCGTGGGGAGCGCTTCGCCAACCGGGCATTCGTGGTCAACGACTGGTACCTGTCCGCCTACGACCCGATCAGGGACCCTTCCGGGCACATCATCGGGATCATCTATGTGGGGCTGCTCGAGAAGAAGTACCTCGAGTACGGATCGAGGCTCGCCCTCGAGTACCTCGGGATCACGTTTGTCGCCCTCGTTTTCTCGGCCGCGGTCTCCCTGTATCTGTCGAGCGGATTCCGCAGGCCGATACTCCGGCTCGTACGGGCCACCCGTGAGCTGTCCGGGGGGAACCTGCAGACTCGGGTCGAGATCACCCGCGCGAGCCGCGAGGTTTCGGAGTTGGGCCAGGCGTTCAACGCGATGGCGGGCGCGATGGAGACGCACACCAGAGAGCTCAAGGAAGTATCGGAGGCGGTGAAAACTGCGTACCACGAGGCGGCGGAGAAGAACCGGGCCTACCTCGAGATGCTGGGCTTCGTCACCCACGAGCTCAAGTCGCCACTGGCCTCGATAGTGTTTGCAATCGGGTCGCTGCGTGACCACATCCTCGGCCCACTGAACGCCGATCAGGAGGCTCTCCTGAAGGCCGCTTCGATCAGCGCCGACTACCTCCGGGATACGATTGCCAACTACCTCAACCTCAGCAGGATCGAGGAAGGGGAGCTGAAGCTGCGTCTTTCCGAGGTCCGCTTCCGTCGGGACATCATCGGGCCGCTGCTGGAACGCGTCACCGAGCTGGCCGCCGACCGGGGCATGCGAGTGGTGTGCGATGTTCCCGACGGGTTGGCCGGGGTGTGCGACCCGGATCTGGTGGGCTCCGTCTTCCAGAACCTTCTCTCCAACGCAATCAAGTACGGCCGCGAGGGTGGCACGATCCGCGTGCGTGTCCAGGATTCCCCGGACGCTGGCTGCCTTCGCTTCAGCGTCTGGAACGAGGGGGAGGGCTTCGGCAGCGACACCGGTGGGAAGCTCTTCCAGAAGTTCTCCCGGCTGACGTTCGGTGGCGATGACACCAAGTCAGGGACAGGGCTCGGGTTGTTCGTCTCGAAGCAGATCGTCGAGAAACACGGAGGGCGCATCTGGGCCGAGTCCGAACCCGGGCAGTGGGCCGACTTCATCTTCACGCTTCCAATCACGCCGCCGGCCCCAGTGCACAGTGCCGATGGTGGCGCCGCCCGGCTGGCCTAGGAGACGGGACCTTCCGAGGAGCGCTGGTTCTGTGCCTTCACCAGGAGCGCCTCGATCTTCGCCAGGATCTCTGCGGGTTTGACCGGCTTCTCGATGAAGTCGTCGACCGGGAGGAGTGCGGTCCCGACCCGGTCGGAGAAGTCGAGGTGCGTCTTGCTGGTCACGCTCGTGAGCATGATGATGGGGATCTTGGAGTACTTGGCGAAAGGAGACGCCGGCCCGCCAGCCCGAAGCTCGCTGACGACGCGAAAGCCGGCCACGAAGTCCTCCATGATGACGTCGAGGATGATGAGGTCGGGCTCGACCTCCGGGATCCTGCGCAGCGCCTCGGCCGCGGAGTGGGCCGCAAAGAACTCGTAGCCCTTGGCCGTGCACACGAGTCTGAAGACATTTACCAGGTTCACGTCATCGTCAATCATCATCAGCTTGCGGCCTGTGCCCATTACGTACTCCAGTTTCGAAGCATGCTACCAGACCCTGCCACCGGCTCCTGCCCGGGCCGATAGGGCTGGTGCGCGCGAAGGGGCCCTACACCTGGGCCGAGCCGAATAGCTGGGCGCTCACCGGGAACCGTACGACGAAGCGGGTGCCCTGCCCGGGCGTGCTGTGCAGCGTAACCGACCCGTGGTGCTGCTCCACGACGGCCTTCACGATGGCCAGGCCGAGGCCGGTCCCTTCAGCGGTGTGGCTACGCGCGTTGGCCGAGCGGAAAAACTCCTCGAAGACGCGGGCCTGATCCTCGGGTGGGATACCGATTCCTGTGTCTGATACGTCCAGGCAGAGCTGACCGTTAACGCGGGACACGCGAACTGCCACGGCGCCTCCACGCGGCGTATAGCGGATCGCGTTGGCCAGCAGGTTGCCCACCAACTGCCGAAGGCCAGCGGCATCCCCGTGCATGACGGCAAGGTTCGGTTCCACGTCGAGGAAAAGCGAGACACCGCCGCCGTCGGCGGGCGCCCTCATTTCGGTAATGAGCTCTGCGGCCAGCTCTCCAAGGTTGAGCGACTCGGCCTCGACCGCCAGGGGGCTCTCGCGGGCGCGTGCGAGCGCTAGGAGGTCCTGCGTGAGCTGGCCGAGCTCCCCCGCCCGCCGCTCGGCGCGCCGAATCATGTCACTGGACTTCTCTGGCACCACACCAGACAGGCCGTCCAGGACGACCTTGAGAGCCGTCTGGATCGTGCCAAGGGGCCCGCGAAGCTCGTGGGCGACCTTACGCATGTACTGGGACTTGGCGCGCTCTATTCGACTAACTCTGTCATAGGCGGCTTCGAGGTTGTTGGCTTTGTCGGTCAGTTCGTGCGACAGGAGCACGACGTCCCGCTCGCGTTCGCGGAGGTGGCTCGCGATGGTGCTGCCCATATAGGCCGCAAGGTAAAGGGTTGCGCCGAGCACGAAGAGTTGAGCCCCGACGAGTGCGGGGTCGCGATACGCCCCTGGCGCCCAGGATCCGCCAAGGGGATAGTGCCTGAGTATTCCCGCGTACTCTCCGATGGCCACACCGGAGATCAGCCCCAGGCCAAGTGTCGCGTGAAGGAATGTGGCTTGACGCGACAGGAGAATGCTCGCGACGATGACGTGGAACACGAAAAAGGGCAGAAAGGGATTTTCCACGCCACCGCCAAAGTGGAGCACGATGGCAAGGAGTACGAGATCAATAGAGATTTGCGAGTTGGCAAAGACCGCGGCGCGCACCGCCTCCGCCTCGTGGCCAAGTCCCACGACGGCCGTCGGCAGGAGGAAGCGCACGAACGATCCGGTGGGTCCTGCTTTGGGTTTTGCCGCCGTCCCGCGGAGCCGGCGATAAATGACGTGCAGAATGAGGTTGTAGACGGCGAGCGCCGCCAGCGAGACATACAGCTGGACCATCGCCAGGTGAACAGGGAATACGCGGCGGGCCACCTCGAGGAACCCGACGACCCCGAGGACCGCGACCCAGCGGAGCCTGATAAGCCAACCTATCCGTTCGATGAGCTCTACGATCGTCGGCGCCAGCTCCAGTCTTTCCGTAGACGCCTCCCGCGCTCGAATCCCCGCCGCCGATGCGCTGCAGTTCAGGCCGCCACCAGTTGGAACAACGACGAAAACCACCAAAGCTGCGATGCGTAGAGCATACCTCCGGCCCAACGTCCGCTCAAAGTGGGCAGATGGCGTGAAGATCTACTGGTCTTCCCTGTCCATATCCTCCGCCTCTTCGCGAGCCGTGCGGGGCGGCAAGCCGGGACGCCCGGGAAGTCAGTTAGGCGCTCCACCAACCCCTCCTGAGACTGGTTCCGGGGACCCCGATGCCTGCGGTCACCTCTTCCCGCCTCTCTGCTCGAAGACGTCCTCGACCTCGTCGATGCCAAACTGGATCGCGGCCGTGATATAGTCGTCGAGCTCGGCGAGGGTCACCGGCCCGGGTTCAGTCGCCAGTGTTTTCAGGCACACCTCGTTGAACAGGCTGAGCGCGTGGCAGACCTCCTCGGCGGTGAAACCCTGAGTGCGGAGGCGCTCCGCGAGGTCGCAGCAGTGAGATTTGAAGAGGCCCTTCTCCCGCGTGCGGATCGAGTTCATAAGGCTGTGCAGCAATAGGCGGTGGTACCAGTCGTGCTCGGGCCTTGGGATCTGTTCGTAGCGCTCCAACCTCCGCGGGCGATGCGGGGCCAGAAGCTGCTCGGTCATGACCCTGCATATCTCCTCCTCGTGTGCCTCGAGCAGGCGGTGGATCTGGAGGTTGGGGTGCACGTGCACGATCTTCATCGCTGCCAGGTTTACGGAGTTCCACTCGGCGGGACGCGTTTTCCGGTTCTCAAGCAGGAACGGCAGGCGCCGGAGGATCTGGAGACGGGGTCGAGGCACCCACTGGAGGCGCTGGCGCGTCTGCGACGCGTTCACGGTCATCTTCAGGTCGATGTACCTTGCCATCCACGGACGCTCGAAGGGCGGTTCGCCCAGGATTCGGCCCAGCAGGTCGCGCGCCCACATTCCGGGCCGGCACAACACCCTCGGCATGCCTATTGGCCGCACGGGCTGCCCGAAGCTGGTCATCGTGGCCGATGCAAACAGCTCGCGGTGCGAGATGGCCCGGTCAGGGCTGATGACGAAGACCTCCCTCTCCAACGGAAGCTCGGGCTGCGACAGCAACGTGCGCAGCGCCAGGATTGCGTCGCGCACGTGCAGGTACGGCACCGCCGACTCGCCACGCCCCCCCAGGAGGCGTGCGTTCCAGCGGCGGGACAGCCAGGTTTCCAGGAACACGTAGAGCGGCGGGTACTCACACCAGTCGGAAAACAGTGCCGCAAACCGGACGATGCAGGTGGGGAAGTGCGGCGAGTACTCGCGTAGCATCTCCTCGCCCAGGCGTTTGGTGACCGCGTAGATGTGCTCGCCGTCGGGTGGGCTTGCCTCGGTGAGCGCGCCACCCGGCGCGGGAAACAGGCTCGCAGCGACGGAGCTGGCGAAAATGAAGCGGCGCAGCCCCAGGCCCTTGGAAAGCTCCAGGACGTTGCGCAGCCCGTCGACATTGGTGCGCCAGTACTCCGGATGCTCCTCCCCAGTGAAGTCGTGGTGCGCCGCGAGGTGAAGAAGGACGTCGGCGCCACCGCTGGCCTTGATTTCCTCGAACACCCTGAGGAGCGGCTCACGATCACCGATGTCGATCTGGGTCCAGGAGATGTTGGGGTGGATTGGTGCGCCGCACTCGTGCTGTGACCGACGACCGAGGCCGAAGATCTGATGCGTCTCGTTGATCTCGTCGAGGAGGTGGCGACCCACAAACCCGGAGGCCCCGGTCACGATGATGCGCTGAAGAGACATCGTTGTCTGGATTCTACCGTCTTTTCTTGGCCACGCCATGTCGGTGGTGCCGTCTTGACGGGGTCATACGGGCCTCGGACGCGGGTGGCGCCGGGGTGGCGGGAAACGCGTCCCTCCTGTAAGCTGCGGTCATCCCGGGAGCTTGTGCGAGCGGAGCGGCGAGTGCCGAGGGTCGACGCGGCGACGGGGATACCGATGGCCGAAGTTGCCCGCCCCCGCGAGGAGTTTTTCTACCTCTCGCAGCTGCTGTCGCGACGGGTGGTTTCGCGGGACGGCGAGCGGGTCGGACGCCTCATCGATCTCGGTTGCGCAGTGAATGAGGCGTTCCCGCGTGTCCTGACGTACTACGTGCGCCCGGGTCTCCTGGCGCCGGTGACGCTCGCGGTGCCAGCCCCCGCCTTCACGGACGTGCCCAGCGAGACGCTCAGGCTCGCGGTTCCGACCGACGGACTGCAGACATCCCCGCGGCGGCTCCCCGAGGAGATCCTCCTCCGCAAGGAGATCCTAGACAAGCAGATCGTCGACACCGATGGGGCTCGCGTGGTGCGGGTCAACGACGTGCACATGCTTCGTGCCCGCGGCAGCGAGGTTCGGGTCGTGCACGTGGACATCGGCTTCCCCGAAATCGTGCGCAGGCTCGGATGGGAGCGCCCTTTGGACAGGATCCTGCGACCGGGCGACCGGCCCACCTTGCACACCGGGACCGGGGCAGCGTCGCCCCGGTCCTCGTTCTTGCCATCGGCAACGTTCTCCTCGGGGACGACAGCGTCGGCCAGGAGGTTCTGGGACACCTGGACCGTCTCGCGGACCGTTGGGGTGAACACGTGGAGTTTCTGGACGGCGGCACGCAGGGGATGGCGTTGCTCGGGTTTCTGGTGGGGCGGCGTGCGGTGGTCTTCCTGGACGCGGTGGCGCTCGGGGCTGCACCGGGCACGCTCCATCGCTTGCGCAATCAGGAGGTCCTCACGGCCACGCCAGGGGCGCGGATGACCGCCCATGAGGCCAGCGCCGGCGACCTACTCCGGGCCGCAGCGCTGGTCGGAGAGCTCCCCGACGAGGTCGTGGTCGTCGGCGTGGAGCCGGCCAACCTCGAGACCGGCGTGGGGCTGTCCGAGGTGGTCGAGGCGAGCGTGCCGGCCGCGCTGCGCGCCGCGGTCGAGGCGCTGGACGCCCTGGTCTCGGAGGTTGCGCGGGGGTGACCAGAGGCCCATTGACCCATTGTCCCGGACGCCGTGACGAGGAAGAGGAACCCGCTCGTTCCGGCCGGCGCCGGGCCGGTTGAGGCGACTTGACATCGCCGGGAGGCTGGTCTAGAAGGGCGACTCAGGTGCCTTTACGCGCCACGGCCGACGGGAGGCACGCAATTCGGGAAGCACGAAAGGGAAGATGGACCCAGCAAGTTCGGAAAGTGACCCTGGCATAGGGATTCACGAGCCGACCGGCGCCCAGACACCGCGCATCTGATCTGACCGCGGCACGCCTCCGGCGCCGAGCCTCAACGGGAGACGGAGACGTGCCGTGATTTGCAGCCTCCAAACTAGAACTCCGGCCGTGTTCGAACCGGCACGCGTCGAGGTCACTCCCGCGGCCGCGCGCCAGCTGGACCCCCGATGAGCGGCGAGGGGGACGGCCCATGTACTGGCTCTCGAAGGGCTTTCACGTCGCAAACCGCTTCAAGCGGCGTCTCCTCATCTTCTTCGCGGTCCTCGGCCCCGGCATCATCACGATGGTGGCGGACAATGATGCGGGCGGGATCTCCACTTACGCCGTGACCGGTTCCAAGTACGGGTTCTCGCTGCTCTGGATCATTTTCATTCTCGTCCCGATGGCCTATTACATCCAGGAGATGACCGTTCGCCTCGGCGCCGTGACGAAGCGGGGGCATGCCGAGGCGATCTTCGAGGGGTTCGGCCCTTTCTGGGGGTGGTTCTCCCTCGTCGACCTCGCCATCGTCAACCTGCTGACGCTGGTCACGGAGTACATCGGGATGATTGCCGCGATGAGCCTGTTCGGCGTGCCGCCGGTGGTCACCTTCCTGGCGGTGACCGCCATCCTCGTCGCGGTATCGATGACCGGAAAGTACTGGACGTTTGAGCGGTTGACGCTCTTCTTCTGCGCTTTCAACTTGGTCTACATCCCCGCGGCGTTCTGGGCGATGAGGATGCCAACCAACCCCGGTTGGGGGAAGGTGTTCGAAGGGCTTCTGGTTCCGACGCTCCCCGGAGGGCTGTCGGGAAGCCTGCTCTTCATGATCTTGGCGAACATCGGGACCACCATCACGCCGTGGCAGATCTTTTTCCAGCAAAGCTCCGTCGTCGACAAGGGGCTCGACATCCACGACGTGAAGTTCGGCAAGATCGACACGTTCGCCGGGTCGCTCATCACGGGCATCGTGGCCGCGTTCATCATCATCGCGACCGGGGCTGCGTTCTACTACCACCGCCCTCCCATCGTTATCGAGGACGCCAAGCAGACCGCCGAGGCGATCGTGCCGCTCCTCGGCGGGTACGGCGCCCTAGCGAGGAAGCTCTTCGCGATCGGGCTCTTCGACGCGGGTTTCCTCGGCGCGCTCTGCATCTCCCTCTCCACCTCGTGGGCGGTGGGCGAGGTGTTCGGCTGGGCGCACTCGCTCAACAAGAGCGTGAAGGAGGCACCCTGGTTCTACGTCGTCCACTTCGCGATGCTGCTGGGTGCCGGCGCCATCGTGTTGATCCCCGGCGCACCGCTGATCGCGATCACGATGTTCGTGCAGGTCGCGGCCGTGACGTTGCTCCCCTCGGCCCTGGTCTTCCTCATTCTGATCCTCAACGAGCCGGCGTTCGTCGGAGAGAACGTCAACACCCGGTGGCAGAACATCGCGAACTGGGGCATCGTCGGTTTCGTGACGCTCATGTCCACCCTGTTCGCAATCAGCACGTTGTTCCCCAAGGTGTTCGTGGCGAGTCGATAGGAGGAGGACATGGCAGCACCGACCGTTCAGCCGTCAAAGGTTCCGGACCTGCCGCTCGGGCTCGGGAACTTCCGCTTTCTGTTCTTCTCCGAACTGCTCAAGCGGTCGGTGTGCGCCGGCAAGATCAAGGACCGCATCGGCAAGCTCAGCGACCTCGTCTTTGCGCTCAAGGAGCCCTATCCGGAGGCGGTCGGGCTATACCTCGAGTTCGGCTGGGGCAAGCCGACCCAGTTCATCCCGTGGGACAGGGTGGTCAAAATCGAGGACGACGCCATCTTCGTCAAGCCGCCGGAAAACGGCGAGGTCTACACCCCGTTCGTGGACCAGCCCGGCTGGATGCTGGTGGACGCCCACCTCATGGGGCGCACCATCCTCGACATGGACGGCCGCCGCACCGAGGTGGTGAACGACGTGCACCTCCTCGAGGCCAAGGGACGGTTGCTCCTCGTGCACGTGGACACCTCGATCAACGGCATCCTGCGCCGTTGGGGTCTCGGCGGCCTGCGGTGGATCAAGGACGAGTTCATCTCGTGGAAGTACGTGCAACCGCTCTCGGTCGAGGACGCCGTCGCCACCGACAAGGTGTCGCTTTCGGTGACGCGCAAGCAGCTCCGGGAGCTGCCGAGCGAGGACCTGGCGGACGCCCTCGAGGAGCTGCAAGGCGAGCAGCAGGAAGCCCTGTTCTCGGCCCTCGACTCCGAAAAGGCGGCCGAGACGCTGCTCGAGGCCGAACCGCGCGCTCAGCGCCAGCTCATCGCCGATCTGCGGAAGGAGCGCGCGCGGTTGATCCTTTCGGAGATGAGCGTCCCCCAGCTCGTCAAGCTCTTCTCGGTGCTGCCCCACGACGACGTCACCGAGCTGACCGAGTTGCTCCCCCCCGAGGACGCCGGCAAGATCAGGAACATCCTCTCCCAGCGCGAGGCTACGGCACGGGCGCTGATGACGTCGGATTTCGTGGCCGTCGCGCCGGACACGAAAGTCGGGGCGCTGCTTGAGCAGATCCGGCGGTCGGGCCGGGAGCCGGAAACGATCTCGTACATCTACGTGCTGGGGGACGACGGGCAGACACTGGTGGGGGTCGTTGACCTGCGCGATCTCGTTCTCGCGTCCGACGAGCTTGCGGTGAGCGGGATCATGACCTCGCCGCCCGTCTCCGTCGAGGAAGGGGACCTGCAGGAGGACCTCGTGGAGGTCTTCACCAAGTATCACTACCGCATGCTGCCGGTGGTTGATACGCAGGACCGTATCGTCGGTGTCATCTACTACAACCACATCATGAAGGGTCCCTTGTCATGGTCGAAGGACTGAGGCCGCCATGCCGCGCGTGAACATGACTCCGGGGGTGAAGGCCGCCCTCTACTTCTTGAGGTTCTACCTGCTCTTCCTGCTCGGGCTGTTGCTGATCCGGTTCTTGAGGATCTTCTGAGGGCGGCGCCCGCGCCTCCTCGGGTCTGCTAACCTTCAACCCAGCGATGACGATGCGCAGCTTGCTCGGGGATGCGCGTCGGCGCGACGCGGAGGTTCTATGGCTCGCACTCGGAAGTCAAACCTGACCCTCGGGCTGATCCTGCTGGTGGTGGGCGCGGTCCTGCTGGTCACGCGCTTCGTTCCGATTGAGACGGCGCCGGCCTGGCTCCTGGGGATCGGCGTGGGTCTGGCGCTGATCGCGGTCATCAGCGCCTCGTACGGCGCTCTCGTGGGCGGAATGGTGCTGCTGGGGCTCGGGTCGGGGATGGTGCTGGGCGACCGCGGCGTGGCCGGCATTCCGGCGGGCACCTGGATCCTCTTCGGTTTGGGCGCCGGGTTCCTCGGAATCTACCTGCTCGCGCTGATCCTCAAGGTGAACAAGAACTGGTGGCCGCTCGTGCCGGGGGTGGTCCTGCTCGCAGCCGGGGGCTGGCGCTACGTGAGGCACTTCACCCTCATGCCTCCCGAGGTTGTGATGGCGGTTCGGACCTGGTGGCCGGCCGCGCTCGTTGTCGCCGGCGCCTGGATCCTGATCCGCGCTTTGCGAAGTTAGAGGCAGGCTCAAGGCAAGGCAACTGCCAAGGCTCGAGGAGTCTGGAGCGCATTGCCCGAGGCCGGGAGGGTGGGGGCTCAGCGGGCCAGGAGCAGGACGTCGCCGGGCCTGATCGTGGTGTCCTGCAGGCCATTGCGGCGCTGGAGCTCCTCGGCGGAGGTGCCGAAGCGGCGAGCGATGGCGGCCAGGGTGTCGCCGCGCCTCACGACGTAACGGTCCGGCACGGAGGCGGCGACCTGCCGCTTCTCGCCCCTGTGCGTGGCGCCGGCACGTGCGGGTGCGGGCACTCCGGCGCGTGGCACTACGAGCGTCTGGCCGACACGTAGCGCGCGTGGGTTGCGCAGGCTGTTCGCCGCCATGATCGCGTCCACCGTCGAGCCATAGCGCCGGGCGATGGAGGCCGGGGTGTCGCCCTGTTTGACGACGTAGAGGTAGCGACGCACCCGCTCCCTGGGTGGGATCGAGGCGATCACCTCGGCGATGTGCTGCTCGCGGCCGCACGGGACCGCAAGCTGGTAGCTGCCGCTTGCCGGGGTGAGGCGGCGGGAGAGGGCGGGGTTGAGCTGCGCCAGCTCCTCGCTGTCGAACTGGGCGCGCTCCGCGAGCACGTCGATGTCCAGGGCGCCCTCGACGGGAACCCTCGCGAGGCACACCGGCTTGTCCTCGACCGTGGGAAGGTCATACGTCTTCGGGTTCTTGACCGCCACCAGGACCGCCCACAGTGCGGGAACGTAGTTGCGCGTCTCCCGGCGCAGATAGCGGCGAGCCGTCCAGAAGTCCGTGTTCCCCTTGGCCTTCTTGACGGCGCCTTGGACCCTTCCGGCGCCCGAGTTGTAGGCAGCGAGGGCGAGCTCCCAGGATCCGAAGTTGCCGTACAGGTCCGCGAGGAGCCTGACTGCCGCCTGTGTGGCAAGGTAGGGGTCGTTCCGTTCGTCCACCAGGCCGTCGCAGCGCAGGCCGTACAGATGGGCGGTTCCCGCCACGAACTGCCAGAGGCCCTGCGCCTTGGCTCGCGAGCGCGCGCGGGGGTTGAACGCGCTCTCCACGAGCGGCAGGTACGCGAGGTCCTGTGGGAGCTTGGCGTTGGCAAGCTCGGCACGGATGTACGGCAGGTAGGTGGAGCCGCGTTCCAGGGCCGCGATGAAGCGCTCGCGGTACCGCCCTGTGTAGAAGTCGACCAGCGAGGTGACCTCGGAGTTCACGATCACCGGGAGGTCGAAGTGCGCCTCGCGCGCCTGCTCCTGGACCGCAGCGATCCGCTCCTCGGGTACCGGCTGCGGTTCCGGGGGTTCCCCGGGCATGTCATCGTTCTCGAGCTGCTCGGCCAACCTCGCCAGCTTGTCGAGCACACTGCCGAGGTATGTCTGGCCCGCCGCGGACTGGCTGGCGATCTCCGGAGACTGCATCAGCTTCTGGAGGATTGCCGCCTCGCAGTCCTGAAACTCCTCGGCTTCGCCGTCGATGACCGCGCTCTGCGCGGCGGCCAGGAGCGCTTCCACCTCTGCGCGTGGATCCTGGGGCACCTGACGCGCCTGTGTCCCGGCGCCGGTAGCCTCCGCACGGGCCGGCTCCGGCGACGGCGTGGCGGGTCCAGACGCCGACCGGCACGCGCCGAGCGCCACCAGAACCAGCCCCGGGATCAGGATACGTCGGATCATTCGCCCTGGAGATTCACGACCAGCGTGAGTGCCAGATGACGCAAGCGTGCACTGCGCTTGAGTTCGACCTCGACGGGGGCAACATCCTTGAGCGGGCGCCCGCCCTCGTCCACGAGCTGGATGCTGACGAGACAGCGGCTGGCGCGGCCGAGAGCGTTTCCAACGCGCTCCTCGATACGCCGCTTGACGTCCTGACGCGAGTTCACCGAGCTCTTGAGGAGGGTGTCGATGTCCAGCGACGGTGCGCCCTCTTTGGCGGGTTTGGGCTCGGAGCGGAACGTGCTGGATTTTCGCAACGTCTCCAGCTCCGAGAGGATGTCCAGGGACGAGGACACCTTGACGTGCCTCATCTCGGTCTCGACCGCCTCCGTGACCGGCTCGGGGGTGGTGGCGAACTCGACCGGCGCCTCCTCGACCTCGAGGGCGGCCGGCAGCTTCGCTGTCGTGTCGTTGGCGTGTTCCATGCCCGGGCCCGGCGCAGCCGGGGCGGCGAGGGGCGCTGCCTCGACCATGGGCGCGGGCCGCGGAGGAGGCGCCGTGGTTCCCGACAGTGTCTTCTCCAGGGTTGTGGGGGACCGAGGTGCCGGCGGTACGGCCGCCAACGAGGGCGTTCCCAGTCCCTCCGCGGCCGCGGCCGTGAGCGCCGAAGGGTTGAAGGCAATCTGGGGCCGTGGGGCAACGCCCGCGGCCGGTGAGGGTGCCGGCGCCGCGACGCCCTCCTGGGCCGCCATACGCCGCCGCAGGGTGCGCAGCGTCAGCTTGGTGATCGCCTTGAGCGTCTCGAAGACCCCGGTCCCGTCCACGGCCACCGACTCGAAGTAGTCGAAATGGCTGTCAGGGTTCAGCTTGGCGTTGAGCTCCTCGACAGTCAGGATCTGGCCGAGGTCCCGCTTGTTGAACTGCATGACGAGGGGCATGCTATCGAGGGTCAGGCCCAGTTCCTGGAGGTTCTCCTCCAGGTTGCGCAGGCTCTCGACGTTGGCCTCGGCCATCGGGCGCTGGGAGTCGGCCACGAACACCATGCCGTCCACGCCCTTGAGGACCAGCTTCCGGGTGGTGTTGTAGAAGACCTGCCCGGGGACCGTGTAAAGCTGCAGGCGGGTGCGGAAACCGCCGACCTTGCCGACCTCCAGGGGGAGCAGATCGAAGAAGAGGGTACGGTCGGTTTCCGTCTCCAGCGAAACCATCTCGCCGCGCGAGCCCGGCGAGGTCTTGGCGTAGATGTAGGACAGGTTGGTGGTCTTCCCGCAGAGGCCAGGACCGTAGTACACGATCTTGGCTGCCATCTGCATCGTGGCCCAGTTGAAGAAAACCATCCCTGTCCGCCCCCAGACTACGGCCGCACTTCGAACGTAACACACAAGCCCTAACTGGTCAACGCTGAGGCCACTTTTCGGGCTTGCTCATCGCTGAGCAGGCCGTTCTCTGCAAGGCCTGCGAGCGCGACCGCGGCGACCGCGCGATACGCGGTCGCAAGCTCTGGTGGGAGCGCTGCAAGGTGGGCGCGCAACGCTTCCGTGTCGCCCCGCGCCAGAGGCCCCGTGAGGTACTCCAGGTCGCGCGCCGCCAGCGCCGCCCTCACGCTCCCCTCCACAAGCGGACGGAGTGCTTCCGCCGCCCCCCGCGGCGAGAAACCGGCGCGGACGAACTCGGCGCGCGCCGCCGCCACCAGCACGTGCGTCATGTTGGCCGCCAGTGCCGCCGCCGCGTGATAGAGGGGTTTCGCCGCCGCCGAGACCCGCACCGGTCTCAAACCGAGTGCACGGGCGAGACGCTCGGCCGCGCGGATCGCTTGCGCCTCGCCCTCGACGGTGGCCACGGCCCCCGCCAGGGGTATGGCTGGGCCCGTGGCGGTGGGGAAGCTCACGAGGGGGTGGAACGAGCCGATCGGGCAGCCCTTTTCCGCGAGTGGGGCGAGGGCCGCGGCGGGCAGCAGACCTGAGCTGTGGAGGGCCAGAGGTGTCGAGGGATGCAGGCGAGGCGCCAGGGCGCGTGCACACCCCTCGACCGCCGAGTCCGGGACCGCGATGAGCACCGCCGCCCCCTCGGGCAGGCGGGCGCCCGGCGGCCGCGTCGCGATTCCGGGGAGCACACGGCGTACCCGCGCCCGGCCCCGGGAGGAGCGTGTTTCGACGCCGACGACCTCCAGGCCCGCTGCCACCATTGCCCGGGCCAGCTGCAGGCCGCACCGCCCGGCGCCGATGAGAAACCATTGATAGAGCATGCGATCATGCTACAGTATGGGTGCGTACGGGCCTGCCCTTGGGGGCGCCAAAGAAGGGTCATGAAGGAAGTACTGTCCGAGCGGGAACACGACATTCTCTGCGAGGTCGTCGAGCTTTACCTCGCCAACGGGGAGCCTGTGGCCTCGGCGGCGCTCGCGCGCATGTCGCGCAGCGGTCTGTCTTCGGCTTCGCTGCGCAACGTGATGGCGGAGCTGGAGGACAAGGGCCTCCTCATCCAGCCGCACACGTCGGCCGGGCGGATCCCCTCCGACCTCGGTTTCCGGGTGTTCATCGACGGCGCGCTCCAGCGCGTGGCGCTATCGCAACGCGACGAGCGCCGGCTCAAGGCGATGCTCCTGCCCAGCGGGCCGCTCGAGGAGGTGCTGGCGAAGGTGAGCAGGGTGCTAGCCGACGTCACGACCGAGGTGGGCATGGCACTCGCGCCCGCCTCCCAGCAGGCGACCCTGCAGTCGGTCCACTTCGTGAAGGTGGCGCCGCAGCGCGTGCTTGCAGTGGTGGTGACCGGCGGCGGGCTCGTGGACTCCCGGCTCCTGGTGGTCGAGCGCGACTTCCACCCCGCCGAGCTCGAGCGCATCTCCAACTATTGCACCCTCTCTTTCGTCGGCCTGCCGTTGCACGAGATCGGCAGTCGGTTGCTCGTGCTGATGGCCGAGGAGCGGGCGCAGGCCGACGAGCTGCTCACCGGCGTCGTGTCGCTCGGCAAGCGCGCGGTTGAGGCCGAGGGCGCTTCCGGGGGTGAGGTGTTTGTCGAAGGAACGAGCCGGCTTCTGGAACGGGCCGGCCCCGGCCAGCTGGACGCGGTGCGGCGGCTGCTGGCCGCGTTCGCCGACAAGGCGATGCTCCTGACCCTCCTCAACGACTTCCTCGCGGCTTCGGGGCCGCGGGTGCTGTTGGGCTCGGAATTCTCCCTCGTGGGCGGTGACGATCTCGGCCTGATCGTGACCTCCTTCCACCGGGCCAGCGGGGAGCAAGGGCTGATCGGGGTGGTTGGCCTGAAGCGCATGGATTACCAGCGCATCATCCCGATTGTGGACTATATTGGGAACTACCTCACGAGCGCCGGGAGCGATCCGGGAGGTACGGGATGAGCGACGAGGACCGCGACACGCCGCCGAATGACCTCGGGGGCGTCGGAGAGGGTGAGATCGAGGTGGTCGACACGGGCCTCGATGCCGTGGAAACCACGCCGGTCGCCGACGAGGCCATCCAGGAGGAGCTCCAGAACCTCCAGCAGGAGATCTCCAAGTTCAAGGAGCTCTACCTGCGCAAGCTCGCGGACTTCGACAACTACCGCAAGCGCCAGGAGCGTGAGATGGTGGAGTTCCGGCGCTACTCCAACGCGGAGCTGGTGCGCGACTGCCTGCCGGTGCTGGACAACCTTGAGCGCGCGCTTGCTGCGCCTGGAGGTGACAACAGCGGCCTCCGCCAGGGTGTGGAGCTGGTGCTTCGGCAGTTCAAGGAGATCCTGGGCCGGCACGGGCTGACCGAGGTGGACCCCGTCGACCAGCTCTTCGACCCGACCTTCCACGAGGCGATCCAGAAGTACGAAGACGCCACCGTGGAGCAAGCCACTGTCATGCAGGTGCTGCAGAAGGGCTACAGGCTGGGTGAGCGGCTCATCCGCCCCGCACTCGTGATTGTCGCCGTTCCAGGCGGCCCGGGCGCTGAAGTGGTACCCGAGCAAGCCTCCGAGGGGAACAATGGCCAAAATCATCGGAATTGACCTGGGCACCACGAACTCCTGCGCCGCAGTGGTCGAGGGCTCGCGACCGGTGGTCATACCCAACCGGGAAGGGGGGAGGACCACTCCCTCGGTCGTGGGGCGCGCGGCCGACGGCGAGCTTCTGGTCGGCCAGATCGCCCGCCGCCAGGCACTCACCAATCCGAGGAACACCGTTTACGCGGTGAAGCGGCTGATCGGGCGCAAGTACAACACCCCGGAGGTGGAGCGGGCGCGGGCCATCGTCCCCTACACGATCGTCGAGGCCCCCAACGGCGACGCGTACGTCCAGATTGGCGAAAAGATCCACTCTCCCCAAGAGGTCTCTTCGTTCATCCTCCGCGAGATGAAGGAGTTTTGCGAATCGTCGCTCGGCGACGAGGTGAACCAGGCGATCATCACGGTGCCTGCCTACTTCGACGACTCCCAGCGGCAGGCGACAAAGGATGCCGGGACGCTGGCGGGTCTCGAGGTCCTGCGCATCATCAACGAGCCGACCGCTGCCTCGCTGGCCTACGGGTTCGGGCGCGGCGGCACCGAGACAATCGCGGTGTTCGACCTGGGCGGGGGCACCTTCGACATCTCGATCCTCGAGATCGGCGAGGGCCTGTACGAGGTCAAGTCCACCGCCGGCGACACCTTCCTGGGCGGCGAGGACTTCGACGCCCGCATCATCGAGTTTCTGCTCGAGCACTTCTTCAAGGAGACCAAGCTTGACCTGCGCGGCGATTGCATGGCGATGCAGCGACTCAAGGAAGCTTCGGAGGCCGCCAAGTGCGAGCTGTCCACGGCGCAGGTCGCCCAAATCAGCCTGCCCTTCATCGCCACCGACGGCGCGCAGGCCTTGCACCTCAACTACTCGCTCTCCCGCGAGCAGCTCGAGAGCCTGGTTTCGGACCTCGTAAGGTCGACCCTCGAGCCCTGCCGCAACGCCCTCGAAGCCGCAGGACTCAAACCCAGCGGTGTCCAGCAGGTCATCCTCACCGGCGGCCAGACGCGCATGCCGCTGGTCGCGCGCACGGTGGCGGAATTTTTCGGCCGTCCCCCCAGCCGAGAGATCAACCCCGACGAAGTGGTGGCGGTGGGCGCCGCGATCCAGGGCGGCATCGTGCAGGGCGAGATCAAGGACCTGGTGCTGCTCGACGTCACGCCGCTCTCGCTCGGCATCGAGACACGCGGCGGCCTCTTTACCAAGCTCATCGAGCGCAACTCCACGATCCCCACCCGCAAGTCGCAGATCTTCACTACGGTCACCGACAACCAGCACTCGGTTGAGATCCAAACGCTGCAGGGGGAACGCGAGCTCGCCAGCGAGAACAAGTCGCTCGGCAGGTTCGAACTGGTCGGCATCCCGCCCGCGCCGCGCGGCGTGCCCCAGATCGAGGTCACCTTCGCCATCGATTCCAACGGCATCGTTCAGGTCACGGCGCGTGACCTCGCCACCGGCCGCGAGCAGTCCATCCAGGTCAACCCCGCCGGCGGGCTCTCCAAGGACGAGATCGACCGCATGATCTCGGAGGCCGACCGCATGAGGAAGGAAGATGTCCGGCGCCGCGAGTTGCGGCTCCTGCGCAACCGCCTCGAGGGACTGCTCTACACCAACGAGCGCGTGTTCAAGGAATTCGGTTCCATGCTCGACTCCACGATCGTGGACAAGGTGAAGGAGGCGCTCGATCGGGGCCGGCGGGTCCTTGACTCCGAGGATGCGGGCGTCATTCAGGACGCCATCGGCGCAGTGCAGACGGCGGCTCGGTACCTCACCGAGGTAATGCTGCTCGATCCGACACGCTTCCTGTCCGGAATGGGCGGCGGCGGCAGCAGCGCTCTCGACGGGGGCGGGAACTCTTGAGCGCGAAGCGCGATTACTACGAAGTCCTTGGTGTCGACCGCACCTCAACCCGGGAACAGATCAAGGCCGCCTACCGCAAGCTGGCGGTCAAGTTCCACCCGGACCGCAACCCGGGCGACAAGCAGGCCGAGGAGAACTTCAAGGAAGCTGCAGAGGCCTACGCCGTCCTCTCGGATGCCGACAAGCGCGCGCAGTATGACCGCTTCGGCCATTCCGGGATGGGCGAGCAGCCGTTTGCCGGCTTCGACTCTTCCATCTTCGGTGACTTCGCCGACATCCTGGGCAACCTCTTCGGGTTCGAGGGGTTTTTCGGGGGTGGCCGGCGCCGCACCGGCCCGGAGCGCGGGCCCGACCTGCGCACCACCGTCGTCGTCTCCTTCACCGAGATGGCGGCCGGCGCGGAGCGTGAGCTGTCCGTCCCGCGCGAGGAAAGCTGCGAGACCTGCGGCGGCTCCGGGCTCGCAGCCGGGACGCGGCCCGAAACGTGCCGCAGCTGCGGAGGGCGAGGGCAGGTGAGGGTCAGCCAGGGGTTCTTCACCATGGTCCGCACCTGTCCGCAGTGCGGCGGCAGCGGTCAGATGATCTCCAACCCATGCACCTCGTGCGGCGGGGCAGGGAGGGTCGAGAAGAGGCGCAAGCTCAAGGTCGCCGTCCCCGCAGGCATGGAGGACGGCACCAGGCTACGGGTCGTCGGCGAGGGCGAGGGCGGGGTGCGCGGCGGCCCGCCCGGCGACCTCTACGTCGTGGTCCGGGTCGAGCCCCACGAGCTGTTCGTGCGCGAGGGAGCCGACCTCCACCTCGAGCAGGAGATCTCCGCATTCGTGGCCGCCCTGGGGGCCGAGCTGGACGTTCCCACCCTCGACGGGACAGCCACCCTCAAGGTCCCTGCGGGGGCGCAGCCGGGCGACACGGTCGCGCTCCGCGGCAAGGGTCTACCTCGCCTGCGGCGGTCCGGAAGAGGTGATCTCGTCGTCCACTTGAAGGTGATCGTGCCCCGCAAGCTCACCGCCAAGCAGCGCGAGCTGCTGCAGGCGCTGGTGGCCGACGAGGCCAAGCATCCCGGCGTGTTCCGGAAGGTCCGGGACCTCATCGAGGGCAGCGGGTGAACGGGTGCTACCTCACGGTCACGTGCCGCCTGCCGGCCAGCGCCGAAGAGCAGCTGGCCGGCGCGCTCGAGTGGTGGCCGGTGCTGGGGTGCCAGGTCGAGAACGCAGGGCGTGACGTGGACGTCACGGTCTTTATCGAGGCCCACGAGGCCGGCGCGGTCCCCCGCGTGTGCGAGGGCTTGCTGGCGCTGGGTGCCCGCGAGTTGGGCACGGCCCACTTCGCGGAACAGGACTGGCTTGCGGAGTACCGCCGCCACGCCAAGCCGAGACCGATCGGGACCCTCTTCTGGGTGGATCCCCACCCGGACGCCCCGACGCCGCCCGGGGAGGACCGGGTGCACCTGGTCGTCGAGCCGCGCCAAGCCTTCGGGAGCGGCTCTCACGAGTCCACCCAGCTCGCGTTGGAGATGCTCGAGGGCCTGCCCGTCGCCGGCCAGCGGGTCCTCGATGTCGGGACCGGCTCCGGGATCCTGGCACTGGCCGCGCGCGCCCTGGGCGCGTCCTGGGTCGTGGGCTTCGACATCGACCTCGAGGCCGTCTGCATTGCGCATCAGACCGTCGCGGTCCAGCCGCACAGGCTGCCGGTGAAGCTGTTTGCCGGCTCCACCTCGGTCCTGCGGCGCCGGCCGGGGTTCGACCTGATCCTGGCCAACCTCATCCCCGTGGAGGCCGGGCCGCTGCTGCCCGACCTGCGGGAGCTGCTCGCGCCCGGCGGGTTCCTCGTGCTTTCCGGACTGATGGCCGACCAGCGCACCGCCGTGGAGGCGGAGCTCTCGGAGTTCGGCCTGACCGTGAAGACGACCCGCGAGCTCGAGGAGTGGGTCGCGCTGGTATGTGAGGCCGGGCTCCGGGCTCCGGGTTCCGGGCCCCGAGAAGGCACAGGAAGCCGATCCGCACGGCAATGAGCGTCACACGCCTCGTTCTGCCCGGTGTGGTGCTCGTGCCTGGGTCGGTTCGGATCACGGCGGAGGCGGCGCACCACGCCCGGGTCGCCCGCGTCGCTCCCGGCGAGGCGGTGGAGGTGCTGAACCTGGACGGTCTCGTCGGCGTTGGCACCCTCACGCGCTGGGAGGGCCGCTCCTGCTGGGTGGACGTGCAGGAGGTGGCTCGGGAGCGCGGCGAGCCGCCCGCGCCGCTGGTCCTCGGGCTCGCGGTGCTCCACACTCAGGCGTTCGACTGGGCCGTGGAGAAGGCCACCGAGCTGGGCGGAACGGCGGTGGTGCCGGTGACGAGCCAGCTCGTGCAGGGCGGGAAGCACGGCGCGCGGGTGCCTCGCTGGCGCCGCATCGCCGCCGCCTCGGTGGCGCAGTGCGGGCGCAGCCGTGCCCCGGAGGTCCACGAGCCGCGGGCGCTTGAGAACTTCCTCGCCGAATCCCGAGGCGTCCGACTGGTCGCCGACCCACATGCGGCACCGCCGGAGTGGCTCGAGGTCGGCGCTGCCGGCATCACGGTACTGGTCGGACCCGAGGGCGGCTTCACCGATGAGGAACGCGAGGCGATCCGCGCGTCCGGTTTCGCCGGCCTCCTGCTTGGCCCGCGCATCCTACGTGCGGAGACCGCGGCGGTCGCGGCATTGACGATGGCCCAATCGCTCGCCGGCTGGCTCCGCTAGCTGGTGCGCCGCCAGTCTCCGACCGTCTGCGGCGTCAGGCTCCGGCGGTTCACATCCTCACATAGCCTCCGGCTATGCTCCGGTATGACCGCCTCGCCTTCCTTGCATCCGGCCGAATCCGGGTGGCGCGGGCTACACGCCGTTTGCCAGGGTCTTGCAAAGGCGTCGCGGCGAACTCTCTGGGCCGGTCCGACAGCGCCAACGCGATGCCTACCCACCCCGCGCTGAACGCTCGGTGCCCGCGGGCTTCGGAGGGATTGGCCACCCGCGGCACCGGTGGATTGAATACCGCCCGCCCGATGCTTGCCCACTCGTGGGCGGTCATTGTCTCGTTGCCAATGATGCCGCACCACACGCTGCTCCTCAAGGCGGGCCATTCCCCGGGGGCAGCGGGCGTGGCGCGGGGCTCCCTATTCCAATCTGACGCCAGCGCGGTCGTGAAGCTACCTGTATGCGTCCTTGCGGTGGGCGAGGCGGACCACCGAGATCAGGAGCACCTCGCCGTCGAAGGCGTAGATGACCCGGTAGGTGCCGACACGCAGGCGGCGGAGGCCCTTCCACTCGGCGCTGGGGAGTTCACCTTTGAAGGGCGTTTCCTTCAGACTGTCGACGGCAGGGCCGGTGCGGCGGCATCGCCAAACAGCGTGTGGACGTTCAGCGCGGATGCGAGGGTGGTGATGAAATCCGGCGGACGGGCGGTAGGAGCCATCTCGCCGAAGCGTGCGGGCCCCGAGCGGTCAGACCGGCCGGTGGAGACGCTGGCCCCGACCGAGCTCCTTATGCGAGGGAGGGGAACAGCGAGGGTCCGCACGCCGGTCTGCGTCTGCTCGGTCGCACGCGAAGGCGAGTCGGAGCTGCGGCCTCGATGGCCGCAGCGAGCGACTGCTCCAAGCCCGCGCGCCACAAAAAAAGCCACGGAGTGGCAAAGAAGAAACCGGCCACCCGCGGGACCGGCAAAAGAAGACCAGCCGCGCAGCGGCAGGAAGGAACGGACCCGCACCCAAAGAATGGGATCGCAGGGGTCAGCCCTTTCGCAAGACAAGCAGGCGGGGCTCGGTCATCTCCTCGACCGCGAAGCGTGGTCCTTCGCGGCCGACGCCCGACTGCTTGACCCCGCCGTAGGGCATCGGGTCGGAGCGCCAGGACGGGATGTCCCCCTGGATGATTCCCCCCACCTCGAGGGTCGCGAACGCTTTCTGGACCTTCTCCACGTCCCTGGTGAAAATGCCGGCTTGCAGCCCGTAGCGGGAGTCGTTGGCCCGCCGGAGTGCCTCCTCGAAGGTGCGGTAGCTCGCCACCGCGGCCACCGGCGCAAAGGCCTCGTCGCCCCAGACCCTGGCGCCCTCGGAGACGCGGTCGAGCAGGGTCGGGTGCACCACCGAGCCCTCGCGCCGCCTTCCGGTGACGGGGCGCGCGCCGCCGGCCTGCGCCTCGTTCATCCATTCCTCGATTCTCTCGGCATCGCCACCGGTGATCATCGGCCCGCACATGACGTCCGGGGAGGCGGGGTCCCCGGTGGGGAAGGCGCGGGTGGTGGCTGCCAGCGCCTCGGTGAGGGGAGCGGCGATCTCATGGTTGACGAGCACCCGCTGCACGGAGATGCACGACTGCCCGGCGTAGGAGTAGGCACCGGTCGCGATCCGCTTTGCCACGACCTCGAGGTCCCCGGCGTCGGGCTCCACGATGACCGCAGCGTTTCCTCCGAGCTCCAGAGAAACCTTGCGGTCCCACATCCGCTGCTTGAGGCCCCAGCCGACCTGTGCCGAGCCGGTGAAGCTGAGGAGCCTGACACGCGGGTCTTCCAGGAGCAGCCCCGCGTCCGCGCCCGCGCACGGCACCACGTTGACTCCGCCCGCCGGTACCCCTGCCCTGTGCAGAATGTCGGCGAGGAGGAGCGCCTCCGACGGGGTCTGCGATGCGGGCTTGACCACGATCGGGCACCCGGCGGCCACCGCAGGCGCCATCTTGTGCGCCACCAGGTTGAGGGGGAAGTTGAACGGCGTGATGCCGACCACCACGCCCACCGGGAACCGCCGCAACAGGCCCAGGCGGCCCGCCCCGGAGGGGAAGCCCTCCAGGTCGAGAAGCTCGCCGTGGGGCGAGCGCGCGACCCGCGCGGCCTCGCCGAACGTCTCGCAGCAGCGCTCGGCCTCGACGCGGGCAAGGGAAAGCGGCTTTCCGGCCTCCTCCACCATCACCTGCGCCAGCTCCTCACGCCTGGTGGCGATCTCGGCGGCGGCCCGTTCGAGGATCGTGGCTCTCTGGTGCGGCGGCAGGACGGCCATGGCGTCTCGTGCGCCCGCTGCAGCGTCCAACGCGGCCCGCAGGTGCGCGGCGCCGGCCTTTCCGACGCGCGCGACCTCGCGGCCGTCGAACGGGGAGCGCACCGCAAGGATGCTCGCTCCTTCCTGCCAGCGGCCTGCGATAAAGAGCCCGTGCTCGCGCATGGTGGCCTCCCGGGGGAGCCCATGCTAGCGCACCACGGCAGGCACATTGCAGCAGGGACGCGGCGCGGGAAGCCAGGCATGAGGGGCGAGCTTCGAGTCGCGAACAGACCTTGAGATTTGCCTGCCCCGCGTCGCACTCTCCCTGGTTTTGGCAGGGGGCGGCGGAGAAAAAACTGGGGCCGCCTCCCCCCCTGTCAGCGGCCCCACCCCTACCGAAGCAGGGGGGAGGTTGCCCTCCGGTAACCCAAAACCGGCCCGGCCGCCGAGGCTATTCCCGCGCCAGCCGGACTCGTGTGCGCTGCCGCCCGCCCTCAGAGCTTGAGCTGGAAGGTGAACTGCGCGCGGGTATCCCTGGGTTTGGCCGTGCCCTCGTACGTGATCTCGTCGTAGTCCAGGAGGAGGTCGTAGCCCCTGCCGAGGTGGTAGCACACGCCGCCGATGGTGCGCTTGGTCTTGACCGCGCTCGCGGAAGTGTCCGGCGTCAACTCATCGTGCCGGGCTATCAGGCTCCAGTCGGCGGAAAGCCTGCCCTCGACAAACCCGCTCCAGCCGTTGCGGTCGAGCGCGGTACCGGCGGTGTTCACTGCGGTTCCGGCGGCGTTCCCGGTGCCCGTGATGTAGCTGCCGACCAGGTTGGCGTACGGGCTCTCGAAGGTGAGCGAGGCCATGTTGGCCGTCCAGCCGGGTCGCGCGGCGAGGTTTCCTTTGCCGCTCACGCCGAAGTAGCTGATCTGAAGGCCGGGAGCTATGTCAGGAAGCGGACGGATCGACAGGCGGCCCTCGATCGCCTTGTTCGTGTTGTTCTCGGTGGCCGTGTAGCCGCCGCCGTTGTAGACGCCGATGGCGAAAGAGCCCCAGCGGCCCGGGTTGTTCCTCGAGGCCCGTTTCTGGGCCTCCGCTGAGAGCTCATCACCGAGCTGGCCGCCTACCAGCAGGCCGAGGTCGGCCGACGACATCGTGCCAACGCGCTCGAGGAAAAGGGAGTCCTGCATGCGGTAGTTGTTGATCTTCTCCTCGAAGTCGATCCAAGGTGTGTGGACCATGCCGAACTCGACGAACGGCCTCGAGACAAAACCGAGCCTGCCGGCAGTCACGTAGGCGTACGCGTACTTGAGGCGGACCTTGAAGTCACCGGCGGAGTCCTGCGTGACGTCGGGGGTGAGGCGGAACGAGAGGTTGGGCGTCAGCGCGCCGGTGACATCGAGGTAGCCGCGCTTGACGGTGAACTTGCTGTACTCGTCTCCGTTTGCCTTTCCGTCCTGGTACGACAGGAACATCGTGGTGCCCACCTTGACCTGCGGGAACGGCGAGGCTGGCGGCGCCGGCCTCGAGACCGGGCGTTCGTAGGCGGGCAGGTTGTGCTTGAAGAGGAACAGGTCAACGGCGGTGTCGTTCTCCGCGACCACGGTCTCGCCGTTGGGGCCACGCCCGATCAACGTGATCGCGGTCCCCATCTCGCCGGTCGTGATGAAGCTCCTGTAGCGCTCGGGGGTGTTGAAAACGTAGATGCGGCCGTCCTTCGTGACTTCTTGGTAGTAGAGGCTCATGACCTGCGCAAAGGTGGTCCCGGCCAGGAGCACGGTGGCCAGTACGGCGACCGTGAAAAAGGGCAGGGCCCGCCACGCGGCGGCCCGGGGCGTCTCCTTTTGGTGGCAGGTTACGCAGGCTCGGTGCCCATGCATCACCACCTCCCAGCGGGGTGCAATGCTAGCGCATCGCGGGATCGCATGTGAAAGCGACGGTGTTGCACGCACACGGCGGCGTCGAGGGACCGGCGGGTGCCCGAGCGCCTGAACTCGGATGCGGAAGCTCCTGCGAGTGAAGAGTGGCGGGAGCGGAGATCGCATGAAGGGCAGGTGAGAAGAGGCGTGGGAAGGCCCGAGCCCGGGCCTTCCCACTGACGAAATGAAGAAGAAGCCGACTCAGAAATCGTACGAGAACCAGAGGCCGATCTCGTTGTAGGTACCCTTGAAGCCAGCCTTGGTGGACCCGATGGTGCCGTTGCCGGTGGAAAGCGTCCCACCTTTGACGTCGGCGTGCTTGTAGGCCAGGGCTCCGGTCACCGCCTTGACCGGCTTCCACTGCACGCCAAGGTTGTAGTAGGTAAGCTTGAGGGCGGGGGTGAGGGTCTTGCTGGGGTTGGCGCCGTCGTAGCGTCCGAACAGCGTCCACTCAGGGTCGACCATGAACTGCAGCCAGCTGGAGTACCCGTCGGAGGAGTCCTCGGTGGTCTGCGTCACCCGGTTCCAGTTGTCGGCGGTGAAGTACTCGCCGCCAACCTTCACGGGACCGATGACCCAGTTGGCGAGCGCGTTGAAGCGGTTGGCAGTGTGCTTGGCGGGGGCGGCGTCTGTGTCGTTGCCGCGCTTGCCGCTGTAGCCGCCGACGGCCAGGGTGAGGCCGGTAATCGGTTCGAGCGAAACCCGGCCTTCGAAGTCGACCGACTTCGACCGCGACGGGCTGCTGTAGCCCTTGCCGTTGCCGATCGTGAAGGCGTAGCCCAGCATGTTGTCGGCCGCCTTGCCCAGGAAGTGCAGGCCCCACTCGGCCGAGGCGCCGAAACCGAGGCTGTCGGTGACTGTCTGTTCGAGGTAGCGCTGCCCCTGGATCCCCTCGACGAAGGGCACCCACGGGGTGTCCGCCGCGCCGAGGCGGAAGATCGCGGCGTTGTCCAGCTTGGCCTGCAGGAAGGCCTTCTTGACGAACACGTCGTAGCGCTTGGCGCCCACATCGCCGATGTCCGACTGGAACAGCGCCGACCAGGTGGCGTTGAAATCGTGGTTTGCCGTGAAGTAGAAGCGTTTGACGTCGACGCCGACGCCGGAGTCGCTGCTCTTCACCCCGGTGGCCTCGTCCTTGATCTCCTTCGAGCTGAGGTCGGCGTAGAGGCGACCGCCGATGGTTGTCTTTGGGAAGGGCGATGCCGGCGGCGCCGGCTTCGGGCTCGGTCGGTCGTACGCCGGCAGATTGTGCTTGAAGAGGAACAGATCAGCAGCCGTCTCGTTCTCCGCGACCACGGTCTCGCCGTTCGGGCCTCGCCCGATCAGCGTGATCGACGTCCCCATCTCGCCCGTCTTCTGGAACGCCTGGTAACGCTCGAACGAGTTGAAGACGTAGATGCGGCCGTCCTTCGTGAGCTCCTGGTAGTACAGGCCGACCACCTGGGCGGCAGCGGCGCCGGCGAGCGCCAGTACGGCGACGGCGGTCATCGCCAGGATCCTCGTTGCAGGCTTTCTTTGCATTGGTCTTTTCTCCTCCTCGGGGGCCCGCCCCGTCCGCGCGTTTGTAGGGCATTGGTGTGGCGGCGGTGCGGAGTTCGCGTGAAGCTGCCGTGAAGGAGTCAGGCTCCTAGCTGAGGACCGGTGGGGACTGGGCCGCTTCCGCGCTGACCTTGTCGGGTGAAGCCGGAGACGCCGAGCCCCTGCGCGTCAGCGCAATCCCGGTGACGACAGCGGCGGCCCCGGCGAACTGGGCCACCGTCCAGCGCTCGCCGAGCGTGAGCCACGCGAACGCCGCCGCCACCACGGGCGTGAAGTTCTGGTAGACCGCGGTGCGGGCGCCACCGAGCGCGGCAAGGCCGACGTTCCACAACATGTAGGCGATGCCGATGGCGAAGATTCCGGAGAACGTAACGCCGAACCAACCCCGCATGCCGACCGCCGTCCAGTTCTGGCTTCGAAGAGACGGCACGGCAAGCGCGACCAGGAGCGGCGTACCGGCGAGGAACGTTACGAGCGTGGCAGCGATCGGAGGGGTCCGCGCCATCACCCTCGTGGCCAGCACGGTGTAGGTGGCCCAGGTGGCGGCGGCCGCGAGGATCAGGAGGTCGCCGGACAGGCTACCGGTCTCGAGCCTGCTCCGCGAGCCCGAGGAGAGGAGCAGCACGAGCCCGCCCACCGCGAGGGTGACGCCGATCCAGGCGGAGATCGGCAGGCGGTCGCGCCCGAGCGCGGCGCCCATGAGGGCAACCAGCATCGGACACGACGACATGATGAGCGACGCGTTGGCGGCCGTGGTGTGCGCGATCCCCTGGATGAAGATGATCTGGTAGATCGTGTTGCCCAGGATCCCGAGCAGCACCAGCTTGACGAGATCCTTTCGGCTAATGTGCGGCACAGGGCCGTGGAGCCGCACCAGGACCACGAGCGTGAGCGTCGCGAACACGAAACGCACGGCGTTGTACGCGAGCGGCTGCAACTCCGAGAGCGCCATCTTGATGACCGAGTAGTTGACCCCCCAGATCAGGATGGTCACGGCCAGGCCGAGGTCCACCCTGGTGAGCGGGAGCCCGCGGTCCCGGGAGATCACCGGGAACGCCCCTTCACTCGTGTCTCGCAGGAATCGTGGCGCACAGTAAAGCACGACCCAGGAAGTCCCGCACGCCGTCGCGGACGTCGACCGGGCCCGAGTAGGCAAGAACCTCTACTCCGGGCAGGCCGAGCAGCAGGCGCGAGATCGCCAACCCGCGCCGGTAGGCGAGGAGGACCGGCTTGCCACAGGCAACTGCGGTTGCGACCTCGACCCCGACGCCGTGTGACGGCGTCGAGACCTCCGCGATCAACGCGTCGCAGCCGGCAACCCAGTCGAGGTCGCGCCGCGCGAGGACCCCATCCGTGATGTCCTGCTCCGCCTCGCGGCCCAGCGGGGAGGCGACGTGGCGGGTCGGGACCTCGTGGCCGTCGTCCTCGAGGCAGTCGAGGAGCGTCCGGATGGCGTCGAGGTCGCGCCCCGCATTGGTCATGGCGGCGGCGAGGTAGATGCGCATCCCGCGGAGTGTAGTTCACCCCGCGCCGTGCAAGAGGAATCCCTCGTGACCACATGTCCTTGCCCTTGCTGTGCCCTGTGCCCTGTGCCCTGTGCCCCATGCCCTGCCTTGCTAAACTCCTGCCGTGGTGCGACGGCCTCTTCTCATCGCGATCGACGGACCGGCGGGCGCGGGCAAGTCCGCCACCGCCCGCGAGCTTGCGGTCCGCCTGGGCCTTCCCTACCTCGACACCGGTGCGATGTACCGGACTGTCGCGCTGCTCGCTCTGCGTGCCGGGCTCGGGCCGCAGCTCGACCGGGTGGGGGAGGAGGCCGCGGTTGCCTTTGCGCGGAGGCTCGATGTGCGCTTCTCGGGCGACCCGCGCGCCCAGCGGGTGGTGCTCGACGGCGAGGATGTCACCGAGGCCCTGCGGGCCCCCGCCGTTTCCGAGATGTCCTCGGTGGTGTCGGTGATCCCGGAGGTGCGCCGCGAGATGGTCCGGCGCCAGCGCGAGATGGCTTCGCGCACGGGCGGCGTCATCGAGGGCCGGGACATCGGCACGGTGGTCTTCCCCGACGCCACGCTGAAGGTCTTCCTCACCGCCGATCCCGAGGTGCGCGCCAGGCGCCGCTTCGACGAGCTGGCCCGGCGCGGCGTCGTCGCCCGCTGGGAAGACGTCCTTGTGGAGCAGCGTGAGCGCGACCGGCGCGACTCCACCCGGCCGGACTCGCCCTTGCGTCCCGCCGAGGGCGCGGTCATCGTGGACACCAGCCGCCTGACGCTCCCCGAGGTGGTGAACACGGTGGTCGCCCTGCTCGAGGCGGCCCCTTGACACGGTAACCATCTGGCTCGTATAGTTTGCCGTTTGCAAAACAAGCGGTCAGATGCCCCGCCAGGGACATCTCGGAGGAGGCCCAGTGGCTAACAGCCAGGACAACAAGCAGCACAACCACCCCGCCGGAAAGGAGGGCAAGGAGGACAGCACCGTCAGCCGCAACAACCTTCGCGAGCTCGTCGAGGAGTCTTTCCAGCACCTGCGCGAGGGCGACGTGGTCCGCGGCACCGTGGTTGCAATCGACGACAGCGACGTGGTGGTGGACATCGGGTTCAAGTCCGAGGGGATCATCCCACGTTCGGAGTTCGTGGACCGCGAAGGCAAGGTGACGGTCAAGCCCGGGGACGAGGTGGACGTCCTGGTCGAGAGGTTCGACGAGAACATAGGCGAGATAAGGCTCTCCCGCGAGCGCGCGGCAAAGATCCGCGTGTGGGAGGTGCTCGAGACGGCGTACCGCGAGGGTGCGCCGGTGCGCGGCAAGGTGGTGGAGCGCGTGAAGGGCGGGCTGGCAGTGGACATCGGGGTGCGGGCGTTCCTGCCCGGCTCCCTCGTGGACCTTCGCCCGACCCGCCGCCTGGAGGACTACGTCGGCGAGGAGGTCGAGGCCCGCATCATCAACTTCGACCGGCGGCGCGCCAACGTGGTGCTCTCCCGCAAGGTCATGCTGGAGGCCCAGCTTTCCACCCAGAAGGTGGAGACGCTGACCCACCTCGAGGAGGGCATGATCGTCACAGGCACGGTCAAGAACATCACCGACTACGGCGTGTTCATCGACCTGGGCGGTATCGACGGGCTGCTCCACGTGACTGACATCTCCTGGGGCCGCGTCGGCCATCCGAGCGAGTACTTCAAGGTCGGCGACGAGGTCAAGGTGGTGGTGCTGCGCGTGGACCGGGACAAGGAGAGGGTCTCCCTCGGCTACCGCCAGCGCTTCGAGGACCCGTGGACGCACGTCGAGGCGCGCTACCCGGTCGGCAAGAAGATCGCCGGCAAGGTCAGCAACGTGGTGGACTACGGCGCCTTCGTGGAGCTGGAGGAGGGGGTCGAGGGCCTCATCCACGTCTCCGAGATGTCCTGGACCAAGAAGGTCAAGAACCCCAAGAGCCTGCTTCACCAGGCGCAGGAGGTGGAGGTCGTCGTCACCGAGGTGGACGTGGAGAAGCGCCGCCTCTCGCTCTCGCTGCGTCAGGCCGAGCCCAACCCGTGGGAGGAGTTCGCCACGCGCTTCCGGGTCGGCAGCAAGGTGAAGGGCATCGTCCGCAACCTCACCGAGTTCGGCGCCTTCGTGGAGCTGGAGCCCGGGGTGGACGGCCTCGTGCACGTGTCCGACATGGCGTGGACGCGCCGCCTTTCCCACCCCTCCGAGGTCGTGCAGAAGGGGCAGGAGATCGAGGCGATGGTCATCGCGATGGACATCCCGAACCAGCGCATCTCCCTCTCGATCAAGGAGCTGATGCCCAACGAGTGGGATTCGTTCGCGACCGCGCACCAGGTGGGCGACGAGGTGGAAGGCTTCGTCACCAACGTCACGGACTTCGGGCTCTTCGTCGAGCTCGCCCCCGGGGTCGAGGGGCTCTGCCATATTTCGGAGGTGGAGCGGCGCGGCAACCAGCCGCTCTCCGCCGGTTTCGAGCGCGGGCAGCGCGTGCGCACTCGCCTCATCCGCATCGACTGGAACGAGAAGCGAATCGGCCTCTCGCTGAGGGGGATTCCGCAGCCGGAGGCGACCGAGAGCAAGGTCGCCGCCCCCGAGCAGGACGCCGAAGAGATTGCCGTGGAAAAGGCGCCGGAGCAGGTGGATGGGGAGAAGGAAAGCCCCGACACGCCGGCCGGGGACGAGCCCCAGGAGAACTGAGCGCGGGCGTCTGGCTTGCGGAGGAGGACCCGAGGATGACGAAGGCCGACATCATCAAGATACTTGCTGACCAGGTGGGGCTGACCAGGCGGGAGGCTGCCGAGGTGCTCAGCGTGGTCCTGGACGGGGTCGTCGAGGCGATCCAAGCCGGCGAGAAGGTGGAGCTGCGGGGCTTCGGCTCCTTCCGCACCCGCAAGCGCCAGGCGCGTGCGGGGCGCAACCCGCGCACCGGCGCGCAGGTGCACGTTCCACCGAAGGTGGTGCCCTACTTCAAGCCCGGCAAGCAGCTTCGGGAAGTCCTCGCCGGCAAGTGAGGAGAGGTTGGAGCACCTCTTCGCCCCCTGGCGATACGCGTACGTGTCCAACCCCGACTCCCCCGGCGGCTGCATCTTCTGTGCGGCGGCGCGTGGCGAGGGGGAAGGCCTCACGCTCGCCAGCACCGAGCGCTCTTTCGCGCTGCTCAACCGCTACCCGTACACCTCGGGGCACACGATGGTGGCGCCGCACGCCCACGTGGGCGACTTCTCGGAGCTCGACGGCGCGACGCTGGCCGACATGATGCACCTGGCTCAGAGGGTGGTACGGGCGTTGCAGCAGGCCTACCAGCCCCACGGGTTCAACCTGGGGCTGAACCTGGGCGAGGCGGCCGGCGCCGGGATCGCCGACCACCTGCACCTGCACATCGTCCCGCGCTGGCGGGGGGACACCAACTTCATGACCGTCAACGCCGACGTGCGCGTGCTACCCGAGGACCTTGCCGAGACGTGCGCCAAGCTGCGCCGGGCGCTGGAGGCTCAGGGTGCCTGACGCGGGCCGGCGGCAGGCGGAACCGGGAACGCGTCTGCCCGTCCCGGTACTGGTGCTGCTCGCGTGGTTCGTGCCCGGGCTCGGCCACCTGCTGCTCGGGCGCAGGCTCCGCGCGGCGGTGTTCTTCGCCGTGGTGGGTGTGGGTTTCATCGTCGGGCTCGCGCTCGACGGGGAGTTGATGCTGCCGCACGCGGGAGACCCACTCTCGTTCCTCGCGACGATCGCCAGCGTCGGCAACGGCCTCCTGTTCTTCGTGGCGCGTGCCCTCAACCTGGGCCAGGGTGTGGTGACCGCGCCCGGCTACGAGTTCGGCAACACCTTCCTGCTCTCCGCCGGCATGATGAACCTCCTGCTCATGCTCGACACCTACGACATCGGCGTGGGGAAGAAGGACTGGTGATGCTGGACCACCTCACGCTCATGGCGCTCCACGCGCTGCTCATCTCGGTGTTCTTCTCCTTCCTGTGGAAGCACGACCCCCACGAGCGCTGGCGGTACTTCTGGAAGGTCTTCGGCGCGTTGCTGCTGGGCGCGGTGGCCCTGGGCTGGCTGATGTACCCGTTCCCACGGGGCTAGGAGCCTGTCCGAGTAATGGGGCGAGTCGCGCGCAGGGGGCTTGCGAGGCGCAGGCAAGGCGCGAGGAGGCAGGCGATGCTGGAGCATCGTGGCCGACGAGCAACGCAGCATGCGCCCGCAACACCCCTGCGCCCGGAGGGTTACGGCGGCGCGGGGCCATCTGCTGCGTTGCCGCTCCTTGCCGATGGGGGAGCATCGCCTTCGTCGCGGTGCCTTGCATCTGGCCCCGCGGCGCTCGTAACGCGACTCACCCGCTTACTCGGACAGGCTCCTAGGGATCTCTTTGGGTGCGCGATGCACCTCCCGCGAGTTCTCCAATCCGGAATGATTCCGATCTTCCTGTCGAGGCTAGCGCGCCGCGCGCGAAAGGCGAGGCAGCGGTGAAGGTCTTCCTCGTGGCAGGCGAGGCGAGCGGCGACCTCCACGCGGCCAACCTCGTCAAGGCCATGCGACGGCTAGATCCCGCGGTGGAAGCCTTCGGGGTGGGAGGGGAGCGACTGCGGGAGGTCGGGCTCGACTGCCTCGCCCGCAGCGAGGAGCTCTCGGTGATGGGCCTCGCGGAGGTGGTGGTCGAGCTGCCCCGCCTGCTGCGTCTGGCCCGCAACGTGCGCCTCGCGGCCCTGGCCCGCCGGCCCGACGTGGCCGTGCTGGTGGACTCGCCGGACTTCAACCTGCCCCTGGCCCGCCATCTCCGGCGCGCCGGCATCCCGGTGGTTATTTACATCTCGCCCCAGCTCTGGGCATGGCGTGCGGGACGCGTGCGGCGGATCCGCCGCGACGTGCGGCGCGTTCTCTGCATCCTTCCGTTCGAGGTGGAGTTCTACGGACAGCACGGCGTCGCGGCGGAGTTCGTCGGCCACCCGCTGGTGGACGAGCTGGCGCCGGTGATGAACGCGATGCCGGCGCCCGAACCGAACACTCTGGCGCTCATGCCGGGCTCGCGCTGGCACGAGGTCGAAGCGCTCCTGCCGACCATGCTCACGGCCGCCGCGGCCCTCGCGGGTGAGATGGCGGGCCTGCGGGTCCGCCTGATCGCGGCGCCGGGCCTCGAGCGCGAGCGGCTCTCCACCATGATCGGCGCTGCAACGGTGCCCATCGAGGTCGTCATCCAGGACCGTCACCGGTCCCTGGCAGCCTGCGGCGCGGCGCTTGTCGCCTCGGGCACCGCGACCCTCGAGTGTGCGCTGCTCGGCGTACCGATGGTGGTCGGCTACCGCCTGCACGCGCTCTCGTACGCGCTCGCCAAGCGGCTGGTGCGGGTTCCGAACGTCGCGCTTGCAAACCTCGTCGCGGGTAGGCGTATCGTACCGGAGGCCGTGCAGAACGAGTTCAAGGTCGCCCGACTGCTCGCCGAGGCCCGCCGCCTGTTCGGGGCGGACGGCGAGCGGCAACGCTTCGAGCTCGCGGAGGTGAAGCGCCGGCTGGGCTCGGAAGGTGCCAGCGAGCGTGCGGCAAGGGCGGTGCTCGCGGTGGCGCGGGGGACCGCATGAAGGCGCTCCGGCGTCTCCTCAAGTACGTGCGGCCGCACATGGTGTGGGTCCTCACTGCGGTCGTGGGGATGATCGGTGCGGCGGTCGCCTCGGTGTTCATGGTCTTCCTGCTGTCGCCGCTCCTCGACGAGGTCCTGGGCGGGAGGGGGAGCGTGCTCTCCCTGGGTGCCGATACACCGGCCGCGGTGTCGAAGGCCAGGGCCCCGAAGGTCCCCGAGGTGGGGATCGTCAAGGAGCTTCGTTCCTGGTACGAGCAGGGCAAGGAGGCGCTCCGGCGCTACCTGCCGAATGATGCCGTGGCCATTCTGCTTCTCGGCTTCCTCACCGTCTTCTTCAAGAACCTGTTCCTGTACCTGGGCCACTACGCGCTCTTCCGGGGCGGCCTCGCCAGCGTGAAGGACCTGCGCGACCACCTGATGGACGCCCTGATCGGGCAATCCGCGGGCTTCTACCAGCAGCAGCCTTCGGCCGTGCTCATGTCGCGGGTTACCAACGACGTGGAGCAGATCAACAACGCGATCTCGGACCGCATCGCCGACCTCCTGCAGGACTTCTTCGCGGTGGTGGGCTTCCTGATACTGGTCTTCTCGCTGAACTTCCGGCTCGCCCTGGCCACGGTGGTGCTGGCGCCGCTGCTGGTGGGGCCGATCGTGCACTTCACCCGCAGGCTGCGCAAACGCTCACACCAGAGCCAGGAGCGGCTGGGCGACATGAACGCCGTGGTGGACGAGGTGCTCAAGGGTTACCGCGTGGTCCAGGCGTTCGGGATGCAGGCCTTCGAGTCGGAGCGCTTCCGGGACACCACCACGCGCCACTTCAGGGCCAACCTCAAGGCGCGGAAGGTGTACGCCCTCACCGGCCCGGTCGTGGAGGTGCTGGGTGCCGGCGGCGTGCTGGGGCTCATGTGGTACGCGAAGCAGCTCATCGACTCGGGCGTCATGACGCTCGGCACCCTCATGGCGTTCCTGGTCGGTCTCTACTCGCTCTACGCCCCGATCAAGCGCCTCAACAAGGTCAACATGGCGATACAGGCCGCGGTCGCGGCCGCGGAGCGGGTCTTCAGGGCAATCGACACGCCGGTGGAGATCAAGGACCGGCCCGGCGCCAGGGACCTCCGCGGCGTTCACCTGGGGATCTGCTTCAACGAGGTGACCTTCGCCTACGAGCCCGACAAGCCGGTGCTGCGCGACTTCGACCTCGAGCTCCCGGCCGGGAGAGCGGTGGCGCTGGTGGGTTCCTCGGGCGCCGGGAAGTCCACCGTTGCGCAGCTGCTGCCGCGGTTCTGGGACGTCCAGAGCGGAAGCGTCACGATCGACGGGGTGGACATCCGGGACCTGAAGCTCGCCTCGCTGCGCGGGAACCTCGGCCTCGTGACCCAGGAGACCGTGCTCTTCAACACGACCGTCCGCGCCAACATCGCCTACGGCCAGGACAGGGTGGACGATGACAGGCTCCACGCCTGTGCGCGGGCCGCATTTGCCGAGGAGTTCATCCTCGAGTTCCCGGACGGCTTCGACACCTTGATCGGGGAGGCCGGCGTGCGCCTCTCCGGTGGGCAGCGGCAGCGCCTGGCGGTGGCGCGTGCTCTCTTCAAGGACCCGCCGATCCTGATCCTCGACGAGGCAACCTCGGCGCTCGACGCTGAGGCCGAGGGCATCGTCCAGCGCGCCCTCGAAAACCTCATGCAGGGGCGCACGACGCTCGTCATCGCCCACCGGCTGGCCACCGTGCGCAACGCCGACATCATCGCCGTGATGGACGAGGGACACGTCGTTGAGCTGGGCAGCCATTCGGAGCTGATGAGGAGCGGCGGGCTCTACGCTCACCTGGCGGAGCTTCAAGGCATAACCGAGTAGGTCGGTCATCGCCGATGCGACCTCGGCGGCATCAGGCCTCGGCGGCTCGCTCCTCATGTAGCCTCCGGCTACGCTCCGGCGCGACGGCCTCTCCTTCACTTGCGTCTGACCCTTTACTCGGCCGCGCGGGTGCGCGGCATTCGGGTAGTTTTCTCGGTCAGCGTGCGGCCACACTTGTGCTGTCTTGCCGGTTCCGCAAGCGCAGCAAGGAACCGCGGCCTTGCCAGCCCCGCGGCCTGCGTGCCGCTCACTCGCTCTCGCCCACGACCGGACAGGCACCGTCGCGTGGCCCCTCGGTGTTCGCGTCCGATCATGGCTCCTCGCGCCGCCGTTACCCCACGCGGTCCCGCCGCGTCCGGTACCCGCGGGCTCCGGAGGAATTGGCCACCCGCGGCACCGGCGATTGAAGCCCCCGCCCTCAGGCTAGAGACATGAACGCTGGAGCGGAAATGCTCGGTTGACAGGGGTGCTCAAACAGGCCGGTGGCAGAGCAGGGGGGTGGTGGTGAAATCCGCCCCGCGGGCGATAGGAGCCATTCCGGCGGAGCGTGCGGGAACCGAGCGGCCAGACCGGCGGGTGGAAACGCTGGCCGAGCACGAGCGCGCAGCGCGAGGGCGAGGAACAGCGAGGGTCCGCACGCCGGTCTGTGTCAGCTCGGTCGCACGCAGAGGCGCGTCCGAGGCGCGGCCTCGATGGCCGCGCCGAGTGACCGCTCCCAGCCCGCGGGGCAATACAAAAACGCGAAGCCACCCCCGGGCAAAACGAGAAGAACGTGCAAAGTAGTTGAAGAGGCAAGATGCCGCTCCCAGCCCGCGGGGCAGAATGGAGACCCCTTAGCTATTCCTCTGGAAGGGCGCGCAGGCCGGGGGCGCCGTCATCGCGAGGACCAAGAGCGAAGCGAAGGGGACGACGCGATCCCGTCGGATTTTTCGGGCTTGTTTCGTCCTGCCGCGGGAAGGACTCGCAACGACGAGGTCGTGCGGCGTGATGACCCCACGCCGGCGATGGAGACGCGATGTCGGATCCCTACCCTTGACGGCCGGCGTGAAGCTGGTTTCAGTCCAGGGCGGGGAACGACGGTTCCTTCGGCACGAAGGCGGCCGTTCCCAGCACGACGCCGAGGTCCCGCGTGTCGTCGCCGTGGCCTGCGCTGGCGGGCCGGTAGGGCGTCGAGCGCAGCTCCAGCACGACCTGGCCGTCCTCGAGGTCCGCGGCCGAGAGCGTCAGCGTGAACGGTGCCGGGTCGGGGCCGGGCTGCCAGGGGCCGGCGATGCGGCGGCCGCGGCAGAAGACCTCCAGGTTCGCGGGGGTGGGACGGGGTGCCCAGAGCTCCAGCTCGAGGGAGCCCTCGCCGGCGGGCAGAGTCACGTTCGCCAATGGCTTCGTCCACACCCCGGCGCGTGTGCCGAGCCTCTCAGGGGTCCAGGTCCCGGAGAGCACGGCGTGCGCTTCCTCCAGGCTGTTCGCGTTTGCCAGATCGACCCGCCAGGGCTGCTGCGGTCCGACTGTGCGCCACCCGAAGATCTGCACCGAGAGGGGCCGCCTGTCGCCGCCTCCGGGGATGTACCCCTGAGCACGCCGGAAGACCAGCCGGTTGGCGCTAGTGGCCGAGAAGAAACCCGGTTCGACCCAGACGCGCCGGCGCAGGGCGTCGCCCGGGAGCGAGAACGCGAGGGCGCCGTTCACCACGACCTCCAAGGGAGAAGGTCCGGAGGCCGGAGCGATGTCGAGCCGGAGCGCCGTGCCCGCCGGGAGCGACGGCAGGTACAGTTCGGCCCCGGCCCCGCCCCACATGAACTTCTCCCCGCCCCTCGGTTGCTCTGGAAGCCACCACCCCGAGAGCGGCAGCGGCACGCTCCCGAAAACGGCCGGGTTCAGGAAGCGCTCCTGGGTCAGGGGGCGCAGTTCCTGCGAGACGGCCGGGAAGCGGCGCTCGCCGCCCAACAAGGGTGCGAAGTAGTGGAACGGGTACTCGGTCAGCAGGAGGTACCGCCCCGCGGGAAGCTGCCTTGAGTCGGGGCTCGAAGGGGCCAGGTAATACATGAACCGCCACGGCTCGCCGGCCCTGCGGTCGAGCTGCTCCCGGTACGAGAGGAAAGGGTGGAGGCCGGGCTCCACGACCACCTCGACGCCGGTTCGTTTGGCGGTTTCGACCGTGAACTGTACGGCGTCCCACCCGGGCAGATGGCGGGTGTGCTGCTCGACCAGCAGCGGGTAGCTGCGCACCGCCCAGGTCGCGCCCAGCGCCGCCAGCGTTCCGGCGGCTAGCGCGGGCGGCGCAACGGTCGCGGCGACGCCCGCAAGCAACGGTGCAATGGCCATGTCGACCGGCACCGCGTAACGCGGAAACCTCCGGTTCTGGAGCCAGACGAGCTGGATGACCGTCACCGCCAGGATCACGGCCCACGCCACCGCGCCGCGCCGGCCGGCCCGCCGAGCCCACACCACGATGCCGAGAACCGCGAGGACCGCGACCCCCGCCGCGAGCCACGGCCCGCCCACGCCCTTGACCAGCCCGAGGTCGAGCACGCCGCCCGGGTTGTGCTCCACCAGGTTGCGCGCGTGCGTGCTGGCATGAGTCAGAAAGGCGGAGGCGAAGCCTGCCCAGCTCCCCTGGGCGAGGACGAGGCCGCCGATCGCTGCTGCCGTGGCGGCCACCGAGAGCAGCACCCCGGGCACCATTCGTCTCGCCGGTCGGCCTGCGATGGCGCCGGCCAGCCACAGAAGGCCGAGCGGCGGGAGCAGGATCGGCCGGATCAGGAACGCCGCTGTCACAAGCAGCGTGAAGCCGGTGGCCCTCCTTGCGTTGAGGCCCCAGACCGCCACCGCCGCCGCCCACAGCGCGAAGAAGGCGGATGCGGTGTCGGTGAAGCCGCGCCCCGCATGCAGCCACACTCCGGGGATGAAGAGCACCGCGAGGGCAGCCGCGGCGGCCACCGGCGCGGGGGCGACGCGCCGGCCGAGAGCGGCGAGCGGGAAGAGGCAAAGGCAGGAGGCCACGGCGGACAAGAGCTGGAACCCGAGCAGCGGGTCTCCGACCAGGTGCAGCATCACCCAGCCGAGCGCCATCCAGAGCGGGAACCCGGGTGGGTGGGGGAAGTGCGAGGGCAGGTCGAACTTCAAGAGGCCGCGGGCGAACAACGTCTCGTCCCACTCCCAGGGCCCGGCGGGCAGGAGGGCGAAGCGGCTCACCACCAGGAGCGCGAGAGTCGCCAAAGTCGCGAGAAGCTCGGGCCGAGCGCCGGGCAGGCCCCACAGCCGCCACGTCCAGACCCGTGCGGTGTACGATACGCCGCGCTGGGCTTCCGCGGGTCGCGGTTTTCTCGCCATGGTTTCGGGGCCGGGCCGTCAGGCCGCGGGCGCCGCGAATCTACCATGGCGGTACGGCCCGACGCGCGGGAAAGGGGAGGCGATGGCAGGAGTGCTGCGGAGCATGACCGGCTTCGGAGGGGCGCAGGGGGACCTCTCGCCTCGCCTCTCCGCCCAGGTGCGGATCACCTCGCTCAACTCGCGGTTCCTCGAGGTCAGCCTGCGGACGCACCCGAGGATGGAGAGCGCCGAGCTGGAGACCGCGCTGCGCGGGGTCCTGGCGGCGGGGCTGACCCGGGGCCGCGCGCAGGTCACGGTGGAGGTCACGCCGCTGACGAGCCAGACCGGCGCCCTGGTGCTGCACTGGGAGGTCGCGTCCTCGCTGCTGGAGGCCCTCGCGAAGCGGCCGCCCGGGCTCGAGCTCGCACCTCTGGCGCTGCGCGACCTGCTCGCGCTGCCGGGATTCGCGGAGGGCGGCGGCGAGCTGCTCCTCACGGCCGAGGAGCAGGAGAAGCTCCTGGGCCTCGTGGCAACGGCTCGTGACGCGCTCGTTGCGGTCAGGGAACGGGAGGCGGCCGCGTTGCTGCCGCAGATCGAGGGCGACGTGACGGTGCTCGAATCGTTCCAGAGCTGGCTCGCGGAGGTGGGGGGCCAGCTGCGCGAGACGCTGCTGGCGCGCCTGCGGGAGAAGATGGGCTCGCTGCTGCAGGGTGTCGAGGTAAGCCAGGACCGGCTCCTGGAGGAGGCCGCCCTGGCCGCCGAGCGGTCGGACGTGGCCGAGGAAATTCAGCGCCTTCAAGCGCACCTCTCGCACCTGAGGCAGCTGCTCGACGAAGGCGGCGCGGTGGGAAAGAAACTCGACTTCCTGCTCCAGGAGCTGTTACGCGAAGTCAACACGGCGGCCTCCAAGTGCCGCGAGGTGGGGATGGGCGAGAAGGTCGTCTCCGCCAAGGCCGCCCTCGAGAAGCTGCGCGAGCAGTGCGCGAATCTGGAATGAAGACCGAGGTCCGGGGTCCGGGGTCCGGGCTCCGTCAACTGCCTGTCGACTGGACGGCACGGCGGTACTGGTTGCTGCTGCTGGCGTTCGTGGTCGTGCACGGCGTGCTGGCGATGGCGCTCCCGGTCTCCGGCGACGAGGCGTACTACTGGGACTGCTCCCGCCACGCCGACTGGGCCACGTACGACCAGCCGCCCCTGATGATGCTGGCGCCCATCCCGTTCCGTCTGCTCTTCGGCGAGACGCGCCTGGCGACGCGCGGGCCGGCCATCCTTGCGAGCTTCCTGCTCGGCGTGTTCCTCCTGCCGCTGGTGCGCCGGCTGGGCGGCGGACCCCGCGAGGCCGCCTGGGTGTACCTGATCTTGCACGCCACGCCGCTCTTCTTCCTGGGCTCGTTCTACGCCTCCACCGACATAGGTATGGTGTGCGCCTACGTGGCCGCCATCTGGGCGGCCGTCGCCATCGCCCAGGGGGAGAGGCGTGCCTGGTGGGGGTTCGGGACCGCGGTCGGGCTCGGATTCCTGGCAAAGTTCCCGGCGGTGCTGGTGTTGCCCGCGCTGCTCCCCGCGCTCGCAAGCCGCCGGGTCCGTGCCCACCTGCGCACCCCGGTCCCCTATCTTGCGGCGCTGCTCTCGGCGCTGCTCACGCTGCCGGTCTGGATCTGGGGCGCCCAGCACGAGTGGGTGAACCTGACCTTCCAGCTCCAGCAGCGCCACAACCCGGGTGCGCTCACCCTGCGTTACCTCGCCGAGTTTCTCGCCGTGACCGCGCTGCTCGCCTCGCCTCCGCTCGCGGCCGCGATGGCGATCGCCTGGTGGCGAGGCTGGCGGCGCAGAGACCATGCTTGGGCCGTGCTGCTGGCGGGTGCGGCGGTGCCTTTCATCTTCTTCGGGTGGGTCTCGCTTCGCGAGGAAACCGCGCCGCACTGGGGTGGCCCGGGGATCGTGCTGGCGACGGTCGCGCTCGCCTTCATGACCCCTCGCCCGCGCCGGCTCGTCCGCTTCGGCGCGGCGTTCGGCCTGGTCTTCTCGCTCCTCGTGGTGTCGGCCGTGCTCCTGGCGCCCGCGGTGCTCAACGTCCGCTGGCCATTCCTGGGTCGGCTGGAGGGGAAGCTCGCGGACACGGTCGCCGCCGCCGTGGCCAACGACGACATCGTGGCCGTCGTCAAGAGTCGGCTGCATCAGGGCGAGATGATGGCCTGCGAGAGCTACACCGACGTTCACCTCTACGCCTTCCTCTCGGACGGTACGCTTCCCACCAGGCTGGCCTGGGTGAACGGCGGCGTGCATGGGCTGGCCTCGCTCTACTGGTATCGGCCCGAGGAGCTTCGCGGCAAGGACTTTCTCTTCGTCACCGAGCGGGATGGGCTGAAACCGGTGCTGTGCGACATCTTCGCCAGCGTCACCGACGAGCCCCCGCTGGTGATCACGCGCGACGGCCGGGTCGTGCGAACGGTCTACTTCCTGCGCTGCCGCAACCTGCTTCGGCCCGAGGGTGCCTTCACCCGGCTGGCTCCGGCCGGTTGATACCGGTTCGCCAAGTAGATGTCATTCCTCGGCCCGCCAGGGGCGGGCCGAGGAATCTGGGAGGGGGCGCGTCTTCCCCCGCCCAGATCCCTCGTCCTCCTGCCTCCGGCAGGAGGACGAGGGATGACCGGATTGCGCTGCAACGGGTGTGAAACCGGGATGAGGGCCCCTCGCCGGCCGCGGCCGGTCCCGTGGGTTACAATCCACGCCTCGACGGGAGGTTGTGATGCGTGACGCCGAGATTCGCGATTTGCCGAAGCTGATAGGGGAGCAGGTGAGGGTGTCCGGCTGGCTGTACAACGCCCGCTCCTCCGGCAAGCTGCGCTTCCTCGTCGTGCGCGACGGCTCCGGCTACCTTCAGGCGGTGGTGTTCAGACCCGCCGTGGAGGACCGCATCTGGGCCGATGCCGAGAGGCTGACCCAGGAGTCCTCGCTGCGGGTCGTGGGCCGCGTCAAGGAGGACACGCGCGCGCCCGGCGGCGTCGAGCTGCAGGTCGAGGACCTGGTCATCGTGCAGCTCTGCCCCGACTACCCGATCTCCCCCAAGGAGCACGGGGTCGACTTCCTGCTGAACAACCGCCACCTGTGGCTGCGCTCCAAGCGCCAGCACGCGGTCATGCGGGTGCGCAACGAGCTGGCCTTCGGGATCCGCGACTTCTTCTACAAACGGAACTACGTCCTGATCGACTCGCCGATCCTCACCCCCGCGGCGTGCGAGGGGACCTCCACGCTCTTCGAGACGGACTACTTCGGCGAGAAGGCCTACCTCTCGCAGTCCGGCCAGCTCTACCTGGAGCCCGCCGCTGCCGCGCACGGCAAGGTGTACTGCTTCGGGCCCACGTTCCGCGCCGAGAAGTCCAAGACGCGCCGGCACCTCATGGAGTTCTGGATGGTGGAGCCCGAGGTGGCGTGGATGCACTTCGATGGGCTGCTGGACCTCGCGGAGGAGTTCGTCTCGGAGCTCGTCGCCCGCGTGCTCGACCGCTGCAAGGACGACCTGGAGCGCCTCGAGCGCGACGTCTCAAAGCTCGAGCCCGCCACCAGGCGGCCGTACCCGCGCGTTGACTACGGCAACGCGGTCACGAGGCTGCAGGAGAAGGGCTTCGAGGTCGCCTTCGGCGACGACTTCGGCGGCGACGAGGAGACGGCGCTGGCCGACGAGTCGGGCGCCCCGGTGATGATCACCCGGTACCCGGCGGCCATCAAGGCGTTCTACATGGAACCCGACCCGAACGATCCTACGCGCGCGCTGGCGATGGACATGATCGCCCCCGAGGGGTACGGCGAGATCATCGGCGGCTCCGAGCGTATCTCCTCGCTGGAGCTGCTGGAGAAGCGCATCGCGGAGCACGACCTCCCGCGCGAGGCCTTCCAGTGGTACGTGGACGTCCGCAAGTACGGCGAGTTCCCGCACTCCGGCTTCGGCATGGGGATCGAGCGGGTGGTCACCTGGCTGTGCGGGCTTTCGCACCTGCGGGAGGCGATCCCGTACCCGCGCATGCTCAACCGGCTCTACCCCTGAGCGCCGCCGGCGTCGGACCTCTCGCTGCGTTGCGCTCGCCGCTTCGCATCCTCACATAGCCTCCGGCTATGCTCCGGTGCGACCGGCTCGCGCGCCTTGCGATAGGCCCAACGGCGGCGGCGCCGCTGCCGCGGGCAGAAACCTACCGCGGTCCCGCGAGATCGGGGGCGTGGGCTACACGCCATTCGCCTGGGCGAGGGCTCAAGTGGCACCGAGGAGGCATGCGAGTGTAGTTGACATCCCCTGATCCGGTACGTACAGTGTTCCTGTACAGGTCGGAGGGAGCATGGCATCGGTTACAACCTACACTCAGGCGCGCGCAACGTTGGCAAAGCTCTGCAGCGAAGTCGTGCAGTCGCGAGAGATCGTCGTTATCCGGCGCCGCGGTGCCGAGGACGTCGCGCTCGTGGCAGCCGACGAGCTGCGCAGCCTGATGGAGACCGCGCATCTGCTGCGCTCGCCGGCCAACGCCGAGCGCCTGCTTCGTGCCCTGGCGCGGGCGCGCCGCCGGAAACTGCGGCCCAGCAGCGTCGCCAGGCTCCGTCGCGAGCTGCACCTTGCCGAAGAGTAGCCGCGGCGCCGGCCAACAAGGTCGGGAACTCCTCGCGGTGTTCCACCCCGAGTTCATCGAGGATTTGCGTTGGTGGGTGGCAAACGACCGCAAGATCGCACTCCGCGCGTTGACGATCGTCGAGGCGGTGCTCCGCGAACCGTTCTCCGGTATCGGCAAGCCCGAGCCCCTCAAGTATCTCGGGCTGGGCCTCTGGTCCCGGCGCCTGACGCAGGAGCACCGCATCGTGTACCTCGTACGCGGGGACCGCGTGGACTTCCTGCAGGGGCGCTACCACTACTGAGGCGGCCACAGAAGGACTTCGCGCCGCTAATGCTGCTGTTTGATGATGCGGCGCCTTCCGGCATTGGGAGCGGGAGGCCCTATCGCCCAGTGCGCAGTCCGCTGATTTCTCGGCGCATGTCGTCGAGTTTCTGAGCGATATCGTAGAGAGGCGACGTCGAACCTCCCGGGAGGTTTCGCAACGGCGAGAAGTCAACCCGGAATGTGTCCGTAAATGCCGTTCCATCCCTGGCTTTGTAGCGGACAACGAGATCGAAGGGTTTCCCCATCTTGGTCTCGGGGTCTTCGAGCAGGTTGGTAAGAAGGAACCGAAATCGTTGCCTCGGAGCTAGGTAGGGCAGACCATTTTTCATGAACCCGAGGCGCGAAAGCGGCTCATCCTTGAAGCACTCAAAATCGGGATTCGCCACGAACTCAACGCCGTAGGCTGGACCAGCGCCTACGTTCTCAATCACCATATCGATCAAGTGAACCTCGTGCTCTTCAGGCTCGATCCACACCGAAAGCCGGGGGTCCGTCTGTGCGCGACGCAAGAGCCGCGTTTCTTTGGCGAGAACCCATGTGGTAGCCGCTAACACTAGCGATGCCGCAAGCAGGACAGCCTGGTACAGAACCTCCCAGCCACTCATTGAGTACTCCCTTCGACGATCTTGATCTCGTCGTCGGTGAGGCCGTAAAGCGCGTAGACGAGGGCGTCGATCTCGCGGTCGGTGGCGTCGATCTGGCGCTGCAGGACGATCTTCTCATGGTCGGTACCCGCGGCTGCGAGGCTGGTGTGGATTGCGAGGATGCGAGCGACCACTTCCACCAGGTGATCGTGATAGCTGCGGTCTCGGGGATCATCAAGGGAGATCTCGCGGATCGGCAGCTCCTTGAGATAGGTACCTTTGATTTTGGGGAATGTGTTGCGCCGGTCGTAGAAGCGGTCGGTCCAGACCGCGCGAAGCAGTCGAGAGTTGAGCACTCCGAGAACATAGGCTGGCTGAAGTTGACATTCCGGGAAAAGGTTGACCATGAACACCGTGTTAAGACACTGATACCCGAGCGGGTCAATGGCGAACTCGGGGTAGCGGCCAATCTGCCGGCAGACTAGCTTGTTGCGAGCGTTTTGCTTGTCACCATCCCAGCAACCGCCACGTCGAGCATCATCAATGTCGAGGCAGGCCAAGCCGCCCCAAGTGAGCTTGTACCTCGTTACGTCGCGTCCGGTGTAGCAAAGCCGGTAAGGCGCCTTAACCTGTCGCCGGTTGCTGATCTCGATCACATCGTCGGCGAAGATCTTCCTGTCCCGCAGTTGCTTTCCGAAGTTGACAAAGGCGCAGGAGCCCAGCTTGGCGCTCCGGGACCCGATCCGCTCCCAGAGTGCTCGGGTCGCCCGGTTGGCGACACTTGTAAAGAGAATGAACTTTTCGCCCCCGTCCGTGTCCGGTTGGATCACTTCCTTGGAGGTTGCGGTCAGCCTTCCGCCCTGCGGCTCCACGTGGACCATCACGAACGACCCTTCGGTCGGCTGCCCGCCAACAGTGACGAATATGGCGTTGTCGACGGAGACTCGGGCGAACACGCCGCCTCGAATAACCGCGATGTGATCTATTGCGGAGCGCTCTAGCAGCAGGCGTCGCAGACCAACTAGATAGTTGTTGGCAAGGAAGTTGGCTGGCGTGATCATGGAGGCTCTTCCGCCAGACCTTACGAGCTGAAGTCCTCTCTCCATGAACAGATGATAGGTATCGACCTTGTACGACGCCGAGGTGAACTTGTGGCTGTAATAGGCGAGTTGTTCATCGTCCCGGAACTCGTCCTGAAGCAGGATGTACGGCGGATTGCCGATCACGGCGTCGAAGCCGGAGTTGGCGCGGGCGAAGATCTCCGGGAAGCCTTCGTCCCAGTCGAACGGGTTGACGCGCAGGGCTTCATCGTCGTCGAACAGCTCGCCCTGGCGGCCCTGGAAGAAGTCGGACCCGATCAGGCTGTTGCCGCACTTGATGTTGCTGCCGAGGTCGGGGAGGGCGCGCTCGTGGAAGAGCCTGAGCTGCGTCTGCAAGGTCTGGTCGCTCTCGCCCTCCAGCACCTTGAGCAGGAGCGAGAGCTTGGTGACCTCGACGGCCTGCGGGTCAATGTCCACGCCGAAGATCGAGTTGAGGAGGATGCGCTTGCGTTCCGCGGTGGTGAGTCGCCACCCGCCGCCGGCCGCCTGGTAGAGCGCGGGCTGACTTCCCTTGCGAGGCTTGTTGTGCTTCTCGGGGCTGTCGTTGACGTACCAGTCGCGGTGCCAGTCGAGCAGGCGCTGATAGGCACCCAGCAGGAACGACCCGGAGCCGCACGCGGGGTCGAGGACCTTGAGGTCGGCAGCCTGCTTCGGAGTCTTCTCCTTGAGCAGCTCGCCGACGGTGTGCTCGACGATGTAGTCCACGATGTAGGTGGGCGTGTAGTAGACGCCGCCGGCCTTCTTGACCTCGGGCTTGTCTTCGACCTTGGCGCGGTGGCCCTCCGTCAGGCGGATGACCTTGCCCAGGAACTGCTCGTAGACCTGGCCGAGGATGTCGGCGGGCAGTACCGAGAACTCGTAGGGCGAGTCGGGGTAGTACAGGTTGCTGACGATGTCCTTGAGCACCTTGTCGTCGACGGCGAGACCCGGCGTAAGGGTGTCGGGTGCCTCGGTGAAGCCCTTCTCCTTCTGGAAGTGGAACAGACCGGAGTTGTAGCGCTCGTCGGCGCGCTGGAACAGCTCGAAGAGGCGGCGGTAGGTGTTCGCGCCGTTGAGCAGGAACTGGAGCTGGAACTGGGGATCGGTCTCGATACCGCGGTCCTCGCAGATTCGCAGAAAGATGACGCGATCGATGGTGCGCTGGACCGCTTCATTCAGCTCAGGCTGGAAGAGCTGTGGGTTGCGCAGGGCGATGTTGCGGGCAAGCAGGTCGCGCCAGCGCTCGATCTCCTTGAGGAACTCGGCATCAACGGCGGCGGTGCCTCTCTTGCCCTTCTTCTCGTCGGCGAAGCGGTCGAAGGAGCCCTTGAGGACGGCATCCTTCGAGAAAACGCCGGCAATCTCGTCCCATTTGCTGGGATAGGCGTCATAGGTCAGGTAGTTGATCCGCGCGACGGCAGGCTTGTCAGTCTTCTCGGGCTTGACGCGACAGTCGTAGACGGCCAGCTCCGCGAAGTCACTCAGGATCGAGAGCGGCAGCTTGGCCGACCAGGCGTAGCGCCGGAGCTGGTAGGCCGCGGTCGGCTCGTCCTTGATGCTGATCGAGGGCTTCTTGGCTTCGAGGAAGAACTTGCGGGTGCCGCCGACGCGGAAACTGTAGTCGGGGGCCTTCGTCGTGCCGCCAAACCTGAGGGCGCCCTCATGGACCACGTCCTTGTAGGCTTCGGCGTTTGCGGCCTTGTTGGACACGTCCCAGCCGAGCAGCTCGAACATCGGGTCGAGGAACTCGACGCGCACCTGGGCTTCGTTGTAGGCGGCCGATGTGTACGCAGTCAGGTTGCGGTCGAAGTTCTCGACGAGCCTGACCAGTTCCTTCGGAGCCACCATCGTGCCTGTCCCACCCTTTGCTAGCTCTATTATGCGCCGCTCGCCGTGGCCCTCTTCGGTTATCGTCTCCCCGGAGCCCGGATCCCGGGCTCTCAGGCGGCGGCGCGGGCGGGCACGATCTTGCGCAACGCCGCGAGGAAGGCGGCCATCTCGTCCGGCGTGCCGACCGACACCCTCAGCCACGTGGGCATCGAGGGGAACTTCCTCCCGACCAGGATCTTCCGGATCCTGAACTCCGCAATGAGGGGAGCCACGTCGCGCCCCGTTTCGATCATGACGAAGTTGGCCTCGGAGGGGATGAAGCGGCGGCCGTCGGCGGCGAGTTGCCCCACGAGCCAGCGCCGCGTGTCGTTCATGCGGCGTCTCATCCGCGGGACCAGCTCGGCATCCGCGAGGCTGGCGAGGGCGGCCGCGAGCACCGCGGCGTTGGTGTTGCTGAAGGACGCATGACGCCCGAGAGCCTCGATCTTCTCCTTCGCCGCCACGGCGTAGCCGAGGCGCATGCCGGCCATGCCGTAGATCTTGGAGAAGGTCCGAACGACGATCAGGTTGGGGTGAGCGCCGAGGAGGTCGAAGCCGCTGCGGTAGCCCGGATCCTCTACGAAGTGGTAGTAGGCCTCGTCGATGAGCACCGTGACCGAGGGGGGGACGCGCGAGAGAAACGCGGCCAGCTCCTCGCCGGTGACGATGGTGCCGGTGGGGTTGTTGGGATTGCACACGTAGACGAGGCCGGTCGCACCGTCACAGGCGGCGGCCATGCGCGGGAGGTCGTGGCGGAACGCGGCGTCGAGTGGCACCTTGACGGGCTCCGCCCGGGTCACGCGGTTGTAGGCGAGCACGGCCTCGAACGTCGGCTCGGCGACCACCACCTTCCTGCCGGGTGCGAGGAACGCCCCGGCGGCCATGCGCAGGATGTCGCCGGAACCGCAGCCGAGGAGCACCTGCTCCGGGGAAACGCCGTGCGCCTTGGCCAGCGTCCGCCGCACCTCGTCCACCGCAGCGTCGGGGTAGCGGCCGGCGACCTCCTGCGAGCGGGTCATCGCTTCGCGAGCGGTCGCGGAAGGTCCATACGGGTTCTCGTTCGAGTTGAGCTGAACCAGGTCGCCGGCCTCGCCCCACTCGAGGCTTGCTCGTGCCGCGCGTGGCGCCAGCCCCAGGTCGATCAGCGCCGCCCCGGCAGTGGCCCCCAACGCTACACCGAACCCACGTCGCGTCATCCCGGTCGTGCCCATCGTGCTCTCCCTTCAGCGTGCGGCCCCTTGCGGTGAAACCGTGCATCGGAGTGTAGGGCGGCCCTGGCCGCCGCGGCAACCGCCGGCTCGCGCAACTCGGCGTGGAAGTTGAGATCAGCTTTTGCGGTCCCCGCGCTCCGGCAGTGACGAGGACCTCGGCGCAATGCCTACGGTGAGGCGGCCACGCCGTGCCCGGTGTCACGTCTGAACATCGCCACCCAATGAGAGCGGGCAATCTGCCTGGTGGCTTGGCGGTCCGGGGCGGTTCAGCGTATGGGGCGGCGATGGTGAGAGGTGGCACCGAATGGCGCCGTCGGCTAATCCCGCGCGGCAAAACTTCTGATCGGCTCAAGGATCTCCGCGTCCAGGACCACCACCTCGTGTGCGCAATGGGACCCTTCGTCCCGCCTGCGGCGGGACGAAGGGTGACCTTCGGCGCTCACTGCTTCTCTGGGCCCTCGGATAGGTGCGACGGGAAACTTCGTCCCCCGCCTCCGGCGGGGCGGGACCCAGGGTGACACTCCGCTCGCGGCTGCGAGCGGAGTGTCAGTTGACCGCAATGGGGGCGACGAGCGAGAACTGGCCGATCTCCACTTCGAACTCCTCGCCGCGCGCCGAGCGCATCAGGTAGGTGCCCTCCATGGTGCCGAAGGGCGTCGGCAGCGGGCAGAAGCTCGCGTACTCGAAGGAGGTCTCCGGCGGCAGCAGCGGTGTTTTGCCGACGACGCCCGGGCCCTCGACCTCCTCGACATGGCCGTTGCCGTCGGTGATGAGCCAGTGGCGGCGGAGCAGCTGGACCGTCTCAGTGCCGTGGTTGGCGATGCGCACCCGGTAGGCGAAGAAGTAGGTGCCGTCCTCGGGTGCGCTGCGCTCGGGCAGGTAGGCCGGGGCGACCTGGACGCGGATCCCTCGGGTCGTGGTGTCGCTCATCCTCATGTGAATTATCGCACCCCGGCGGTAAGCGCCCGGCCAGGCCAGACTGAGTCGCTGCTGCCGCGGTGCTAAAATCCGCCGCCGTGAAGGAGAGCGGGCGCCACGGGCGCCACGTCAAGGTGGGCCTCATCGGCCTCGGGTGCGCCAAGAACCTGGTGGACGGCGAGGTCATGCTCGGCCACCTGGTCGAGCATGGCGCCGAGGTAACCGCCGACGCGGATGCCGCCGAGGTCGTGGTCATCAACACCTGCGGCTTCATCGAGGACGCCAAGAGGGAGTCGATCGCGGCGATCCTCGAGGTGGCGCGGCGCAAGGGCCGGGGCAGCCTGCGGCGGGTCGTGGTGGCCGGCTGCATGGCCCAGGCGTACGCCGCCGAGCTGGCGGCGCAGATCCCCGAGATCGACGCCTTCATCGGCCTCGACGAGCTGGAACGGGTGCCCGAAGCGGTGCTCGGCAGGCTGGGGCGGGGCCACCTCCCGGATCAGCACGGTGCGCTCAAGCTCTACGACCACACGGTGCCGCGGCTGCTCGCCACCGGCGGCGTGTACGCCTACCTCAAGGTCGCCGAGGGGTGCGACAACCCCTGCACCTTCTGCCACATCCCCAGGATGCGCGGGCGCTTCCGCTCGCGCACCATGACCTCGCTCGTCGAGGAGGCCTGCCGCCTGGAGGCCGCCGGTGTGCGCGAGCTGGTGCTTGTGGCGCAGGACACGACGCGCTTCGGCGAGGACCTCGGGATGGGCAGGACCGGCCTGCGCCGCCTGCTGGAGGCGCTGCTCGCCGGGACGACGATCCCCTGGATCCGTTTCCTGTACGCCTACCCGTCCACCCTCGATGCCGGTATCTTCAAGCTCATGGCGCGCGAGCCGCGCCTCGCGCCCTACCTGGACATCCCGCTTCAGCACGCCTCACGCAAGGTCCTCAAGCTCATGAAGCGGGGCGGCGACGCCCGCAGCTACCGCGAGCTGATCGCGCGGGCGCGCGACACGGTTCCGGGGCTCGCGGTGCGGACCACGTTCATCGTGGGTTTCCCCGGCGAGGGGGAGGAGGAGTTCGAGGAGCTGCGACGCTTTATGGAGGAGGTGCGCTTCGACCACGTCGGGGTCTTCGCCTACTCCCACCAGGAGGAGAACCCGGGTGCCGCGCTCGGGGACCCGGTGCCACGGCGCACCAAGGAGCGCCGTCGCAGGCTGCTCATGAAGCAGCAGGAGCGCATCAGCCGCGCCAACCACCGGAGGCTGCGCGGGGCCGAGGCGCTGGTGCTCGTGGAAGGGCCGAGCCCCGAGTCGGAGCTCCTCCTGCAGGGACGGCTGGCAAGCCAGGCCCCGGAGGTGGACGGGCGGCTGCTGTTCTCCGAGGGTAGCGCGCGCAAGGGCGACATCGTGCGCGTGCGGATCGCCAGGACGTACGCCTTCGACCTGATGGGCGAGATCCGCGGTGTCGTGGACCCTGCCCCCGCCACGCACGGCGCGTTGCTCCCCTCGCTTCCCGTGCTCCGGAGCGCCGCGGCTGGTCGCTGAGATGGACATACTCCGCGACCCCGCGCCGAGCTCCGACCTCCCCCGTTCCGGGATCGTCACGATCGGCAACTTCGACGGCGTGCACCGCGGTCACCAGATGCTGCTCGCCGGCGCCGTCGCGCGTGCCGCGGAGCTTGGCGCGCCCGCGGTGGCCGTCACCTTCGAGCCCCACCCGGAGAAGGTGCTCCGCCCGCAGTCGGGCCTCAAGCTCGTCACGACGTCCGCGCAGAAGGCGCAGCTCCTCGAGCGCTACGGCGTTTCGACGCTGGTGGAGATCGGATTCGACCGCCGCTTCGCCGCCACGCCGGCGGAGGCGTTCGCGCGCGAGTTCCTCCTCCGGAGGCTCGCCCCGGCCGAGGTGCGCCTCGGGACGAACTTCCGCTTCGGGGCCGGCCGCCTCGGTGACGTCAACTTCCTCTCGGTGCTGGGGTACGAGCTGGGCTTCTCCGTGGTCGGGGTGGAACCGCTCGTGGACGGGGGCGAGCCGATCTCCTCGACGCGCGTGCGGCGCGAGATCGCGCACGGGCGCGTCGAGGAGGCGTGGCGCCAGCTGGCGCGCCCGTTCTACGTGGACGGGAAGGTCTACACGGGCGAGCGCATGGGTCGGGCGCTGGGTTTCCCCACCATCAACATCGAGGTGGAGAACGAGCTGCTCCCCGCCCACGGCGTGTACATCACCGCGGTAGACATCCCGTCGTTCTCCCGCGTATTCCCCTCGGTGACCAACATCGGCGTGCGCCCGACGGTCTACGAGAACTACCACGTGACCGTGGAGAGCCACGTCCTCGACTTCACCGGGGATGTTTACCGCGAGCCCGTGCGCCTCTTCTTCCTGCGCAGGCTGCGCGACGAGATGGTGTTCGGCTCGAGCATGGAGCTGGTGGCGCAGATCAGGCGCGACGTGGCGACCTCGAAGCTCTACTTCCTTCACCCCGGCCTCCCCGAGGCGGATCTGGTGCGGCGATGATCGTGCCGGTGCTGCTCGCGGTTGCCCTGGCGCTTCTGCTCTCGGTGGCGGCGTTCTTCATCCTCTGGCTCGACCGCTACGGGACCCAGCCGGTGATCCGGCTCGCGCTGGTCGCGGGCTGGGGGCTCGCGTGTCCGTACCTGTTCCGCCTTGCCGACGGGAGCCTGGGTCTCGTCGGGAGCCAGGAGCTTCCGTCGGTCTCCGACTTGCTGCCGGCCAGCGTCGGTCTGCTGGCACAGGTGCTGCTGGCCGCGGCCCTGGCCCTGGTCGCCACGAGCAACTTCCTCGAAGGTCCGGTGGACGGAGCCGTGTACGGGACCGTGGCGGGGCTTGGCCTGGCCGTGTCCGAGAACCTGATCGCCGTCGGCACGGCGGGGCCCGCCAGCTGGCCGGTTCTCCCTTTCTTTCTGACCATGGTGGAGGCGGCGGCGGCGGCGGTCGTGGGGGCCGGCATCGGCATCGCAAAGCTGGCCGCCCGGCCGGCCCTGCGCGTGCCGTGCGCGCTCGCGGCGGTCGGCTGCGCGGGGCTGCTCCGGTGGGCGTTGCTCGGTCTGGCGAGCTGGGGGTGTGGTTCTTGGGGTTCGCGGAACGCACCCGTCGACCTGGCTCTGGTCGTGCTCGCCGCCGGCATCCTTTGCGGGGTGCTCCTTGCGGCTCTTGCGTTCGAGCGTCTGGTGCTGGCGGCACAGCTGGGTGAGGAGGTGAAGCTGGGCGTTCTCCCGGGCTGGGTCGCGGAGGTGCTGCCGAGCTACCGCCGGCGCGTCCGGTCCGGCTGGTGGCCCGAGCGGGACGAGCGGCGTGAGATCGTCCGCCTGCTGACCGCGCTCGCGTACCGCAAGCATCACCTGCGGGGCCTGCCGGACGAAAGTGCGCGTCTCTATGGCCTCGAGGTCGGCAGGCTGCGCCAGCGGGCGCGCTCTCTCATGGCGTTCGCCCCCTCGGAAGCGGCCGAAGATGGCGATGCCGGTGCGACCCGGCCTCCCGACAGCGAAGAGGCGACAGCACGTCGTGGGTGACCTCGTCGTGGATCCGCACGCAGAGCGGCCGTGAAAAGGCGGGCGGGGGCTCGACCCGGTCTCGGCCGTCGCGGTGACGGCCTGCGTTTCGTTCTACCTGTGGCGCAACGTGATTCTGGCCGCCGCCTACCTGCGTGGCGGCGCAAGCGATTTCACAAACTACTACCTCGAGGCGCGCGCTGTGCTCGCGGGTGGAAGCCCGTTCTCCGTGCCGAACTTCGACTACCCCGCGCTCATGGCCTTCCTGGTCATGCCGCTGGTGGGCCTGTCCGAGCCGGCGGCACGCGTGACCTGGTTCGTCTTCGGCCATCTGTGCCGCTTGGCGGCCGCCGGCCTCTTATGGCGTCGCCTCGGTGGCGGCACGACCGCCCTCGTCGCGATCGCCGCGGTGTCGGCGTTCGGCGGCACGGTCGCCGAGAATCTCGTTCTCGGCCAGGTGAACCCGCTCCTGCTCGTGCTCCTGGCGGGGTCGTGGGCCGCTGCCTGGCACGCGCGCCCGCGCGCTGCGGCGCTCATCGGCGGGGCCGCTGCCGTCAAGCTCTGGCCGATCGTACTCCTCGCCAAGGAGGCGCTCCTGGGCAAATGGCGGGCGGTGACGGCGGGTGTCATCGCGGCCGCAGCTCTGATCGCCCTCCCCTGGGCGTTCGTCGCCGGACGGCTGCCTGCGCCGCATGCCCCCCTCCACGCCTCCTACTGGATGGGTACCCCGGCTCTGCTCAACGACTCGATCCCGGCGGTGGTCTCGCGACTGCTCGAACCGCCGGCCCGCGGCCGGCCGCTGCCCGACGACTGGGTGGTGGGCAATAATCCCGGACGCCTGCAGCTGCCGGCGTCGCACGCCGTGGCCGGGGTCGCGTCGGGGGCCGTCGCTCTGGTGGTCGGCATCGTGCTGATCGGACGGCGCGTGAGGCGGCACGCCCCGGGTCGCGACGACGAGCCGGTGGTAAGCGCCGCACTGGTAGCACTGGCGCTCGCCAGCGCCCCCATCGCCTGGTATCACTACCAGCTTCTCAACTTCCCCGGCATCGCGATGCTCCTCGTGCGGTGGATGCGCAGACGGCGGTGCGCGGCCCTCGCGCTGCTCGCCTGCATGGTGGTGGCCGGCACCTGGGCATCGAGCTGGCTGCTCGGGCCGTACGTGGCAAGATACGGATGGACGGCGGCCAACCCCGCGTTGCTCTGGTTCGCCACGTCCGTCACCCTCGTCGCCGATCTCGCGCTGTTCGCCGCGCTGCTCTGGGAGCTAGGAGCCTGTCCGAGTACTACTCCGGCTGCGAATCCCGATGGCCTCCGGCTGGCTGTGTCAGCCGTCGCGAAAAGTCCTCGACGTAGCTCTGGCTACGCCTGCGGGCTTTTCGCTCGGTTTCCTTGCCATCCGGCGCCCTCGGAATTCTCCCTCTCGTCGTTTACTCGGACAGGCCCCTAGGCCGCGGCGCCTGGGGGCCCACTCACGGGACGGCCTCGCGTAATTGAAAACGAGGCGTGCGTGTGTGCTATGGTGCGCGCTAACGCCTGGGGGGACCAGGTCTGGCTGGATTCGAAAAGAGTGGAGGAACGACCGTGAACAGTCGAGGGATCCACGTCTTCACTTCTGAGTCGGTGACGGAAGGTCACCCGGACAAGGTGTGCGACCAGATCTCCGATGCGGTGTTGGACGCCGTCATCGAGCAGGACACCCGGGGCCGCGTCGCCTGCGAAACGTTCATCACCGTCGGCCTGGTCGTCGTGGGTGGTGAGATCACCACGAAGTGCTGGGTGGACGTGCAGGATCTGGTGCGCAACCTGATCCGCGACATCGGGTACACCGATGCCAAGTACGGGTTCAACTACGCCACCTGCGGCATCCTCAACGCCATCGGGCGGCAGTCGGGCGACATCGCTCAGGGCGTGGACACCGGCGGCGCCGGGGACCAGGGACTGATGGTCGGTTACGCGTGCGACGAGACCCCCGAGCTGATGCCGATGCCGATCACCCTCGCGCACAAGATCACACGGCGCCTCGCCGAGGTGCGCCGCAAGGGTGTGCTGCCGTACCTGGGGCCGGACGGCAAGTCTCAGGTCACGGTGGAGTACCGCGATGGCAAGCCCCATCGCATCGATACCGTGGTGATCTCCTCCCAGCACACCGAGGACATCCTCAACAAGAAGGGTGATCGCATCACCGACGCAGCGCGCAACGAGATCATCGAGAAGGTGGGCCTGGCCGTGCTGCCCAGGAAGCTCGTCGACTCCAAGACCCGCTTCCTGGTCAACCCGACCGGCAAGTTCGTGATCGGCGGCCCGCAGTCGGACACCGGCATGACCGGCCGCAAGATCATCGTGGACACCTATGGCGGTTGGGCCCCCCACGGCGGCGGCGCCTTCTCGGGCAAGGACCCCACCAAGGTGGATCGGTCCGCAACGTACATGGCGCGCCACGTCGCCAAGAACATCGTGGCCGCCAAGCTCGCCCGCGAGGCGCTGGTGCAGCTTGCCTACGCCATCGGCGTGGCCGACCCGGTCTCCGTGATGGTGGATACGAACGGCACCGGGGTGATCCCCGACGAACGGCTCACCAAGGTAGTGCGCGAGGTGTTTCCGCTCACGCCGCGCGGGATCATCAAGGAGCTCGACCTGCTCCGGCCGATCTATCGCATCACCGCGAGCTACGGTCACTTCGGGCGGTCGGAGCGCGAGTTCCGGTGGGAGAGCCTCCACCACGTGGACGCCCTCAAGTCCGCCGCGAAGAAGCACGCCTGAGCTTTTCGTAGTGCTGGCATGTCGGTGGTCATATCACCGTTGAGGGCGATGAAGCAAAATAACCCTACAGAGACTCAATATCGCTACGCAATGAGCTTTGTTTAGCCGGTTCCGCAGGTGGTCATGTGGAGGTTCTCTGCTACTGCGTGACGCCTTTACTTTGCCGATGCCGCTGGTGGCTGGGTCAGCTGTTTCTGTCACTGCGTCAGGCTTTCTTCTTTGCCCGGGGGTGGCTTCGCCTCCTCTTGTGCCGCACGGCCTCGTGGAAGTTCTTGTGCCACTCCGTGGCTTGCTTGTTGCCCCACGGGCTCGGAGCGGTCGCTTGGGCCGCGCATCGAGCGCGGCCCTCGGGCGCGCCTTCGCGTGCGACCGAGCTGGTACAGACCGGCGTGCGGAGCCTCGCTGTTCCCCTCCCTCGGGTGAGGAGCTCGGTCGGGACCAGCGTCTCCACCCGCCGGTCTGGCCGCTCGGTTCCCGCACGCTCCGGCGGAATGGCTCCTATCGCCCGCGGGGCGGAGTCACCCCCACCCACCCGTGCGCGCTGGTGCTGCTCTTGTCGTTCCGCGTTGCCTGCATTCTCGACCTTCCGCACCTCCTACCGCGTTACGGGAGGGGGGCTTTTGATCCGCCGGTGCCGCGGGTGGCCTATCTCTCCGAAGCCCGCGGGCACCGAACGCGCGAACCGCGGCGGGGAAACGGCGGCGCGGCATCATGCGAACGCCGAGGGGCCCCGGTGCGGATTGCGCTGTCCGGTCGCGGGCGGAGGAGTGTGCGGCCGCAGGGCGCGGGGGCGCCCAAGGCCGCACAGTTGGCCACCCGCGGGACCGGCAACAAAGGCGTCACGCAGTGAAAAGCAAGAAACCGACCGAGCACCCGCGTGGCAACAAACAAATGAGGCTCCGAGCCCGCAGGGCAAAGAGGCGTGGGGGCACTGTCCTGCTGCCAGGGAATGGTGAAGGTCAGACGTCCAGGGTGAGCATCGCAGCCAGCCGGCGGGCACGCCAGTGCGGCCGGAGGTCGTGGTAGGTGGCCGCCTTGACCTCGAGCTCCGGCGCGCGCCCGGGCGGGAGCTGGGCGAGCCCCAGGGTTGCGCCGCGAGGGCTCAGCTCGAACTCCACCGCTACGAGCCCCTTCGCGTACAGGTGGAAGAGCGCCTCGTTGACGGCGCGAACCAGGCGTGACGGGAGGTCGGCCGGCCACGGCAGGATGGGGACCCGGTCGCGGGCCGGGAGACGCGGGAGCCTCCCGAGCGCCAGCGTGACCGCGGCGGCCACGGCGTTGCCGACGAGCTCCTCCTCGTCCGCGCCCCAGACCGCGACGCGCAGGTCGGCCCCGTGGGCGAATGTGCGGAAGCGCAGGCGTCTCACGGTTGCAAGTTTAGCGAACGGGCGGCCTGTGGCTTAAACTTAAAAAAGTGTCCCGGTTCCGCTCCGTGCTCCAGGTTCTGCTGGCCGCGGCCGCCGTCGCCGCGGCGCTGGCTCTGGTGAGGGGGCGTGGGGTCCCCGGGGAGGCCCAGGCCATCTCCCTCGCGCGTGCCGCTTTCGCGCGCCAGCTCTTCCAGCCGATCGGGGAGCCGGAAGCCAGCCTGGAGGGAGACCAGGAGCTGGCCTGGGCGCTCGAGCGGGCCAGCGCGGGCCCGGCCGGTGTCGGTCTTGCCCGCGGCGAGGGTGGAGCCGTGCGCTGGCGCGTGGTCTTTCCCGGGGGCGGCCAGGCGCAGGTCACGGTGGGCGGGGTGGTGTGGTCTCTGCGCAGACCGGTACCGTCCGACCCGGGCCCCGACCTCTATCCGTCCCTGGCGCGCTCGCGAATCGAGGCGGCGATCGGGCTTGCGGTCCCGGATGCGGCGGCGTGGCGGCTCGTCCGGGCGCAGAGCTGGCAGGAGGGGAGGCACATCTGGCAGCGGGGCTGGTTCGAGGGAGGCTCCGGCGCGCTCCCGCCGGGGTGGCGGCAGGACCTCCAGCTGGAGATGGTGGGTTCCTCCGTCGTTTCCTGGCAGCGCTCGGTGCACCCCCTCGGCACGGACCTCGGGGTGGTGACGGGGCGGATGGCCGAGCTGCGGCTCCTCAGGCGGCCGGCGATGCTCGGCCTCGGAATCCTGATGATCGGGGTCTTCGTGGCGGCGGCCGAGGCGGTCGCCTACCGCGAATCCACCGCGATCGTCAGGGGCGTGGCGTACGGACTGGTCACGGCGCTGGCCGGGACGGGGAGTTCGGACCCGCTGGTCGCCGCGCCGATCCTCGGCGTCGTGCTTGCCGTCGTGATCGCGCTGATGCCGGGCTGGACGGACCTGCCGCCGACCCGGCTGCGGTTCGGCCCAGCGGCAGGCGTGGCCCTCGCCGCGCTGATCCTGGCAGGGAGGGTGCTCATCCTCGAGGTGGGGGGCTGGATACCGATGACCTCTCCGATGCCGGCCGACACAACGCCGACCAGGCTGCTGGCCGAGGCGTGGCTGCCGGCGCTTGTGGAGGAGCCTTTCCTGCGCGGTGCCCTGCCGGCCCTCGCGGCCCCGGTCGTGGGGTGGTGGGGGGCGGCCCTGCTCGCAGCGCCGGTGGGCGCGCTTCTGCACCCGCTGCCCTCGGTGCCATTGTTGGTGGCGCTGGCCCTCGAGCTGGCACTGCAGGCGGGCCTCGCGGTCGTGGCACGTTTCTCCGGTGTGGGGGGAGCCGTGCTGGCCCGGGGGACCTACGAGGCGCTGGTCAGGAGGGCCTCCTTCCCCGTGGGCTCGGACTGGGATCGGGTGGCGTTGCTGGGCGTGTTGCTCGGGACGGTCCTCCTGTTATGGCCGCGCAGACGCGAGTGAGGCTCCTGCTGGCGGGGGCGGCCAGCCTCGTGCTGGCCGGCGTCGTGCTCTACCTCCCGGTGCGGGCGACGGCCCGTCCGGCGCTACAGCCGCCGGAACGCGCGGCTGAGCGAGCGGAGCGCGACCTTCCATCGCTCGGGCTGGTGTGGGGCAAGGTGCGCGGTTGGGAGAGGGTCGGAGACGGCTGGACCGTGCTCTGGCAGCCCTCGCACGGGATGTGGCTGATCTCGGCATGGGTCCCTGACGGCCCCGGCACGATCCTCTGGCGCGTCGAGGCGGCTTCCTGGCTGCCCGGCGTGCGGCTGCCCCGCAGGGCGGCCGAAGCGCTGCTCGGGCGCGGCGAGCCGGTCGCTCAGGCGCGGGAGAGGCTGGGGCGAAGGGACTGGCTGGTAGGGGAGAGCCGCCTCCTCGGTGCGCTCCCCGCCGGCGGCGACCTCCCGCCCAGAGACCCGAGCCGGCGCCCGCTCATCGAGGCGGTGCTGGCCGGGCTTCTGCTTGCGGGTGCGGTGTCACGCCACCTGGTCCCCGGCGTCCCGAGCCGCGGCTGGCGGCGAGCGGTGAGCCTGGCGGTGCTGGTCCTCGCGCTCACGGTGCCCCAGCTTTCCGCGCTTTCCCCTGGCAGCTTCCAGGCGGGCGTGCGGCCGTGGGTGGCGGAGCTGTCGTTCGGGACCGCTGCCGTTCTCCTGTTCGGTGCGTTGGTGTTTGCCGGGCAACGATTCCCCGCGCCCAGCGGCACCGTACCCGCGGGCTGGCTGGTGGTGGCCCTGGCGGCCGGGGTCCTTGCCGGCCGGATCGAGCCAAGTAGCTGGCTGGCCGGCACGGCCGACCTGTCTCTGCGGCTACCCGTATGGGTGTGCCTGACGGTGCTCGCCGGGTGGCTTGCGGCCTTTGCCGCCGACGGCCTCCGGGAGATGGTCCGCTCCGTCTTTGTGCGATCGGTCGGCGTTTCGATTCTGGCTGCGGCCGGGGTGCTCTTCGGGGGTCCATGGCTGGGCGTCACGTTGGGCGTGGTGGCGGCAGCAGCGGTGGAGCGGGGGTGGGGGACGTGGGTGGCAGTCGGCGTGGTGTGGGGCTGGGTTTTCGGGAGTGTCTGGGCCCTTGCGAGGTGGGAGGCGGGGATGCGGGACGCGCTCGCCTTCCTCGTCCTGGGCTGTAGCGTCGTGGCCGTTGCGTACCTCGTCAGGGCGAGGCCGACAGCGGCATCCGAAGCCGCCCAGCCCTGAGCAACGCCCCTGCTGTTCTCGCAGGCGTAAAATCCACGCGTGCGACTGGCCTGGTTTCTCGCGGGGAGACTGCTCCGGCGGCGGGGAAGCGCGCTGCTCCGCACGAGCGCGCTGGCCGCCCTGGTGGCCGTGGCGCTCGGCGCGGCCTCTCTGGTGGTGGTCCTGGCTCTGATGAGCGGCTACACGGGAGCGCTGCGCGCCGGTGTGCTCGCCGCGGGCGGTCACCTGATCGCTCTCTATCCGGCCGGGCTTTCGCCGCAGGAGGCCGCGGCCGCAGCGGCCAGGGTCTCCAAGGTTGAAGGCGTGGTCAGGGTGGGACAGGTGGTCTACCTCCCCGGGATGTTGTTCCCGCACACGGGAGGCGAGGCCGAGCTCGTGACCGTGAGGGCCAACGCCCAGCCGCCCCCGTTCGTGCAGCTACAGGACCACGCGGCGGACGGCCCACTCGAGCTCGCCCTCGGGCGCGGGGTCGCACGCCGGCTCTCGGCGGGCAGGGGCGACGTGCTCTCCCTGCAGGTGGTGGTCGGAAACACACCCAGGGCAATCCCGGTGCGGGTCGCGCAGGTCTTTACGTCCGGCTTCGCAGAGCTGGATGAGCGCTTCGTGGTTACCGGGCTCTCGGGGTTGCGACGGAGGATCGCCCCGCTGTCCGGCGGCGGACTCGAGGTGTGGCTGGCGGACCCGGAACGGGCCAATGCGCTCCGTAATCGCGTCGAAGGGGCGCTTGGCCGTGGCGCCCTGGTGACCACGTGGCAGGAGAGCAACCGCAACCTGTTCGCGGCACTGCGCTGGCAGAAGCTGTCGCTTGCGCTGGTGCTCTCTCTGGTGCTCGGTGTGGGGGCCTTCGAGGTCGCGTCGGCGCTCGTTGTCCTGGTCACCGAGAAGCGCCGCGAGTTCGGGGTGCTCCTCGCGCTGGGCGGACAGCCGCGCCTTCTGCGGAGAACCCTCGTCCTGGCGGGCGGCGTCCTGGGAGGGGCGGGTGTGCTCGCCGGCATGCTCCTCGGAGTGGCCCTGGTGCTCGTCCTGGGTCTCCTCGGCATTCCGCACTTCCCACCGGAGATCGCCAGCATCTACATGGTGGACACGATCCCGTTCCGGCTCCTGCCGGGCGACCTGGCGGTCGTGCTCGCCCTGAGCCTGGTGGAGGTGTTGCTGGCGGCGCTTTTGCCGGCCTACAGGGCCTCGCGGCGGGACCCGGTCGAGGTACTGCGTTGGGTGTGAAGGACCACGCACTCTGGGAGATCCAGTGGCACCCCGCGGGCGGCGGCAGGTTCCGGCGGCTGGTGCTCACCTGGCGCGGCCTGCGGCGGACGATGTTTGGCGTGGCGCTGGTCGGGCTCGTCGTGCTCGCCATTGTGGGGGCCCTCCCCCTGGGTGTGCAGGGCTTCCTCACGAGGTTCACCGTGGAAGCCGCGCAGCGTGAAAACAGGGCTCTGGGCGAGCAGGAGGAGTCTCTGCGCGAGCAGGTGTTCAGGCTCTCCGTCCTGCTCCACGAACGAGTGCAGCGTGGGCGGAAGGTGGCGTGGGTGCTCGGCGACTCTCCTCAGGTCTGGGAGGCCGCCTGCCCGTCGCCCCCGGCCCGGCGGGCGGGGGACGAAGCGTCCATCGCGTGGCTCGCCGAGCAGGGAGCACGTCTCGAGGCGCTGGGCAGCGAGCTGGCGGCTCCGCGCGACACCCTGCGCTGCCCGCTGCCGTCGTTGCCCCTGGCCCAGCCGGTTGACAGGCAGAGGGCGGTGCCCGTCGCGCTCTTCGGGTGGCGTCTCTCGCCGTTCACTGGCAAGACGATGGCGCAGTACGGGGTGACCCTGGCCGCGGCGCAAGGGGAGCCGTTGCTGGCTCCCGGAGCCGGCAAGGTCCTGTTTGCCGGCAGCGTCCGCGAGCGGCGCGCCAACGAGTGGACACGCTTCGGCAACCTGGTGGTCCTCGACCACGGGGGTGGGGTGGTGACGGTCTTCGCCCACCTCCGCGATGTGCTGGTCAAACGGGGCCAGAACGTGGCCCGGGGCCAGCGGCTCGGCTCCGTGGGCCAGACCGGCTGGACCCGCGTCCCCGCCCTCTATTACGAGGTGCGCTGGCCGGTGAGTGACCTTAGCCGGCCCATCGACCCCGGTCTCGTGACCCCGACGCTGCCGGTCGAGAACCTGGATGCGCGCCTGGCCGACCCCACGGGAGACCTCCCAGCGGGCTACGCCCTGCTGAAGCACCTGGTGACCATCAGGGCGGAACGCCGGCCGCCCCGCCCGCGCCCCGCTCACTAGCCCGGATTATTCATGAGGGGTCGTAGCGAGAGCGCGGAGGTGGCTGTCATGGTGGGCGAGCTTCCGTTGCGGGGGGCTCGGCGTCGCTCCACCCACCGCCGGCGCCTCGGCCTCCCGGTCCCCCACGCTCGCGCGGCGGAGCCCCGCTCGCTCCGGGGCGAGGAGGGAAGCCGTACTCGAGCAGTACGGCGGCACCCTCCGAGTCCCGAGTACGCCCGCCAGGGCGGCCAGGTCCGCGCTCGCAGTAGACACCTTCGTGAATAGTCCGGGCGCTAGCCCCGCGTCTCGGGCCCTCTCCGTTGAAGCCCTGTTGAGGGGGTGATAGGCTGCACTCGCGGCGCACCGACGCCAGGAGGGCGTGATGACCCAGACGAGCCTGAAGAGGACGCCCCTGTACGAGTGCCACCTGGAAGCCAAGGCGCGCATCGTGCCTTTCGCCGGTTTCGAGATGCCGGTGCAGTACTCGGGCGTGATCGAGGAGCACCGGGCAGTACGCACGTCGGTGGGCCTTTTCGACGTCTCCCACATGGGCGAAATCGACGTGAAGGGGCGGCGGGCGCTGGACTTCGTGCAGTACGTGACCTGCAACGACGCCTCCAAGCTGACCCCGGGGCGGGCCCACTACTCGGGTCTCATGACGCCGCGGGGCACCTTCGTGGACGACCTGTTGGTGCACAAGTTTTCCGACGACCACTACTTTCTGGTCGTCAACGCGGCCAACACCGACAAGGACTACGCCTACCTGTGCGCCCAGGCGGCCAGCTTCGACGGGGTGGACGTCATCAACCGCTCCGACGACTACGCGCAGATCGCGGTCCAGGGCCCGCGGGCTCTTGAGGTCTTGCAGAGGCTGACCCCTGTCCCTCTGGCGGAGATCAAGTACTACCGCTTCGTCGACGGCACGGTGGACGGACAGCGGGCGATCATCGCCCGCACCGGGTACACCGGGGAGGACGGCTTCGAGGTCTACGTGGCACCCGCGGAGGCGCCGGGTCTCTGGCGCAAGCTGCTCGCGGCCGGCAAGGAGTTCGGCATCGTTCCAACCGGCCTGGGCGCTCGCGACACCCTTCGCTTCGAGGCGTGCATGGCGCTCTACGGCAACGACATCGATGACACCACGACACCTCTCGAGGCGGGTCTGGACTGGATCGTCAAGCTCGACAAGGGCGGTTTCCTGGGCCGCGAGGCGCTCGTGCGCCAAAAGGCCGTCGGGATCAAGCGCAAGCTCGTGGGGTTCGAGATGATTGGCCGCGGCATCGCCAGGCACGGCTACCCGGTCTGGTCGGGCGGTCAGAAGGTGGGGATCGTCACCTCGGGGACGCACGCGCCCACGTTGGGCAAAGCGTTGGGGCTGGGGTACGTGCCGGTTGAGCTGTCGGCCGTGGGCTCGAAGCTCGACGTCGAGATCAGGGATCAGAAAGTCGCGGCGCACGTTGTGGAGACGCCGTTCTACCGGCGCGCCCGCTAATTCACGAGAGGAGCACACCATGGCGCAACCTTCGGATCGCTTCTACACCAAGACCCACGAGTGGGTGCAGATCGCCGGTGGCGAGGCCACCGTCGGCATCACCCAGTACGCCCAGGAGCAGCTCGGCGATGTGGTGTTCGTCGAGCTCCCCGCGGCGGGCAAGAAGGTGGAGAGCGGAGGGGTGCTGGGCAACATCGAGTCGGTGAAGGCGGTCTCCGAGGTTTTCGCGCCGGTAGGCGGCCAGGTGGTTGCCGCCAACGCCGAATTGGAGAGCCACCCCGAGCTAGTGAACCAGGAGCCCTACGGGAAAGGGTGGCTGGTGCGGCTCAAGGCGGCGCCGGGGTCGGCCGAGGGGCTCATGGACGCGGGCGCCTATGAGAAGTTCCTCGCCGAGGAGGGAGCCCACTGATGCATCGCTACCTTGCGGGTGAGGATGACCGCCGCCGAATGCTGGCGGCGGTCGGCTATTCATCGGTCGAGGAGCTCTTCTCCTCGATCCCCCCGGAGGTCCGCAGCGGCGAGCTCGACATCGCGCCCGGTCGCAGCGAGGAGGAGGTGCGGCGGGAGTTCTGGGCATTCGCCGGGAGGAACATCGCCCCGGAGTGCACGGCCAGCTTCCTGGGCGCGGGCGTGTACCGCCACGTGAGCCCGGCGGTGGCCGACGCGCTCCTGCAGCGGGGAGAGTTCTTCACCGCCTACACCCCCTACCAGCCCGAGGTGAGCCAGGGGACGCTGCAGGCGATCTTCGAGTTCCAGACCTTCGTCTGCCAGCTCACGGGTATGGAGGTGTCCAACGCCTCGCTCTACGACGGCGCCACGGCCGTCGTGGAAGCCGTTCTGATGGCGCACCGGCTCCTGCCCGACCGGGCCAGGGTGGTCGTGGCGGGCTCGCTTCACCCCGACTACCGGGCGGTGGTCGACACGTACGCCGAGCCTCAGGGTCTGGAGGTCGTCACGCTTCCCTGGGATGCACAGGGACAGGTGGACGCGGCCGCCCTCGCCAGGGCACTGGGCCCCGAGGTGTGCGCGCTGGTGGTGCAGTCCCCCAACTTCTTGGGTGTCGTCGAGGACCTGCCTGAGATCGGCAAGGCCTCCAAGGCCGCGGGTGCGCTTGCGATCCAGGTGGTCACGGAGGCCACCTCGCTCGGGTTGCTGGCGCCGGGCGGGCAGTTCGGCTACGACGTGGTGTGCGGCGAGATGCAGGCGTTCGGCCTCCCGGCCGCCTTCGGGGGTCCGCACCTGGGGTTCTTCGCGACCAGGCAGGCGCACATGCGCCAGCTCCCGGGCCGTCTCGCGGGCGAGACCGTGGACTCGGAGGGCACGCGCGGCTACGTGCTCACGCTCTCCACCCGCGAGCAGCACATCCGCCGCGCCAAGGCGACCTCGAACATCTGCACCAACCACGGCCTGATGGCGCTGGCGGCCACGATCGTGCTGTCGCTGCTCGGCAAGAAGGGCGTGCGCGAGGTGGCGCTCGCATCCCATGCAAAGGCCGAGTACCTGAAGGCAGGGCTCAGGGCACAGGGCACGGGGCACGGGGTGAAGCTCGCGTTTCCGGACGCGCCGACGTACAACGAGTTCCTGGTGCTGCACAAAGACCCCGAAGGCCTGCTCGCCCGCATGAAGGAGGAGCTGGTCCTGGGAGGCGTGGCGACCACACGGTTCGGCACCAGCTTCCCGCGCGGTTTCCTGGTCGCGGCCACGGAGCACAACACGAAGCGAGAGTGCGACCGTCTGCTCGACGCGCTGCGGAGGCTTGCATGAACGACGCCAAGAGCCTCAAGAGGCGCGAGGGGCTGATCTTCGAGCGGTCGTCTGCGGGCCGGGTCGGCTACCAGTTGCCGTCCCTGGAGGTCCCGGCCGTGGACCCCGGCAAGACCATCCCGGCCGGCCTGCTGCGCGGGGAGATCGCCGACCTCCCCGAGGTGAGCGAGGTCGACGTGGTGCGGCACTTCACCCGCCTGTCGAAGTGGAACTACAGCGTGGACGAGGGGCTCTACCCTCTCGGTTCCTGCACGATGAAGTACAACCCCCGGATCAACGAGGAGATCGTCCGCCTGGCCGGACTCGCGCAGCTTCACCCTCTGCAGCCCGAGGAGCAGGTGCAGGGGGCGTTGGCCCTCATGTGGGAGCTGGAGCGCGCGCTCGTCGCGGTGACCGGCATGACGCGCGTGACGCTCCAGCCCGCCGCCGGCGCCCACGGCGAGCTTGCCGGGATGCTGATGATCCGCAAGGCGCTCGCGGACCGCGGCGAGCGGCGGAAGATCGTACTCATTCCGGACTCCGCCCACGGCACCAACCCGGCCTCGGCGGTGTTCGCCGGCTTTGACGTGGTTGAGGTCGCCTCGACGGCCGAAGGCACCCTGGACCTGGAAGCGATCGCAAAGCACCTCACGGGCGGCCAAGTGGCCGCGCTCATGGTCACGGTCCCGAACACGCTCGGCGTCTTCGAGCCGGACATTGTCAGGGCGGCGAGGATGCTGCACGAGCGGGGCGCGTTCCTCTACATGGACGGCGCCAACCTCAACGCGTTCGTGGGCATCGCCTCCCCGGGCAAGATGGGCGTGGATGCGCTGCACATCAACCTGCACAAGACGTTCTCGACGCCGCACGGCGGTGGGGGCCCGGGAGCGGGGCCGGTGGCGGTCTCCGAAGCCCTGGTGCCCTACCTCCCGGTCCCGATGGTGGAGAAGCAAGGCGACCGCTTCACGCTCTCGAGCGACCGCCCGAAAAGCATCGGCAAGGTGCGCGGCTTCTACGGGAACTTCGGCATGCTCGTGAGGGCGCTCGCCTACATCCGTTCGCTCGGCTGCGACGGCCTGCGCCGGATGGCGGAGGGCGCCGTCCTCAACGCCAACTACATCCGAAAGGGGCTCGAGGGCCACTATCACCTGCAGTACACCGGTCGCAGCCTGCACGAGGTGGTCTTCGATGACTCGCTGCAAGCGGAAGCGGGCGTGAAGAACGTGGACATCGCGAAGCGCCTGCTCGACTACGGCTTCCACCCACCGACCATGTCGTTCCCGCTGATCGTCCACGGCGCGCTCATGATCGAGCCCACCGAGAGCGACGGCATTGACGAGCTGGATCAGTTCATTGCGGCGATGAAGGAGATTGCGCGGGAGGCGCGGGAGAACCCCGAGCTGGTGAAGGGCGCACCGTACACCACGCCGGTGCGGCGCCTGGATGAGGTCCGCGCGGCGCGGCAGCCGGTGCTGCGCTGGCAGCGGCCCAAGGGCTGAACACCCCGTTCGGGGGATTGCAGGAGGTGGATGGATGCAACGGCTCCATGTGTTCGTGGACTATTGGAACTTCCAGCTCCGGTGGAACGAGCGCGCCGGCGAGGCGCGCTGCGACTGGGCGCACCTCCCCGCCGTCCTGCTGGAGAAGGTCAAGACGCTCCCGATCTCGGACGCCCTCGACTTCCAGGGGATGCGGGTCTACGCCTCCTGCGACCCCGAAGACGAGAACCTTCGCCGCTGGCTCGAGAACTTCCTGGAGCGCCAGCCGGGGACCAGCGTCGTTGCTCTCGAACGCCGCCGCCGCTTTGACCACATCCGATGCCGCTCGTGCGGCTACGAGACCGGGACCTGTCCATCGTGCGGCCAGCCGCTGGTGTGGTCGGCGGAGAAAGGGGTCGAGGCCGCGCTCATCACCGACCTCTACGAGCTGGCCTGGGCCGAGGCCCTGGACGTCGCGGTGCTGGTCTCCTCGGACAGCGACTTCGTCTTCCCGGTCGCCGGGCTGCAGGGTCGGGGCGTCAAGGTCGTCAATGCGGCGTGGCGGGGGGCCGGCCAGGAGCTGGCGCGCGCGAGCTGGGCCACGGTGGAGCTCGACGAGCTGATCCCCAGTCTGGTCCGCGAGGGCGGCAACCACGACCGCAAGCCCGTGACCGCCGAGGAGAAGCACGGCTGAGAAGCTGGGCACGGGGCCCGTTGACCGCACAGTAGCCTCAGAGTTCCTGACTGCCAACGCAAAGGTGGGCGGGCGGCCAGATGACGCCACGATATAGTGGCGCGGTGATTCGCGGTGCGCATGCCTCCCTGGCGCCGTTGCTGCGGCGGTTCGGTCTCTGGGTGGCCGCCGCCTTCCTGCTTGCCGCCGTGCTCATGCCTCCGCGGCAAGGCCTGCCGGTGGCGGGGCAGAGGATGATCGGCGTGCTCGTCTTCGCGGTCCTCGTCTGGATGACCGAAGCCATATCCTATGAGGTCAGCGCCGTCGTGATCCTCTCGCTGATCGCCCTCCTTCTCGGTTTCTCCCCCGATCCGGCAGCTCCCGCGGCCGTGATTGGCACGGCCAAGGGGCTGGTAGCCGCCCTCGACGGGTTTGCCAACCCTGCCACCGTACTTGTCGCCGCGGCCACATTCCTCTCCGCGGGCATGATGATGACGGGGTTGGACAGGCGCATCGCGCTGCTGGTCCTCTCCAGGGTCGGGAGCAAGACCAGGAACCTGCTCATCGGGATCATCCTCGTCTGCATGGTCCTGAGCTTCTTCATCCCGAGCACGACCGCGCGGGTGGCGTGCCTGGTGCCGATCGTGCTCGGCATCGTGCAGGTCTTCGGCCTCAGCCGGAAGAGCGCGTTCGCGGGGATGCTGATGATCGCGACCGCCCAGGCGGATACGATCTGGAACGTTGGGCTGAAGACGGGAGCGGCGCAGAACTTCGTCACGGTCTCCTTCATCGAGAAGATGCTGGGAGGCGTCCTGATCACATGGCCTCAGTGGTTCCTTGCAGGCGTGCCGTTCTCCGTGATCATGTCGGTCCTGCTCTACTTCGTGCTCGTGAGGACCATGCCCCCGGAGGTGGCGGACATACCCGGCGGGCAGGAGGCGATCAAGAGACAGCTCGCCGAATTGGGTCCGCTCACCCGCAAGGAAAGCAGGCTGCTGGTCATAGCGTTGCTGCTCCTTGCATTCTGGTCGACCGAGAACATCCTGCACAGGCTCGACTCCGCAACCGTAACCGTGCTCGGCGTGGCGCTGATGCTGCTCCCCGGCCTCGGCGTCATGAGCTGGAAAGAGGCGCAACCCAAGATACCCTGGGGGACCATCGCTCTCTTCGGCGTCGGCATCAGCCTCGGTTCCGCGCTCCTGAGCACAAGGGCCGCTGCGTGGCTCGCCGACATCGTTGCCGGCACCTTCGGCCTGGCGACCATGCCCCCGCTCGGGATCATCGCGGTGATGATGGCGTTCCTGATCCTCGTCCACCTGGGTTTCGCGAGCGCGACGGCGCTTGCGTCGGCGATGATCCCGATCGTGATCGCGATCCTCATAAAGGCGCAGGCCGGCAACCCTGCCCTCAACACGGTCGGGCTCACCCTCATCATCCACTTCACGGTGTGCTTCGGGTTCATCCTTCCGGTCAATGCCCCGCAGAACATGGTCGCCTACTCCACCGGCACCTTCGAGGCGCGCGATTTCCGCAGGACGGGTTTCCCGCTGACGCTCCTAGCCTACGTGACGGTCCTTGTTCTCTCGGCGACCTACTGGAAGTGGTTGGGGCTGGTCACCCGATAGGCGCAGGGCGAGGGCGGCGCGCCGACAGGCAGGAACGTGACGAGGTGTGCGTGTCCGACCGGTCGTGGTTGACCGGCCCACCAACGCCCAATACACTGAAAGGTGGCCGGCGTCCGCGTCGTTGGGGCCCGGGAGGGCACGATCATGAAGGTCAAGGGGAACATCCTCAAGGCGCGCATCGCCTTCGTCAGGGAGCGTTTTGGCGAGGCGAGTTGGGAAAAGGTGCTCGTCAGCCTGCCGGAGGGTGACCAGGACCTGCTGCGCGGTGGGGTCGTCAACGTCGGGTGGTACGACTTCGAGGTCGGTGACCGGTTGGACAAGGCCATTGTCTCCGTGGTGGGAGGGGGCGACACGCGCGTCTTCGAGGAGATGGGCCGGGCCTCGGCGCGCGAGAACCTCGCCAGTGTGCACAGCAACTTCCTGGAGCCGCGCGACCCGCAGAAGTTCATGGCCAAGGCCCCGATGATCTACCGCTTCTACTACGACACCGGCCACCGCACCTGGGAACCCACCGGGCCCACCTCCGGGCTCCTCACCACCTTCGAGAGCGAGACCTTCTCGACACCTGACTGTGCCACGGTCATCGGCTGGCACAAGGAAGCCCTCGCCATGCTCGGCGCCAAGAAGGTGCAGATGGTCGAGGAGACGTGCCGCGCCAGGGGTGGCGACGTCTGCCGCTACCGTCTCAGCTGGAGCTGAGCACCCCGGTAGTCACCCCCGGTACCAGGTACCACCATCTCACTATTCAGGTACGGGCTGGCACACCGTGACGCGGGTAGCCGGGGCCATGCCCGAAGCCCGAGGTCTCAAGCCCCAAGCCGCAAGCCCGGGCGGTTGGTTGGGGGAAAGAACGCCATCACCAGCGCGGCGGTGAGCATCGGGAGGTCGCGCAGGACGAGCAGCCACGCGTTTTGTACGTCCTGGGCGCTGGCGGAGAAGCAGCCGCAAGCCACGTCGACGCCGCGCACGGCGTTGATCAGCAGGGCGAGGATGAACGAAACCAGCAACCCGCTCGCCCACAGCGCCCCAGCGCGCCGCTTGAACCCGGTGACCAGCGCGAGGCCGACCAGGAGCTCCATCCACGGCATGTAGATCGCCATCAGGTTGATGGGGCCGGCGGGCAGGATGCGGTAGTTCCAGATGATGGTCACCAGCGGGCGCGGATCGAGGATCTTGGCGTACGCGGCGTAGAGGAAGATGCCGCCGAGCGCGAGCCCGAGCACCCGGTGCAGCCAGGCGTTCCGGAGCCAGGTCATCGGCTGCTTCCCTCCACCGGGAGCCCACCCTGCTGCCACCCCGCGAAGCCGCCCGCGAGCACGTACGGAGGCGGCAACCCCCGGCGGTGGAGCTCCTGGGCGAGGAGCTGCTCGATGTCGGTCTCGTCGCCGGCGCCGTAGACGATCACCGCGTCGGCGCCGCGCAGCTTCTTGACCCGCTCGGGGGTGAGCTGGGCCTGCAGATCGGTGTAGGCGATCGCCTGCGCGCCGGGCACATGCCCCGTCGCGAACTCAGCCGGCGAGCGCGTGTCGAGGAATGCCACGCCGGGGAGCGACGCCCGCAAAGCGTCGGCGGAGCCGGGATCGATGAGGTTGAAGTCGACCCCGGACCGGGGCGGCTCGTGGCCCTTGCCCCACCAGGCGAAACGCCTCGCGGGCACGAGGTTGGCGGCCGTCCCCAGGACCAACGTGCCGATCAGGACAAGGGCAGCATCGCGAAAGAGTCCGCGCATCAGCGGGAGCCAGGGTACCATACGAACGATGCGGTCCCGGGCGCGCCTGGCCCTCTGGCTCCTGGCCTCGGCTGTCATCGCCGGCGCGCTCGTGCTGGCGACGGGGCGCCAGCCACCCCGGCTGCCGGGCGACCGCGACCACATCCTCGCCCAACCCGAGGTGCGGTGCCTGACCTGTCACGCGCACACGGCAACGCACCCGCGGCCGGCCGACCACCCGCTGTGGGACGACTGCTTCTCGTGCCACAGCGACCCGACCGGTACGCTGCACCCGCGCCCCACGGCCCCGGTAAGCCTCGCCGGTGGCTGGCGGGACGGCCCGCGGCTCGCAGGCAAGGCGGACGCCAGGGACAGTCACAGCCCGGCGCCGGCCGGCCCGTGAGGTGGTAGCGTAGGGCGATGAGACCGAACCTCCTCGTTTGGCTGCTCGCCCCAGCGGCAGCCGCAACTGCCCTCGCCCAGATCTCCCCGCGTTTCCCCGGGGCCGACGCGTCCGTGGTGGTGAACCGGGCCAACGGCCGGATCGCTGTCCTGCGTGGCGACAAGCTCCAGGTGTTCGAGGGCGTTTCCGCGACGCAGCCGCTCTCCGAGGTGGGGATCCCGGGTAAGCACCCCCGCGCGGTCGAGTTCTGCGGCCCCAACCTGCTCTACGTGACCTACGACGTGAGCAATCTCCTGGTGGTCTTCGTGGCGGTCACGGTCGAGGGACGCGAGCGGCTCGCGTGGCCCAACGAGGGGATCTCCGAGATCTTCCCCTGCAACACCAGTCACCTGACTCTGGACGGCAAGGGCGTTTACGACTTCCTGCGCCTGGACCCGCCAGTGCGCGAGCTGTTCGGCCTGCCCGAGTCCATCCCGCTCGGCTCCGGTGTCGCGGCCACATACCGTTTCGCCGGTGAGAAGCTCCTGGCGCGCGGGTCGGAGGTCTTCGTTGGCGTGGTCGCGCTCTCGCCGGACGACATGCTGTTGGTGCTCAAGGACGGCGGTGCCATGCGGTACCGCTCGCCGGCGGGCGTGGAATGGAAGCGGGAGGGTGCGGGCGGGGACTGGCGGATCGCTGACGTGGACCCGCGCGCGGGCCTAGCTGCGGTGATCGATGCCGCGGGTGCGGTTCTCGGCCTCGACCTGGAAAAGGGCGAGGTGCGCTGGAAGGCCGCATCGGCACCGGGTACCCGCGCCCGCGCCGCCCGGCTGCTGGCGAACGGCAAGGTGCTGATCTACGGCGGGGAGACCGACAAACCGGTCGGCGTCTTCGACCCGGCGAAGGGAGAGCGGAGCAGCGCCGCGTTCTCCGATGCCTTCGCGCGCCAGAAGCTCTCCTGGGTGCTTGCGTTCTGGCTCGAGCACTCGGACGCGCTTTCCGGCCTCTGGGAGGTCGCCACGCCGGCCGGCAGCGCCTGGCTCATCCACGGCCTCGAGGGCTGGTACCTGGTGCCGCAGGTCTGACGCCCGTCAGGTAGTCCCCCGCGGGCGCCGCGTAGCCTGTCCTCGAGGGCGGCGATGCGCCGCTCGAATAGGTGGTTGTTCCTTTTCCCTGACCACGAGCCCGGTACCCTGCCTCACACCAGCTCGAACTCGCCGGCCTCCAGCGTGGCCTTGAGCACCGCCATGAACTGGTCCGCCGTTGCGCCGTCCACCAGCCTGTGGTCGAAAGAGAGCGCCAGGTAGACCATGTCGCGGATGGCGATGGCCTCGCGCCCGAACTCGTCGGTGACCACCACCGGCCGGCGCTGGATGCCGCCGGCGGAGAGGATCGCCACGTTGGGCTGGTTGATGATCGGTAGGCCGTAGAGGCCGCCGTACGGGCCCGGGTTGGTGATCGAGAAGGTGGAGCCCCGCACGTCCTCCGGCTTGAGCTGCTTGTTGCGCGCGCGGTTGGCGAGATCCGTCACTGCGCGCTGGATCCCGATGAACGAGAGCTCCTCGGCCCGCTTGACGACCGGGACGATGAGGCCGTGAGGCAGCGCCACCGCGACGCCGACGTTGATGTAGCGGTGGTAAACGATCTCGTTGCCGGCGAGGGAGGCGTTGACTACCGGAAACGCCTTCAGGGCCTCGATGGCCGCGCCCACGAAGAACGGGGTGAAGGTGAGCTTGATCCCGTGCTGCGCCTCGAAGGCGGCCTTGTTCTGCTCGCGGATCGCCACGACCCTGGAAACGTCGGCCTCGAAGACCGTGTGCACGTGCGGCGAGGTTGCGCGTGAGAGCAGCATGTGCTCGGCGATCTTCTGGCGCATGACCGACATCGGCTCGCGCAGCTCGTCGCCGGTGAAGGGACCCGAGGGTCCGAGGGTCGCGCCGGTTGCAAAGGGAACCGCGTGGGAAGCGGGCGGGGGCACGACCGTCGGGCGCGACGGCGCCGGCTTGGCCCCGGCCGGGGCAGCCTTGCGTCCCTCGATGAAGCCCAGGATGTCGTCCTTGGTGACACGTCCCTGCAGGCCGGTGCCGGACACCACGGCGATGTCAACGCTGTGCTCCGCCGCAATGCGCCGCACGAGGGGCGAGGAACGCCGGCGAAGAAGCTCGGCTTCCGGATCGGCGGACGCCACCGGCGCCCTCTTGGCGGGGGCCGCCGCGGGAGCCTCCGCCCGTGGAGCCGGCGGGGGCGCCTGGACGGGCTTCGGGGGTGGCTGCGGGGTCGCCGGGGCCTTCGCGGGTTCGGGCTTGGGCGCCGCCGCTACGTCCAACGCTTCGCCGGCCTGTGCGATCACGCCGATGACGGTCTCCACCGCCACCGTCGTGCCGGGGCCGTGGAGGATCTTGGCGAGCTTTCCGGCCGCAGGTGCTGGCACCTCGGCATCCACCTTGTCCGTGGAGATCTCAAGCAGGGGCTCGTCCTTCGCGACCTCCTCACCCTCGCTCTTGAACCAGCGGACGATCGTCCCCTCGGTGATCGACTCGCCCATCTGCGGCATCAGGACGTTGACGCTCATACGCGCTCCCTCTTCTTACTCCCAGGCAGGTTCAATGGTGTCACCCGTTCTTCTCATTCCCACCCGCCTGCTCGCGCCGCGAGATCCCTCGCTCTTCTCGGGATGACCTCCGGTCGCACGAACGCGACCGGAGGTCAGATGTGGATCATCGCGCCGTGCACGCCCTCGGCCGCCTCGTGGATCGCCTCGTGCAGCGTGGGATGGGCGTGGATGGTGTGGATGAGCTCCTCCACCGTCAGCTCTCCGCGCAGCGCCGCCTCGCCTTCCGCGATCAGCTCGGTGGCGTGCAGCCCGACGATGTGCACGCCCAGGATCTCGTCGTACTTCGCCTCGCCCACGATCTTCACGAAACCGGCCGTCTCCCCGAGGATCGAGGCCTTGCTGCTGGCCGAGAACGGGAACACCCCGGTTCGAACCTCGTAGCCGCTCTCCCGCGCCTTCGGCTCCGAGAGGCCGATGGAGGCCACCTCGGGCCAGCAGTAGGTGCAGGAGGGGACCTGGTTGTAGTTGATCGGCCGCGGGTTGGCTTTGGCAATGTGCTCGACGGCGAGGATACCCTGCATCGAGGCCACGTGCGCGAGCCACGGGGTGGAGAGCAGGTCCCCGATCGCGTACACCCCGTCCTCGTGGGTGCGGCAGAACTCGTCCACCACGATGCGCCCGCGCTCGATCTGCACCTTGGTGCTCTCCAGTCCGATCCCCTTGAAGTTGGCGACGCGGCCGACCGCGAGCAGCAGCCGGTTGGCCTCCAGCTGCAACGCCTCGCCCTTGGCGTTGGCGGCGCGGCACCGCACGAGGCCGTCCTCCACTTTGACCTCCTCCACGCGGGTCGCCGTGTGAACCGTGATGTCCTGGCGGCGGAACGCCTTGCCCACCTCCGCCGAGACATCCGGGTCCTCGAGCGGAAGCACGCGCTCCAGCAGCTCCACAACCGTGACGTTGGAGCCGAAGCGGGAGAAGATCGAGGCGAACTCCATTCCCACCGCCCCCGCTCCAAGGACCAGCAGGCGAGGGGGGATCTCCTGCAGCTCGAGGATGTGGTCAGAGTTGATGATCCTGTCCCCGTCCGCGCTGACGAACGGGAGATCGCCGCAGCGCGAGCCGGTCGCCAAGATGATGCTCTTGGCTTGGCGCTTCTCCACCGTGCCGTCGGGCTTGGTGATCTCCACCGTGTGGTTTCCAGCCAGCTTGCCGGTCCCCTGCACCCAGGTGACCTTGTTCTTCCTGAAGAGGAACTCGACGCCCTTGGCGCTCTTGGCCACCACCTTGGTCTTGTGCTGGTGCGCGGCCTTGACGTCGAGACGGATCTCGCCGCACACCACCCCGAACTTGGCGCCCTCGCGCGCCTGCTGCAGGAGGTCGGCGGTGTGGAGCAGGGCCTTGGTCGGGATGCAGCCACGGTGGAGGCATGTGCCCCCGAGGAAGGGGTCCTTCTCGACCACGCACACGGAAAGGCCGAGCTGCCCGGCTCGGATCGCGGCCACGTATCCGCCCGGCCCGGAACCCACGATCACAACGTCGTGCTGCGTATCGGCCATCGCGCCCCCTTCTCCTTAAACCGCTTTAAGCGGCGACTCATTCTAACTTGGATCGCCGCTCGCGGGCACGGCAGTGCCGAAGCGTATGACCAACGTCCGGCGGTACCGGCTGGCCCGATTCCTGCCGGGAGGACGCTGGCGCGTTGCTACCAGTCGATGATGATCTCGGGGTTCGAGTTCGCGATGGCAAACTCGCCCGTGAACTCGCAGAAGACCGCATACGGATAGTGATTGTCCTTCTTCTGCCCCCGCTTAGCGCCCTTGATCTTGTAGACGGGGGACCACGTGAGGCTCGAAACGGGAACGACGTTGCCTCCCTCCCTCAGCTCGGAGAACAGAACGAGCTCCGGGAAGAAAATGAGGATGCCACCCTTGGTGCCGTTGTAGAAAGCGACGGTGTCATCTTGCTGCGCATGCAGCTTGCGCGTTTCCACGACGAATACTCCACCGGAGTCCTTGATAATGACCTTGTAGTCGGCTACCGCTTCCCGATCCCTCTTTGGGGACATGGTGTCCTCCTTTCATGCTTCATCCAGTGCTTTGTGGCCTCAGTGCTTACTCGTACTCTCCGAGAGCAGCTTCGTAAACCTCTTGTCGCTGCGCAGGTCGCGCAGCGCCGGCCCCTCCTCGAGCGTGGCCACGGAGAACCCGGCCTTGAGCGCTTTCCCGATCCACTCGATGGCCCTCTCACGTTCTCCGAGGTCCTCGAAGGAGTCGCCGATTCTCTCCATCGAGTCGGCGTCGGTGGGCGGTGCCTTGAGCACGAGCTCCAGCACCGCGAGCCCCTTTGCGCGCTCGCCCAGCATGCCGTAGTACCCGGCGAGGTCGATCAGCAGCCTGGTGTCGCGAGGGTTGATCGTGCGCTGCTGCTCCGCCACCGTGACTGCCTGCGCGAACGCCTCCTTCGCCTTGGCTTTCTGGTCTGAGGCGTGGTACGCCACGCCCAGGTTGCCCCAGACCCGGGAGTTGGTGCCCCTGATCACGAGCGCCTTCTCGTACATCGTGGCCGCCTCGCGGAACTTCCCCTCATTGAAGTACAGGGTCCCCAGGTTGGAGAGGGCACCGTAGACGGGTTTGATGGCGACCGAGCGCTCGAACATCTCGCGCGCCTGGGCAACCCGCCCGCGAACCAGGTACACGGCGCCGAGGTTGTTGTACGCCCAGGCGTTCTGGGGCGTGAGGGCAACGGTCTTCTGGAACTGCCTCTCGGCGTCCTCGTAACGGCCCCGCCGGTAGTAGAAACCGCCCAGGTCGGTGTAGCCGAGCCAGTACTCGGGCCTGAGGGCGATGGCTCTCTTGTAGGTCTCCTCGGCCTCGGTGGCTTTGCCGAGGGCGTCGTAGGCCTGAGCCAAGCCGGAGAAGGCACTGGCGTTCTTGGGCTCGAGCTCCAGCGCCCGCCGGAACTCCCGCACCGCATCCTCGTACTTCCCGGTCGTTGCGTAGAGGTTGCCCAGCGTGGCGTGCACCTCGCCGAGGTGATCGTCCAGCTCGAGGGCGCGTTTCGCGCTCGTCACCGCTTCGTCCACCTGGCGTGCGTCCTTCTTCTTCCTGTAGGACTCCAGACCCGCCTGGGCGAGGCCCGCGTAGGCAAGGGCGAATTCGGAGTCCACCGCAATCGCCTGCTTGAACAGCTCTGCGGCCTTCTCGGGGTCGCTCTCGCCCTGGAAGTTCTCGAGGGCGCCACGCGCCTGGACGTAGAAGTCGTAGGCCTTTGGCACCTTGGTGCCTCCGGTGGTGATCTCCTTTCTCACGGCCGGCTCGAGCTTTACTTTGACCATCTGCAGGGTGGCCGACGTGACCCGGTCCTGCAGCGCGGGCAGGTCCGCCTCGGGTGCCTCGATGACCTCGGAGTTGATCTGGCGAAGGGTCTCGGCATCCACCAGGTTCACGGTGAGATGGACCCTGTCGCCCGCGCGCAGGACGCTTCCAGTGATCGCGAGGTTCACGCCGAAGACGTTGCGCGCCTCGTCGGCGCTCTTGACCTCTCTGGCGCGCACCTCGCTGGCCGGGACGACCCACAGCTTTTCACGGAAGTTCTCGAGCTTGGTGAGCGTGCTGGACAGGATCTCGGTCACGCCGTCGCAGAACGCCCGGTTGGCGGGATCCCCGCCGACGTTGGTGAACCCCAGCACCGCGATGTGAAGCTGGTCGGGGACCATCGGGATGTACAGCCACTTCTGGAACGTCCTGCGGGCCGACGGGACCGCGGCCAGCAGGGTGAGCGCGATGACCAGGACGGCGACCGGCAGCGCAACCACGGGTCGCAGCTTCTTTCGGAACGATGAGACCGGCTGCAGCCCCTGCATGGACGAGACGGTGGCCGAAGTCAGAGCGTGCTTCACGCGCCTCAGGTCCGCGCGCAGGTCGGCCGCGCTCTGGTAGCGCTCCTCTGGGTCCTTCTGCAGGCACTTGGCGACGATGACCGCGAGCTGCGCCGGCACACCGGTGCGCTGGCTCTCGATCGGCGCGGGTTGCTGATGGGAGATCGCCTGCAGCACCGTCTGCGCCTCGTCGCCGACGAACGGCAGCCGTCCGGTGAGCATCTCGTACATCGTGACGCCCAGGGACCACAGGTCGGTGCGGTGGTCGAGCGCGGACCCGTGGACCTGCTCGGGCGACATGTATGAGAGCGTCCCGGCGATCTCGCTTCCCACGCCGAAGTGTGCCTTCCCCGCCAGGGTGGCGAGCCCGAAGTCCACGATCTTGGCCGCGCCGTCCCTGGTCAGCATCACGTTGGCGGGCTTGATGTCGCGGTGGATGATCCCGTGCTCGTGCGCCTGCCGGAGGCCTTCCGCCACCTGGAGGACGATGTTGAGCGTCTCGTCGATGGTCAGCGGTCCGCGTGCGAGCCTGTTCTTGAGAGTCTCGCCGTCGTAGTACGCCATGCAGATGAAGACCTGCCCGTCCTCCGTCTCGTCGATCTCGTGGATGGTGCAGACGTTGGAGTGGTCGAGAGCGCTCGCGGCCCGCGCCTCCTGCTCGAAGCGCTCCTTGGCCAGCTCGTCGTGCGTCAGCTCGGGTGGAAGGAACTTGAGGGCAACGAAACGCTTCAGCCGCGTGTCCTCAGCCTTGTAGACGACCCCCATACCGCCGCCGCCGAGCTTCTCGATGATCGTGTAGTGGGAGACGGTTTTTCCGATCATGGGTCACCCCAACGCCGGGGACGCCGACGCCCGGGAAGTCTCGAAGGCAGCCGAAGCCGTGGCACCGACATTACTTTGACTCGCGATCTCAAAATCGTACACTCCGGGCTGCTTGTCAAGGTGTGTCGGGGCGTCAGACGCCGCTTTCTGCGTGGGGGCGCGCACGGGGAATCTTCGCCAGGCCTCCTCCGCGAGGGCGATAATGGCGCCGTGCGCCCCCTCGCGCCCTCCGCCGGGTCCGCCGCCTCCCTGGTGGCGCTCGGGTTTGCCACTACGGTGGCGCAGGCCGTGCTGCTGCGGGAGGGGATGGCCACTCTCGGCGGGTCGGAGCTCGCCTGGGGCGCGGTGCTCTCGCTATGGCTGTGCGGGATCGGGTTCGGCGCCTGGCTCGGGACGGTCCGCGGCGGGCGCCGTCTCGCGGTGCTGGCACCGGCGGCCGTTGGGCTCTTCGCGGCCGCCGGGATTGTGCTCATGCGCGCCACACCGGCGTTGGTCGGGGCCGCATCCGGCGAGGCCGCGACGACGTGGCGTGGGCTGTCGGTATGGGCGGTGGCGGTCGTGGTGCCCGCCGTCGCGGGTGGTTGGAGCTTCCCGGTGGCCGCATCGGACCTCCCCGCCAGCGGTGCGGCGGCGACCGCGTACGCCCTGGAGAGCGGCGGGGCCATGGCCGGCGGCCTCGCGTTCACGTTCCTGCTGGCACCCTGGGGGTCGGTGGCCGCGGCGTGCGTCTCGGCGGGTGTATGTGTTGCTGTGTGGCTCGCCACGCGCGGCGCCGTCTGGCTGGCTCTCGTGCCTGTGATCGCGGCCGTGGCGGTCGCCGCTCCGGCAGACCGGGTGCTGGCCCGGGCGGGCTGGCGCTGGTCGGGCCGAGTCGGGCAGCTGGCGGCGTGGCGGGAGACCCGCCAGCAACGCCTCGAGCTGGCGGGGGGGGTCCCCGCGACGCTTTACGCTGACGGGCGCCTGCTGGCGAGCTTCCCCGACCCGTACCGCGCGGTGCCCCGGGCCCACCTCGCGCTGCTCCTGCACCCCCGTCCCGGGAGGGTGCTCCTGGTGGGAGGCGCGGCGGACGGGAGCGTTCCTGCGATGCTGCGACAGCCGCTCGCGCGCCTCACCGTGGTCGAGGAGGACGCGATCCTGCTGCGCCTGCTGCCGGAGTGGTTCGGCCCGCCGCTGTCCGCGGCGCTCGCCGATCCCCGCGTTGCGCTGGCCGGGAGCGACCCGCTGCGCGCGGTCCGAAGCGGAGGCCCGTGGGAGGAGATTGTGCTCCTGGACGGCGATCCGACCACCCTACGCCACGACCGGACCCGAACCGTGGAGTTCTTCCGCGCCTGTGCCGCCGCGCTCACGACCGACGGCGTGCTGGTGGTGCGGGTCGGGGTCGGGGACACCTATCTGGGCGGTGCGGGAGGGCGGCTGCTGGCGATCCTGGCGGCCAGCCTGGAGGAGGCGTTCCCGCACGTGCTCGCGGTGCCGGGCGAAGAGGTGCTGCTGGTGGCCGGTCGTAGCCGCGCCGATCTTTCAATAGACCCCGTCGTCCTCGAGCAGCGCTGGCGGCAGCGCGGGGTGGCGGACCGGGAGTTCACGCCCGAGCTGATAATCTTGCTCGTCGATCCGCAGCGCGCCGGAACACTGGCCGCGTTCCTCGCCAGCCAGAGGGCGCCGCTCAACCAGGCTCGGCATCCACGTGCCGTGCTGCTGGCCGCGGCCCTGCACGAGGCGCGCGGGAGCCCTCCATTGCTCGCGGCGGCGCGGGCTCTCGAGTCTTCCTCGACGGTACCGCTCGTCGTCTGTCTCGCCCTGGCGGTCGCGGTGCTGCTGCTGCGTGGGGCGAGGGGAGGCACGCTCGGCGTGGAGACCGCGGCGGTCGTCGGTTTCGCCTCGATGGGCTGGTGGCTGGTACTTCTTGCCTCCTGGCAGGCGACCATGGGCTCGGTGTACGCCGAAGTCGGGGCGCTCTCGGCGGCGTTCATGGCCGGCCTCGTGGGCGGGGCGGTGCTCGCCAGACGCCGGCGGTTGATGGAACCCGCATCCCTCGTGTGCGTGCTGGCTGCCGGCGTGGGGCTCTCGCTCGTGATCGCGGCGGGTCTGCCGCTCGCGTGGCCGCGGCTGGCCATCGTGCCGCTGCTCGTGCTGGCGGGCGGGCTCACCGGCGCCGCCTTTCCGGCGGTGGCCGAGCTTTCGGGAGGGGGCGAGACGCGCGCCGGCGCCGGGCGCGGCTTCGCCGCCGACGAGGTCGGCGCCGGGGTCGCGGCGCTGGCCGTGGGTCTGCTGATCCTCCCCTGGGCGGGAATGGCCGCGGTGTGCGTGGGGATTGCCGTGGTACAGGCCGGAGCTGCGGCCGCGCTGCTCCTGGCGGTGCGCCGGGAGACGGTCTAGCATCGGGAGTTCGGAGGGTTGCATGGACGCACAGGCCAGACGTTCGCGCTACCAGCGGTTGGTGGAGCAGCTCAGGGAGCTCTTCGACGGTACGCGTGACCCTGTGGCGCGCATGGCCACCGCCGCAGCGCTCTTGCACGCCAAGATCCCGGGCTTCTTCTGGACAGGGTGGTACCTCGTGCGGGACGGCGCGCTCACCATCGGCCCGTATCAGGGACCGCTGGCGTGCCTGGTGCTGCCCGATCACGAGGGCGTCTGCTGGGCCGGCTGCAATCGCGGGGAGAGCATCATCGTGGCGGACGTGCACGCCTTCCCGGGACACGTCGCCTGCGACCCCCGCTCCCGCTCCGAGATCGTCGTTCCGTTGCGCGATTCGTCCGGCACCATCGTCGGGGTCCTGGATGTGGACTCGGAGCGTCCTGCGCATTTCGACGAGCTGGACCGCGAGGGGCTCGAGGCGGTGACGAAACTCATCTACGCGTGAGGCCGACACGCACGCAGGCCTCGTGAGGTCTCACATGTGGGGCGTGCAGGTGTGGTGAAGAACGTGCTGACGGGCTCCGTGGTCGCTGCGTCGGTCGTCGTGCTCGCAGTGCTTGCACTGCTCGGCCTGGCGATCTCGCACCAGGAGGCGCTGGTCTACTTCCCCGACCGCATGATTCGATCCACCCCCGCAGATCTGGGGATGGCCTTCGAGGACGCGCGTCTGGTTGCCGGTGACGGGGTGGCGCTGGCGGCGTGGTGGATCCCGTCCCCGCGCAGCCGCGGCGCGCTGATTTTCGCCCACGGCAACGCCGGAAACATGGGCGACCGCGTGGGAAAGCTTCGGCTCTTCCAGGGCCTCGGTCTCTCGGTGCTGGCATTCGACTACCGCGGCTACGGGCGAAGCGAGGGGAGACCGAGCGAGGACGGGACCGCCCGCGACATGGACGCAGCCGTCGCGTACGTGCGCGAGACCAGGGGCGTGCCGCTCGAGCGGACGGTGTTCTACGGTGAGTCGCTCGGCGGCGCGGTGGCGATCGCTGCCGCGGCGAGGGAGTGCCCGGGCGCGCTGGTGGTGGAGTCAACGTTCACGAGCGTCCGTGACTTGGCGGGCCGGCACTACCCGTTCGTGCCCGGGTGGCTCGTGCGGATCGGGTACGACTCCCGCTCCCGCATCGCAGCGCTTGCGTGCCCGAAGCTCATCCTTCACGGGCCGCGCGACACCATCGTGCCGTTCGCGATGGGGGAGGAGCTGTTCCGCGCGGCCTCTGAGCCCAAGCGCTTCGCGACGCTCGCCGGCGACCACAACTCCGGCGGCATCCTCGAGAGTCCCGAGGCGTACCAGGCGTTCGCGGCCCTCCTGCGCGACGTGCTGGGCGAGCTGCCCGCCGGGGAGTAACGCTCTCCGCGGTAAGCCCCTCGAGTCCACGGCAGGGCAGGGCAGCCGCCCTGCCCCATCTCCAGGCACCTCGTGCTCGTACGCACGAGCACACGAAAGTTTGTGAAACAATAAAGCTTGACAAGCGCTCAACCTCCACCTATAAGCGCTCAAGTTTTTGCTGTTTTGGACAAGGGGTGCACCTCCCCCGGGGGGGAGATCGACGGGGTAGCCGGCGTGCGGTACCGCCGGGGACGTTTCGGACAGTAGCAAGCTGTCCGAAAGGGGGGACTGGATGAACCGTTGGCTCGTCGTGGAGGAAGCTGTTCCCAATCAACCGTGCCTGAGGGCGGTCTGCGCGTGGCCGGCGTACGCCCGGGCACTGACAACGCCGTTGGCGGGAGGAGAGGAGGTTGCCGAGAATGACTAGCGCCGCTGCAACTCATCCTGAGGCCCACATGAACAGATGGTGGCACGTGGTGGGTGGGCTCTTCATGAACCTTGCCCTGGGCTCGCTCTACGCCTGGAGCGTCTTCGTCGCGCCCCTCGAGAAGGAGTTCGGCTGGAAGCGGGCGGACACCTCCACGGTGTTCATGGTGGCCATCGTGGTGTTCGCCCTCAGCTTCATCGTTGCGGGGCGGCTGCAAGACAAGTTCGGCCCCTTCCGCGTATCCCTGACGGGCGCCATCTTCCTGACGCTGGGCTTCCTGCTCTGCATGAGGACGAGCAGCCTCACGTACCTCGTCATCTGCTTCGGCGTCCTGGTTGGAATCGGGAATGGCTTCGGCTACGCGACCCCAATCCCCGTCATGGCCAAGTGGTTCCCGGACAAACGGGGCCTCGCAGTCGGTCTGGCCGTGGCCGGCTACGGCGGCGGGTCGGCGATCTTCGGTCCCATGGCCAACCTGTGGCTCATTCCGACGTACGGCTGGCGAGCCACCTTTGCCATCCTCGGTATCGTGTTCTTTGCCATGACGATCGTCGGAGCGTTCCTGCTGAAGAACCCTCCAGTCGGATACCGCCCCGAGGGTTGGCAGCCGGCTCCAGCGTCCAAGTCGGCGGCGTCTACGTACGAGTTCTCACCGGGTCAGATGTGGCGCACCGCGCCGGCCTATTTCATGTGGATCGCCTACGCGCTGGGAACCTCGGCGGGCTTGATGGTCATCAGCCAGCTCGTTCCGTTCGCCAAGAGCATGAAGATCTCCAGCGAAGCCCTGCAGACGATGACGCTGTTCGTCGGCGCCGTCGGAAGCGCTGCGGGCCGAGTGCTCTCGGGCTGGATGTCCGATGCCCTCGGACGGCTCAACGTCTTGCGCCTGATGATCGCTATCTCCGCGGTCGCGATGCCGCTTCTGTACCTGACCGGTGGCACCGTGGCGCTGCTGTACGTGATGGTTTTCGTCGTCTACTGGTGCTTCGGCACACAGCTTTCGGTGAATGCGTCCACGACCGCCGACTTCTGGGGCACGAAGAACGCCGGCATCAACTACGGGATCATGTTCACCGCCTATGGGGTGGCGGGCGTCATCGGGCCCAAGATCGGCGGCGCGCTGTTCGATCAGTACAAGAACTACCAGGCCGCGTTCTACACCGCGGGGGCACTCGCAGTTGTCGCCCTCATTTTTGAGTTCTTGGCGAAGCGACCCACGCTTCCGGCGGGAGCCCGGGCGTGAGACGGAGGTGCGGCTTCTTTCGTGATCGCCGGAGCCCCGACGAGCCTGATGGTTGCCGTCATGGCGCAGCTCGGGGAGACTCCCAAAGTCACAGAGGATTTCGGGTTCCAGCAGCGGTTCGAAGTGAGGGCTGGCCGGCGGGATTCGCCGGCCGGCCGCGAGCGTTTCCCAAGGAAGGGACCGCAGGATGACGACGGAGTTGGCAAGAGCCGGCAGCGCGCAACAGGCAACTGCAGCGAGGTCAGCTACATCTGGGAGGGGGCTGATAGGCGAATGAAGAACACGCACGCAAATCGGGGTCCAAAGATGGTTCGCGTGGCCGCCAGCCTCGGGTTGCTCTCGGTCGGGAAAGGCGCATACGTCGGCATCTGCACGAACGTGAACTAGGCGTGACATTGCGGAATGAGGCGGAGTAGTAGCTGCAGCAGAGAGGGGCGACGGTCTCCGACGGACTCAAAGGGTGGCGAAGACCGGCGATTGAGGGAGGGTTAGAAGGGTGCTTGTACGCGACATTATGAAGAGTCCGGTCGTCGTCGCGGACGTCGACGCCACCCTCGCATCCACGTACTCGTTGATGCGCGAACACGGGATCCGCCACGTTCCGGTGGTGCGGAAGGGAAGGCTGGTGGGGGTAGTCACCGACCGCGACCTGCGGCTGGCCACCAGCACCCTGTCCACCAAGCCGTTTTCGCCCCGGGCACGGCTTGAAAAGGTCATGAGTCAGCCGGTGCAGATCGCCGATCCTCTCGATCCTGTAGAGGAGGCGGCGCGCACGATGCGTCAGCTCAAGATCGGCTGCCTGCCGGTCATATCGGGAGCAGAGCTGGTCGGGATGGTAACCGGTATTGACCTGTTGGACGCCCTGCTCCGCCTCACCGGTGTTTCGATGGCCTCTGGTCGCCTGGAGGTCGGTCTTGCGGACCATCCCGGCGAGCTCGCCCGTCTAACCGCGTTTCTGGCTGCGAAGCAGGTCAACATTCGGTCGATCCTCTCCCAGGCCGACGCCGGCGACAAGGTCCGTCTCGTCCTGCGGGTGGGCACGATAGAAGTGAAGCTCATTGCACAGGAGTTGCGCGCCCAGGGCTTCGAGGTGCTCTGGCCGGCACAGAATCCATGGTGATTGACGTGTACGACCCCAACTACCTGGCCTACGATTTTGGGCCGGGCCACCCGTTCAGCCCGGTACGGCGGGAGATGCTTCTCGACCTTCTCGATGCGCTCGGCCACCCGGTCAGTCCAATGGCTCCGCAGCCGGCGAGCCGGGAGGACCTCCTGACCGTCCACAGCGAGGAGTACGTCTCTGCGGTCGAGGAAGCGGACCGCGGCGAACGTATCACCGACCCGGACCGTTTCGGCCTCGGCACCCCCGACAACCCTGTTTTCCCGGGCATGGAGCTGGCCGGCCGGTACCTGGTCGGTGGCACGCTGCTCGGGGCGCATCTGCTTTTCTACGACAAGGCGAAGAGGGTGCTACAGCTCGGCGGCGGCATGCATCACGCGCAGCGGGACCGGGCCTCGGGTTTCTGCGTCTACAACGACCTCGCCGTCGCGATTCGATACTTGCTCGACCACGGGACGACGGTCGCCTATCTCGACATCGACGTGCACCACGGTGATGGGGTTCAGGCGATCTTCTACGACGACCCTTCGGTTCTTACCATCAGCCTGCACGAGTCGGGGCAGTACCTCTTTCCGGGCACCGGCGAGGTGCACGAGCTCGGGAAGCTGCACGGTCGGGGCCGGAAGCTCAACCTTCCTCTCGCACCGTTCACCGAATCAGACAGCTACTTGCGGGCTTTTTCGGCGGTGGTACCTCAGGCTCTCGCATGGTTTCGCCCCGATTTTCTCGTCGTCCAGGCCGGGGCCGACGCCCACGCCGGCGACCCGCTCGCCGACCTGCTCCTCACCACCCAGGCGTACGAGACTCTGTTCCAGCGCGTCCTGGAGTATGCCGAGAAGTTCTGTCGGGGCAGGGTGCTGTTCACCCTGGGCGGCGGATACGATGTGCGCTCCGTACCGAGGGTCTGGGCGCTGCTGTACTTGACCATCCACGGCCTCCCGGTTGTGAGTGAGCTGCCCGCAGGTTGGCGGCAGCGTTGGCAGGAGCGGCTGGGTGTGGAGCTGCCGGCGGCGATGCACGATCCGAACCCGGCGTTTCCACCGGTTCCCCAGTGCGAAGAGATCGCGGCCCACAACCGCCGCGTCACCGATCGACTGCTGGACTCGCTCATGCCGTATTGGTACGGATCGGTGTGAACCATGGCACGAAGATCTTTGCGCCCATCGTCCGTGTTCGCACATGCGCGAAGAGGCAGCGAACCGGCATCACGAACTGCAGCATGCCGCACCCGGCGCGGGCGCAGGGTTCTTCGCGGCACGGCTGCACGAACCAGGTGTCCGCCGCAGGACGTCTGCATCTGTCATGGGCCCCCGGGGAGCAAGGGTTCCGGGAGGCGGGTCCGACGTGGAGTCGCTACCAAAGGCGGGGGTTGGCAGCTTTCAACGACGTTCGAGACCATCACACCCGGTCCCAGGGGCCGGCAACCGAATCTGGCACATCTGGGCCGCAGTCCGGTGCCAATGCTGAAGTGAAAGGGGGAATGGAATGGTTGACAAGAAGACTGAGGGAACCGAGGTAAGCGAGGCGGAAGTAGCCGTTCACTGGAAAGAAGAGGGGTTCTACTACCCGTCGCGAGACTTCATCGCCCAGGCGAACATGACCGACGAGAACGTCTATAAGCGGTTCAGCCTGGAGAACTTTCCGGACTGCTTCAAGGAGTACGCGGACCTGCTCTCCTGGTACCAGTACTGGCACACGACCCTGGACACCAGCGACGCCCCCTGCTTCAAGTGGTTCGTCGGTGGAAAGATCAACGCCAGCTATAACTGCATCGACCGGCACCTCGCCAAGTACCGCAACAAAGCGGCGATCATCTTCGTGCCCGAGCCCGAGACCGACGATCCCGTTTCGATCACGTACCAGGACCTCTACGTGAGGGTCAACGAGTTCGCCGCTGTGCTGCGGGACTTCGCCGGCCTGAAGGCCGGCGACCGGGTCACGATCCACATGCCGATGGTCCCGGAGCTGCCGGTCAGCATGCTGGCGTGCGCCCGTCTGGGCGTGATCCACTCGGTGGTGTTCGGCGGGTTTTCCGGCCAGGCATGCGGCGACCGGGTCGCCGACTCCAAGAGCCACGTGATCATCACGATGGACGGCTACTACCGCAACGGGCAGCTCCTGGACCACAAGTCCAAGGCCGAGGAGGCCATCAAGGTCGCGGAAAAGGGCGGACAGAAGGTGGACAAAGTGCTCATCTGGCAGCGCCACCCCGGCAAGTACTCGTCGGAGACCAAGCTCGTCGAGGGGCGCGACTTCATCGTCAACGATCTGCTGAAGAAGTACGTGGGCAAGCGTGTTGACCCGGTGCCGATGCCGGCCGAGGGGATCCTCTTCCTCATGTACACGAGCGGCACCACCGGTAAGCCGAAGGCGGCGCAGCACAGCATCGGCGGTTACCTCGCGTACGTAACCGGGACGTCCAAGTACGTCCAGGACATCCATCCCGAGGACGTGTACTGGTGCATGGCGGACATCGGTTGGATCACGGGCCACTCCTACATCGTTTACGGCCCGCTCGCGCTTGCCGCCACCAGCGTGATCTATGAGGGTGTCCCGACCTACCCGGACGCCGGGCGACCGTGGCGCATCGCCGAGCGCCTCAACGTCAACATCTTCCACACCGCGCCCACGGCAATCCGCGGGCTGCGCAAGCTCGGCCCCGACGAGCCCGCAAAGTACAACTATCGCTTCAAGCACATGACCACGGTCGGCGAGCCGATCGAACCCGAGGTTTGGAAGTGGTACTACAAGAGCGTTGGCAAGGAGAAGGCCGTCATCGTCGACACCTGGTGGCAGACCGAGAACGGTGGCTTCCTGTGCAGCACGATGCCGGCCATCCACCCGATGAAACCAGGGAGCGCCGGCCCCGGCGTGCCGGGCATTCACCCGGTGATCTTCGACGAGGACGGCAAGGAACTTCCACTCGGCTCCAACAAGGCGGGTAACGTCTGCATCCGCAATCCGTGGCCGGGGATGTTCCAGACGATCTGGGGCGACCGCGCCCGCTACGTGTCGACGTACTTCGCCAAGTACAACAAGAAGAAGGACAGCAAGGACTGGCGGGATTGGCCCTACTTCGCCGGCGACGCGGCGATGCTGGCAGCCGACGGGTACTACCGCATCTTGGGTCGTGTGGACGACGTCATCAACGTCGCCGGCCACCGGCTGGGCACAAAGGAGCTCGAGTCCTGCTGTCTTCTCGTGCCTGAGGTTGCCGAGGCCGCGGTCGTCCCGCGCAACGACGAGCTCAAGGGCAAGCTGCCGGACGTCTACGTCGCCCTCAAGCCTGGGATCAAGCCGAGCAAGGAGATCGAGGAGTCGGTCAAGAAGGCGATCGAGGACAACATCGGCAAGTTCGCACGGCCGAAGGACGTCTACATCGTGCCCGACATGCCCAAGACCCGCTCTGGCAAGATCATGCGGCGGGTGTTGGCGACCCTCTCGAACCGTTCCGACAAGGTAGGCGATGTGACGACGCTGATGAACCCAGAGGTGGTCGAGGTGATCAAGAAGATGGTTATGGAACGCTAGGCTGCCCTGCGTACGCAGCGAACGGCAACGTGAGACCGCGCGGCTTCGACTTGAAGCCGCGCGGCTTTCTTCTTGGCCCGACGTGCGGCCGGCGATGAGACCCAGGTGGGGGAGGTGCTGCAGGCCGTCGCGGAGAGGTGGGGGTCGGTGGGCCGGAGCTCCTTCCGGCCGCAACGGGACAAACGAGGAGCTACCGGCGAAAGGCGGGGCGACCTGGGTGCGTTGCGACGCCGCGGCGGCGTTTGTCCATCCGACCCCACCGTCTCCGAAAAGGAGCTATGCTGTTTCGACCTCGTTTCGGAGGGCCCAGGGATGTTCAGAATCATCACAGACGCGAAGCAATACCGCGAGTATGTGCTGCTGCGTGACGGGCAGACCGTGCTGCTGCGCCTGGGCACCCCTGCGGACCGTCCTGCCATCCAGACAATGATGAGCCGCGTCTCTGCCGAGAGCCTCCGGATGCGGTTCATGGGCGCCATGGCCCAGGTGCCCGCCAAGTTTCTGGACGGCGTATGCGGCGAGGATCCCCGTGACCGCGCCTGCCTTCTGGCCGTGATCGGCGAGGAGCCCGATATCAGAGTCGTCGGGTTCGGCAACTACGTAGGCCTGGGCGCCCGCAACACCGCCGAGGTCGCCTTCATCGTGGACGACGAGTTCCAGGGGAGGGGCATCAGCACTCTTCTGCTGGAGCGCGTGGCAGGGATCGCCGCCGGTGTGGGTTTCGTAGGTTTCGAGGCCGAAATCCTGTTCGAGAACCAGCCGATGATCAACGTCTTCCGGGACTCGGGCTTCGAGTCCACCCAGGTGCTGGATGGCGGCACCTACCACGTCCAGTTCCCGGTGGCCGGAGCGGCGGTGGTGCGGGAACGGGCCGAGCTGCGGGAGCGGATCGCCAGCGCCAACTCGATGGCGCGTCTACTGCGTCCGCGGGTCGTTGCAGTGGTGGGTGCGTCGCGCGATTCCGCCAGCGTCGGCAGCCGAATCTTCCAGCACATCCTGGAGAACAACTTCACCGGCACCGTCTACCCGGTCAACAACCAGGCCGCCTCCGTGCACGGGGTGCGCGCGTACCCGAGCGTCGCGGAGCTGCCGGAGCCGCCGGACCTCGTCGTGGTGACCGTGCCGGCGGAGAGCGTCATCTCCGTGGCGGACGAGGCAGTGCGTTCCGGGGCCAAGGGGCTCATCGTCGTGGCCTCCGGGTTTGCGGAGACCGGGGAGAAGGGTGCAGCACTCCAGAGGCGCCTCGTGGATCTTGTAAGGTCCCATGGTGCGCGCCTGGTAGGACCCAACTGCCTCGGCCTCCTCAACACGGACCCGGAGGTCGGCCTCAACGCGAGCCTGGCGCCCGCCATGCCGCCCGTCGGCCGCATCGGCTTTTTCTCGCACTCCGCGGCGCTCGGTATCGTCATTCTCCAGTACGCCGGCGAGCGGGGCCTCGGCTTCTCCACCTTCGTCTCCGCCGGCAACCGGGCCGACGTTTCGGGCACCGACCTTCTTCAGTACTGGGAGGAAGATCCCGCCACCGACATCGCGATGCTCTACCTGGAGATGTTCGGTAACCCGCGCCAGTTTGCCCGCGTGGCGCGGCGGGTCTCGTGGCGCAAACCGGTGCTGTGCGTGAAGGGTGCCCGCAGCCGAGCGGGGCTCTCCGCTGCGCGCGCCCACATCGGCGCGAGCCCGGTGAGCGATGTGGAGGCTGCCGCTCTCTTCCAGCAAGCGGGGGTGATCCGCGTGGACACCCTGGAGGAGCTTTTCGACGCGGCCCTGCTGCTGGCCCACCAGCCTCTGCCGCTCGGCAACCGCGTGGCGATCCTGGGCAACTCGGGGGGCGTCGTGACCATAACGGCGGATGCGTGCGACGCCTACGGCCTCGACGTCTCGAAAGAGGGCCTGGTGGATCTCGGGCCTCAGGCAGGTGCAGAGGACTACCGCATGGCGGTCCAACGCGCCCTCGAGGATCCCCACGTCCATACCGTCATCGCCATCTTCCTCTGTGTTGGCGAGTGCGAACCTGAGCTGGTGGCCCGTGGCATCCGTCGCGGCGTGATCAGCGCGGAGCACAAGACCGGCGTGGCCAAGCCGGTCCTACTCTCCATGATGGGGGCCACGGGCCTGGTCAAGTTCGCCTTCGAGGGCAAGGGTGCGGTGGCGGACCGGCGGACCGCTTTTCCCTCGTACCGCTTCCCCGAGGCGGCGGCCCGCGCCCTGGCGCACGCCGTGGCCTATGCCGCCTATCGGCGCGAGCCCCCGGGCCGGCTGGTCTGGTACGACGACGCTGATTCCGCCGCGGCCCGCAAAATACTCGATGCCGCACTGGTGGGTGTCGCGGCGGACACCGGTCCGCAGTTGCTGACGCGCAAGCAGGCCGGTGAGATCCTGGGATGTTTCGGCATTCCGGTCTGGTCGGGCGCGAGACGGGGCGACGAGGCCGGGCGAATCGAGTTGAGCGTGCGCCCGCACCCCGTCTTTGGCCCGGTCGTCGTCCTGGGGCGGGCAAACCAGCCATCGGTCGTCCGCATCACACCGCTCACCGACCAGGACGCACGGGGCATGCTCAAGGTGGTGGGCGTGCCTCCAGAGGGCCACGAGGTGGAGCTGCTGTGCCGGCTCTCGCAGCTCATCGAGGAGATGCCGTGGCTGGTGGAGCTGCACGCGGAGCTGGAGGAGAGCGGTCGGGGTGAGGCTGGCCTGCCGGCGCTCGCTGGCAATCTCCGGATGGCCTTCACGCGGCCCGCCTCAGCTGCACCAGATTAGCCCGGCACAGGCCACGACCGGCCTGCGACTCTTGCGATGTGCTCCCCCAGACGCGTCGCCCGTGCGCCGGCAAAATGATTCAGCGTGGTGTGCCACGCACGAGCACCTCCAAGACTGTCAACGCTCGTTAGAAATGTCCCCATGCTTAGCTCATTAGAAATGTCCCCATGTTGATCGTCGAGGCTGTGGGCCGTGTGGGAAACCCGGAGGGTTTTCCAAGCGGTTGTGGGAAAGCCGTGGCGGCTTTTCCGCAGCCGCGTCACGGTCCACAGCCTGGGGATTGCGGCCCGTAGATGGCGTGGGAGGGTCGGGGTCATCGTGGCATCGCCGACGAGGTCGTTGCGGGTGTCCGCGCGGTTTTCGGGCCACGCGGAGCGCGGGTCGAGAACGGCCGCCGCCACCGGGTGTAGCACGCTCTACATGGATGGCGCGTCGCTGACGATCACCTACAGCACCGTTTCCGGAAACACCAACAACGGGGCGAGCAACATCGTCTGTGTCAACAACGTTGCCAGCCTCACGGCCCAGAACAGCACGTTCTCGGGCAACTCCAGTTCTGTGGGTGGCGGAGGCATTTTTGTCAGCGGACCCGCGACCTTCACCAACTGCACCATCGCGAACAACACCTCCAACGCTGGAAACGCTGCTGTCACGGCATTTTCCGCCAACGTAACCCTGATCGATACGATCGTGGCCAACAACCCCGGCGGGAACTGCGCCGCCGTCAGCCCGGGGACCATTGTCGACGGGGGCAACAACCTGCAGTTTCCGAGCTACGGCTGCGGCGCCACAATCGCGACCGCGGATCCACTGCTCGGTCCGCTGGCGAGCAACGGTGGCCCCACGCAGACGATGGCGCTGCAGTTTGGCAGTCCGGCCATCAACGCCGGGAACGCCGCCACATGCCTCGCGACGGACCAGCGCGGTCAGGCCCGCGTTGGCACCTGCGACATCGGCGCCTTCGAGTTCAACCCCGCGGCGCCGGGCGCCACCCCGGTCCCGATGCTTGATGGCCGCGGATTGGCGTTGCTGGCCGTGGTGCTCGCAGTTCTGGGCGCACTCCTCCTGCGCCGGTGAGCTGATGCGCCTGTAGAACCCTGAAGAGGCGCAAGCCCGGATTATTCATGAGGGGTCGTAGCGAGAGCGCGGAGGTGGCTGTCATGGTGGGCGAGCTTCCGTTGCGGGGGGCTCGGCGCCGCTCCATCCACCCCCGACGCCTCGGCCCCCGGTCCCCCACGCTCGCGCGGCACAGCCCCGCTCGCTCGTGGGCGAGGAGGGGAGCCGTACTCGTGCAGGACGGCGGCACCCTTCGAGCCCCGAGTACGCCCGCGAGGGCGGCCAGATCCGCGCTCGCAGTAGGCTCCTTCGTGAATAGTCCTGGCTAGGGCCAAGGGTGACAGTTCGTCCGGCGCGTGGCCGGCCGCCTGCTGAACTTGCTCGGCTCGTTCTGGTACTGAATCCCGCCCAAATGCGGGGTTTTCCTTCCCGTCGGCGCGGTATAGAATCGAACAAACATGTCGTCGCTGCGAGCCGGCACCAAGCTGGGACCGTACGAGATCGTCGGCACAATCGCCGCGGGCGGGATGGGCGAGGTGTACCGAGCGCGGGACCCGCGCCTCGGCCGCGATGTCGCGATCAAGGTCCTTCCGGCCTCCTACGCCAGCGACCCCGAGAGATTAAAGCGCTTCGAGCTCGAGGCCCGCGCCGCGGGCCAGCTCGCCCACCCCAACATCCCGGCCGTCTACGACATCGGCACGCTCCAGGGGTGGCCGTACGTGGTCTCCGAGCTGCTGGAGGGGGAAACGCTCCGCCAGCGCCTGCGCGGGAAACCGCTTCCGGCCCGCAAGGCGACCGAGATTGCGCTGCAGGTCGCGCGGGGGCTGTCAGCGGTGAAGGAGATGGGGCTGGTCCACCGCGATCTCAAGCCCGAGAATATCTTTCTGACCAAGGATGGGCAGGTCAAGATTCTCGACTTCGGGCTCGCCAAGCTGGCTCAACCCGAGGCATGGCCAAAGGGGGAGGGGGAGCCGCCGCTCGTAGCGCTCACGCAGGAGGGCATGATCGTGGGGACGGCCGGCTACATGTCCCCCGAGCAGGTCCGGGGCGACAATGTGGACCACCGCTCCGACATCTTTGCCTTTGGCCTGATCCTGTACGAGATGCTGGCGGGCCAGCGCGCGTTCTGGCGCCAGAGCATGGTCGAGACGCTCCACGCGATACTGGACGAGGAGCCGCCGGACATCCTCGAGGTGAACAAGCACTGCCCGCCCGCGCTCGTTCGCATCGTTCGGCACTGCATGGAGAAGAACCCGTGGGAGCGGTTCCAGTCGGCCCGCGACCTGGCGATTGCCCTCGAGGACATGCTCAGCTCCTTGAGCGGCCTCAGCACTTCGGTGCGCATTTTCCCCTTTGCCATCCCGAGGGTGGGCTGGCGGGCGGCCATCGTCCGCCGCGCCCTCGGTCCCTCGGCTTTGCTCGCCCTGGGTGTCGCAGGTGGACTGTTTCTGGCCTGGGCAACCGGTCGCTCCCCAACCCCTCGTTTCGACCAGCTCACGTTTCGGCGCGGCACAATCTGGTCGGCCCGTTTCGCCCCCGATGGACAGATGGTCGTGTTCGGCGGGGCCTGGGAGGGGAAGCCGATCGAGATCTTTTCCACGCGTCCCGGGATCCCCGAGGCGCGCTCGCTTGACCTGCCCGGGGCCGAGATCCTCGCCATCTCGCGCTCGGGCGAGATGGCAGTCTCCCTCGACCGTAAGTACCGCGGGGTCTGGGTGCAGACCGGGACCCTGGGGCGCGCACCGCTGGCGGGCGGGGAGCCGCGTCAGGTCCTCGAGGGCGTGGAGTGGGCCGACTGGTGCCCCGACGGTAGTCAGCTCGCGGTGGTCAGGTACTCAAACGGCCAGGACCGCCTGGAGTTCCCCATAGGCACGGTCGTGCACTCGACCGCGGGCTGGATCGGGCACCCGCGGGTGTCGCCGCGCGGGGACCTGGTGGCGTTTTTCGACCACCCGGTGTGGACCGACGACGGCGGCGCGCTCGCCGTGGTGGACCGACTCGGCCAGGTGAGAACGCTCGTCACCGGGCTGATGAGCGCACAGGGGATCGCCTGGTCCCCCAGGGGCGACGAGGTTTGGTTCACCGCCACCGACAGCGGCGCGGACCGTTCCCTCCGCGCGGTCTCGCTCTCGGGCAGGCAACGTGTGATCCACATCGCGCCCACCACGCTGACTCTCCACGACATCGCCCCCGGCGGGCGGGTGCTGTTCGTGCGCGAGACCTGGCGGGTGGGCATCCTGGCCCTCGCCCCCGGCGAGAGCAAGCCACGTGACCTTTCGTGGCTGGACTACTCCCTCGTTCGCGACATCTCCGCGGACGGGCGCACAGTGCTCTTCATGGAGGGCGGCCGCGGCGGGGGGGCCAGCTACGGCGTCTACGTGCGCGGCACCGATGGCTCGCGCGCGGTGAGGCTGGGGGATGGGTACGCGGCAGCCCTTTCACCCGACGGCAAGTGGGCCATCACCTCGCCCAACTCGACGCCGCGCCAGCTCGTCCTGCAGCCGACCGGTGCCGGACAGCCCAGGCCGCTCACGAGCGATGCGATCAACCACCTGCGGGCGCGCTGGTTCCTCGACGGTACGCGGGTCGCGTTCGCGGGCAGCGCACCCGGCCGCGGGGTGCAGCTCTTCGTGCAGGACCTCGAGGGGGGTTCCCCGCGTGCGATCACGCCGGAAGGGGCCGGCATGGAGTTCGCGGTCTCGCCGGACGGTGTCTACGTGGCAGGCCTCGACGCCCAGCAGAGGATGTGGCTCTACCCGGTGAGGGACGGGGACCCGAAGCCACTGCCGTCGCTCGATCCCGGTTTCGCCCCGGTGCGGTGGAGCAACGACGGGGGCAGGCTGTACGTGTACCGTCCCACCGGCCTGCCGGGCCGGATCCACGCCTACGACTTCGCGACCGGACGCACGGAGCTGGTTCGCGAGATCGAACTCTCCGATCCGGCCGGCTTCGTGAGGTTCAACGGGGTATTCGTGAGCGGCGACGGCGCATCCTACGCCTGCTCCTACCACCTCGTCCTCTCGGATCTCTACATCGCAGACGCCCTCAGGTGACTGGCCCCGGCAGGAAGGCATTCTCTGCTCCGGCCCTTGGCTTTGCGAGGAGCCTCGTATAATGCCGCGGTTTTCTGGAGGACCCTCGATGGCCAAGAAGAGCCCGGACGTTTTCGTGATCACCTTCACGCTTATCCTGCTTGCGGCCGCGGCAACGTGGATCCTGCCGGGCGGCTCGTACCAGCGCCACAAGGAGACAGTCGGCGGCACCGTGCGGGAGGTGGTGGTCCCGGGCAGCTACAAGGTCGAGCCGAGCGCACCGCAGCTCGGGCAGATCTTTCTTGCCCCGATGCGGGGCTTCCTGCGGATGGGCGCGATCATCGGGCTCATCTTCATGGTCGGGGGTGCCTTCAACATCCTCAACGACACCGGCGCGATCGCGGCCGGCATCAATCAGCTCGTCAAGCTGCTCGGTAACCGGAGCTACCTGATCATCCCGATCGTGATGACGGTGTTCTCGTTCTTCGGCGGCGCCTATGGCATGGCCGAGGAGGCGATTCCATTTGCGCTCATCTTCGTGCCCATGGCCATCGCGCTCGGCTACGATTCGATCGTCGGCGTCTGCCTTTCGTTCGTCGGGGCGGGGGTCGGCTTCTCGGCCGGTTTCCTCAACCCGTTCACGGTCCAGATCTCGCAGGGCATCGCGGGCGTGCCGCTGGGCTCCGGGATCCGCTACCGCATCCTCGTGTGGGTGCTCGCCACCGCCCTCGCCATCGTGTGGGTGATGATCTACGCGGCGCGCGTCAAGGCCGACCCTACGCGCAGCCCGATGTACGACCTGGACCGTGCGCGGCGTGAGGAGATCGGGAAAGCGGAGGCGGAACAGGTGGTCTTCACCTGGCGGCACGCGGTGTGCCTGCTCATCCTCTTCGGCACCGTCGTGGGCCTGATCGTTGGCTCGACGGTGCTCAACTGGTACATGGTGGAGTTCGCGGGGCTCTTCTTCGCCATGGGCGTCCTGGCGGGGATCGCCGCGGGTATTCCTCCCAGCAAGCTCGCCAAGTCGTTCGTCGCGGGCGCCAAGGACATCGCGAGCGCCGCGCTAATCGTGGCGTTCGCCGGCGGCATCGTCGTGATCCTCGAGGACGGTCACATCCTGGACACGATCCTCTACGGGATGGCCTCGGTCACCTCGCATTTCGGGGGCGTGCTCGCCGCCCAGGCGATGTACGTGCTCCAGTTCATCCTCAACTTCTTCATCCCGTCGGGCTCGACGAAGGCCGTCCTGACGATGCCGTTGCTGGCACCCCTTGCGGATCTTTCGGGCATCACCCGCCAGACCCTGGTGCTGGCCTATCAGCTCGGCGCAGGCTTCAACAGCATGATCCTCCCCACCTCGGCGGTCACGGTGGGGACGCTGGCGCTCGCGAAGATCCCGTACGAGCGCTGGGTGAGGTGGCAGTGGAGAATGCAGGTGGCGTTCTTCGTGCTCTCGCTCGCGGCGCTCGTCTGGCCTGCGCTGACCGCGTGGAACTGACCCCTCTCAGTGGTTCACCTTCCTGACGCTCTTGTGACCTTCCGTTTAGGTGGGATGACGGTCCTGGTTCGCAAACCATGTCCACTCTATGAGAAAGATCTCTGCCATTCGACTCTTGACTTGCGATTTCTGGTCTGGTAGCCTCCGCCAGAAATTAGATATTAGATCAGATATACGGAGTCGCATTGGCAAGTGAGCCCACCCCCCGCTCGCACCGCCAGCTTCACCACTGGGTCGCGGACCGCCTGCGCGCGGACATCCTCGAAAGCCGTCTCAAACCGGGCGAATGGCTCAGGCAGGAGAGGCTGGCGCAGGCTTACGGCGTCAGCCAGATGCCGGTGCGCGAGGCCCTCAAGCAGCTGGCTGCAGAGGGCCTCGTCGAGCACGTCCCTTACCGGGGCGTCCGGATCGTCGAGTTCTCGCCCGAGGACGTCGAGGATCTTTACGCCTGCCGGGCCTTCATCGAGGGCATGGCGGCCCGGTCGGCTGCCCTCAACGTCACCGACAACGAGCTGGCGGAGCTGGCAGTGCTGCACGAGCAGATGGTGCGCTGCAAGACCCCGGAGGAGCTGGGGAAGTACCGCGAGCTGAACCGCCGTTTTCACTCGCTCATCTTCACGGCCAGCCGGCGCTCGTACCTCGTGCGGACGCTGGCGCAGCTGTGGTCCGCCTTTCCCACGATGCTGTGGAGCAACATCCCGAAGATTGCCGTGGCATCCGTGCCCGGCCGCGACGAGCCGGACGCCGCCGAGCACGAGGAGATCGTTGCCGCTCTCGCGGCGCACGACCCTGAGCGCGCCGAGCGCGCGGTGCGCCGGCACATCGAGTCCGCGGGCGCAATGCTGGTGGCAGGAATGAGGGCACAAACGTGAGCGAGCATCGGCGCGATGCGCCGCCAATGTGGCGGTATGCGTGCCTGGCAATGGCGGGGCCGGTGTCGCGAGCCCGTGCAGGCTTCCGGTCCAGGATCGAGGTGCCGCGGCCGTCCAGGCGTGGCACCCGGGGAGGAGACATGATGCGTGACATTTTTCGAGGCGCAGTGATGGTCCTGCTGCTGCTCGGCCTGACGGCACCGGTTGTCGCGCAGAGCAACATTTCGGGCAGCGTGCAGGGCACGGTCAAGGACCCGCAGGGAGGGGCGCTCCCGGGCGTCGCGGTGACCGCCTACTCCGACGTGCTGGTGGCTCGGAAGGTGACGGCGTACACCGACGAGCGCGGGGTGTACCGCTTCCCCTCGCTGCCGGTCGGGGTCTATACCGTCGAGACGGAGCTTACCGGGTTCGTGAAGGTGCGGCAGGAGGACGTGCACGTGAGCCTGGGTCAGGCACTGCGAATCGACATCACCTTGCCGCAGGCGAAGGTAGCGGAGGCGGTCACGGTCAGTGCCGAGGCCCCGGTGGTCAGCGTGGTAAGCAATACGGTCGCCACCAGCTTCGACAAGGACTTCATCGATCGCCAGCCCCTGCCCAGGAACTTCTACTCTCTGCTCGCCGCCGCGCCCGGCGTGACCATCGACATCACATCGTCCGCCGGCAGCTCGATGATGGCGTACGGGGGGACGAGCCAATCGCAGAACGCCTACACCCTCGACGGCGTCAACGTCGCCGACCCCGCCAACGCGGAGTACTGGCTGCTCCCGAGCATCCAGTGGATGCAGGAGATCCAGATCGGCGGGCTGGGCGCAAACGCGGAGTACGGTGGCTACACCGGTGGAATTATCAACGGGGTGACCAAGTCGGGCGGGAACGAGTTCCACGGCGGCGTGGAATACTACTACCAGCCCAAGTCGTGGGTCAGCAGCAACGACCCGACGGGGCAGCAGGTGAAGTTCAAGTTCAACGACGCGGCGATCAGCCTGGGCGGCCCGGTGATGAAGGACAAGCTCTGGTTCTTCCTCTCGGGCGAGTCCTGGCAGCAGGAGCAGACTCCGCTTGGGGCGACGGAAGCGGACGACCGGAAGATCCCGCGTTACCTTGGCAAGCTCACCTGGCAGGCCGATACGGCCAACCGTCTCATGCTCATGGCCGAGCACGACGGCCTTGTGCACGATCGCAGGGGGATCGGCGCCGACACCCTCCCCGAGGCCACGTCCAAGGAGGAGTCGCCCAACTTCACCTTCGCCCTGAGCTGGGAGTCGTTGATCAACGCATCGAACTTCCTCAACGTCAAGCTCACCGGGTACGGTGGTCGGCTCGACTACCTCCCGTACAACGGCAACGACACCCCCGGCCGCCAGGACTACTGGAACACCGGTATCTACTGGCAGAACCAGACCAGCCGTTCGCTCAGCAACAGGCGTCTCGTGACCCTCGACGCCTCGTGGAGCCTGTTCAAGGACGGGTTGTTCGGCGCGAAGGACAACCACTCGTTCAAGTTCGGCGGGACCTACGAGAAAGGTTCCGCGACGTACCTCCAATACCGCAACGGCGGCTTCACCTACTACGACGACTCTTCGGGTTGCCCGGGCAACACTCCCGAGGAACAGTTCGCGTACTACAAGGCTCACCCTGCATGCGGCGTGAATGACTATGCCTCCGCCTACTTCGGTGGTGGCTACCAGGAGTGGCTGCAGACCACGGCGATCAGCCTCTACGCGCAGGACTCGCTTCGGCTTGACCGACTCACGGTCAACTACGGCGCGCGTTACGGCAACTACGAGGGCGGTTTTCAGCCCGGCCACGGCAAGTCCGACGTCTACAGCGTGAACTTCGTGGATCCGCGCATCGGGTTCGTGTGGGACGTCTTCGGCAACTCCCGAACTGCCCTCAAGGTGCACTGGGGTCGTTACCACCAGAAGATGCTCGGCTACATCTATGATCGCGAGGCGTCCGGGCAAATCTCGGTACCCAGCAAAGAGTGCTACTGGAACCCGGCCACCGGCAAGTACGAACTCACCTCCGGCGGCGACCCGGGTTGCGACATCTCGACGCCCGAATACGCGAGCCTAGGCCATTACGGTCACCAGTACGTTGACGAGTCGCTCCTCACCTTCGAGCAGCAGCTCGGCCAGGACATTGTGATAGGCCTGGACCTCGTCGATCGCAGGTTCCGCGAGATCATGGCGATGATCAACGCGAACCAGGACTACACAATGAAAACCGCCACCAACAATCCACTCACCGGCGGAACGCTACCGATCTGGATCCTCAACTCGCCGGAGGTCTGGGTCCTCACCACCGACAACGGTGCCTACCGCGACTACCGGTCGGTCATGCTCCACCTCAACAAGCGCTACTCGCACGGCTGGCAACTCTGGAGCTCGCTGGTGTGGACGGACCTCAAGGGCAACCAGTACACCAACGACGGGTACATCAGCAACTTCGAGGACCGCAACGGCCTCACCAACTCCGACGGGCGGATCGACCTGTCGTACAACGAGTGGGACTTCAAGCTCTCTGCGGCGGTGGACTTGCCGCTCCACTTCCAGGCGAGCGGCCAGTACACCTACTACTCGGGGATGTACTGGCAGCCGTACGTGCGGGTTACCAGTGGCCTCAACTACAACTCGAGCGTCGGCCGGGACATCTACCTGGAGCCGCGCGGGACCGAAAAGTTCCCCGCACGCCACCTCGTGGACCTGCGGCTCGCGTGGAACCACAAGCTCGGCGGCGTCGGCCTGACGATCTCGGGCGAAGTGTTCAACGCGCTCAACAACTCGACGATGCTCGACACCTACAACCGCTGGGGCAGCTACAACGCCAAGACGAACAAGTGGTCGGGACCACGCTCCGACTACGGCACCCCGTATACGATCGAGAGCCCGAGGCAGATCCGGGCCGGCGTCCGGCTCGAGTTCTGAGGCAACAAATCCACCTTGCATAGGGGCGGCCGGCAACGGCCGCCCCACCTTTTGCAGCTTGGGAGGCCGGAGCGTTGACCGGGAGAGTGAGGACGACGGAATGAGTGCCCGAAGGGTTTTCCTGGCAAGCGGCGTGGCGATACTGGTCGTCTGCGGTATCTTCGCCGCGCAGACGCCGAGAGGTCACCTGGTGCTGATCGGCGGAGGGGAGAAGCCGGCCGAGGCGATGAGGAAGTTCGTCGAGCTAGCGGGCGGGCCGCAGGCGCTGATCGTGGCGATCCCGACCGCGTCCTCCGAGGCCGACGCCGGCGCCTACTACGTCAAGCTCTTCAAGGAGGAGTACGGGTGCGCGAACGTCACCGCGCTCGAGATCAGGAGCAAGGCTGACGCGATGCGCCCCGACTACGCCGCGACCGCCGGCAGGGCGGGCGGGATCTTTTTCGGCGGCGGCGACCAGATCCGCATCACCAATGCGCTGCTCGGCACGCCGGTCGGAGCGGCGATCGCGAAAGCGTTCGCGCTTGGCGCGGTTGTCGGCGGTACCTCGGCCGGTACCGCATGCCAGAGCAACCCCATGATCACCGGGGAGGGGAACTTCAAGGTGATCCGGGCGAACAGCGTCGAGCTCTGGGAGGGCCTCGGGTTCCTCCGCGGCGTCGTCGTGGACCAGCACTTCATCGCCCGCCAGCGCTCGAACCGCCTCGTCTCGGTGATCCTCGAGCACCCCGAGCTCCTGGGCGTGGGAGTGGACGAGGACACCGCAATCTGGGTCCGCCCCGATGACACCTTCCAGGTGCTGGGCATGAGCTGCGTGATGGTGCTGGACGCGAAGGGCACCGCCGTGACCCGGCAGCCGGTCGAAACGGGCCAGGACCTCCTCGGCGTCCACGGCATGCGCGTCCACATCCTGCTGCCCGGCGAGACGTTCGATCTCACGAGGCGCGCCGTGATCGGCAGCGCGCCGCCCGCGGCGGCCGGACCCTAGGCGGGGGGACACGTACAATGGCGGAGTATCCTGCTCCTCGCGGGGCAACGACAAGGAGGCGATCCCCATGAGCGCTGCCACACCGGCCCGCCTGAACAAGCTCGGCGTGCTGCTCCTCGCGGTCGTCGGATTCTCGTGGGCGACAGGGTCGGCCCGTGCCCAGGCCCCGGAGCAGAAGAAGCTCAGCTGGGACCAGAGTACGTCGGTCTACAACCGGCGCATCAGGCCGCCCGAACCGGCCGAGAAGATCGACTGGGAGGAAAGGGTCACGGCTCTCCTCAAGGAGGAGCCAGGCGACGTCATCATCACCGGCGTTGGCGACATGATCTTCAACGAGCAGATCAGCAACCTGCGCGATCCGAACCGCCAGAATCTCTACCGCCTCATGCGGGAGGCGGACATCGCATACGGGAACCTCGAGTTCTCGATGAACGAACACCCCGAGCTCCAGCGGCCGTTCTACAACTTCAGGGCGCCGACGGAGTTCGTCTGGGAGGTCGCCGCCATCGGCATCAACATGGTGAGCATGGCGAACAACCACGCCCTGGACTTCGGACCGGAGGGGCTGAAGGACTGCCTGAGGGCCCTCGATCGCGCACAGATCACGCACGCCGGCGCCGGCCTCACCCTCGCCGCCGCTCACGAGCCGGGCACGATGGGCGTGCAGAGCCAGAAGACGCGCTTCGCGTTGCTGTCCTACATGCGCTACTGGACGCAGAAGTACCGTTGCGTCGATCCCAACGCGCCCTGCCTCGCCACCATCAACCCCGCGACCATCCTGGTCGCGAAGGAAGGCGGGAACGTCGAGTCGGTCGAAGGGCCTCTTGCGAGCGACATCGAGACGATGGAGGACGACATCGTCCTCGCCAAGAGACACAACGATATCGTCATGGTCGCTCTCCACAACCACGACGTCAGCCATCACCGTGCCTACGGCATCCAGGAGAACATCCCGCCCACCGAGGAGATCATGTACCGCAAGGCGATCGACGCCGGCGCGGACATCGTCATCGGCAGCGGGCCGCACGTCCTGCGCGGGATCGAGATCTACAAGGGGAAACCGATCTTCTACAGCCTCTCCGACTTCATCTACCAGTACCGGACCCCGGACAAGATCCCAATCGACCTCATCCACCAGCGCGACACAGAGCTGGCGCGGCCGACTAACGTGTCGGTGTGGGACCGGCGCGACACGCCCCAGACGATGGAGGGGATTCTCGTCCGGTTCACGCTCAACGCGGAAAAGCTCAAGCGGATCGAGTTCATCCCCGTCTCGATCGACGACGAGGGACCTCTTTACGGCGCCCCGCGCTTCGCCCCTGCCGCGAGGTGCAGGGAGATGATCGAGAGGGTTCAGAGGCTCTCAAGCCCCTACAAGACCGCGATCGTGAACAAGGGCTGGTACGCCGAGGTGAGGTTCTGACACCCTGCCCCGCATAATCTGCAGCAGGGTGTCGCCCGCCGGCGGATTGCCGGCGGGCCACACCTCGCGTGCGCGATGCGAGCCGCGCCTACAGCCTTCGGGCCAGGAAGCCGATACCGATCGCCACGACGGCAGCCGCGAGCAGCACCATCCCCCAGAATGAGAGTGTCGGAATGGCTCTGCCGGTGCCGCCGAGCGGCGTCGGCGCCGCCAGGAAGGCGATGAGGTTGCTGGCGAACGCCTGCGAGTTCGCGTCGGCCCCGGCCTGCAGGAAGTTGACGTCGAACACGGCGATCAACGTCCCCGTGGGTGCACTTGCGAGGGAATGGGGCGGGAACACGACGGCCGCCGCGAGGCCGCTGCTGTCCACCGTGACGAAGGTTCCCGTGCCGGGTGGAGTCTGAATGGCAGCGGCCGCGAGGAAGGTGATCGTGGTGATGGCATTCGGGCCCGTGAACGGCGCATGGACTGTCTGGGTGTTGTTGGCCGGGTTGGTCACAAAGACGCTGCCGCCACCAAGGGCGCTGATGAACGAGGCGATCGTGACATTTCGCGTTGCAAATCCGGTGTTCTCGCCCATGACGAAGAGCGCTCCGCCGCCGGCGAGGTAGGTCGTGTACGCGGTGATGTCCGCCGGCGTCAGCGGCGTCGTGTTGTTGAAGCGGATGTCCCAGATCTGCCCGTAGGTGGCGAGGCTGCCTCCCGGCACCCCGACGTTGTTGGTCACCGTGTACCCCGCCGCCGTCAGCTTGGCGGTGAGGTTGCCCATGGCGTCGGCCTCGATCCCGGCCGTGCCGTCCTGGACGATCAGGGCGTTCTGAGCCCAGCACAGGCCAGGGACCGCAAGCAGAAAGACCAGCGCCAACCCGAGAAACTTGATCTGCCTCATTTTCTCTCCTCCCTCCTCCTGCGAGTCGCGACAAACCGTCGTTTTGGATCGAACGTTGTTGCGGCAGTATATATCCGTTTCACAAAATGCAAGCGCCGCCGTACGGTTGTCGCTCCGCTGGTGCGGCGAAAGCGAACCTCAGCAAGGGGAATGTGGCGCAGTAGTATTCTCAAGTTCGGCCATCGATTCTTGCTCACCAGGGGCGGCGGCGCGCGCTACCGGTTGGCGAGCAGCCAGGCGGTGGCGAGGCAGAACCGGGCCATCCTCTGAACCTGGGTGGCGTCGAGCTTGTCGGCCGTGTCGCCGGGCTCGTGGTAGGCGGGGAAGAAGTTCCCGAAGAAGCGAATCCAGGGTACACCAGCGCGGGCAAAATCACGGTAGTCGCTGGCGCCGTGCGTGCCATCCGTCCGATCGAGGTGGAGCGTGACGCCGGTGATCCGGCCGGTCCGCAGCAGTGCCGCCGCCAGCTCCGGCGCATCGACCAGGAGCCCGGGCTCGGCGAATTCGGTGGGCTTGACCCTCGTGACGAACTGCTCGCCGTTCGGCAGCCCGGTGTTGGTCACGAGCTTGCGGATCTCGTCCGTCGACCATTGGTAGCCAATCATGTCGAGGTTGAGGTAGGCCACCAAGCGCTTGAGTGGCCAGAGGGGGTGCCGGACCCAGTACCCGGAGCCGGACTGGCCGCCCTGCTTGCATGACCAGCAGGTCAAGACGAGCGTCCGCTTGGGCCTGTAAGGCGCAGTCGTGCCGCGCTGACAACGAGGAGCCGCCCACGCGGGCGGCCCCTGGTCTTGAAACGTGCGGAAGCTCAGTACTACTCTTTGCCGGTGACCGTCACGTGTGTTTCTCTACCCTTCGCTATCCCCACCAGGAAGCCGTCCTTGCCGGGGAAGTGGACCTCGGAAAGATAGCTCTTCCCGTTCTCCATCTTGTCGAAGACCACCTTGGGCTCCTTGGCACCGGTATCCGCGAGCCGCTCTATGACCTGGACCAAGACTTGCCCGCCGCCATTGCTGCTGCGGATGGTCAGTCTGGTCTCATTCGGGCCTTCCGGCCGGATCTCATAGGGGCCGGCCGCCATTTCCTTGTCCTTCACGATAAAGCTGAAGGGGATGTTCACGGAAATTGCGTCCGCCGCCCAGGCGAGACTCCCGGCCAGCCCGAGCACAAAGACAGTAACCACTACCGCCGCAAGAATCGGCTTTCTCATGCTTGTTCTCCTCCATGGGTTCGTAAACCCTGTCCACTGCAGGCTCTGTAATTCAGTTCGCTCTAGACTTGTTCGTCTCGTCCGCTCTTATCACAACATCGAGCCAGGCGGGCGTATTCCTCTGCGCGCAGGGGGTCGCCTGCTACCCGCGGGCTGGGAGCCGTACGGAGCCGTACGTAGCCTGCGGCGTCTTGCCGGGTCTAGCTGTCGGCGAGCAGCCAGGCCGTGGCGAAGCAGAACCGGGCCATCCTCTGCACCTGGGTGGCGTCGAGCTTGTCGGCCGTGTCGCCCGGCTCGTGGTACGCCGGGGAAGAAGTTTCCGAAGAAGCGGATCCACGGGACCCCGGCGCGGGCGAAGTCGCGGTAGTCGCTGCCCCCGCTCGTGCCGTCGGTGCGGTCGAGGTGCAGCGCGAGGCCGGTCCCCGGGCCTGCCCGCAGCAGCACCGCCGCCAGCTCCGGCGCATCGACCGGGAGCCCCGGCTCCGCGAAGTCGGCCGGCCTGACCTTGGCGAGGAACTGCTCGCCGTTCGGCAGCCCCGTGTCGCCCACGAGCTTCCGAATCTCGTCCATCGACCAGGGGTGGCCGATCATGTCGAGGTTGAGGTAGGCCGTCGTGCGGGCGAGCGGCCAGAGCGGGTGCTTCACCCAGTAGCCGGAGCCCAGCTTCCCCTCCTCCTCGCCGGTCCAGAAGGCAAAGACGAGCGTCCGCTTCGGTCTGTCCTTCGAGTCCGCGAACGCCCGTGCGATCTCGAGCAGCGCCGCCACGCCGGAGGCGTTGTCATCGGCGCCGGGGTACACGGTCTTCCCCGATGTGCCGAGGTGGTCCATGTGCGCCCCGATCACCACCGCCTCCGCGCGGAGCGCGGGGTCGGAGCCGGTGAGCGTGCCCACCACGTTGCGGCTGGTGATCAGCCGCTCGCTCGCGGTCACGCGGATCGTCACCGTGACCCCCGCAAGATCGCGGGGCCGCGCGGTTCGGGCCGACCCGGTGTTCAGGCCCGTGGCGGCCAGCACGGCATCCGCCGCAACCGGGGATACGCGCACGAGCGGCGGGGCCTCCCCGGCGCCGTCGTAGGGGAGGAACGAACGCTCCTCCGGTTGCTCGTTGGTGACGACCCGGGTGGCGAAGTCGTCCCCCTCGACGCCCAGCACGGCGGCGGCCCCCAGCGTGCGGGCCAGCTCGAGCTTCGCGGCGAAGCGCTCGCGCCTCTTCTCCGAGCCGTAGCGGGTCACCATCTCCGACTTCTGCCACTCGGCGCCGGCGGGCAATCCCCCGAGCACGAGGACGATCTTGCCGCGCACGTCCAGGCCCGCGTAGTCGTCGCGGGCGGGTTCTCGCTCGCGGATCCCGTGCCCCGCGAACACCACCGGCGCGGTCACGCTCTGCGGCGGCAGGGAGGGGAACAGGCAGTCGACGCCGGAGAGGAAGGAGCGCCGTCGAACCTCTTCGCCGCTCCGCCTCTCGACCGTCACCTCACCTCCGCCGCCGCTGATCTCACGCAGCGGCACCAGTTGGAAATAGGCGTCGGGCGTCGCCTTTCTCTCATCACCGCCGGCGAGCGGCGGGACGCCTGCCAGCGCCAGGCTCGCGGCGACGTACTCGGCCGCGGTGTCAAGGCCCCGGGTGCCCAGGCCGCGCCCCTCCATGTTGGGAGCGGCCAGGAACGCGATCTGAGCCGCGAGCGCCGGGGCCCTGATGCCGGCAAGCGCGGCCTTGAGGGGCTGGGGCAGGAGCGGCGCCGGCTCGGCGCTGGCAAAATCGTCCGCGACCTTGGGGGCGGGCCTCGATGTCTGGGCCGCGGTGGGAGCGGGAGCGAAGACTGCCAGGGCGAGGCAGAGGGAAGCGATGAGCCTTCGCATGGCCTGACCTCTCGCGTTAGGGGACGACGCGCACCACGGGCAGTGAACCGCCCGTGCCCACGAGCGCCTTGTAGCGGGGGTACTGGTAGACGCCGTACATCATCGCCGGCTCCAGCACGAGTACCGCACGCAAAGCGGCCTCGCCCTCGAGCGGCACCCACAGTGCCCCGGGCGCCAGCTCGAGGTCCGCCGGCGGCCCCCTGCGCACGATCTGGCGCCCCTCGTAGCGGGAGTAGACGTCGTCGATCTCCTCCTCCAGGCGCAGCAGCGTGCATGCCTCGGCTTTCACGGTGCGGGGCGCGGTCAGCTCCTCGTACGGGATGCCCTGTCTCTCCAGCAGCGTCTCGAAGTCCTTCGCGGCCCTGGGCTCGACCGCGTACCCGAGCGGTGTCGGCACCGTCGTCTTGACGGCCATCTCGGTCATCATGTTCGCGGTCGGGATCCGGAGCGTGCGCCCCGTGGCGGCCTCGGTGACCGGGAACTCGGTGATCGTGATCCCGGGATTGACCCACAGGTAGTTGGTCGGGATGAACGGCGGCAGCGGGCGGTGGCGGGCCCGCTCGACCGCCGCGAGGTCCTGCTCGCGGTGACCGTCGCCGTTGATGAACCGCCAGAACAGGACGAGGTAGGCGTCCAACCGGCTGCCGAGGTCCGAGGTCGGCCCATTCCCCTCGCGCATGACCGCCGCCTCGATGATGAACGAGAGGTTCCCGTACATCCCGACGGCGTTGAGGCCCCCGTCGAGGTCGGGGGCCGAGTGGCGCTGCTCCTCGTCGGGGGGGAGCCCCCCGACCGAGTAGCGCAGGAAGTTGTGCCCGGCCGCGGCCTCGGCCGGGCCGGACTCGTTCACCCAGCGCAGGGCGGCCGCGATCACGGCCGGGTCGAACAGCGGGTTGTTGAGCCCGTCCATCGTGATGTCGGGCCATGCGATCCACCCGCGCTTGCGGCGTTCCTCCGAGTCGCGCGTGAACTCGTGGCAGTCGACGGCGAGGTGCGGCCGCAGGCGGCGCGCGACGCGATGGAGCGCCTGGGTCTCGGGCTGCTCGAGCACGATGTGGTCACGGTTCAGGTCGGTGCCGGCGTCGTTCCTGCGCCTGTCGGCCACCGCTCCGTCCGGGTTCACCATCGGCATGATCCAGAGGTCGACATCGCGCGGCAGCAGCTCGGGTCGGGTCGCGATGTCGCGGATCAGGTAGAGCAACGCGTCCTTGCCGGAGACCTCGTTGCCGTGCTGCTGCGCGTAGAAGAAGATGCGCCACGTCGCCGCGGTGCTGCGGCTCGCGTGCACGAGGTAGAGTGGCCTTCCCCCGGCGCTCGTCCCCTCCACGGACACCATGATCGGGCCGTTCCCGTTCACGCTCTGCAGGAAAGCCTGCATCTCGGGCAGTGAGATCGTCTTGGTGAGCTTGCGGTGATCCTCAGGGAGGGGGGGACCGGGCGCCTGGCCCGGCGGCTGATCGGCGACAGCCGAAGCATTGCCGGCCAGGCCTGCCGCCGCAGCCACGCACAGCACGAGGGTCGTAAACGGGGAGAAGTAGCTTGCCGCGGATCTTCCTCGCATGCTCGGACTCCTCGAAACAGGGTCGGCTTCACCTTGTCGCAGCGTGGGACCTGGGCAGGAGAAAGGCGCTCTCGAGCCGCGTCTGATTCTAGCGTGATCGCGAGAGGACGAGGAGACGATCGGGGCTTGTCCGGCCATGATTCCGCGACTCATTCTGTCCAGATTGCTTGACCCGACGGCGCCGGGCCTGGCGACTGGTCGGGTGAGCGGCCGCTCTGCCGTGCCTGGAGGCCGATGTCCTCTCGAAGGCTGCTGCCGCGGTCGCAAGATGGCAGGCGAAGCGGCCCGCACGCGGCGCGCTGGCTGCAAGGACGCTCGCAGCCGTCACTGCCGCAACCGCAAGGCTCGGCCACCAGAGCGTGCGCACGGGGGCGTCGCCTCGGGGGACGCACCCGGGAGCCTCAGAGCGTGGCGAGCAGGTCGGCGAGGAGGACGATGCGGCGTTCGAGGGAGCGCAGGCTCAGGTACTCGTCGCGCGTGTGCATGCCGTCGCCGACCGGCCCGAGGCCGTCCACGATCGGCACCTTGGTGGGCTCGACGACATAGTTGGGGAATGAGATCCCACCCCGGTCTTCCTCCACCTCGAGCGTCCAGCCGCGCGCGGCGGCGAGGGCGACGACGCGCTGCACGATCGGTGCGCCGGGGCCATGCGGGTCCACCGGCGGCACGTTCATGCCGCGGATAAACGCCATCTTGACGTCGTAGTACGACGCCAGCGTCTCCGTGAGCCTTTGCAGGCGCTCCAGGGTGCGTTCGCCGTCGGCGGAGGAGAGAAAGCGCGCCTCGCCCTCGGCGACGGCGCGGTCGGAAATGACGTTACGGCGGCGCGAGGTGCCGAGCAATGCGAAGTTGGCGGCGAGGCCGTTGACGAAGTCTGTATCGCCGGCAACCAGGCGTGCCACGTTGACGGTCACACCCGGTCCCGGCTCCGACATGCGCTGGGCCTGGGCGGCCCAGTCGGCGGCGGCGGCGAGCGCGGAGCGGCCCTGCCAGTACGCGAGCCCGGAGTGCGCGGCGCGTCCGTTGACGTCGAGCTTCCACTCGAACAGGCCGCGCCTCCCGGCCACCAGGGTCTCGGCATCGCCACGCCCTTCGCCGGGCTCGATGACGAGGAGCGCACGGGCATCCTCGCCCCAGCGCCGGACCGCCCTCTCCGAGATGATGCCGCCGACCTCCTCGTCCGGGACCGCGACCAGCAGCAGGTCGGCCGGGTACTTCTGCCCTCGTGCCGCGAGCAGGTCGAGGGCGCCTACCAGCGTCGCGAGGCCGCCCTTCATGTCCAGCGCGCCGGTGGCCCACAGTCGGTCACCCTCGACGCGCGGGGGAGCTGCGTCGAGCACGGTGTCCATGTGCCCCACGAGCAGCAGGTAGTTCGTGCCGGCCTCGGGGCCGCAGGCGATGAGCACGGGTTGCGGGTTGCCCTCCCCGTCGCTCTCGCTCCCCACCTGGGCGGCGAGGCCGTGCCTGGCGAGCTCGGCGGCGACGCGCTCGGCGACCTTCCGGATGCCCTCCAGGTCCCCGCTCGCGGACGAGATCTCGCACAGCTCCACCAGCAGCCGCGTGGTGTTCTTCAGGATCTGGCGTGGCAGGGCCTCGGGGCTTGCTGGCACGATTTCCTCCGGGCTCGGAGTGTAGCCGAGAACGACGCTGCCCGCGAGGTTCTCCTGGTTGTGGCTGCGCGGAGGATCTTCGAATTTGCGACAATGAATGCATGGTGAAAAGGACGCGGCCGGTCCAGGACCGACCAGAGGTGGCGAAGCTGGATTTCCAGCCCCTGACACCCGAGCGATGGGCCGACCTGGAGGCGTTGTTCGGCCCGCGCGGCGCGTGCGGAGGGTGCTGGTGCATGGCGTGGAGGCTGGCGCGCTGCGACTTCGACCGCGGCAAGGGCGAGGGCAACCGGCTCGCCTTCAAGGCGCTCGTCGAGTTGGGCGCCGAGCCCGGGGTACTGGCCTGCGCGGGCGGCGAGCCGGTGGCGTGGTGCGCGGTAGCGCCTCGGGAGGAATACCCGAAGCTCGAGCGGGCACGCACCCTCGCGCGGGTGGACGACCGGCCGGTGTGGTCCATCGTGTGCCTGTTCGTAACGCGCCGTCTTCGTCGTAGCGGCGTGAGCGTGCCGCTCATCCGGGCCGCGGTTGCCCACGCCGCCGGAAAGGGCGCCGAGGTGGTGGAGGCCTATCCGGTGGAGCCGTACTCCGCCGAGATGCCCGCCGCGTTCGCCTGGACCGGGATCGTTTCGGCGTTCCGGAGGGCAGGCTTCGAGGAGGTGGTACGGCGCTCGCGGACCCGGCCGATCATGCGCTTCGAGGTAGCGGCCGGGGCGCGAAGGTGAGTCCGACCGTCATCCATGCCGTGGGATCCTTCGCTCGCGCCGCCTACGGCGGGGCTCGCTCAGGATGACTGCGACCCGTTTGCGCTATGCACTCAGCTCCAGACGCCGGGGACCTCGCGCTTGCACTGGGGGCAGCGCCCGCCCTTGATGGCGTTCTCGAGCACCTGGAAGCCGACGCGGCGGATGAGCTGCGTGCCGCAGCCCGGGCAGGCCGTGTTCTCGCCGGGGTGGCCGGGGACGTTGCCCATGTACGGGAAGGCGAGTCCCTCGCTCTTCGCGACCTGCCAGGCGCGCTCGAGGGTTGGGATGGGCGTGGGGGGCAGGTTGGTGAGCCGGTACGTCGGGTGGAAGCGGGTGAAATGCACCGGCACCTCGGCGCCCAGGTTCGTCTTCACCCACCGCGAGAGATCGCGCGCCTCCTGCTCGGAGTCGTTCTGCCCGGGAATCAGCAGCACCACGATCTCGAGCCACGTGCCGCTCGCCTTGATCACCTCGAGCGCCTTGAGCACCGGCTTCAGCTCGCCGCGCACCAGCTCACGATAGAAGCGCTCCGAGAACGCCTTGAGATCCACCTTCATCGCGACCAGATGCGGCAGCACGTCCTTGAGCGCCTGCTCCTGGATGTAGCCGTTGCTCACGACCGTGGAGCGCACGCCCAGGCGGCGGCCGGCGACTGCGGTGTCGCGCACGTACTCCCAGAACACGACCGGCTCGGAGTAGGTCGCCGAGAGCAGCGGCACGCCGTTGCGCCTCGCGACCTCGGCGAGCGTCTCGGGCGGCAGGTACTGCGCGCGCACCTGCTCCGGGCGGAACTGCGAGATCTCCCAGTTCTGGCAGAACTTGCACTCGACGTTGCAGCCGGCGGTCGCGTAGGAGAGCGCCTGCGCGCCGGGGAGCACGTGGAAGAATGGCTTCTTCTCGATGGGGTCGAGGTGCACCGAGCATGCCACGCCATGGACGAGGGTGACGTACGTCCCGCCGCGGTTCTCCCGCACCCCGCACCCGCCGCGCTCGGCATCCGCCACCTGGCAGCCGCGCGGGCAGAGCTGGCACTCGACGCGCCCCTCGGGGAGTTTCTTGTACCAGGAGGCCTCGCGGGCCGGCAGCTCCTCGCCGGAGATCACCGAGCCCACCGGCGGCGTCACCAGCGAGCCCGCGGTCCTGGGCAGCAGGCAGGCCGCCGCGCCGGCGCAGGCGGCGGTGAATAGCGTGCGCCGGTCGAGTGCGGTGCTCACGCGATTACCTCGTGGACCGCCGAGGGGTCGCCCACGCCGAGGCCGTAGCGCGCCGCGGTCGCCAAGAACCGGGGCGGGCGCTTCGCCTCCTCGAGGCTGGGCAGCCCGCGCCGCGCGCGCTCCGCGTCGATGACCCGCCAGGCCCACGCGTCGGCGGCCACCGGGTCGGTGGAGGCCGCCACAACGCCGAGCGGCCAGGTGGCGTCGGGCCGCCACGCCGGGCCGCCGTGGCACTGCGCCACGACGCCGTCGAGGACCACCAGGCGCAGCTTGCCGCGCACGAACGGGTGATTGAGCACGTCGGCCACGTAGGGGTCGCAGTTGTGGTCGTGGTACTTGTTGGGGTTGTGGATCAGCCCGTAGAGGTTCTTGAGGCCCGCCGAGACGCCGGCCAGGTCGTGGTCCTTGACCACGCCGAACGAGACCAGCGCGGTACACGTGGTGGAGACAAGGCGCGCGAAGCAGGAGCCGATCTCGCCCGAAGTCGAGGGCTCGCTCTCGTAGTCGTTGTCGATGCCGTAGCAGAGGTACGCCCCGCCGTCGCGCCGGATGGCGAAGCCCGCACGCCCCAGCTCCCGGCTCGAGCGGTCGAACACGATGATGCGCCGGGGCGGAACGCCGAGCCCGCGCAGCATCGCGGCCAGCGCCTCCACCAGCTCGGGGTGCGGCGACATGCCGGGTCCGCCCAGGGAGTTGACCTTGATCCCCACGGTGTCGTCGGGCCGGAACAGAGCGCCGATCGGCCCCGCGGCGGCCGCCGTGATGGCCGAGGAGAGCGCGGCGCGCGCGGCGGCCCGATCGAGCGTCCGGGAGTTCGGGGAAGGCGGAAGCTTCGCGACACCCACACGGCCGGGCTCGCGCACAGCCGCGACACCGGCCCGCGTCGCCAGCGCGCCCAGGCCGAGGACCAGCGGCAGCTCGCGTCGCGAGAACTCTCGACTCATACCTGGATGGGTGGGGGCGCTGTGCCCTGCGCCCTGTGCCCGGCGCCCCGGGGGTTGGGGTGGATCACTCCTCCTCCCCGAACACCTGCGCCGTGAACACCTCGAACTTCGCCCCGCTCTTCCAGGCATCAGGACCCAGGCCGGCCTTCATGGAGAGGTTCGAGAGAAACGTTGCTAGGTCCCACTTGGTCTCGGTGGCCACCTGGGGGAGGAACACGGCCCGCCGCCCCCCCTTCGTCAGGAACACACCGTGCTTGCCGAGGACGATGTCGTCCGGGCCGGAGACCACCCGCATGGGCGAGAGCACCGAGACCTCCAGGGCGACCTGGGACAGCTCGGAGGGTTCGAGCTCCGGGAAGCGCGGGTCGTGCGCCGCCGAGACTGCCGCGTCCACGATGGCGTCCACCAGCGGCTCCCTCGCCTCCATCGTGCCGATACACCCCCTCAGCTTTCCCTCCTTCTTCGCCTTGGCGCCGCGGTTGTTGATGGTCACGAAGACGCCGGACGGGGCGGCGAGGTTCCCCTGCATAAGGTTGGCGCCGAACCAGTCGGCGAGCTGCCCGTCGTGGTTCAGGTGCGTGCCGAGGGTGGCACGGGCGAGCGCCAGGACCGCCTTCTGCTCGACGTGGGAGAGCTCGCTCGGGCGCGGCGCGGGAGGGTCCTCCCGCCACGGGCCCCAACTCCCGACGAAGTCGACGCCGACGTAGGCGACGACCTGCGACCAGTCGCCGCTCACCTCGGCCGAGGTCGTGACGTCCACCACCGTGCCGCTGCCCTGGAAGGAGTGGGCGAGCAACTCCAGCAGCACCACGATCGGGCGCGCACCGCACACCGTGTCGCCGCTGACCTCCACCTGCTGCAGGAAGCCGCGCGGGTCGATCGCCGCCGCCCGCGCCGCCGTGGATCGCCCGAGCGCGATCAGGCGCGGCCCGATGGTGCGATCGGTGGGGAACGGCCTGTAGCCGTACGACGCGCCGTGGTGGGTGAAGTCGGAGGACACCACGACAAGGGTGGTCGGGCCCACCAGCTCCGCGATGCGCCGAGCCATGGCGCCGGCGGTCTCGCGGTCGGTGGCATGGCCGACGAGGATCGGGACGATCGGCACCTTGCCCACCGTGGCCTGCAGGAACGGCAGCTCCACCTCGAGGCAGTGCTCGGGGGCGTGCGAGTCCGTGGGGCCCGAGAACTCGGGGTACCTGGCGAGCTTCGCCACCGCCGCGGTGTCCACCGGCATCTCGCCGAGGGGCGTGGAGAAGGCGGTGACGCCGGCGGAGGGGAGCGCCCCGCCCCGGAAGCCGGCGTGGTGCGACGGTCCGAGCAGGATCACGCGCGTGAACTTCCCACCGGCCAGCGCGGCGAACGCCTTGCCGGCCGTGGCCCCCGAGAACACGTACCCGGCGTGGGGGGCGATCACCGCCACCGGGGTCCGTGCCGAGGCCGGGGCGGCGCGCAGGTACCCCTGCACCTCGCGCTCCAGCTGCTCGGGCTTGCCAGGGTAGAAAGCGCCTGCCACCGCTGGCGGGCGCACTTCGGCATGAACGAGGTTCGTGAACATGAGCACCCCCGCGAAAACGGCACAGACGCTTCCAACACAAGGAATAAGGCCGGCAGGGCCAAAACGCAAACGGGCGATCATGGTGTCGAACCCCCCGCCAGCAGGCGGTTGAGCGGGTCGCGCGTCTCGCCGACCGAGCTGACGCGGATGGCTGCCTCCTCGCCCACCGGGCACTTGTTCTCGCAAATCCCGCAGCCGACGCACTTGGCCGCGTCCACGCGAGGTCGCTGCAGCCTGCGGGGTGTGCCGTCGCGCCCGGGCTCGTCCGCCACCTCGAACCAGATCGCCTTCGGGTCGGTCGGGCACATCTCCTCGCAGACGATGCACGGCGTGTTCATCGCCCACGGCAGGCAGCGGCCGCGATCCACGAACGCGGTGCCGATGCTGACCGGCGGCCTGCCATCGTAGCCGGTCTTGCGCGCCGGCACCAGGCGCGTGATCGCCGCGGTCGGGCACACCTCGCCGCAGCGCACGCAGGCGAACTCGCACCAACCGCGGCGCGGGACCACGACCGGGCTCCAGAACCCCTCGACGCCGGCCTGGGCGATCGCGGGTTGGAGGGCGCCGGTGGGGCACGCCTGCTGGCAGAGCGAGCACTTCACGCAGCGCTGCAGGAACTCGGGCTCGGCCAGCGCGCCCGGCGGGCGCAGGAGGAATGGCCTGGCGGCCTCGCGCCCGCCGCCGGTGGCGCGCAGGAGGGGAGCCACGGCGAACGCTCCCAGCATGCTCCCGAGCAGGTAGCGGCGGGAGAGGTCGGGCTGGGCCGGCGGCGCTGGCAGCGGGGGCAGGGCCCGGTAGGTCATCGCGTTCTCCGGGCACCCGGGCAGGCAGTTGAGGCAGACGTGGCACTCGCTGACCCGGTGGTTGCCCAGGGGCTCATCGGCGCCTTGACACGCAAACGCACACAGCTTGCAGGAGTTGCAGGCGTCGCTCGCGCGGTGGATGCGGAAGACGGCGAAGCGCGAGAACACGCCCAACAGCGCGCCGAGCGGGCAGAGCCCGCGGCAGAACAGGCGCGGGATCCAGCGGCTCGCCACCAGGATCGCGAGCAGCAGCAGCGCCGCCAGCCACCCGCCCGGCACGGGCCTGCCACCCGGCAGCACGGGCCACAGCCCCGAGGCCAGCCCGCGCGCGGCCAGGGAAAGGGGGTCGAGGAGGCCGCTCTGCAGCGTCCCCGCCAGCGCGCCCACCAGGAGCGCCGCGAGGATGTAGCTCTTGAGTGTGTACCAGCGACGGTACCGGTTGACCTGCAGGCTCTCGCGCCGCGAGCGCGGCGAGAAGAGCCAGCTCGAGAGCTGCTGCAGCGTCCCCAGGGGGCAGATCCAGCCGCAGAACGCGCGCCCGAGAACGAGCGTGAGGGCGATGAGTGCGAGCGCCCAGATCAGGGCGCCGGGGAGCGTCCCCGAGGCCAGAACGACCGCAATCGCCGAGAGCGGGTCACCGTGCTGAAAGGCGGAGAAGGGGAGGGCGCGGGGGTCCCCCGCCGCCAGGCGCCCCAGCAACCAGAGGAAGAGGACCAGGAAGAACCCCTGGTAGAGGATGCGAATACGGATGGTCAATCTCATGGCAGGGGCCAGAGTGGAGGGGACAGGGGACAGGGAAGGGTAGCTTGAACTTTGGGGCTTGAGGCCTGGGGTGTCTCACGCGGCAGAGTCAGGGACTGAGCACAGCCAGCGTTGCGCAGCAGCCTTTCACTGTGCCCTGTGCCCTGTGCCCTGTGCCCTGTCTTCATGGGGTGCCCAGCTCCCTGACGAGCGCGAGGTCGGCGCGGCCCAGCCCGCTCCTCTCGGCCTCGGCGATGAACGGCAGGCTCGCCGGGACGTGCCCGAGCAGCGCGGCGCCCCAGGCGTCGCACAGCACGGGGTCGACGCCTGCGGCGACCGCACCGACCTGCTTCACGTCCGACAGGCTGCCCCCCACCGGGCCGTTCGCAACCAGCACGCGGGTGGCGTCCACCACCGTGAGCGTCGGGCGGAAGGTGGCGCACAGCTCGGCGAGGGCGCGGTTGATGTCCTGGTGTAGGCGGTTGCGCCCCTTCCCCTGCACGCCGAGCCAGTTCTTCATCCCGAGCGTGACCTTCGAGAGGCTGTGGTGCTTGACGACGGGGACGTTGATCACGCGGTCGGCCCGCAGCAGCTCCTCCGCCACCTCGAGCCCGGAGGAGAGACCCGGCAGCGAGGCGGGCACGAGGTGGAGCGTCGCCGACTCGAGAACCTCCGCGCCCGCAGCGGAGGCCGCGGCCGCGATCCCCGAACGGGCGAAGCAGCGCCTGGGATCGTTGCAGGAGATGTCGGTCACGATGACCTTCCGGGCGCCGGCCGCGGTGCACAGACGCACAAGCTCCGCCACCACCTGGGGGTCGGTGTTGGCGGCCTGCTCGGGCAGGCGGTCCCAGCCGATGTTGGGCTTGATGAGCACGACCTCGCCGCGCCGCACGAAGGTCTCCATGCCGCCGAGCGCGGCCACCGCACGGCGCACGTTCTCGGCGGGGTCGGGTCCGCGCGCCGCGGTCACCCTCGGCGGCGAGCCGGGCAGCGGCACGCGCCAGTCCGGAATCGGAGCGGCCGCGGCGGACACGATGCGACGGTCGTGGAAAACCAGCGCCCCGCTCCCGACCGCCGCCGCGGCGACCGCGGTGGAGGAGAGGCGCAGGACGGCTTCGCGGCGCGTGATGTGCGCGCGGTAGGGATCGCTCATGGCTGTTCCTTGGCCCACGCCCCGGCGAGCCCGGCCAGGGCCTTCTGCGCGTCGGCACCGGAAGCGAGCGCGGTCAGCTTGAGGTAGTCGCGCCCGCGGGTTGCCACCAGGGTCGCCGCATCGCTGAACGCCTCGGCCACCCCGCGCACGGGGGCCGCGGCGCCGGGGCGTTCCGCGAGCATCTGCTCGCGCGCTCCGGCCGCCGCCGCGAAGCGGTAAACCTCGGCGGTGACGTCGAAGGCGCCGGCGGAGCCGCCAAAGGTGTAGGTGGCGGCCAGGCAGCGCTCGAAGCCGCGGGCCAGGTAGGACTCGGCGGCGCCGTCGATGTACTCGTAGAGGGTGTCCCGGTCGTAGGAGGACGGCTCCGAGCGGCCGCTGCCGCCGGCGGCCTTCGCCGCGGGCAGCATCGGGCCGTGCGCCGCCCGCAGGGCGCGCAGCACGTCGGCCGGGTCCTCGCGCATCACGCGCCCGCGGTGGACCAGCCACGCCGCCACCAGCACCAGCGGCAGGACCAGGAGCGCGTGCCAGACGCGCGGACGTGCCGTCACCGATGACCCCCCGGAGACAAACTAGGCCTTCAGGGGCCGTCCGGTCAAGCAGCGTCGCAGTGGCTCTTGGTGTCCTGAGACTCGTACTCGCGGTCCGGGCGGTATTCCGGCGGTTATCGCCTTCTTGGCCGCTGGCGTCTGCTGTTTCCCAAGCGGCCGCTTCCTTTGACAGGCAGTGGAGTTGCCGATAGATTCCCACCCATGAGCGAAGTCCGCCAAGCCAACGCCCGAAGCCCCCTTGCGTTCAGCACGCTGTGCGCTGTGTGCCTCCTCGCGCCGGCCGTTTGGGCGGCCGGTCCTCCGAGAGCGGTGACCGTCGCTGCGCCCGCAGTGCGCGCCGAGGGGTTCCTCGTCCGGCCAGACGGCCGCGTGGCCGCGATGGTCGAACTTGCCGATCCTCCGGTGGCCGAGGTGTACGCGGCGCGGATGCAGGCCGCCACCTTGTCGTTGGGTGGGCGCGAGAGCGCCGTCGCCGCCGCGCAGGCGCAGCTCGCGCGCCTCGAGCGCGCCCAGGAAGCCCTGGTGGGGATGCTCACCGCCCCGGAGATCGCCGCGACGGTGGTCTACCGCGCCCAGCGCGCCTACAACGGCGTGGCCGTCGAGGTGGATGCCGCCAGGCTCGAGCAGATCAGAGCGTTGCCGGGGGTGAAAGCTGTCCACCCCCTGGTGCCGAAGCGCCCCATCAACTCGACGAGCGTGCCGTTCATCGGCGCGCCGCAGGTGTGGAACCCGTCCGGCCTCGCGGTCACCGGCACCGGGATCAAGGTGGGGGTGATCGACACCGGGATCGACTACCTCCACAAGGACTTCGGAGGCTCGGGCCAGTACCGCTCCGACGACAACTACGTGGACCCGAACTGGCCCAGGAACGCCAAGGTGGTCGGGGGGTACGACTTCGCCGGCGACAACTACGACGCGAGCGGCACCCAGGGCTCCACCACGCCGACACCGGACCCCGACCCGCAGGACTGCAACGGGCACGGCACGCACGTGGCGGGCACACTGGCGGGCTATGGCGAGACCATGGACAACCAGACGTTCGCCGGGCCGTACGGTCCCGCGACCCCTTTCTCGGCGCTCAAGATCGGCCCGGGCGTGGCCCCGAGCGCCCAGCTCTACTCGCTGCGCGTCTTCGGCTGCAACGGCAGCAGCAACCTGGTGATCCCGGCGCTCGAGTGGGCGATGGACCCAAACAAGGACGGCTCGTTCTCCGACCACCTGGACGTGGTCAACATGTCGCTGGGTTCCGACTACGGCACCGCCGATGACCCTGACGTGGTGGCCTCCAACAACGCGGCGCTGGCCGGCGTGGTCGTGGTGGCGGCCGCAGGCAACGCGGGCGACGGCTACTTCATCACGGGCAGTCCTGCCACGGCGGACCGGGCGATCTCGGCCGCCTCATCGGGCGATCCGGGGGCGACCACCTACAACCTCCACGTCAACTCGCCTTCTGCGATCTCAGGCGACGCGGAGGCGGTGCCCGCGTCGTTCGGACCGCAGCTCTCCGACGCCGGCATCACGAGCGACCTCGTGCTGGCCACCCCCAACGACGGGTGCAGCAGCTTCACCAACGCGTCCGCCGTGAACGGCAAGATCGCGCTCGTCATCCGCGGCGGCAGCAAGCCGGACGGCGGCTCGTGTACCTTCGTCTGGAAGGTCTCCAACGCGCAAAAGGCAGGCGCGACGGCGGTGATCGTCGCCAACAACCGTGACGGCAACGCGCTGGTGACCATGGCCGACGACAGCTCCGGGACGGTCATCACGATCCCCTCGGGGTTCATCTCGCAGAACGACGGGAACGTGATTCGGGGCCAGCTCCCCAGCCCCGGGGTGAACGTGACGCTCTCGAAGGAGAGCCTGGCGGACGCGATCTCGGACTTCTCCTCGCGGGGCCCCCGCGCCGGCGACCTGGCGCTCAAGCCCGACATCGCCGCCCCCGGGTCCTCGATCGCGTCGGCCCAGGCGGGCTCGGCCACCGAGGCTGTGATCTTCAGCGGCACCTCGATGGCGACCCCGCACGTCGCGGGGACCATGGCGCTGCTCAGGCAGCTCCACCCCACCTGGACGGTGGCGGAGCTCAAGGCGCTCGTGATGAACACGGCCAACCACACGGTGTTCTCCAACCCCAACATGACGCCGCCGCCGGTCGGGCCGGGGAGAGTTGGAGCGGGGCGCGTGGACGCGGCCGCGGCCGCCGCGGCGCCGGCGATCGCCTTCAACGCCGCCAACCCCGGCCTGGTGAGCGTCTCGCTGGGCGCCCTGGAGGTGACCGGCGTCGCGACCTATTCGGCCGACATCCAGGTGGTCAACAAGTCGGCGACCCCGCTCTCCTTCGCGCTCGATTTCGCGGAGGTCGTGAGCGTGTCGGGCGTGACGGTCTCGTTCCCGCAGGGCGCGGGCGTGGCCGTCCCGGCGGGGGGGTCGGTGACGTTCCCGGTGCAGCTGACGGCCGACGCCTCGCAGATGCGGAACACCCACGACGCGAGCTTCATCACGACATCCTCGGTCGGGAACCCGCGCCAGTGGCTCTCGGAGGAGGCCGGTTACGTGACTCTGACCCCGGATTCGGGTCCGGTCCTCCGGGTCCCGCTCTACGCGGCGATGCGGGCCGTCTCCGCGATGGGCACGCGGGAGAGCGGGCTGCCGCTGTCCGGCTCACAGGCGACCTTCGACCTGCACCTCGCGGGCCAGGGCATCTCGACGGGCACCTCGTACCCGACCGACGTGGTGTCGCTAGTCAGCGCGTTCGAGCTTCAGGAGATCAGCAGCGATCCGTCGGCCCAGGTGCGCTACCTGGGGATCACCAGCGACTACCCTGCGCAGAAGGCCCAGGGGAAGGGGATCGCGGACACCACGATCTTCATCGGTCTGGCGGCCGCGAGCGACTGGTCGACGCCGCTGGACGGCCCGGTGGACATCGTGTTCAACGTTTCCCCGGGCGGGTTCGACGACTACGAGCTCACGGTGGACGAGGTCACGGCCGGCGACGATGCCTTCATCGCCATGCTCTGCAGGGTCGGGACGACGACCTGCCAGGCGTTCGGCATCAACCTCCTCGGCTCGAACGAGCGCGACACGGCGGTCTACGACACCGACGTCGTGGTCCTCCCGGTGAAGGCGTCGTGGCTGGGGCTGAGCACGGCCAGCAGCACCTTCAAGTACTCGCTCAAGCGGTCGAGCGGACGCCAGTGGCACACGTTCGACCCGTCCCACCCGGGGCTCGCTTTTTCAGGCACCGACTACCTCGGCACCCCGGCCGTGCAGCCCCTCTACAACGACCTGGACGGGCAGACGATCACGGTCAGCTACTCCCAGGCCAACTACCAGGCCGACGCCGCGAAGGGAGTGCTGCTTCTGCACCACCACAACGCCAAGGGCAGCAGGGCCCAGGTGCTCGGCCCGCGGGTTCTGGTGCCGCGCAAGAACCTGCGTCATTGACGGCGCTCGGGCCCGTGGCACAAGGAGCGGGATCCGGCGGCAGGGACCGCAGTCCGGGGGGAACCGTGGCGGGAAACCAAAGAGCGACCGAGGAGAAGCCGACGGAGTTCGTGCGTGGCCTCGGCCCGTGGGACGCCACCATGGTGGTCGCGGGCTCGATGATCGGCTCCGGCATCTTCATCGTCTCCGCCGACATCTCCCGCCAGGTTGGCTCGGCCGGCTGGCTCCTCCTCGTCTGGCTGGTGACCGGCGTGCTGACCGTCACCGGAGCCCTGGCGTACGGGGAGCTTGCCGCGATGATGCCGCAGGCCGGCGGCCAGTACGTCTTCCTGCGCGAGGCGTACTCGCCGTTCTGGGGGTTCCTCTACGGCTGGACGCTCTTCCTGGTGATCCAGACCGGCACGATCGCGGCGGTCGCGGTGGCGTTCGCCCGCTACCTCGGCGCGCTCGTGCCGGCGATCTCGCCCACCGCATGGATCGTCGCGCCGGTCAACATCTCCGCCGGCTACGCGGTGAGCCTCTCGACGCAGCAGCTCGTCGGCATCCTGATGGTGGCGCTGCTGACCTATACGAACACGCGCGGGCTCTCGGTGGGGAGGTTCATCCAGGACCTCTTCACCTCGATCAAGGTGCTGGCCCTCGGGCTGCTGATCCTGGTCGGCATCTTCGTGGGCGCCAACTCGGGCGCCATCCACGCCAACTTCGCGGCCCCCTGGACCCCTGCAGGGGTGGCGCCGATCGCCCCGGACGTCCCGTTCATCTCGGCGACCTCGGCGGCGGCCGGCTTCTTCGGCCTGCTGGTCGCGTTCTGCGTGGCCCAGGTTGGCTCGCTGTTCTCGTCGGACGCGTGGAACAACATCACGTTCGCGGCGGGGGAGGTGAAGGACCCGCGGCGCTCCATCCCGCTCGCGATGGCCGCGGGGACCGGCCTGGTGACCGTGCTCTACCTGCTGGCCAACGTGGCGTACCTGGTCACGCTGCCCATCTCGGCCATCCAGCACGCGCCCGACGACCGCGTGGCGACCGCCGCGCTGCAGACGATCTTCGGGGACGCGGGCGCGATCATCATGGCAATCGCGATCGTCATCTCGACGTTCGGCTGCAACAACGGGCTGATCCTGGCGGGCGCCCGTGTCTACTGGGCCATGGCTCGCGACGGACTCTTCTTCTCCACCGCGGGGACGCTCAACGCCAAGCGCGTTCCGGCGGTCGGGCTGGTGTTCCAGTGCGTGTGGGCCTCGCTCCTGGTCCTGCCGCGCACCCGCCTGCGCGGCGCGGCGGGCGCGGTGCTTCGCGATCCGGCCACCGGCGTGGAGCAGTACGGCAACGTCTACTCCAACCTGCTCGATTACGTCGTCTTCGCGGTGCTCATCTTCTACGTGCTGACGATCGCCGGGCTGTTCGTTCTGCGCCACACCCGTCCGGAAGCCGACCGGCCGTACCGGGCGTTCGGCTACCCGGTGCTGCCCGCGCTCTACATCGTGGCCGCGACCGGGATCGCGCTCACGCTGCTGGTCTACAAGACGCAGACCACGTGGCCCGGCCTCGCCATCGTGCTGAGCGGCATCCCGGTGTACCTCGGCTGGCGAGCCGTGAACCGCGGCCGTTCGACTGGCTGACCCCATTCTTCTTGGCACTCCGTGCCGGGCTCTCTTTTACCCCTGGGGTGCGGCGCAGCTCGGGCCTTGCTCGCCCCCGCTCGCTGCGGCCCGGCCGTCGTGCCCGAGGGCGTGCCCCAGCGCTGCTATTGAGATCCCCGGCCCCCGCCGCGGGCGCGGCGAGGCCTGACGGCTTTTCGAGATTCCGTCCTTGTCGCGACACGCTTTCGCGCTGTCTCAGGTATGCTGAGGCGAGGCAGCAGGGCAGGTCACGATGGTGAACGGGTGGTCGATTCCGCCGCTCCTGATGGCGAGCATCAACGCCTACGTTGCCGCCCACTACCTCGTCATCTACCTCCGGACGCGCCGCTCCCGCCAGCCGCTGAGCTTTGCCCACGCGGCGTTCGCCGTGTGCCTGTACGACATCGCCTGCGCTTTCCTCTACAGCGCGGCCTCGCCCGCAGCCGGCCGGCCATGGCAGCTCGTGCAGACGGTCGCGGTCACCTACGGGGTGATCGCGCTGCTGGTGTTCGTGGCGGACTACGCGCGCCGCCCCTGCGGGTCCTTCATCACTGCGATGGGCATCGGCTATGGTCTGTTGCTGGCATGGGTGCTCGTCGGTGGCACGCAGCTGGTGCTCTCCGACGTCCCCCTCGTCAAGCACGTTCAGCTGCCGTTGGGCCTCGGGGTGACGTACAACGAGGTGGTGGCGGGTCCGGTGACCGCGCTCCACGACCTCGTCAGCCTCGGGGTCTTCGTCTATGGTTTCATGGCCGGTGCGGGTCTCTTCCGTGCCGGGGAGCGCTCGCGCGCAACGCGCCTGCTGGGTGCAATGGGCTTTCTCTTCCTCGCCGCCGTGAACGACATTGGGGTCGGGCTGGGTTTCTTCCGGTCCGTCTACACGCTCGAGTACGCCTTCATGGGCATCGTCATCCTGATGGCCGACTCGCTCTCGGGTGAGCTCGTCGAGGCCGCGCGGACCGAGGAGGCATTGCGGCAGAGCGAGCAGAAGTACCGCGAGGTGTTCAACGCGACGAGCGAGGCGATCTTCCTCCATGATGGGACAACCGGCGCCATCCTCGACGTGAACGAGACGGTGTTCGACCTCTTCGGCTACACGCGTGAGGGGGCCCTGAAGCTCAGCGTGGGAGACATGTCGGCAGGGCGCCCGCCGTTCACCCAGGAGGAAGCGCGGGCGCGCATCCGGCGCGCCCTCGCGGAAGGCCCGCAGGTCTTCGAGTGGCTGGGACGGCGCAAGAGCGGCGAGGAGTTCTGGGTCGAGGTGGCGCTCCGGGGCTCGCTGATCGGCGGCCAGGGGCGGGTGCTCTCCGTGGTGCGCGACATCAGCGAGCGCAAGAAGGCTGAGGAGGAGCTCCGCCTGAGCGAGGAGCGTTTCCGCTCGATGGTGCAGCAGTCGTACGACCTCATTTCGGTTCACGACGCCCACGGGACGTTCCTCTATGAGAGTCCGTCTGCGGACCGGCTCCTCGGCTACGGCCCCGGCGGCCTGACGGGAACGGACCCGTTCGAGCTCATCCATCCGGACGACCTCCCGCTCGTCCGGGACGCGTTCGAGAAGATGTACCGGCGGGGAAACCTGGGCATCCCGACCGGCTACCGTGTCCGGCACGCCGACGGTCGCTGGGTCCACCTGGAAACCCTCGGAAGAAACCTCCTCAACAATCCCGCCGTGCGCGGGATCGTCCTCACGTCCAGGGACATCACCGAGCGCACGCGCGCCGAGGAGGAGCGGCGGGCGCTCGAGGAGCAGTTGCGGCAGGCGCAGAAGATGGAGGCCGTGGGCCGTCTCGCGGGCGGGGTGGCCCACGACTTCAACAACCTCCTCCAGGCGATCCTCAGCTATGCCGAGTCGCTCACGGCCCGCGCCTCCGCCGACCCGGGAGGACTGGCGGCCGGGCTCGCCGAGCTGCGGGAGCACGCGACGCGCGGTGCCCGCCTGACGCGACAGCTGCTGCTCTTCTCCCGCCAGGAGGCGACTCGCTTCGAGAGCCTGGACATGAGCCAGGTGGTCTACGACGCGGCCAACCTCGTGCGGCGGCTGCTGCGCGAGAACATCGAGTTCCGTCTCATCCAGGTCTCGCAGCCGTTACCCATCCAGGGCGACCGCGGACAGCTCGAACAGATCGTCATGAACCTCGCGGTCAACGCGGCCGACGCGATGCGGGACGGCGGGACGCTGACCGTCGAGACCGGCAGCGGGCCCGGCGAGCGTGTGTGGCTCGAGGTGCGCGACACCGGGCACGGGATCCCGGAAGCGATCAGGAACCGCATCTTCGATCCGTTCTTCACGACCAAGCCGTCGAGCGAGGGCTCTGGGCTCGGCCTGTCCGTCGTGCACGGCATCGTCTCGCGCCACGGAGGCGAGATCGAGCTCAGGACGGAGGTGGGCCACGGCTCCGCCTTCCGGGTGGTGCTGCCGCGGTCCTCTGCCGCCACGGCGCCCGGGGGGGCGGACAGGAATTCGGACCTCTCCAGCCTCGCCCAGGGGCATGGCAAGCGGGTGCTCGTCGTCGAGGACGAGCAGGGCGCCAGGGACGCGCTGGCGCGTATCATCCCCATGCTGGGGTTCGAGGTCGCCACGGCTGCGGGGGTGGTCGAGGCGCGACAGCTCGCCGCGGCAGGCAGATTCGATGTGCTCCTCACGGATCACGTCTTGCCCGATGGGGTGGGCCAGCAGCTTGCGGCTGAGCTGCAGCACAACCAACCCTCGCTCGCGGTGGTGTTGATGTCCGGCTACACCCAGGACGAGAACCTCCGCCGCAGCGTGGGCTCCGGCGGGGTCCGGTTCCTCCAGAAGCCGTTCGACATGGCGACGCTTGCGGTTGAGCTGATCGCGGCGCTGCGCGACCGGCACGGGCACCACCTGGGTTCGTGAGCGGTCCCGGCTACTGCAGGGCGCGGAGAAAGCGCTGCCAGCGCGGCAGGTAGTGGTTGGACGGGTCCACGGAGGCCGCTACCGCGGTGGCCCGCCCGACGATGCTGTCGGAAGGGACGAAGCCGAAGACCCTCGAGTCGCCGCTCTCGTCGCGGTTGTCGCCCATCACGAAGTACTGGCCGGTCGGCACCTGGATCGGCCCGAAGAAGCGCATGGCTGGCAGCTCGGGGGTGATCATCACCGGGTGGGCGTGCGTTCCGAGCTTTTCCGTGGCGAGCAGGCGCCGGGGCCGGTCGCCGCGCTGGAAGTCCTCGATGTTGACGCCGCCGAGCGGCTCGTAGTTCACCGGTTGGCCGTTGATGTACAGGCGGTCGTTCCGCATCGCAAGGAGGTCTCCGGGCAGGCCGACCACGCGCTTGACGAGGCGCTTGCCGTCGCCGGGTGAGAACAGCACCACGATGTCCCCGCGCTGGGGCTGGCCCCAGCGCATGAGCCGCCACGCCGTGAACGGGACCTTGAGGTCGTACGCCAGCTTGTTGATGAAGATGCGGTCGCCCTCCAGGATCGTCGGCTTCATTGAGCCGCTGGGCACGTCGTTCCAGTCCGCGATGGCTGAGCGGAAACCGCCTACCACCACGAGCACGATCAAGAGCGTCTTGATCCACTCGTTCCAGAGCCAGATGAGCCGTTTCTTCCAGGTTTCCGCCATGCCCTGCCCGTTCCTCCGCGAAGAATCCTGCCCTTTGGATTGTACGCGGATCCCCGGCCGGAGGTTGTGCCCCCAACGCCGGGCTGGCGGGATGGTAGCGGGGCACTCGCTTCGCTTGCCCCGTCGTGCGAGGGTAAAATCACGGAGGAACCGGCCGTACCGGAGGTGGACGATGACTTCGAAGGCAAGCCTGTCGGTTGCGTGTTGTCTGGTGCTCCTGGCGTCATGCGCCTTCGGGCAGGCACGCCCCGCGCAAAAGGGCGGCGGGACGCTGAAGGTCGTTCCCGACATCAAGGTGCGCAGGGCCCAGTTCGTGCGCGAGAAGCTTGCGGTGGACACCTTGAGCCTCACGCCGGCCGACCAGAAGGCGCTCGATCATCTCGTGCGGGCCGCCGGGATCATGAACGCGGTCTTCCTGCGCCAGGCATGGGCGGGGAACCCGGATTTCTCCACGCGCGTCGCCGCGCTCACGGGCGGCGACGCCCCGGCGGCGAAGGACTACTACCGCATCATGGCGGGACCCTGGGATCGCCTCAGGGACTTCGAACCGTTCCTCGGAAGCGTGAAGCACCAGCCCGGCGCCGGGTACTACCCCGAGGACATGACGAAGGAGGAGTTCGAGAAGGCGGTCGCATCCGGGCCGGACGTGCGGAAGGCGTTTAGCTCCACGACGACAGTGATTCGCCGCGAGAAGGGCGTGCTGGTTGCGGTGCCCTACTCGAAGGAATACCGGGATCTCCTCGAGCAGGCCGCCTCTGAGTTGCGTGCGGCTGCCGACGTGACCACTAACGAGAGCCTCAAGAAGTTCCTCAGGCTGCGGGCGGCCGCCTTCCTCTCGGACGACTACTATGCCTCCGACCTCGCGTGGATGGACCTGGACTCCCCACTCGAGGTCGTGATCGGCCCGTACGAAACCTACGAGGACGGTCTTTTCGGCTACAAGGCCGCGTTCGAGGCCTTCGTGTGCGTGGAGCAGCCCGCTGACTCCGCTCAGCTCGCGAAGTACAAGAAGGAGCTGCCGTACCTCGAGAGCCGGCTGCCAATTCCGGACCAGTACAAGAACACGACTCGGGGAACCGCTTCGCCGATCCGTGTCGCCGACGAGGTGGTCACCGGAGGGGAGGCCCGTTGCGCGGTGCAGACCCTGGCGTTCAACCTCCCCAACGACGAGCGCGTGAGAGAGGCCAAGGGGTCGAAGAAGGTGCTGCTGAAGAACATGATGCGGGCGAAGTTTTTCGGCATCCTGGTGCCGGTCACTGCCCGCGCGCTGCCCGAGGACGAACTGGGGAAGGTGGAATTCGACGCGTACTTCCACCACATCCTTTTCCACGAGCTCTCGCACGGGCTGGGTTCGGGGAGAATCAAGGTCGGCGGCCGCGAGACCGAGGTGCGCATGGAGCTGAAGGAGCTCTACCCGGCGATCGAGGAGGCCAAGGCCGACGTGCTCGGCGTCTACACCCTGGGCGTGCTCGCCAACAGGGACATCGTGCCGGCGAGTGTGATGGCGCCTCTGCCGTGGACCTACGTGGCCGGGCTCTTCCGGGCCGCCCGCTTCGGTACCACCGACGCCCACGGTCTGGGGGTCGTGATCCAGGCCAACTATCTGGTTGAGAAGGGTGCGATCGTCGTCACGCCGGACGGTCGCTTCAAGCCGGTGCTCGAGAGGTTCGCCCGTGGGCTCAAGGAGCTGGCGGGCGAGCTGCTCATGATCGAGGCGACCGGCAGCTACCAGGGCGCGCAGGAGCTGGCCAGGCGGTATGGGAAAGTCTCGGAGGACATGGCCAAGGTGCTGGCCTCGCTCAAGGACATCCCGGTGGACGTTGACCCGGTCTTCGCTGCGGACGCGCAGAGGTAGGCGCCACGGGAGCTGCCCGGCCACGTCCGAGAGCAGTGGCCGGCCTGACCGGCCTCCTGCGGCAGGCCCGTTTTGAACCCTTCACGCCCCTGTGGCATCTAATCTGGCGTGGGGACGGTGAGCGGACTTGCGAGCCATGAGGTCCCCGGTCCATGCGGCGGCAGGGTGAGCGTGGACACGGATGGGTTCGCCGAGCGGAACCTCGTGCGCGCCGCCCAGGCGGGCGACCTTGCCGCGTTCGAGAAGCTCTACCGGTCCAAAGTCGGGCTGGTGTACGCGATCTGCCTGCGGATGGCTGGCAGGACCGCGCTCGCCGAGGAGCTCACCCAGGACGTATTCGTGCGGGCATGGCAGAAGCTCCCGAGCTTCCGGGGCGAGAGCGCCTTCGGGACCTGGCTCACTCGCCTGACGGTCAACGTCGTGCTCGGTGAGCGACGGGACCGCGGGCGCCGGGATGCCCGCCTGACGCTGGCGGAGGACGTCGAGGCGTTTGCCGCCCCGGTGCCGCCGAAGGACAGCGGGGCGGCCCTGGACCTGGAGCGCGCGATTGCCACGCTTCCGGAGCAGGCCCGTCGGGTCTTCGTGCTGCATGACGTGGAGGGCTGGAAGCACCCCGAGATCGCGCATTTCACCGGGCTGGCTGTCGGCACGTGCAAGTCGCACCTGCACCGTGCCCGCAAACTGTTGAGGGAGGTGCTGGCGCCATGAACTGCCGGGATGTGCAAGAGCTGCTTGACGATCTGGTTGACGGCGCCCTGCCGGAGGAGCGGCGGCGGGAAGTCGCCCGGCACCTGGAGGGGTGTGCGGAGTGCCGGACCTCGGAGGCGCAGCTGCGGGTTCTGCTGGGCCGCGTCGGGGCGCTGCCGCGCACCATCGCGCCGGCCCATGACCAGTGGCAGGGCATCATGGCGCGGATCATGGCCGGAAAGGCCGGCGACGAGAACCTCGCCGGCAGGGGAACGCGCTGGTACCTGCTCGGTGCGGCGGCCGCGGCCGCGGCGGTGCTGATCGTGGCGGTCTCCCTGGTGACGGCGGTGCTAATCGGAAGTCACCGCTCTCGCGTGGCAGTGGCACCCGACCGCCCGGCCCCGACGGCCGCGGCCGTGCCGGCGTCCCTGGAGCTCGAACAGGTGCAGGCCACCTACGCGGCGGCGCGCGCGCAGCTGCGCGCGGCGCTGGAGGCGCGGAGAGGGTCACTGTCGCCCCAGACCTTCGAGGTCGTCGAGCAAAACCTCCGCATCATTGATGAGGCGGTTGCCAAGGTACAGGCCGCGCTGGCGCGCGACCCCGGCAACAAGGAGCTTCCCGCGCTGCTCGTGGCCGTCTACAAGCAGGAGATCGACCTGCTGCAGCAGGTCGCGCAGCTCCCCGCGCGCGGGTGAGGGAAGGAGAACGACCATGAAAAACCTCGGGTATCTCGCACTGGCCATGGCCATGGCCGCGACGCCGGCACTGGCGCAGCAGAAGGTGGACCAGAAGCGTCCGGCCACCAGGGACGGCGTCGTCCAGATCTCCAACGTGGCCGGATCGGTGAGGGTGACGGGCTGGGACCGCGAGGAGGTCGCAGTCACCGGCACGCTGGGCAGGGGCACCGAGCGGCTCGAGTTCTCGGGCAGCGGCGGGAAGACCGTCGTCAAGGTCGTGCTGCCCCGCGCCAGCCATCACGTGGACGGTTCGGACCTCGAGATCCAGCTGCCATCGGGCAGCCAGCTCGAAGTCGAAACCGTGAGCGCCAAGATCGCCGTCCAGAACGTGACCGGCAAGTCCCGATTGGAATCGGTCAGCGGCTCCATTACGGTGACCGGCGAGCCGAGCCGCTTCGACGCGAGGAGCGTGAGCGGCGAGATCGAGATCTCGGCCGCCAATGCACCGGGCCGGGCCAGAACGGTGAGCGGCACCGTCACGCTGAAGGGCGTGGGCGGTACGGTGGAGGCCAGCTCGGTGAGCGGTTCCCTGCGGGTGACGGGGGGCGAGGTCACGAGCGTCGAGCTGGAGACCACCTCCGGAAAGATCTCCTTCGACGCGGCCCTCGCCAAGGATGCGCGCCTGGAGGTCAAGAGCGTCAGTGGCGCCGTGGAGATCACCCTTCCAGCCGACGTCGCGGCCGAGTTCGACGTGACGACGTTCTCGGGGGAGATCTCCAATGACTTCGGCCCCGCGGCGCGGCGCACCAGCGAGTACGGGCCGGGCAAAGAGCTCTCGTTCTCCACGGGGGGCGCCGCCCGGGTGGTGGCCAAGAGCTTCTCCGGCAGCGTCCACCTCCGCAAGCGCTAGCCACTGTTACCGGTCCCGCGGGTGGCCCACTTTTCTTTCTTGCCACTTCGTGGCTTGTTCTTTGTCCCGCGGGCTGGGAGCCTCGTTTCTTGCCACGCGGGTGCGCGGCCTCTCGGCCCTTGCGCGCCCCTGCGCGCTGCGGACCGAGACTCCCTCGACCGCGACCCGGCAGCGCGTCCCAGGCCGGGGCCCCTCGGTGTCCGCATGGGTCCGCGTCGCCGACACCCCGTCCCGGTCCGCGCGCCGGGTCCCCGCGGCCTCGGGAGGCATGGCCGCTGACACCCGCGGGGCGAATTGAAAGCCCCCCGCCCGTAACTCGGTGCGCTCTGCCAATGAGGCCAGAGCCCTGGCGAGAGCATCCCCTGCGTGTGGGTGCACGGGGGATCGGGGGGGTGGAGGCGAACTCCGCCCCGCGGGCGATAGGAGCGATTCCGCCGGAGCGTGCGGGGACCGAGCGGCCAGACCGGCGGGTGGAGACGCTGGCTGAGCACGAGCGCGCAGCGCGAGGGCGAGGAACGGCGAGGGTCCGCACGCCGGTCTGTGCCAGCTCGGTCGCACGCGCAGGCGGGTCGGAGGGTTGCGCTCGATGCGCAGCCCGAGCGATTGCTCCGAGCCCGCGGGGCAATAAGAGCCACGCAGTGATGAAGAGAGTTCCAGCCGCGCACCCGCGTGGCAAACAAGCGTCACGCAGTGAAAGAAAACTCTGGCCGCGGACCCCGGTGGCAAACGACGGCCGTCCTGCCGGGGACAGATGCCATGTTGGTGCTTTCTCGTCCCGGCGGCCACTCAGGCTCCTCCGACGCCTTGGATCGTTTTGGGCGGGTCGAAGCCGCGTGGTACGTTTAGCTATGGTCCACAGAATCCTTGGAGGAGTCGCCGCTCTGGCGCTGGCCTCCCGGGGCCTGGCGCAGGCGCCGAGCGCAGACTGGCGGACGGCCGAGACGAAGCACTTCCGTGTGCACTACACGGCGCCGGCCGAGGCGTGGGCGCTGCACGTCGCTGCGCGGCTGGAGGCGATCCGCGAGCGGGTCGTAGCCGAGGTGGGCTACGCGCCGCCCGAGGTGACGGATGTGGTAGTCACGGACCCGATCGCCCAATCCAACGGCATGGCGCTCCCGCTGCTCCGGGGGCCCCGGCTGGTGCTCTGGACAAACCCGCCTGGACCATCCGCGGTGATCGGAACGTACACGGACTGGACCGAGCTTCTGGCGCTGCACGAGGAGACGCACCTCGTACACATGCTGCGGCCCTCGCGGAACCCGGGCCAGATTCTGGTCGAGCACCTGCTCCCGCTGGGGCCGATCACGCTGCGCGCCCCGCGCTGGGTGCACGAGGGGTACGCGACGCTGGTGGAGGGCAGGCTCACCGCTTCCGGGCGCCCCAACAGCGACCTGCGGGCGGCGATCCTGAGGCAGCGAGCCCGTGCCGGGCGTCTACCCGACTACTCCCAGCTCTCGTCCGACTCGCAGAGCTGGCTCGGCACCTCCATGGCGTACCTGGCGGGGTCGGCGTACCTGGAGTGGCTGGTCGAGAGAACCGGGCCGGACAGCCTGAGAAACCTGTGGGCGCGCATGACGGCGCGCTCCGACCGCGGCTTCGACCAAGCGTTCGAAGGCGTCTTCGGCGAGGCTCCGGCCAGGCTCTACGACCGCTTCACAGCCGAGCTCGCGTGGCGCGCCGTGGAGGCCGAGCGCCGGCTGGCCCCTGTGGAGCGCGAGGGCGAGCTCTGGCAGGACCTCTCCTGGAGCACCGGCGAGCCGGCCGTCTCGCCGGACGGAACCAGGCTCGCGATCGTGCTGCGCGCGCGCCAGAAGCCCCCCCACCTCGTGGTGTGGTCCACCGCGCCCGACGAGGAGCCGGAGAAGAAGTGGCGGGAGCGCGTCGAGAAGGCCCTGAAAAAGGACCCCGGCGACGTCGCCCCGGTGCGATCGAGGCCGCTCCCGCGCAAGCCTCTGTTCGAGCTTCCCGCCAGGGACGGCGCCGACCCGCTCACGCCGCGCTGGATGCCGGGTAGCCAGGCGATCCTGTTCGTGCGCTTCGGCCCGGACCGCAACGGCTTCCTCCATCCCGACCTCTTCCTCTGGGAGCTGTCGGCCGGGAGCGTCGTGCGGCTGACCCACCTGGCCGACGTGCGCGAGCCCGATCCAGGGCCCGGAGGCGCCTGGGCGGTGGCGGTGCGAAACCGCAACGGCTTCTCCCAGCTCGTCAAGATCGACCTGCCCACAGGCGTGGTCTCGGAGATCACGCCCCCCTCCGTGGAGACCGTCTGCGCGCTGCCGCGGGTGAGCCCGGACGGCGGCCGCGTCGCCTACGTCAGCCACCGCGCGGGCGGCTGGAAGCTGGTCGTGCGCGAGCTCACCTCGGGCCGCGAGGTCGAGCTGCCAGTCGCGGCGGGCGCGAGCGTGGCGTACCCGGCCTGGAGCGTGGACGGCAAGGTAGTGTTCGCCTCCGCCGGCGAGGGCGGATTCATCGACGTCGCCGCGTTCCCGGCCGACGGTAAAGGCGCTCTGCGCGCGGTCACCCGGACGATCGGCGCGGCCCTGGCGCCTGCGCCGACGCCCGATGGCTCGGGGCTGTACTTCCTGAGCCTGCAGGCCGACGGCCTCGATCTGCGCTACATGAGGCTCGGCGAGGCCCCGGCCGCGAGCCCTCCGGTAGCGCGCTCCGCCGATCTCGCACCGGCCGTGCGGCCGAGGACTCCCCCGCAGCCTGCGCCGCTCGCGGTCGCGCCGGTCGCGCCAGGTCGTCGCTACGGCTTCGGGCGCCAGGAGCTCGCCGCCCTCTTCGGCGGCAACATCGCCCCTTCCACTCACGCCTTGGAGGTCGGCGCCCGGGCCGGCGACGTGGTCGGCCGCCTCGACGTGCTGGCACTGGGCTCGATTGCGGATGCCGCCGGGCCCCGGGGCGGCACCCTTGCGGGGGCCTGGCGGGGGTGGCCGGTCGCCGTTACGCTGCAGCTCTTCGACGCGACGGAGAGGCCCTCGCAGCAGTCCGTGACGGTCCCCGGCCTCGGCACGCGTCTGGATGCGCAGCAACGCGGCGCCGAGCTTGCGGGCACGTGGGGGACCCGGTGGCTCGCCGGGGGCCTCGAGCTGGGTGCCGGAGCGTACCTCGGTCGCATCGAGCCGCAAGGATCGGCGAGCCGGGACGAACGGTTGGGTTTCGTGCGCGCCCAGGTCGCGGGCTCGCCCTCGCGCGGCCGCTGGCGCTTCCCGGCGTCGGTGGTCGCGCGCTTCGACGCGGGGCGCACCGGCGGGAACTCCTGGCGGCGCGTGCGAAGTGGGATTCAGGTCGGCGCCCTCTACGGAAGCAGCGGGCTCGTTCTTGCCTGGCAGCGGGGGAGCGTGCGCAACGCGGTTTCCGACCTCGAGCGCCTGCAGCTCGGCGGGATGCCGAGCTCCATCCTCCCGGACGCGGTGCTGGCCGTGCACGTCATGGTCCCGGCCCTGCCGGCGGGCACGCTTGTCGGAGACGAGCACGAGGGCCAAAGGGCCACGCTGCTCCTCGGCGGGCTACCGCTCTTCTTCGAGCGGCACAACATGTGGAACCAGGACAGTGCGAAAGGCGACTGGTTGAGGCTTGCCGGCCTGGAGTGGGACATCACCGGCGACCCCGTGCCCCTCGTGCGCATCCCCGGGTTCCACGTCACCCTGGGCGTGGCGCAAATCCTGGACGCCCCTTTCAAGGGCTCCACGAAGGCGTGGCTCGGGCTGACTTTCAGGCCGTAGGCGCGGCGCCTCCATCCAGGAGCGGTGAAGGGAAACATTTCCGCGAATGAGACGTAGAATAAGTTCAAGGGAGGAGAGATCATGAAAGCCAAGGTTCTCGCTACAGGGGTTGCCCTCGCTGTCCTGGTGGCTCTCGCCGCGCCGGGCCTCGCGGGTGCGCAGGAGACCGAGAAACCGAAGATGTCGCCCGAGCAGCAGGCGGAGATGGAGGCCTGGATGAAGGTCGCCACTCCGGGCGCCATGCACAAGGCGCTCGAGCCGACGATCGGGAGCTGGACCGTCAAGGCCACGTCGTGGCAGACGCCGGGCGGGCCACCCCAGACGGGATCCGGGACCGCCGAGGACAGCTGGGTCCTGGGCGGGCGGTTCGTCAGGGAGGACTTCGACGGCGAGTTCGGGGGCATGAAGTTCCAGGGGCTGGGCTACACCGGGTACGACAACCTCAAGAAGAAGTACGTCGGCACCTGGATGGACACCATGGGCACCATGGTCATGGTGATGACGGGGACCGCGGACCCCTCGGGGAAGGTCATCACGCTCACCAGCACCATGCCCGACGTCATGACGGGCAAGCCCATGAAGGTGCGCAACGTGACGCGAATTGTGGACGCCAACAAACACGTGATGGAGATGTACGGCCCCGACCGCTCCTCCGGCAAGGAGTTCAAGATGATGGAGATCGTCTACACGAGAAAGTGACCTCGGCACCGCTACCAGCGGGCCGAAGTCATCCCGAGCGCAGCGAAAGCTCTCCGCACGCCTGCTGCGCCGTGAGGTTCTTCGTCCCGCCTTCGGTGGGAGCCGGGATCTCGTCGTCTCCAGCAGTGCGTTCTCACCCTTGTCTCCGGCAGGTCGAAACCGTTTCCGGCTGGTTCAGAGCGTGCCGCGGCGCTAGGATGAGCCGGTGACCGGAGGAGGGACCATGCGCGCTCGCATCGCGTCCGTGGCGTTCACCGCTCTCGCTGTGATCCCGTTTGTGAACGCTGTGCGGGCCGCGCCGCCGCCGCCGTCCACGTTCTCGATCGCCGCCGCCGACCCGGAGGCGGGCGAGGTGGGGGTGGCGGTCGCCAGCCGCTTCTTTGCGGTGGGTACTATCGTGCCCCACGCGCGGGCCGACGTGGGCACGGTCGCCACGCAGGCGAACGCCAACACGACCTTCGGCCCGCGCGGCATCGAGCTGCTGGCCCGCGGCCTGACCCCTGACGAAACCGTGAAGGTGTTGCTCCGCACGGACACGGGGGCCAACGACCGCCAGATCGGCGTGGTGAACGCGGCCGGGGAATCGGCGACCTACACCGGCCCCGGGTGCAACCCATGGGCGGGCGGCCGCAGCGGACCCGGCTACGCGATTCAGGGGAACATCCTGGCTGGCGAGAAGGTGGTCGTCGCGATGGAAAGCGCCTTTCTGGCGAGCAGGGGCAGGCCCCTCGCCGAGCGGCTCTACGCCGCGCTCAGAGCTGGCGACGAGGCCGGCGGGGACAGCCGCGGCAGGCAGTCGGCGGTGGTCCTCGTGTGCCGCGCAAGGGCAGGCTACAACGGCTTCACCGACCACGCGGTGGACATCCGCGTGGACGACCACGCCGACCCGTTCACCGAGATCGCGCGGCTGCTCGCCCTCGCAATGGTCAACGACGACTGGAACCGCGGATGGACGGCCTTCACCGAGAAGCGCTTCGCCGCGGCGCTGGCCGCGATTGAGCGTGCTGCAGCGCGCGCCGAACGGCAGCCCGGCATGTTGCCCGAAGTGCTCTACGACCTGGCTGTGATCCGGCTCGCCAACGGCGACAAGGCCGGGGCGCGCGCCGCCCTCGCGCGGGCCGTGCAGCTCAACCCGAAGCTGGCGGTTCAGACGCGGAGCGACAAGGACCTGGCCGGGTTGCGCGACTGAGCTCAGGACGCGCTCACGGCCGTCGGTCCTCCGATGGGTCGGTGTCGGCGACCCACCCCGTGGTATGTTGAGAGGACAACAGGGGCGCCGATGCCGAAGAGGAAGACCGCCGGGGAACGCATCTACAAGGTCATCTTCGCCAACCAGGGCCAGGTCTACGAGATCTACGCCCGGCACGTCTCGCAGGGCGACCTCTTTGGCTTCATCGAGGTCGAGCAGCTGCTCTTCGGGGAGCGCTCGAAGCTCATCGTGGACTCTTCAGAGGAGCGACTCAAGACCGAGTTCTCGGGCGTCAAGCGGGTCTTCATCCCGATGCACTCGGTCGTGCGCATCGACGAGGTGGAGCAGCAGGGTCCGGCGCGTATCAGCGCGTCCGAGGGCGTCGGCCGCGATCGTGCGGGCGTTTCCGGTCCCGACAGGGCCTCCGGGCAAAGGCCCCTCTCGCTGACTCGAAAAGAAACGGGGCGCCCGAGGGCGCCCCGCCGGACCACACGGCACGTTACCGGTCTAGAAGTGGAACCGGAGGCCGAGCTGCAGGAGGCGCTGCTCGCCCTGGTACGGGTCGCCGGCATATGCGGCAGGCTGCCCCGTGGCAGTGTAGAGAGCCGCGTTCTTCTGATTGAACACGTTGAACATCTCGGCGAACACCTCGATGCCGAGGTCCTTGGCAAAATCGAAAGACTTCGCCAGGCGCAGGTCGAACTGGGAGAAGCTTGCGCCGGTTCCGCTGTTGACGTTGGACACCCCGGGCGCGAGGGTGATCATCGGAGCGCCTTGGACAAAAATGGTGTACGGCGTGCCGCTGTGGTAGCGGAACATACCGGAAACGGTGAAGCCCACCGGTAGCCGGTAGCTCCCGGCCAGGGTGACGCGGTGGCGTGCGTCGGTGTCGAGGGGGCCGGTGCAGGCGCCGCAGGTTGGGTCGTACGGGTTGACCGACTGGTCTCGGTACGCCTTCATGTCGGGCTGGTACTCAACCCTCGTCAGTCGGAACTCGTCGGCGCCGCCCAGGACGTTGCCGGTCGTGCGCGACAGCGTGTAGAACCCCTGCAGCTCGAACTTGTCCCCGCGAACGTGAATGCCGAGGTTCAGCCCCTCGTAGTCGGCGAACCCGTCGCCGGTCCAGATGCGGAAGTTGTTGCTGAATCCCAACGGCCCAAAGAGCCGGTTCCCCGCGGCATCGACGATCGGGTTGGCCCGGTACCGGTACGGCAGGTCGCGGTACTGCGCCTTCACCGCGTCGGTGGTGATGCCCACCCAGGAGTTCACCTGCCAGGAGTAGCCGAGCGAGATCTGGTCGGAGTGCGGCGGTTTCAGGTTCGGTGAGGCGACTTCATTGGGCGTGCTCGCAGACAACCCGCACGTGGGGCACGGCGGCAGCGGCTGACCGGGCTGGAAGAACGTCCCGTCCGAGTTCTTGATCCCGTTCGGAGCGGTGACCTCGTAGATCACCCCGTAGTTGGACTGCACTGCCATCGCCGGGAAGAGGATCGTGGCGTTGCTGTAGGGGAAGTCGTAGAAGCGGCCGATTCCGCCGCGCAGGATGTTCCGGCCGTCGCCGTTGAGGTCCCACGTGAACCCGAGCCGCGGCGCCCAGTCGTTCTTGCTGTTTTGGAGGACTTTCCCGCCGCCGTTCTTGAAAGGCATGAGCTCGTTGTAGCTGAACTTCGTCTGGGTCGACAGCATCTGCCAAACCGGGTTGGTGGACTGGTCGAGGGTGAGCGCGTCGTAGTAGTCGTAGCGCAGGCCGAGGTTGAGCGTCAGGTTCTGGTTCACCCTCCAGTCGTCCTGGAAGTAGGCGCTGTACTGCTTCGTGGGTGTCGAGTCGCCGGAGAACCCACCGTACTTCGTGATGTCGCCCACGACCCACTTGGGACCGCCCGCTGGCCCGGGGATCATGCTGTACTGACCGGTCAACCCGGAGCTGAAGTCGCCGCCGAGCGTCGGCTCGTTGATGAACGCGACGCCGGTCTTGAAGTCGTGGGTCTTGCCCCCGATCGTCTTCGAGAAGCTGAAGTCGTCCTTGTACTGGTACTTCACCTGGTTGGTGGTTTGAGGGGTATTGATGTTCCGGCCGACCGCAAATCCGTTCGGGTAGTAAAGCAGCGGATCGGCCGAGTCAGGCGTGATCGCGTTGTTGAATTTGGTGTACTGGAAGACGAACTCGTTGAGCTTGTCGGCCGAGATCTGGGCGGTGTAGCCGGCGAGTATCGAGGAGTACTTGTTGGTGACGGTCCCGAGGTTCGTCGGCGCTGCGAGAGAGCCCTGGCCGTACTTTGTGTCGTTCTTCTGGTACCCGTAGCGCACCTGAAGGTAGTTCTGAGCGTCGACGTCCCAGGTCACCTTGGCGGTGGCCAGGTCATCGTGCGACGGGATCGGAACCGCCAGGCCGACGAGGTTCGGATACGTGGCTTTCAGTGCGTCGCTCCCGGGATCCACAACATAGCTCTGTCCGATGGAGGTCTTCTCGTAGGTCGCGAAGAAGTGCACCTTGTCCTTGACGATCGGGCCGCCCAGCGAAACGCCGTACTGGTCGCGCTTGTAGTCGGCCTTGCCCGAGCCGGCCTGCTGCTCGGCATAGGTCTCCGAGTTGAGGCTCTTGCGACGCGCGAACTCCCATACGCTGCCGGCGAACTCGTTGGTGCCCGCACTTGGAGATGACCGTCAGCACGCCGCCCGACGAGCGCCCGTACTCGGCCTTGTACTGCATCGTCTGGATCTTGAACTCCTGCACCGACTCCAGGTTGAAGTTCTGCAGCGCGCCGCCGATGGTGTCGTCGGTGTTGTCGCCGCCGTCCATGACGTAGTTGACGTTCCGCCCGCTGCCGCCGTTGAGCTCGACCACGAGCTGGTTGGGCTTGGTCGGGTCGGTGTTGTAGCCGAGCATGGTTCCAGGCGCCAGCACGCCGAGGTTGGCGAACTGGCGGCCGTTCAGCGGCAGCGTTTGCAGCTCGTTCTGGCTGACGACGGTGCCGATCGACGGTGTGGTCTCGACCAGCGGCACCTCTGCGGTGACAGTGACCTGCTCGGCCACTTTCGACGGCTTCATCGTGACCTCGACCCTGCGTGTGGTCGCGACGACCACATCGACGCCCTCGACCGTCACGGTAGCGAAGCCGGTCAGGTCCGCTTTGACCGAGTATTTGCCCACCGGCAGCCCCGGGAAGCGGAAGCTCCCGTCGGCATCGCTGACGGTGTTCCGGGTGAACCCTGTCGCCGGATTTGTGACCGTCACCGTGACCCCGGGTAGCGGCGCGGTACCGTCCGTGACAGTCCCGGTGAGCGAACCCGTGGCTGCCTGTCCGAAGACCATCGCCGGGACCAGCAGGCACGCGGCCGCAAGCCCCAGCAGGACCGGATTGCGAAGATCTCTGAACCTCATCGGACCCACCTCTCTTTCTCCCTGAAGCTGAATAGAACCGTCCCTCGTCTTGACAGCTGATGAAGAGTGGCTGTGCCTCAATCGAGCCTCCTTTCGTCGTTACCGATTTCCTGCGCTTGAATTCGTTTGCTCGAGGCGAGCGAGCAGGCGCCGGGCCGCCTGCCGCTGGCTATTGTACTCACGCTCGCCCGCGGTACGTTCCAGGAAGTCCTTGTACGCCGCGATCGCAGCCAGCCGGTTTCCGGCCAGCTCCTCGGCGATGCCCCTGTTGAGCCTCGCCTCGTGGAGCTGCGGTGCGATGGCGAGCGCACGGTCGAAGTAGGGAATCGCGGCCGCCGGCCGGTCGCGCTGCACCTCGAGCGATCCGAGGCCGTTGAGCGGATCCGCGTAGTCGGGTGCGAGCTCCACGGCGCGTCTGTAGGCCTGCTCGGCCTCGTCGCGGCGCTTGAGGTCGCGCAGCACGTTGCCGAGGTTGTTGAAGGCGCGGGAGTTGTGCGGGTCGAGCTCGACCGTCCGCGCGAGCTGCTCACGGGCGCCCTCCAGGTTGCCACGGAGAGCCAGGGCGATCCCGAGGGCGTTGTGGGCCTCGGGCCTCCCCGGGTCGAGCCGGATCGCCGCGGTGAGCGCCTCCAGCGCCTCTTCCCCGCGTCCCGCCTCCTGCAGGGTGATGGCCAGGTTGTAGCGCGCTTCTCGATCGACCGGTGCGATGGCCACGGCCTGCCGGTAGAGGGTCACGGCCCGTTGGTAGTCGCCCATCCGGTGGCACGTCTCGGCGAGCTGTCCCATGAAGACCGGGTTCGACGGGTCGGCGGCCACCAGGCGCTCGTACAAGGTGCGCGCCTCCGCGAGGCGGCCGGCCACCAGCGTCCCGTGCGCCTCCTCGAAGGCGCGGAAGAGGACCACCGCGTCCTTGGGGTCCTTGCCCTGCCCGCCTCCTTGCGGCCGGGCGAAACCGGCCCCGGCGAGGTACCCCAGGGAGAGAAGCCGGCCGCGGGCCTCGGCGTCGAGCGTGGCTTCGGGCGCGGCCTTGACGGTGCGCTTCAAGCGCGGCGAGGCGGGTTGCAAGCTCCTTGACCTCGCCGTAGGAACGCTCGATGAGGTTCTGGCTCTCAGCAGGATCGCGGCGGAGATCGTAAAGCTCGGGCCTCGGCGCAGAGATGTACTTCGCCTCGCCCTGGCGCAGGGCAAACACGGGGCTCCAGCCGAAGCAGGTGCCGTAGAGCGACTCGGCATAGACGTCCTCGGCGGTCGGCTCACGGCGTTGCCGCAGCGGCCCCGAGAGGTCATGACCGTCGAGCGGCCGGTCGGGCGTGCCCGAGAGCGGGCGCTCCAGGAGTCCGGAGAGGGTGGGCGCCAGGTCCACCAGGCTTACGGGGGTCTCCACCACCCAGCCGCGGGGAAGAACCCCCGGTGCCCGCACCAGCAGCGGCACGTGGAGGCTGGGCTCGTAGAGCAGCAGGCCGTGGGTCAGCTCGCCGTGCTCGCCCAGCTCCTCGCCGTGGTCTCCCACGACCACCACGATCGTCCTTGACGCGAGGCCTTGCCGGTCAAGCTCGCCGAGCAGCCTGCCGACCTGGGCGTCCACCTCGGCGATCTCGCCGTCGTAAGGGCGGCCCGCGAAGCGCGTTCGGAAAGGCTCCGGCGGCGTGTACGGGGCGTGCGCATCGTAGAGATGGACCCAGGCGAAGAAGGGTTTCTCGCTCTTCTCGGAGAGCCACGCCAGCGCCCGGTCCACCACGACCCGGCCCGGGCGCTCGGCGTCCAGGTCGGCCACCCGCTCGCGGGGGATGTCGTCGTCGTAGCGGTCGAAACCCTGCGCCAGCCCGAAGCGCCGGTCCAGCACGAAGGCCCCGATGAACGCCCCGGTGCGGTACCCGGCGGCGGCGAGCTGAGTGGCGAGCGTGGCTGGACCCTCAGGGAAGCGCTCGGCGCCGTTGTTACGCACGCCGTGCCGGGGAGGCAGGAGGCCCGAGAGGATCGTCGCGTGGGCGGGAAGGGTGAGCGGCACCGGCGATTCGGCCACCGCGAATCGCACCCCCTCCGAGGCGAGCCGGTCGAGGTTGGGGGTCTCGGCGGTGCGATCTCCGTACGCCCCGACGTGGTCGGCTCGCACCGTGTCCACGGTCACGAGCAGGAGGTTGAAGTCGGCTGCCGAGACTCTCGGCTGCAGTCGGGCGCAACTAACCTGAGACGCAAGCGCAATACCCGCCAAAACGCCCCAAGCCGTCCGCACCAAAGACCCCCCCGTCGACATTTGCGAGTTGACCTCGTTCTCCGCGAGGGTAGCATCAGCCCGTGCCCTGTCAAGATGGCCTCTTGTCACGCCGGGGTAAAGCAGGAAGGCGGCGCTTGCATGCTCAGTGCCGGACGAAGAGCCAAATCGAGACCGCCAAACCGACGGCGATGATGAAGGCTCGGAGCCAGCGCTGGTCGACACGACGGGCAGTGCGGGCGCCGATCCACCCTCCGGCGATCGCGCCCACCGCCATCAGCCCGGCGAGGTGCCAGACCACCAGGCCCTTGAGGGCGAAGAAAACAAACGCGATCACGTTGATCAGCGTCCCCAGCACCGTCTTGAGCCCGTTCATCCGGTGGATGTCGCGCAGCCCCATGACCGAGAGGGAGCCGAGCATGAGGATGCCGATCCCGGCCCCGAAGTAACCGCCGTAGGTCGCCACGAAGAGCTGGAAGATGAAACCCCAGACGCGTCCGGCCATGGTGACGCGCTCGTCGCGTGCGGTGCCGGCTCCTGTCCAGCGCGCCACCACGTTGCGCAGGGCGAAGAGGAGCGTGGCGAAGAGCACGAGCCAGGGGACCACCCTGTCAAACAGCTCCGGCGGGGTGATCACCAGTACGACCGCGCCCAGCAGGCCCCCGACCATGCTGGGCAGGAGCAGCGTCAGCAGCAGGTCGCGGCGGAAGAGCGTGTCGCGCCTGTAGGCCACCGCGCTCGAGAGCGTGCCAGGCCAGAGCGCTGCGGTGTTGGTGGCGTTGGCAAGGATGGCCGGCTGGCCGAAGGCGACGAGGGAAGGGAACGAGATCAGGCTGCCGCCCCCTGCCACCGAGTTGATCGCGCCGGCCACCACTGCCGCCGCGAAGAGGCCCGCCAGTCCGAGGAGGCTCTCCATGCCGGCTCAGGACGGCGTCGGCCGCCCGAAGTCGGGCCGGCAGAGGACGTTAAGGACAGGTGGAGCAGGGGCGCGTTGCACGGGTCGAACGTTAGCACGCCGTTGGGGTGGCGCAGCCTCGGGGACCACGCCGGCGCATCGCCTCGCTTCGAGGCGGTCCCCCAAGTTGCGATACCATTTGTGGTCGTGACTTCCATGACTCAGGTTCGGGCCGGCATCAGGGAACTGGTCTCTGGAGCGTGGAGGCGCTTGCCCCCGCCCCAAGACACTGAAGGGAGAAGGTGGATGACTCGGACGCGAACGTTGATCGCAGCCCTCGCTGCCCTGGTCGTGGGGTTGGCCCTGACCGGGACCGCGGGGGCGCAGGGTTTCCTCGACCTCGAGAAGAAGGTCGTCGAAAAGAGACTGCCCAACGGTTTGACGGTCATCTTGCTGCGGCGCCCCTTCGCGCCGGTGATCTCGATGGTCACCTACGCAGACGTGGGCGGGGTGGACGAGAACCAGAACGCCACGGGCCTCGCCCACATCTTCGAGCACATGGCGTTCAAGGGCACCCACACCGTCGGGACCAAGGACTACGCCAAAGAGGTGGGGGCGATGAAGAAGGAGGACGAGGCGTTCCTGGCTCTGCGGGCCGAGCGCCTGCGCCGCCCAAAGCCCGACGAGGCCAAGGTCAAAGAGCTCGAAGCCGCACTCAAGAAGGCGCAGGACGAGGCGCGGCAGTACGTGGTTCCCAACGAGATCGGCGACATCATCGAGCGTGCTGGCGGCAAGGGCCTGAACGCTTTCACCAACTTCGACCAAACCGTCTACCACTACTCGCTGCCGTCCAACAAGATCGAGCTATGGGCCAGGCTCGAGTCCGACCGCTTCACCGACCCGGTGCTGCGTGAGTTCTACAAGGAGAAGGACGTGATCATGGAGGAGAAGCGGATGGGCGAGAGCCAGCCCACCGGCCGCCTCTTCAGCGACTTTATGCCGATGGCGTACAAGGCCTCGATGTACCGCGCCGGCGTGATCGGATTCATGAGCGACCTCCAGGGGATCACCAGGGCCCAGGCCGAGGCGTGGTTCAGCAAGTACTACAGGGCCAAGAACCTCACTGCCGTGATCGTGGGTGACGTGGACCCCGCCACGGCGATGCCGCTGCTTGAGCGCACCCTCGGCTCGATTCCAGCTGGCGAAAAGCCTGGGCCGGTGGTCACGCAAGAGCCGCCGCAGCGAGCCGAAAAGCGCTTGATCATGGAGGACCCGTCGCAGCCGTTCCTGCTGATTGCCTACCACAAGGGCGACATCAACGATCCCGACAACGCCGTCTACGAGGCGATCAACGACATCCTCGCCGAGGGTCGTTCCTCGCGGGTGTACAAGTCGCTAGTCACGGACAAGAAGCTCGCGCTCTACGCCGGCGCGTTCACGGGGCTCGGCCAGAAGTACCCAGGGCTCTTCATCTTTGTGGCCGTGCCGAACAAGGGTAAGACGAACGCCGAGTGCGAAGCCGCGATCTACGAGGAGATCGAGAAGCTCAAGAGCCAGCCCGTGTCGGACGCCGAACTGCAGGCCGTCAAGGCGAAGGAGAAGAAGAAGTTTCTCGGCTCCGTCGATTCCAACATGGGGCTCGCGATGGAGCTCGCCTCCGCCCAGAACCTGGAGGGTGACTGGCGCGAGATGTTCCGGTACCTCTCAAAGATCGACAAGGTGACGGCGGCAGACATCCAGCGCGTCGCCCAGGCGACGTTTGTGAGGGCGAACCGCACGGTCGGCATGATCGAGACGACCGCCGCGAAGCAGACGGTGCAGGCGGCGAAGTGAGCCGCGGCGAGGAGACTGCCATGAAGAGAGAAAGATCCGCTCTGCCTGTTGTCGCCGCACTCGCTTTTGTCGCGCTTGCGGCCACCGTTGCGGCGCAGCAACCCGCGCCGAGCCGTGCTCCGCGGCCCATTGACAAGCTTGTTTACCCCCCGCTGCATGACATCAAGACGCCGGCGATGGTGCACGAGACGCTGCCGAACGGCGTGAAGCTTCTGCTCATCGAGGACCACGACCTGCCGCAGATCCAGTTCCGCGCCACCGTGCGCGGCGGCCAGATCGCCGAACCGCCCGGGAAGGCCGGCCTCACGGACCTGTTTGGTGAGGTGCAGCGCACCGGCGGCACGTCCGCGATGACCGGAGACGCAATCGACGAGTTGCTCGACAACCTCGGCGCCGAGGTGGAAACAGGTATCGGCGAGGCGTGGGGGACGATCGACGGCAAGACGCTCGCGGAGAATGTCGACCGGGTACTGCCGGTGTTCGCACAAATCCTGACCTCCCCTGCGTTCGCCCCGGACAAGATCGACCTCGCCAAGACCCACATGCGCTCCGCGATCGCGCGCCGCAACGACAACGTCATGGGGATCGCGTTCCGCGAGTTCCGGATGCTCGTCTACGGCGCAAAGTCGCCCTACGCGCGCCAGTACGAGTACGAGGACGTGGACCGCCTCACACGCGACGACCTCGTCAGCTTTCACGCCGCCTACTACCGCCCCGATGCGACGATCATCACGGTGTGGGGCGACTTCAAGACCGCCGACATGAAGGCGAAGCTTGCCGCGGCCCTGGGCGGCTGGAAGGCGGCCGGCACAGCGCCCAAGATCAAGGTGCCGGTGGTCGCCGCGCAGAAAGCGTCGCTCAACTACATCGAGAAGAAGGATGTTGAGCAAACGTTCATCCTCGCGGGCCTGCTCGGGTTGCGTCTGGACGATCCTGACTATCCGGCAATCCACATCATGAGCGACATCCTCGGAGGCGGCTTCGCGTCGCGCATCTTCGTCAAGGTGCGCACGGAGAAGGGCCTCGCGTACGCGGCCGGCGGGAGGATGGCGGCGGCGTGGGACCACCCCGGTGCGTTCTACTTCTTCACCTCCACCAAGCCCTCGACCACGGCCGAGGCGCTCGCAACCGTGCTCGAGGAGATCAGAAAGATCCGCGAAGCTCCGGTGACCGACGACGAGCTCAAACGCGCCAAGGATGGCTACCTCAACGGCTACGCGTTCGAGTACGACTCCACCGGCAAGATCGTCAACCGGTTGGCGACCCACGATTTCTACGGCTACCCGGCGGACTTCAACGTGAAGCTGCGCGATGCGATCGAGAGGGTGACCAAGGATGACGTCCTGCGGGTGGCCAAGAAGCACCTCAACCCGGACGCACTCACGATCCTGGCCATCGGCCGCAAGGAGCAGTTCGACAAACCGCTCGACACATTCGGCAAGGTCACCACGATCGACATCACGATCCCCGAGCCCAAGCCCAAGGAAACGGTCGCCGAGGCCACCCCCGAGAGCCTGGCGCGCGGCAAGGAACTGCTGGCCAGGGTGGCCAAGGCAAGGGGAGAGACCGCGCTCAGAAACTTGAAGGATGTCACCAGCGAGGGTGTGACCACGGCGAACACCCCGAGGGGCCCGATGGAGCTCAAGGGGAAGGCGACCTTCGTCCTGCCGAACCGCAAGTACAACGACATGACCACCCCGATGGGACAGATGGTCCAGGTGGTGGACGGAGAGAAGGCCTGGATGAAGATGGGTGCAATGTCGCGGGACCTGCCCGAAAGCGCGGCCGCGGAGATGCGGCAGGCCCTCTACACGGAGGCAGGCTGTGCCCTCCTCGTTCGGGAGGTGCTCGAAGGCAAGCTCCAGGCCCAGGCCGTCGGCAAGGCGCAATTCGAGGGCAAGGAGGCCGAGGGCGTGATCGTCCGCCTGGGCGACAGGACTTTCCACATCTACCTGTCACCCGATGGAAGTGAGATCCTCGGGGTGCAGCGTACGGTGCAGACGCAGGAAGGCCCAGCAGAGCTGGTGGAGCTGTTTGCCGGCTATCAGGAGGTGTCGGGCTTGCGCCTGCCATTCGAGAGCACGCAGAAGGTGAAGGGCGAGGTCAAGGCCTCCTCCAAGCTCTCCTCGGTCCAGCTCAACGCCGGCTTCTCGGAGGACCTGTTCAAGAAGCCCGTCGCGCCCGCCACGCCGTAGCGCACTGACCGAATGAGGGTGCACGCACAAGCGAGGGGAACCGGCTCCAAGCCGGTTCCCCCTTTCTTCTTGGCGGTCACACAACCGACGCGCGAAGCGGGAAGCTCCGAACGGCCTGCCGCGTTGCCACGGGTGTCGTGAACATGGAGGGACGAGGGATGGCTGGCTCGACGATCAAGGTTGGTGGAAAAGCACCGGCGTTCACGCTGCCCGACCAAAACGGCACGGAGGTCACGCTCTCCGGCCTTCTGGGAAACTGGATGGTGCTCTACTTCTACCCCAAGGACGATACGCCGGGCTGCACGACCGAGGCGTGCGAGTTCACGGACGGCATCGAGGCGTTCGAGAAGCTGGACGCGGTCGTCCTCGGGTGCAGCGCCGACAGCCCCGCGAGTCACCGCGCGTTCATCGCCAAGCACGGGCTCAGGATCATCCTGCTCTCCGACGCGTCGCACGAGGTCATGAAGAGGTACGGGGCGTGGGGCGAGAAGAGCATGTACGGGCGCACCACCGTGGGTGTGATCCGGTCCACGGTGCTGATCGACCCTCTGGGGCAGGTCGCCTTCCACTGGCCCAGCGTGAAGGCGGCAGGGCACGCGGAGAAGGTGCGGGAGAAGCTCGCCGAGCTTCGCAAGGGCTGAAGCTCTCACCAGCTCAGTATTCTTGGGCGACCAAGGCGCGCGGGTTGAAAGGCCCTGAGGAGATCTGACGTCCCCGCTGGGACGGACCGGCTGTCTGGCGCTCGGAACTCCGCCGCTCGGCACAAGCCTCCCGGTCGTCGGGCTGCTACGGCGTCTTCTCCATGTAGGGGACGGCGAGCGCAACCGCGTTGTTGTCGGCGCTGCAGTCCTCGTTCCTGGTGAACCTGTCGCCCTGGGGGTACCTCTTGTTTAGCCTCAGCACGAACTCCTTCACGACCGGCCGCTCACCCCTCATCGCCCACGGATTGTCCCACCGGGTGACGTTCGGGATCGTGTAGGTCTGGTTGCAGGTGATGCATCCCGAGGCGTTGAGCCTGCTCCCGATACTCTGGTGGGCGAGCTGCCTGACGTCGTTCTCCTGCATCGCTGTCCTGGGGGGGTGCCAGGCGTAGACGAGGTACTCGGCGTCCACCGGTGCGGCGGGAGGGACCACGTAATCCAGCGCGCCCAGGTTGCAGACGCTTCCGTTCAGGGTGAGGATGCCGTTGCCCCCGACGATGCTTTTGGCGATCGTCAGCTTGATTGCGAGGTCCGGGCACGGAAGCACGGGCGAGACACCCTGGTCCTTCTTCACCGCTGGGGCCGTTGCCTGCGGTGTCGTCTGGCCCGCGGCGGCCGGCGCCGCGAAGAGCAGCACCGCCGACAGGGTCGTCGCTGCGACGGGGACGGTTGCTCCTTGTGAGGTTCGCATGTCCCTTCCTTTCTTCGAGGTGATGCTCATCGCCCGGTGCGCGCCGGCCGGCGCCGCTGACGGGAGCCGGATCCCGTGCTCTCGGAGGGGCTGGTTGTCTGCGCCCAATTGAGACGACGCTAGTCGTGCGGCGAGCGTACCGTCAAGCGCTTGCCGGCCGCGCACGGCCCACGACCCAGAGCACCGCTGACACGGCGAGGGCGGGGAAGATCGGTTCGAGGCCAAGGGGGTAGCGCCCGTCGGTCCGGGCCAGGATCCAGCCGGTTGCCACCAGGGCGGTGGCGGCCATGGCCGGGGCTGCCCACCGCGGGCGGAAGCGGAAGCGTTCGTGCCCGTGCGAGAGCGCAAGGGGCAGTAGCAACGCCGATGTGACGATGCTCCCCACGTCGTGCCAGATCGCCACCACGCTTCGGAGCGCGAGGGCGAGCGCGACGGCGGCAGCGCCGGCCAGCCCGAGACCGGCCATCGTCCAGCGTCGTTCATCCACGCGGGAGGCGAGCTCGGGCACGACATCGTGGCCGATGGTGGCCGCCGCCAGGAACAGGTAGGAATGGGCGGTCGACATGACAGTGGCGAACAGCCCCACGGCGAAGAGCGCGTTGGCGGCCGAAGGCAGCACGAGGCGGCCGAGTTCCGGGTAGGAGAGCACGGGGTTGGCGAGGCTCGGCATCAGAGCCCTGGCGGTGAGGCCCGTGAACGTGGTCAGGAAATCGAAGAGCACCCAGAAGGCGACCGAGATCAGCACGCCGCGGCGGGCCACGGCCGGCGTCTCGGCCGCGTAGCACCGCTGGTAGAACGTGGGCTCCACCAGGGTCTGCATGGCGATGAAGTACCAGACCACGACCGCCTGCACGCCGAGCCCCCCGTCCCAGCTCCGGTTGGCGGCGGGGAGCGCCGCCCACACGGCGCCCAGCCCTCCCGCGTGGTGCAGCGCCACCGGGAGCACCACGATGAAGCCGAGGTACATGAGGACGAACTGCAGGATGTTGGTGCTCACCACCGAGCGGAAGCCGCCCGCCGCGACGTAGACGATGGTGAAGGCGGTGCCCGCGACGACCGCCAGGACCAGAGGCACGCCCAGGTAGATCCCCAGCAGGTCGCCCAGCATCAGCACGTAGGCGGCGGGGATCGCCATCAGCAGCACGAGCAGCGCGCCTACCCGGCCCGCGACCGGTCCGTAGGTGGCCTTGAGTTGGTCGGGGATGGAGAGCGCTGCGCTCGAACGCGCACGCCTCGCGAGGAAGAACGCGAAGAGGAGCGCCGCCAGATAGTAGGGCACCCCCATGACGAGCCAGTTGGAGATACCGAAGCGGTAGGAGTACTCGCCCACCCCCAGCACGCCCCCATACCAGGTGGCGACGAGCGTGGCCACGAAGGGGCCCGTGGTGAGGCGGCGGCCGGCCAGAAGGTAGTCGAGCCGCGCGGTCGTTCGGGTGCTCCTGCCGATTGCCAGCAAGGCCGCTGCGTAGACGGCCAGAGCACCGACGACCACCGGGTCCATGGCGTGGAGTATAAGGGTGCGAGTGAACGGTGCGGGTAGCAGGGCCGGGGTCGCTGTGTCAACGTGGCCGGATCTCGGCCGTCGTTGGAGGTAGCGTGGCGACCCTCGGTGCGAGCGTCCGGCAGGAGAGGAGAGAGCGGCCGGCCCTCGGGCCCTTTCTCCTCGGTGGGCTCGCGGCGCTCGCCGTGCTCGTTGGCCCGGGCCGACTCGAGGCCGCCAACTGCGCCAACGTCTCGACCGGGATGGTCCCCCTCCCCGACCTTGGTGCCTTCGCGTACCGCGGGTACGAGGGTGGGCTCTACGCCGAGCGGTCCAACGCGCCGCCCCCGCTCTACCTGCTCGAGGGGATCCGCCGGGCTGGGCTGATCATTCCCCGGGAGGCGCACGGCTGGCCGGACCCGGAGGGCAGGATCGTCCTGCTCTCGATCGGGATGTCGAACACGACCCAGGAGTTTTCCGAGTTCAAGAGGCAGGCCGACCGGGACCCCGCGAAGAACCCCCGCCTCGTGGTCGTGGACGGCGCCCAGGGCGGCCAGGACGCGGAGAGGATCAAGGACCCGAAGGCGCAGTTCTGGGTCGTGGTGGCCCAGCGCCTCGCCGCGGCGGGGGTGAGCGCCAACCAGGTGCAGGTCGTCTGGCTCAAAGAGGCGATCGCCGGCGAGGCGGAGACGTTTCCGGCGGACGCCCTCCACCTCGAGGACGACCTGCGCGCGATCGTCGTGATCCTGGAGCAGCGGTTCCCGAACCTGCAGATCGTCTACCTCTCCTCGCGGACCTACGCGGGCTACGCGACCACCGCGCTCAACCCGGAGCCGGTGGCCTACCAGAGCGGTTTCGCGGTCAAGTGGCTGATCGAGGACCGCATCGGCGGTGCCCCCGCCGGCCCCTGGCTGGCGTGGGGTCCGTACCTGTGGACCGACGGCAACAAGGGGCGCAGCGACGCCTTCGTCTGGACATGCCAGGACGTGCAGAGCGACGGCACGCACCCGTCACCCACCAGCGGCGTCCAAAAAGTGGCCGGTCTGCTCTTGCGCTTCTTCAAGGCGGAGATCACCGCGCAGGGCTGGTTTTTTGACTCGCAGGCAGCGGACAGGACCCCTCGCGTCAGGCCCCACCTGGCCCGGTAAGGAATATCGGGCATCGCCAAAGCGTCTCCCTTCCACGGGGGTATCGTGTGATCGAACGTCAGCTCTTGAAGATCTCGAAAGCCCTGTCGGATGCGACCCGCCTCCGGCTTCTGCGTGCCGTCACACGCGCCGGTGAAATCTCGTGCGGTGAGCTGGCGCGCCGCTTCCCGGTGGCCCAGGCGACGGTCTCACACCACCTGAAGATCCTCGAGGAGGCCGGGCTCGTGGCCGCCCGCCGCAAAGGCCAGTTTCACTACTTCCGGCCCGTTCCCGAGGCGCTCGAGGGCTTCCGCAAGGGGCTCGGCAGGGCCTTCTCCGTCCCGGCGGCCGCTCGCTAAGTTATGTCCTTCCAACACAATGACCTCATTCCGTCGGAGCAACGGCCTGATGTGGAATATAGACGCATCGAAAGACGTCTATGTATCCGGTGTTGGAGCTCGGAAAAGGAGGACGACCAAACCATGAAGCACCGCAAAGTTGCAGTGATCGCCACCGTGGCCCTCGCTCTCGCAGCCGGCGCCTTCGCGCAGACGGCGCGCTGGGAGATCGACCCGGCCCACTCGAACGTCTCGTTCACAGTCCGGCACATGATGGTGTCGAACGTGCGTGGGGAGTTCACAAAACTCGCGGGCGGCATTGACACCGTGGGCAGCGACCCGACCACGGCGAAGGTCTCCGTGACCATCGAAGCGGGTTCGGTCAGCACCCGCGAGCCCAAGCGTGATGACCACCTGCGCAGCGCTGACTTCTTCGACGTCGCGAAGTTTCCCACGCTGACGTTCGTGTCGAAGAAGATCGTCGCGGCGGCTGACGGCCGCTTCAAGATGACCGGTGACCTTACGATCCACGGCGTCACCAAGGAGGTCACCTTCGACGTGGACTCGCTGACGCCTGTGATGAAGGACCCCTGGGGCGGTCTCAGGGCCGGCGCCCACGCAACGGCCACGATCAAGCGCAAGGACTTCGGCCTCACCTGGAACAAGGCGCTGGAAGCCGGCGGTGTGCTGGTCGGCGACGACGTGAACATCGCGATCGATGTGGAGCTGGTCAAGAAGGCCTGAGCGGTAGGACCCGGACGCGCGGTCCGGGGAGCTTTTCTTCTGCCTGCAGTGCGGAGGGGGCCGGCAACGGCCCCCGTGTTTCTTTTGAAGCGCGTCCGCGATTTGCCGCAGAACAGCGTAGACGACCGCTTGGGGTCCAGGCGGAAGCGCATTGTGTCCTCGGTGCGACAGCCTTGTTTTGCCCCGCGGGCTGGAAGCAGCCTCTTCTTTCTGCAACTGCGCTGCGCCCCCTTTTCTTTGCCCGGTGGTGGCTTCGCGCGCTCGCTGCGCTCGCGACGCCTGCGCGAGCGACCCGACCGCGCTGCCCGACGCAGGGCCCCTCGGCGTTCGCATGATCCCGCGCCGCCGTCTCCCCACGCCGGTCAGCGCGTCGGGGACCCCGCTCGCTCCGGCGGCATGGCTTCGCCACCCTCCGGGCGGAATCACCCCCACCCACCCGGTGCGCGGTGGCGCTACACACGTCGTCTCGCGCTGCCCGCATTCTCGCCTCCCACACCTCCTACCGCGTTACGGGAGGGGGGCTGTCCATCCGCCGGTGCCGGGGGCGGCCAAGGCCGCACGGCTAGCCACCCGCGGCACCGGCAAATCAAAGCCGCCACGCAGTGGCAGAGGGTGGTTTGGCTTTGAGCGATCGGGGAGGACCTAGAGGGCGGGGCGGCGGGCGGTGTACAGCACGTGCGCGTGCGGGTACCAGCGGCCGATGTCCCTCGCCCGGAAATCCACGAAACCCAGCCGCACGAGCCTTGCCTCGATCTGTCGCCGGTTCTCGTAGGAGAACGACCTCCCGAGCGTCAGGTTGAGCGCGTTGGCCAGATGCTCCTGGGCCCGGTTCCAGGCGTTCTTCCAGCCATGCTCGGGATCGAGCTCCTTGAGCAGCAGGGTGCCGCCGGGGGCGAGGCGCTCACGGATGCGCGAGAAGAGAGCATCCCACTGGTGAATCGGGACCTTGTAGAGCACGTCGATCACGGTAACCGCGTCGAAGCTGCCCTTGAGTGCCTCGTCGAACCCCGCCACGAACCGGACCTCAGGGCGCCGGAACGAAGGGAGGCTCTTGCGCAGATCGGGCTCGAGGGCGACGACAAGGGCGGCCCCGCCCTCGGCGGCCAGCCTGGCAAATGCACCGTGACCGGCGCCGATGTCCAGGACGCGGACACCCGGCGGGATGGCGTCCACCACGGGAAGGAACGGGCATGTGAGGAAGCGACCCAGGACGTAGGCGCGCTTTCCGATCTGTGAGTGGACGAAGGTCCGGTGGAGAACCGTGAGGGCCTGGAGGTATCCGATCGCCATCGGCAGGATTGTATGATGTTCCGGGCTTGAGCCTGGAGGACACCATGGCATTCGAGGGGTTGCGGGTCGGGCACGCGAGGCAAGCCGCCCTGTGGTCGCTGACCATAGGCTCTCTGCTCGTGCTGGTATCCCGAGTCTTCACCCTCCCCAAGACGCTGTGGGAGTCCGACGAGGTTCTCTTCGCGCACGCCGTGTTGCGCTTCGAGCCCCAGCATCACCACCCGCACCCCCCGGGTTACCCGCTCCTCGTGGGCCTCGGCAAGGCAATCAACGTCCTGCTCAACGATCCGTTCGCCAGCCTTGTGGTCCTCGCCGTGGTGTCCTCGGTGGTTGGCTTTGTCGCTCTCGTCTCGTTGTTCGAGAAGTGCTTCGAGGACGTTGCTGGGTCCACATCAGACTCCGCCCACGTCGTCACGTGGGGGCTCGCAGTGGTCGGCGGGTTGTTTTTCTACCTTTCCCCCGCCATGCTGGTTCACTCGACGCTCCCCATGTCGGACCCGCCGGCGCTCGCCTTCCTGGCGCTGGCGCTGTGGGCCTCCTCCGGCACCCTGGGTTTTTCGACCCCGGCGCGGGCGATCGCCGTCGGGGTTCTGTTTTCGGCAGCCGTGGGGTGCCGCCCACAGCTCGCGGTGGCGGTGCTCCCGACGTTTGCGGTCGCGCTGGCCCAGATGGCCGGTTGGAAGGGTCGCGCGATCTCGGCAGGCGCCTTCGTGCTGGCCTCGCTGGCGTGGCTGGCCCCTCTGGCGGTGGCGCTCGGGGGGCCGGGGAAGCTGGTCGCCTGGGAGGTGGCGCAGGTCAACGTGCTTGCGAGCCACGACGCGGCGCTCTCACGCGGAAGCTGGGCGTGGACCGAGATCGTGCTCCGGTTCGTCGCTCATCCCTGGGGACCCAAGTGGCTCGCACTCCCGGTGCTCGCCGCGGCTGCCGTCGGAGGCGTCCTGCTCGCCAGGCGCAGAGCCACGCGCGCGCTCCCGCTGGCGGTCCTGGCGCTCGTCCAGCTCGCATTCTGCATTGCGCTCCTGGACCCCGCCGACGGCGTCCGGTATGCGTTGCCGTCGCTGCCGGCCGTGGCGTTGGCGGCGGCTGCCGGCCTGGGAGGCCTGGCGGCACGGTCGAAGGTCATCGTCCTGCCGGTGGCGGTACTTGCCGCCTTCGCCTGCGGGTCGGTCGTGTACGTGCTCCCGTTGCTTGGTGAGCGCGCAGGCTCGCCGTCGCCGCCCGTGCAGGCAGTCAGCTTCGCGGCCGAGTCGTTCCCCGTCGGCACGGTGATCCTCTTCGAGTCCTCCCTGCGGCCGCACGCGGAGCTCTTTCCGGAGAAGTTTACGAGGGTGGCCGTGGACGAGGGGTGGGCGCAACTGCCGGCGCAGTCGGCCGGACCGTTCTACCTGTTTGCGGACCGCCGCGTTCCGGGTCACGGGGCCGTCGTGTTCGAGTGGCCGGATTGCGACGTGTACGGGAAGCTGACCCGCAACCACTACAGGGTGGTCTCGCTCGCGCCGGTTTCCCGGTACACGCTTTACCGGCCGTTGCGGGGGTTCTTCCCGATCGAGCGCGACGGGGCCGGCATGGAGTGGCGGTGGGTTGGCCCGGAGGCCGCGCTGCAGCTCACCAACTTCGGGTGCGGGACGCTGCGCCTCACCCTCGGCTTCGACAAGGAGGCGTCTTTTCCCTCCAACACCGCCGAGGTGCTGCTCGGGGGCCAGCCGGCGGGGCGGCTCGAGATCCCACGCGGCGGCGTGCGCTCGCTCGAGATCCCCATTATCGGCGGCGACATCGTGGAGGTGGCTCTGCGCTCCGAGCGCTCGTACGTCCCGGCCGAGCACCGGATCAACCGCGACACGCGGCGCTTGGCGGTGCAGGTCATCGCGGTCGAGCAGCTTTGTCCGTAGCCCTTCTTGCCAGTCCCTGGTTCTTTTGGCCCCCTCGGGCTCGGAGCCGGCCTTCTTTGCCACTGTGTGGCGTTATTGATTTGCCGGTGCCGTGGGTGGCTAACCGTGCGGCCTTGGCCGCCCCCGCGGCCTGCGGCCGCACACTCCTTCGCCCGCGACCACGCACGGCGGGCCCGCCGCGAGGCTCCTCGGTGTTCGCTCGTCGCCGAGAGTCATGGCTCCTCGCGTCACCGATACCTCACGCCGGATCCCGCCGCGTGGTACCCGCGGGCTGCGGAGAGATTGGCTACCCGCGGCACCGGCGGATTGACAGCCCCCCTCCCGAGATGCGGCAGCAAGGACCGGAAGTTTATGCGTGCAGGCAACGCGAGACGACGAGGGCAGCCCGATCGCGCGCTGGGCGGGTGGGGGTGATTCCGCCCGGAGGGTGGCGAAGCCATGCCGCCGGAGCGAGCGGGTCCCGAGCGCGGCGATCGCCGTGGGGTGTCGGCAGCCCCGCCGCAGCGAAGCGAAGGCGGGGAATGACGAGGGGACCCCACGGTGAGCGCCGCTGCTCGGTCGCTCGCGCAGGCGTCGCGAGCGCAGCGAGCGCGCGAAGCCACCCTCGGGGCAAACAAAGAGCCAAAACGCATTTGAAGTAACAAGATGCCGTTGCGAGCCCGCGGGGCAAAACAGAACTCGAAGCCACCACCGGGGTAAACAAGAAGCCACAGCGCAGTTATTGAGAGAAGAGGCCACGCACCCGCTTGGCAAGGCAAGAGGCATCACGCAGCGATGGAAAGACCTCGCCACCGGGTTGGCAAGCCTGTATGATCGGCACGGTGCTGCCCAAGCCCTCGGTGTCGCTGGTCGTCCCGATGTTCAACGAGGAGGAGAACATCGAGCATGCCCTCGCCTGGACGGTGGACGCGCTCGAGCGCCACTGTGACGACTACGAGATCATCGTGGTGGACGACGCTTCCACCGACCGCTCGCCCGGCCTGGTGCGGCGCGCCGCCGGAGAAAACCCGCGGATCAAGGTCATCCGCCATCCGGTGAACCGCAAGCTCGGAGGCTCGCTCAAGACCGGCTTCGCCGCGGCGTCCAAGGACCTCGTGCTGTACATGGACGCCGACCTCCCGTTCGACCCCGAGGACGTCGGGCGGGCGATCCGGGCGCTCGAGCTCACGCGTGCCGACATGATCGCCGGCTACCGCCTCGACCGCACCACCGAAGGGTGGCTGCGGACGCTCTACTCGTACGTCTACAACTTCCTCATCGGTGTGCTCTTCGGCTGGCCGCACCGCGACATCAACTTCTCCTTCAAGCTGATGCGGCGTGAGGTACTGGATGCCATCGAGCTGCGCTCTGAAGGCTCGCTGATCGACGCCGAGCTGGTTGTCAAGGCGAAGAACCTCGGCTTCGTGATCCAGCAATTAGGCCTCGACTACTTCCCGCGCACGCGCGGCCGCTCCACGCTCTCCTCACCGGCCGTGATCTTCAAGATGCTGGCCGAGGTCGTGGAGCTCTTCGGCGACATGCACCATCCCAAGCGCCGCACCCCGCCGCCAGGCACGGGAGCCGGCGGGGCTTGAGCCGTCTCCTGGTCGTCACCGCCGACGACGTCGGCCTGCACGCCGGCATGACGGACGGTGCGCTCGCGGCTCACGAGCGAGGCATTGTGACGGCCTGCAGCGTGGTCGCCGCCGGGCGGGACTTCGGGCGCGCCGCGGAGCTGCTGCGTGGCCGGCCCTCGCTTGCGGTTGGCGTGCACCTCACGCTCGTGGGGGCCAGGCCGCTCTCGCCGCCCGGCGACGTACCGTCGCTCGTCGGCCCGGACGGTGCCTTCCCGTCCGGCTTCGCGGGCTTCGTCCGCCGCTACTACACCGGGAGGATCAATCCCGGCGAGGTGGAGCGCGAGCTGGGCAGGCAGATCGAGGCGGTGCGCGACGCGGGGTTGGGCGTCAGCCATGCCAACGGGCACCAGCATCTGCACGTGCTCCCGCGCGTGTATGAAGTGGTGCAGCGGCTGGCCGCCGAGTACGGGATCGCCTTCGTGCGCACCCCCATGGATCGCCAGCCTCGAGAACTCCCGCTTGCGCGACGGCTAGCGATCGGTGCGCTCGCGCGCTACGCGAGAGCGGCGCGCCGGCAGGGGCGGACGCATAATCGACCGCGCGTCGGCGACGCCACCATCGGGATTGCGCAGGCCGGGCGCCTCACGCTGGAGCGCATCGAGGGGTTGTTGCCCCTCGTGGATGGGGTCACCGAGCTGGTCTGCCACCCCGGCGTTGACGACCGTGCGATCGCCGCCGAGTTCCCGTGGGGCTACAATTGGGAGACCGAGACGCTCGCGCTTTGCGATTCCGCGCTGCGACGGGCGATTGCCCAGGCCGGGATCACCCTCGTTTCGCCGGCTGCTTTGCCAATGACTTAGGTCGTACACGTCGGGACGGCCGGCCGCCGGCTCACATTGGAAGCCGCGAACGCGTCACAGTTTCTATACAGGTTCGGGTTTCTTGCCCTCAACTGTAAGACTTGCAACCATCCGTGTCTTTGATAGACTCTGCGCTGACAACGTTGGGAGGAGGATCCCAGATGCGTAATCAAGAGTTCCTTCCGGGAGGTGGGCGGCGGTCCTGTTTGCCGCTCTCTGTCTTGGGGCTGGCCGGCGTGGCTATGGCCCAGATCGACGTGACAAGGACCCGCGTCACCGGAGTATCAAGGACGTTGACGGCGGCGTGCTGCCGGGTGTGACCATCGCGGTCAACAGCCTTCAGAAACCTCTAGGAGGATCGTAATGTCCATTCGTAACCGACCCATGTTCGCGGCGCTGCTGTGCACGCTCTTCGTATGCTCCGCAGCATTCGGCCAGTCGGTCAACTACACGACCGGCTCGATCGCCGGAAAGGTGCGTGACAACACCGGCGCCACCCTTCCCGGCGTCACCGTCACGGCAACCAATCTCGACACCGGCCTGACTCGTACGACGTTTACCGACAAGGATGGCGGGTACGATCTCAGCCTTCTGCCGCCCGGCAACTACAAAGTCCTGGCGGAACTGCAGGGGCTGGGCAAGTCCAATGTGTCGCGCACGACAGTTCTCCTCGGTAACACGACGAGGACCGACCTGGAGATCACGCCGCAGCTATCCGAAGCCTTGACCGTCACGGCCGTTGCGCCGATCATCGACACACAGCGCTCCGGGATGACCCAGTCGGTGACCAACCAGCAGATCGACAGCCTCCCGCTCCTCGGCCGGGACTTCCGCTCCCTGGCCTCGCTGACGCCCGGTGTCAGCGCCGGCTCGTTCGACGTCAACGCGATCACCGCGAATGGCGCGCGCCCTCTGGCCACGGACTACAACATCGACGGCGCAAGCTCGAACAACGACTTCTACGGCCAGCAGACCGGCGGCTCGCGTCCACCATTCACCTTCTCGCAGGCGGCCATCAAGGAGTTCCAGGTCATCCGGACGCAGTACGACGCGGAATACGGCCGCGGCGTGGGCGCCGCGGTGAACGCGATCACGAAGAGCGGAACCAACGACTTCAGCGGTTCGGTGTTCTACTTCGACCGGAAGCAATCGTGGGCCGCGTCTCGCCCGACCGTGTTCAACACGGACATCGGAGGAACCACGTATCCGCTCCCCATCTCTGACAGTTTTCTGGCCAAGGACGTCACGCAGCCGGGATTCGTCGTCGGCGGACCGATCGTGCGCGACAAGATCTTCTTTTTCGTCGGCGCTGACTCAATGAAACAGAGCCAGCCTGTCGTCATCGGCAACGACATGCGAACGTATGCGCAATACCTCGCCTTGACATCTGCTCAGCAGCAGGCAGCGCTCTCGAAGATCCAGACTGCGGTGGGGGCGCCTTACGAGGCAGGCCTCAACTACTCGGTGGACAACAAACTCTACACCTATCTGGTGAAATTCGACGGCTACATCGGCTCGAACAACCACTGGTCGCTGCGCGACAACATCACCAGGTACGACACCACCAACAGCGGGTCCACGTCGTCTTTCGGCCTGAACCAGACCAACGAAACCGACAAGTTCTACCAGATCGTCGGCACCCTCGACTCGGTCTTCACGAGCACCCTGTTCAACCAGTTCATCGCACAGGTCGGTCGGGACCAGCGCCCGGTCACCACCCAGTACAGCGGCACCGAGTTCTCCATCAACTTCGGTACGACACAGTACTTCGGCTTCAACGACACCACCCCGAGCACGGCCGATGAGAAGAAGTTCCAGCTCAAGGACACCGTGCAGTTCGAATGGGGACGCCACTCCCTCAAGGCAGGAGCAGAGCTTCTGCACCGACGCCTGTTCGACGCCTTCCCGCGTTACGCAATGGGCTACTATTCGTTCAGCAGCCTGCTCAATTTCGTCAACAACACCTCGAACACCTTCCAGCAGGCGTACGGTCCGCAGAATGGCGACGTCGCGTGGGACACCGACCTCTGGAGTGGCTATGTCAACGACAGTTTCCACGTCAGCCCGCGCCTGACCGTCAACCTCGGCCTTCGCTACGACTACCAGAAGATACCGCGCCCGTCGTCCAATGCTTACCCGCAGCACCCGGAGTTCCTCACGCAGATCAAGGACGACAAGAACAACTTCGCTCCCCGCGTCGGCTTCGCCTTTGACGTGTTCGGCGACGGCCGTTCCGTTCTTCGCGGCGGCAGTGGCAAGTTCTTCGAATACATGCCGGACATCCTGCTGGCGAGCCCGATTCAGGGCATCAGCGGCGCGCTGCTGACCACCACGTTTACCTGCACGACCACGCCGACGAATCCCTGCCCGACCTTCCCCAACATTCTGTCGCCCGCCGATTTCCTTGCCAAGTCGAAGCTCTCGGCCAACCTCGTCACCATCGGCTCGGACTATCAGGCGCAGAACGCATGGCGTACGAGCCTGCAGTACGAACAGCGCCTCGGCAGCAGCTACAGCGTGGGTGTCAGCGCAGTCTACTCGAAGCTGGATCACATTCAGGGCACGAAAAACATCAACCTCGTCCCCACGGGCTACTCCCTCGGCAACATGCCGGTCTACGACTACAACAGCTCGACCAATGCGGCCCGTCCGTACGCCGACATGGGCATCATCCGTGCGCTCACCAGCAGCGAAGAGGCGTGGTACCGCGCGCAGACGATCGAGTTCCACAGGCTTGCCACCGGTGACTCGAAGCTCTCGTGGGACATCAGTTACACGCATGCCGACTCGATCGACGAGGAGACGAACACGCGTTCCACGTCGACCACCTTCCTCATCGACCCGAACAATCCCAAACTGAGCGAGGGCCCGAGCGACAACGACGTGAAGCACCGCCTCGTCGGCGATCTCATCTATCGCCTGCCGTGGGGCTTCGAGGCTTCCCTCGTCGCCTTCTGGCACAGCGGCTTCCCTTACACCGCTGCCATCAGCTTCACCTGCAGCGGTTGCACCGCCAACAGCCTGACCGGACAGGCTTCAGACGAGCATGGCGGCGAATTTCACCCCGGTCTTCGTGGACGGGAACGGTTCGATCATCGACATCACGCAGGCCAGCGGCATGACCCTGGCGCAGTTCTCCGCCTTCCTGAGCGGACAGAACGCGCGTCTTCAGCAACGCAACTCCTACCGCATGCCCAGCGTGTACGACGCCGACCTCCGCCTCTCGAAAACCTTCAACCTCACCCACGGGGTGAAGCTGCAGGTGCTCGGCGAGGTGTTCAACGTGCTGAACAGGAACATCGACGTCGTCACCGGTGCCAACCAGGATATGTTCAGGGTCACCTACACGGCGTCGACCGGCAAGTACACCATCACGAAGTACACGAACACCGTGGGGGGCGTGGCGCTCAACACGTTCGGCCTCGTCCAGGGCTACTCCAGTGAAGTCAACCCGCGCCAGTACCAGTTCGCTGTGAGGATCAACTTCTAGCAGTCATCTCACCGTAGTCAAGAAAGGCCGCCTCCGGGCGGCCTTTCTTTTTGCGAGGAGGCGTCAACCACCCTCGCCAGCAACGGCGTCCGCACGCGCGGACCGCCGACTCCCGGCAACCAGTCCTCCATAGCCGATCTTCAGAAGCTGACGCACGACCCCGTTTCACTCCGCAATTACAGGAGCAGGGAGCCGGCCTCGGCGTCTCGTTTCCTGATCCGATTCACGGGGTCGACGCGATCACCTGCACACCGTTAGGCAACGGTCTCGTCATCGGGCTCGCATGGAAACTCGCGATCGCGTCACAGTTTCTAGACAGACCCTGGTTTCTTGCCCTCAACTGTAAGACTTGCAACCATCCGTGTCTTTGTTAGACTCTGCGCCGACAACGTTGGGAGGAGGATCCCAGATGCGCAATCCAGAGTTTACTTCACGGAGGTGGGCGGCACTCCTGTTTGCCGCTTTTTTGGTCCTCGGCCTGACCAGCGTGGCCCTGGCGCAGACCGACGTGACCAGGACCCGCGTCACCGGAAGCGTCAAGGACGTTGACGGTGGCGTATTGCCGGGAGTGACCGTCGTGGTCAAGAGCCTCGACACCGGCCAGGTCTGGCAGACCGTGACCGACACCCGCGGCTTCTACAGGCTCGTGGACCTGCCGAGCGGCAGCTACGAGATCACGGCGGCTCTGTCGGGGTTCGCGACCTCGCGCAAGGCGGACGTCCGGCTCAGCCTCGGGTCGAGCCCGAGTGTTGATTTCACGATGCAGCTTGCCGGCACCGCCGAGGCGATCACGGTGACCAGCGAGGTCCCACTCGTCGAGGTGACCAACACGACCTCGGCCACCACGATCCAGACCGAGCAGCTGAACTCGCTTCCGCTCGCGGGCCGCGACTTCCTCAACATGGTGTTGCTGACCCCCGAGACCCGGCGCGACGCCGAGCGCAACGGCCTTTCGATCTCCGGCCAGCGCGGGATCAACACCAACATCACCGTGGACGGTGTGGACTTCAACAACCCGTTCTTCGGAGGCCAGGCCGCCGGTGCCGAGGGACGCGCGCCGCTCTCGATCTCCCAGGAGAGCATCAAGGAGTTCTCGGTGATCACCAACGGCGCCTCCGTTGAGTTCGGGCGCTCGGGCGGCGGCTTCGTCAACGTGATCACCAAGAACGGCACCAACCAGTTGAAGGGGTCGGCGTTCTACTACACGCAGCCCAACAAGTATGTCGCGCCGCGAGTCGACGGCACCCACCTCAACGACCAGGACAGGAGCCAGTACGGCGCGTCGCTGGGCGGGCCGATCCTCAAGGACAAGCTGTTCTTCTTCACCTCGTACGACGCCCAGAAGGCGACCGTGGACTATCAGGTCGCCTCGTACGCGCTGAACCCCGATATCTTCGCGAAGTACCCGGCGCTGAACTCGGACCCGGCTTGGAAGACGGGCGTTGACGGCCGTACGCTCTTCGGGCGCCTCGATTACCAGTTCTCCGGGTCGCACCGCCTGACCGGCCGCGGCAACTACACCGACTACCTCGGCGAGAACGCGACCAACACATTCACCGGCAACGGTACCAACTACAACGGCATCGAGCACATGTGGGCCAAGGGAATGGTGGCGGCATACTCGGGGATGTTCGGCAACAACTGGCTCAACGACGCCAACGCCCAGTACTACACCGAGTACACCCCGCGCGAGGACAAGTCCCCGACGCTCGCCGACGTCCGCACCAACAGCCCGAGCAGCAGGTACGGCGGCGTTTACTTCCTCCCGATCGTATCCAATGTCAAGCGCAAGAGCATCACGGACTCGCTGACGTACCTCTACGGCGACCACGTGTTCAAGGGCGGTTTCGACTACAACAACACCAACGTCGGGCAGACGTTCAAGGGTGACTGGCGCGGCGTCTACACCTTCGCCAACGCGGCCGGCCTCATTGCCGGCAAGTGGACGCAGTTCTACCAGTTCATCGGTCTCAACGGGATCTCGGCTGCCGATGCCGGCACCATCGACATGACCCAGAAGGAACTGGCGTTCTTCGTTCAGGACCAGTGGTTCATCACGCCCAGGCTCACCGCCTCCTTCGGCGTCCGGTGGGAGAAGCTGGACAACCCGAACGACCCGGTCCTCAACCCCTACGATGTGAACGCCGACGGGTCGTACAAGCACAACGGCTACATCCCCGATGTCAGCAACCAGTGGTCGCCGCGTCTGGGCCTGACGTGGTCGCCCGGCGACGCGAAGACCGTCATCCGCCTGTCGGCCGGCAGGTTCTGGGCCCGCACCCCCGCGCTCCTGTTCGCCCAGCTCTACTCCTCGGATGGCACCCGGGGAGCCCGGTACACCATCAACGCCGGCGCGACCGGACCAACCGACGCGCTCGCGCCGGGGTGGGGCGCGAATTTCAACCCGGTGGGTGTGGCGCCTCTGGACTACAGCCACATCACGTCCTCGTTCAAGGGCCTCGACGTCTACGCCGTCAACCCCAACTTCACCAACCCCTACACCGACCGCGTGACCCTCGGCTTCGACCATGAGCTGTTCAAGGACACCGGGCTGTCCCTCGATTTCACCTACGCCAAAGGGTATCAGCTCCAGCGCCTCGCCGACTTCAACCTCCAGTACGACATCGATCCTGCGACCGGCAAGGTCAAGCTCTCCCCGATCAACGGCATGCCGCTATTCACTGGAAGCAGCGCTGCGCTTCGCCCCGACCACTACTACGGCAAGGTCATCGTGAACATGTCGGATGGCTACTCCCAGTACTACGGCGCCATCTTGACGCTGCAGCGCCGCTTTACCGAGCGGCTGTTCGGGTTCGTCTCCGTCACCTACTCGGTGGACAAGGACACTGACTCCAACGAGCGCAACTATGCGGGCATCCAGTTCGAGGACGTCAACAACCTGGCGAACCAGTGGGGCTACTCCAACCGCGACCAGCGCTGGAAGTGGGCTGTCAACGGCGTGTGGAACACCCCGTGGTGGGGGCTCTCCCTCTCCGGCGTCTGGCGCTACGCCACTGGCCAACCGTTCACGCCGGTGACCACCAGTGACGCCAACCTCGACGGAAACTTCAACGACCGCCCGACGATCAACGGCGACCACCTCGACCGCAACAGCTTCCGCAACCCGATCTACTCCAGCATCGACCTGCGCCTGCAGAAGTCGTTCGGCTTCGGACCCGGCAAGGTCGCCGTCATGGTGCAGTGCTTCAACTGCGTCAACGACCCCAACCGGAGCGGTCCGTTCCCGACCTCCACGTGGGGCAACACCCAGACGCCCAGCAGCACGTTCGGGGCCACCACCATCACCAGCAGCACGCGCACCCTCCAGTTCGCGCTCCGGTACGACTTCTAGGTTTACACCTCACCAAACACGGGGGGCCTTCGGGCCTCCTTTCTGTTACAGGCTCAAGGAAGAACAGGCTACGGGCTTCAGGTACGACAGGGAATGGACCGGACAGGGATTCGTTCGTCGTTCTGGTAGCCTGTAGCCTGCGCTTGTCTGTGCTAGCCTGCGTGCAACCGATTCTGAGACGACGGTGGTGGAGGCCAGGATGAAAACGCCCAACGAGGATTACCCGCTGTTCCCCGTGCCCCAACTCAGCTCGCTCCAGGACGTCGTGCGCGGCTCCGCATCGCGGCACGCCGAAAAGCTCGCAATGGAGGACCTCAACGAGACGCCGATCCCGCGGGTTACCTACTGGGAACTCTACGGGAACGTCGTCAAGTTCGGCCAGGCGCTACGGCGCGCCGGGCTGGAGGAGCGCGACCACATCGCGGTGATCGGCGAGAACCGGGTGCAGTGGATGATCGCCTACCTGGCGTCCGTGACGTTTAACTTCGTCGTGGTGCCGATCGACAAGAGCCTCAAGGAAAACGAGGTCCTCACGATCCTCCACGCCTCGGACGCCAAGGCGGTGGTCTTCTCAGAGAGCCATCGCGACGCGATCCTCACGCTGGCGCACGCGGTGAAGGCTCTGAAGATCTTCGTGGACATGGACCTCCCCGCGAAGGACGGCAGGGTCCTCTCGATGGCAGAGCTGATCGCGGCCGAGCGCATCGAGGCCGGGAAGGACCCGTTCCCTCCCGTCAACCCGGAAGAGGTCGCGGTGATCGTCTTCACCTCGGGGTCCATGGGAAGGGCCAAGGGCGTGATGCTCTCGCAGCGGAACGTGTCATCCAACCTGATGGCCATGCTGAGCATGATCGAACTCGTGCCCGAGGACCGCTTCCTCTCCGTGCTCCCGATCCACCACACCTACGAGTGCACCTGCGGCCAGCTCTGCCCCCTGACCGTAGGCGCCTCGGTGCACTACGCCCGTTCCCTCAAGACCGTGCTCGAGGACCTGCAGAGGGTGCGTGCCACGATTCTTCTGGGCGTCCCGCTCCTCTACGACAAGATGTACAAACGCATCATGGCGGCGATCGAGGAGAAGCGACTCGCATCGCTGCTGATCAAGCCGATGTCCGGGGTGGCGAGCCTCACCGAAGTGCTGGGCGTGGAGGGGGTGCGCAAGAAGCTGTTCCACGCGATCCACGAGAAGTTCGGAGGCGCGCTCAGGATCCTGATCGTGGGCGCGGCCTCCCCGAGCCCGGAGGTCGGGCGCGGGATGCGGTCGCTCGGCTTCACGTTCATCCAGGGGTACGGCCTGACCGAGACATCTCCGATCGTCGCGCTCAACCGCCTGCGCAAGTTCAAGGACGACGCGGCTGGGATCCCCCTTCCGGGACTGGAGGTCCGCATCGTGGATGCCGACGAGGATGGGCGCGGGGAGATCGTTTTGCGGGGGCCGTCGGTCATGCTGGGCTACTACAAGAACGAGGAGGCGACGCAGCAGGTCCTCAAGGACGGCTGGTTCGCCACCGGGGACTACGGGTCCTTCGACCGCGATGGCTTTCTTCACATCTCCGGGCGGAAGAAGAACGTGATCGTGGCGGCCAACGGGAAAAACGTGTTCCCCGAGGAGCTCGAGGACCAGGTCAACGCGATACCGTTCGTTCTGGAGTCGGCAGTTTATGGGGCCAAGGGCGCGAATGGCGACGAGGAGATCTGCGTGATGGTCGTGCCCAACGCCGAAACATTCCACGCGCACGCCGAGAAGAGCGGCGCCGCGCTCACCAAGGAGTGGATTGAGGACGTGATCAACCAGGAGATCCGGGCCCTCAATCGGAGGCTCCCCCTCTACAAGCAGATCAGGAGGGTGCGGATCAAGGACACTGAGTTCGAGAAGACCACGAGCATGAAGATCAAGCGGTACCTCCTGCACCAGGAGGAAAGCACGCACTGAGCAGGTGCGCCGCAGATATCGGACCACCTGCGGCGTCGGGCTTCAGGCGCTCACATCCTCATGTAGCCTCCGGCTACACTCCGGTGCGGCGCCCTCGCCCTCCTTGCTCGGTGCCATCTCTCACCATCGCACTCGACGGGAACGACCGCTTCGCCTGGCGGCTCAACGATGCGGGGTCCTCCCGCCTGCAGGCCGACGATGGTGAGAGGTGGCACCGACAATCTCTGCGGCGCGGCCTACACGGCATGCGCCGCGGCGCTGCCGGTTGGCCAGCTCGGGACGACTCGGCCTGTAGGTCGACGATGGTGAGAGGTGGCACCGAGGGGCAGGGCGCCCATGTCCCCCGAGATTGCGGGGAGCTGTCTCCTCTTGCTGAAACTGCGCTGCACCTTTGTTGTTTGCCCGGGGGTGGCTTCGCGTTCTCTTTCGACCCGCGGGTGCGCGGCGTGGTTTTCTCTCCCACTACGTAGCGTTTCTCGATTTGACGGCGCCGCAGGTGGCTAGCCGTGCGGCCTTGGCCGCCCCCGCGGCCTGCGGCCGCACACTCCTGTGCCCGCGACCGGAGGGCGCGATCCGCACCGGGGCCCCTCGGCGTTCGCATGGGACCGCGCCGCCGTCTGCCCAACGCGGCTCGCGCGTCCGGTGCCCGCGGGCTCCGGAGAGATCGGCCACCCGCGGCACCGGCGAATGGAAAGCCCACCTCCCGTAGCGAGGTGCGCTCTGCCGATGGGGCGAGAATCCTGACAAGAGCATCTGGTGCGTGCAGGTGCACGGGGCATTGGGGGGTGGGGGTGAAATCCGCGCCGCGGGCGATAGGAGTCATTCCGGCGGAGCGTGCGGGCACCGAGCGGCCAGGCCGGCGGGTGGAAACGCTGGCCGAGCACGAGCGCTTAGCGCGAGAGCGAGGACCGCGCGGTGGCTGGTCGGGGGGCGCGACGCGGCATGCACGGCTCACGACTGGAACCGAGGTGGTTGGGCGGGGGTGTGCACGACGGGCGCCAACGCTGGGACGGGATTTTGCACGCAACAGCGAGGGTCCGCACGCCGGTCTGTGCCAGCTCGGTCGCACGCGGAGGCGCGTCGGAGGGCTGCGCTCGACGCGCAGCCCGAGCGACTACTCCGAGCCCGCGGGGCAATAAAAGAGGCCGCAACGGAGTTGTGGAGACGAAGTGATCGGCCGGGACCGAGCGACAAACAAACGCGGAACGCAGTAGCGAAAACGGCCCGTCACCTGGGAAGAATGGATTGGGGCGTCAGTCGCGGTCGAAGTGGGGAAGTTCGTCGGGGATCGGGATCGAGATCTCCACGAACCCCGCGAAGGCGCCATCCCGGGTCCAGGGGATCTGGTGGATGATCTTCCTCTGCCCGTTCTTGCGGACGGTGTAGTGGTTCGGGCCGCGCTGCCGGTACAGCTCGCGGGTCTTCGTCAGCGCCGGCTCGGGGTGGCAGTCGAAGATGCTCCTGCCGACCAACGCGCCACCGCCGTCCTTCTCGAAGGTTTTCCGCGACTGCGCGTTCATGGTGAGGATCGTGCCGTCCGCGTCGGTCACCGTGACGGCGACCGGGAAACCTTCCAGCCAGAAACCCTCATCCGACATTGTCACTCCGTGAGAGCCTGGCAGCCGGCGACCGGGGCGTGCCTCACTTCTTGTGCCCGAGATAATTGAGGGCGTCCTTCACGTCGCGGTTGTTGGGCTCGTAGGTCAGGATCTTCTCGAGGCACCGCCGCTGCTTGTCCGGTTGGCTGCGCAGGCTCCAGTAGTTGGCCAGGGTCAGCCACGCTGTCGTGTACTGCGGGTCGAGCGCCACGGCCTGGCGCAGGTGCTCGAGCGCGTCCGGTTGTTTCTTGGGATTGTCGAGTTCGAGCTGCGCCAGTAGGAGCAGGGTCTCGGGGCTGGGCGTGCCCTGTGCCAGCTGCTCGAGGATCAGGCGTGCTTTGCGCACGTCGCCCGCGTCAAGCGCTTTCTTGGCATCGTAGAGCGTGGGCTGCGAGTAGTCGGGTGCCGCGGGCTGGGGGTCTTGGCTTGGAAAAGGATCCGACTCCTTTCGCTTGTCCAACTCCGCCACCTCCGAACAAGCATTCTACCAGCAACCTCAAGCCGGCCGGAGCAAGCACCCGCGCCGCGGATTCACCCGTAGGAGCCTGTCCGAGTAGAACTCCGGCTGCGAATCCCGATGGCATCCGGCTGGCTGTGTCAGCCGTCGCGAAAAGTCCTCGACGTAGCTCTGGCTACGCCTCCGGGCTTTTCGCTCGGCTTCCTTGCCATCCGGCGCCCTCGGAATTCTCGCTTTCGTCGTTTACTGGGGACAGGCTCCTAGCTCATTGCGTCTCCGTGTAAGCTAGCACCCGTGAGTCCAGGCGATCCGACCGTGTTGTCGAGGGCATCCCGGCGCGACCTTGCGTTGTTGGTGGCGCTGCTCGTCTACGGTGCAGCGCTCTGGCTTCTGCGCCCGCTCACGCCGTTCGAGCAGGATGAGGTGCTTTTCCTGCGGGCCCTCGAGAAGTACGACGTCGCCAAGCACGCACCGCACCCCCCTGGGTACCCGCTGTACATCGGACTCGCCGACGCGGTCCGTTTCGTGGTCCGCGACCCGCTCGTCGCGATCCAACTGGTCTCCGTGCTCGCTGAGGTGGGGATCGTTGCGGCCGTCTGGCTGCTCGCCCGGCGACTCGGTGCAACGCGCCCTGCCGCCACGGCCGCCGCGGCGCTGGCCGCCACGATCCCGGCGTTCCTGTTCTACGCCAACGTCGGCTTCTCGGACGTCCCGGGCACGGCGGTGGCGCTCGCCGCCGCGTGGCTGCTGGTGACCGCTCTCGACCGGCCCGGCGCGTTGGCGGCTGCCGGGGCGGCAGCAGCCGCGGCGGGCGCCGTTCGCCCCCAGCTCGTCCTGGCGGTCCTTCCCGTCGGACTTGCGGCACTTGTCGTGGCGGTGCGCTGCCGGCGGTGGTGGGCCGTCGCCGGAGCCGTGGCCTCGGGGGTGGGGGTGTCGCTCGCCTGCTGGCTGCCCGCGATCCTCGTGACCGGCCCGGAACGCTTCCGCCAGGCGGTCGTGGATGCCACGAGGTGGGTCGCCGACCGGGAGGTCAACTGGCACCTCCCGCACGCTCCGCTCGACGCCGTAGCGCGCCAGTGGTTGATCTTCCCGTTGGGCACGCCGCTTCTCTCGGTGACGTTCTGGTTGCTGGTCGTGACGGGATCGGTGGTGTTATGGCGCTCGGGTCGGCGCCGCCTGGTCGCGGTCGCCGCCGGTTGCGCGGGCTTCTACATCCTCGTTGCGCTGTTCACGATGAACATGGCCGAGGGGGTCCGTTACGTGCTGCCGGCGCTGCCGTTCCTGGCGATGCTGGCGGGCGGCGTGGCCGAGGTGCGGCGCGATGGCCTGCGACGCACGGTGCTCGGTGGCGTTGCGGTCTGGTGTCTGGCGGCGCTCGTGTGGATGTGGCCGGTTCTGGAGCTGCGCCGTTCGCGGCCCGCGCCCGTCTGGGAGTGTCTGACCTGGGTGGCCTCGCACGCCGATCCCAACGTGGCCACGGTGGTCTTCGACGGAAACTTCCGGCCGCACGCCGGGTACGTGCTCGCCACCCGCGGGTTCCGCCTCGAGGAGAAGCGCCAGGAGATCGCCTACTCGAACTTCTTTCCGAGTGGCTCGGTCATCTTTGTCAGCAGGGACCAACGCGCGGGCGGCCAGGTGCTGCTGCGGCGAAGCTGGGACCTCCCCCGGTTGTCGCCGTTCTCCCGCCACTACTACGAGAGCTGCGTGGTGACGCGCGAAGACGCGGGAAGCTCGGTTCGTTTCGCGGGCGGCTTCCAGGTGGAGCACGACTGGTGGGAGCTGACGGATCGCGGGGAGGTGCAACTTCCGGAAGCCTCGCCGATGCAGATCGTGCGCGTCGCCACCGGCTCGACGGCGCTGTTCGTGCAGGCAGGGCTGGGGCGTCAGCTCGAGGTCGCTCCGGGAAGCGATTCGTTCGTGCCGCTGCTCCCCGGAGCTGCGGGTACGGTCCGCATGGCCGTGCCCGGCGGCGGCACGGCGCACTTCCCGGGGCTCGAGCTCTTCCCGGTCGCGGCGGAGGACTGGACGTGGCTGGCTGGCGAGGCGAAGAGCCGGGAGCTGCTCGTCCCGGCGGTCGCCCACGCTCCGGGCCGCATGCAAACCCTCTGGATCACGGACCTGCTCATCCGCAACCCGCTGGCGGGGGCGCCGCTCAACGTCGAGCTCGCCTGGTCGGAGGCGCTGCCGACGGGCACCACCGTGGTCACCCAGCGCAAAGCCGTGCCGCCGGGCCGCACCGTGCTCCTGAGGGACCTCGTCGCGACCGAGTTCCGAACCACCGGGCGAGGCGCGCTGCGTCTTGCGGGCGACGGGCCGTTTACGGCGCTCTGGCGCACCTACGACGAGAAGCTCCCGCACACCATGACGGACCCGCCGCTGCTGCGCGCCATGACGGCGGCGCAGGCGGTGGGGGAGGGCACGTTCGAGCTGTCGTTCAAGGCGGGCGCGCTCGGGATGCGCTCCAATCTCGGGTTCTTCAACCCGGGCGGCGAGCCCGTCGAGGTGCGGATCATCCTCACGCAGCGCGGCAGCCAGGCCCCCCTCGAGGTGCAGAGCTTCAGCATGCCATCGCTTGCCTTCGACCTGCGGGACGGCGACAAGCTGCTCGGCGTTCCCCGCTCGCGGACGATCACGGCGGACATCACCGCGCGGTTCTCGGCGTCGAGGCCGGTGCTCGCATTCGCCTCGATCATCGAGAACGACTCCAACCGCTCGACGTACGTGTTCGCCGGCGAGAACAAACCGCCCGCGCGCCGGTAATGGCTAGCGTACCGTCTACCGCGTGCCGTCCCCTCGCCCTAACCCTCTCACCCTGGGAGAGGGGACCGGGATGGTTGTGCCTGCAGAGCAGTGACGCCCTTCTTCCTCTCCCTCTGGGAGAGGGCTGGGGTGAGGGTCCGTCCGGTCGTCCCCGCTGCATCGTGTGCGTTCTGCCGTCCCCTCGCCCTAACCCTCTCACCCTGGGAGAGGGGACCGGGATGGTTGGCCGTGCTCCGGCGATCGGAGTGGTCGCTGGTCGGTCGGCGCGACGAGACCCTTCGTCCCGCCTGCGGCGGGACTCAGGGTGACCGCGTTCGGCTGACGCCGGCCGAGGTTAGAACAGCGGGGTGCCGTCGAGGTCCTGGGCCGCCAGCCGCGCTTGGTCGAACCCCATGAACCTCAGGATGGTGGGCGCAAGGTCGTAGAGCGTCGGGTGGGGGAGCGCGATGCGCCGGTTGCAGAACAGCACGCCGGGCACCAGCGACGGGTCCACGAGGTGGTTGCCGCTCCACTTTTTGAGATTGTTCTCAATGAGGCCCCTGGGGGAGGCGCCCAACGCCGTCTGCCAGGAGGCCCCGTAGCCGTTGTTGAACCCGAGGTAGAGGTCGGGCGCCATCTTCGCGTCGGGCCCCTTGAAGATGTCCTGGTTCAGGTAGACCTCGTGCAGCACCGGCGTGCCGGTCGCCGGGTCCACCCACCCCTTGATCTTCCCGGCGATCTCGCGCTTGAGCGCTTCCAGCTCGGCACCGGGCGGGACGATCCCCTCGGGCTCGCGCCCTTTGGTGTTGATGTAGATGCCTCCGAAGCCGAGGGCGTAGGCGCGTGTCTTCGACCAGTCCACGTCTTCGAAGAGCGGGCCGCCCGCCTGCGCCTGGGGGTCCTTGAGGACCAGGTAGCCGTTCTCCCGCAGCCAGGAGTCCACGTGCGCGGTGCGGCGGAAAGTCGTGAACCCGTGGTCGGAGAGCACGATCAGGGTGTCGCCGTCACGCACGGCTTCGAGCACGACCCCCACGATGTGGTCCATCTTGCGGTAGCAGTCCTCGATCATGCCGGCGAGCTGTGGCGGCGCGTTCGGGTCGTAGAGCGGGTGCCCCTTGTCGATGAAGCGCCAATACATGTGCTGCACGATGTCCGGGTACTCGAAGTAGCAAAAGAACACGCCGCGCTCGAAGCGCTTCAGCTCGTGTTCCATCAGCTTCAGGCGCTCGTCGTAGAGGCCCACCGCGTGCTGCTGGAACGCCTCCTCGGAGAGCCGCCCCTCGTTGAGCGCCCAGGTGTCGAACGGCATCCCGCGGGTGGAGAACAGGCCAAGCTCGCCGGCCAGCTCGCGGCTGTAGCTCTCGGGGAACGAGATCGGGAACCAGGGCTTGCGCGGGTCGATGCAGATCGGGCTGGCGTAGAGCTTGAGGTACGGCTGCAGCGCCACCAGGTTGAACTGGACGATCCCGTGCATCCGGCTCATCGGCCCGACCTTGAACTGCACCTCTTGCCACGCGCTCCACTCCCCGACGCCGAGGGTGAACTCCTTGCCCTGCAGGGAGACCGTGGCGATCGTGCGGTCGGCGCTCACGCGCACCGTAAACGGCGCCGAGAGCCGCTCGACCTTGCCGGTGAACCCCTGCTTCTGCGGTCCCAGCAACTCCAGCTCGAGCGGGTTCGCCTCCCCGACGACGTGCACCTCGCCGCCGGTGTCGTTGGTCACGGTCTCCGGCGCGGTCGTGTAGAAGGAGAACGTCCCCTGCGTGCCGAGCAGGTCGGGCGTGCCCATGCCCGAGAGCATCCGGCCGTTGATCTCGTCGGGCGGGAACGTCACGGGGCAGGCGAGGATCGTCATCGGCACCCCGGCCTCGCGCCCGTACTGCCAGAACGCCTTGCCCTTGCGCACCGGGAGCGAGCGGTTTCCCTCGAGGCGCGTCAGCGAGAGGTCGGGCAGGTAGCTCGTCGGGTTGCGGCGGATGAAGTCGTACACCCCGTGCTTGCCAGGGTTGCGGCCGGTGGCGAAGCTGGTCCACGCGACCGGCGACTCGGCCGGGTTGGTGGTGCCGAGGCGGGAGTAGCTCCCCAGCTCCTGCAGGCGCTTGAAGCTTGGCAGCTTGCCCGCGGTCTGCATGGGCTCGATGATTTCGGGCGAGAGCCCGTCGAGGGCGATGACGATCATGCGGTTCGTTCGTGTGCTTGCTGCCATGGCGCTCCTGCCCCTGCTCCCCCGGCCGATCAGAAAGCCTGCGGCCGCCGCGACGGCGATGACGATCACGGCCAGCACGATCATCCAGCGGCGCTTGATGAACCCCCAGATGCGCCGGAAGAACACCGCGACCACCGCCAGCATCGAGAGCGCGAAGCCCAGGATGGCGGCCAGGCCGGTGCCGACCGTGTAGATCGAGCCGGGGTCTATGTAGCCTTGGTTGAACATCCGTCTCCGTTCCCTCGCATGCCGTCCTCCCAGAGGATCATGCCACCACGCCGAAACCGCATGGCGTGCCGCTGCGCTCGAGCACGAACCGCCCCAGCCCGGGCAGGCGCTCGAAGCGTTCCAGCACCAGCGGCCGGTCGGCGGCCAGGCGCACCGTGCCCAGCTCCATGCTCGCCAGGGTCGGCGCGGCGGGAAGCGGGTCCAGGGTGGCCGTGTCGAGCTTGGCGGTGACCTCCTCGATGCGGACCTTCACCTGCTGCGTGGCGCAGCGCAGGAAGAGCTCCTCCCCGACGCTGAGCGGCTCGGCGGCCAGCCAGAAGACGCGCCCGGCGAACCCCCGCCCGATCATGGGCAGGTCGTCAGCGGGCACCAGCACGTCCCCGCGCGCGGGCATGCGACCTTCGACGAAGAGCCCGATCGACTCGCCGGCCTCGACCGGGGCGTGGCTCTCGGGGAAGCGGCGGATCTCCGTGACGGTCACCAGGCCGCCCGATGGGCAGACCGTGAGGTGATCGCCCTCCGAGATCGTCCCCGAAAGCAGCCTTCCCACCACCGTGGCCCTGCCCCGGTGGTAGACGTCCTGGATCGGGAAGCGCACCGCGGAAAACGAGGCGGCGACCGGCTCCACCTCACCGAGCGCCTCCATCACCGACGGCCCGCGGTACCACGGGATCGCGGAGGAGCGCACCACCACGTTCACCCCGTCGCGCGCCACCACCGGCACCATGGCGGTGGCCGTGACCGAGAGGCCCTGCAGCTCCAGGCGCACCGTGTCCTCGAGCGCGCGGAAGTCGTCCTCGCGCATGCCGACGGTGTCCATCTTGTTGACGACGATGATCATCGTGCGGATGCCGAGCATCGAGAGCAGGAGGGCGTGGCGCCTGGTCTGCGCCCGCACCCCCTCGTCGGCTGCAAGCACCAGCACCGCGGCATCGGCGCGCGTGGCGCCGGTCAGCATGTTCTGGATCAGCTCCTGGTGGCCGGGCACGTCGATGAACACCAAGCGGCACGCCGGCGTGTCAAGGAACGTCTGCGTGGTGTCGATCGTCATCTCACGCTCGCGCTCCTCCTGGAGCTGGTCGGTCACGAACGCCCAGTTGCCGGCCACGGAGGGGTCCACGGCGGCGGTCCCGGGCAGCGACGACAGCTCGTGGCGGATGCGCCCGATCAGCGTGGACTTGCCGTGATCCACATGGCCGACCACCGCGATGCGCAGGAGCGGCTTCTCGGCCGCTCGGGTGATCACATCCATCGTTACATGTACCCCAGCGAGCGCAGCTTCTGCATCGTGAAGGCGTTCTCCTTGTCCTGGGCGCGACCGGCGCGCTCGGGCTCGTGGGAGGCCTCCAGCTCGGCGATGATCTCGTCCACGGTGGCGGCGTTGGAGGGGATCGGCTGGCAGCACGGCGAGCACCCGATGCTGCGGTAGCGGGAGCCGCCCTTGGCGAGGTAGAGCGGGTTCACCGGCACGCCCTCGCGGCGGGTGTAGCGCCAGATGTCCAGCTCGGTCATGTGCAGCAGCGGGTGGATGCGGTCGTGAGAGGCCTCCTCGACCGTGGCGTAGAGGTCCCACAGCTCCGGGGGCTGGCCGCCCACATTCCAGGTGAAGTCGTGGCTGCGCGGGGAGAAGTACCGTTCCTTGGCGCGCACACCGTGCTCGTCCCTGCGGATGCCCAGCAGCAACGCCTCGAGCTTCAGGTCGGCGATCGCCAGCTTCAGCGCGGTCGTCTTGAGCGCGTTGCAGCAGGAGAACTTGTCTATTTTCGTCGGCCCCATCCCGTCGGCGAGCGCCTGCTCGTTGCGCGCGATGCGTAGGTCCAGGTTCCACTCGCCCGCCAGCTTGTCGCGGAAGGCGTAGATGTCGGGGAACTTGTAGCTCGTGTCGATGTGGACCACCGGGAACGGCACCTCGCCGAAGAACGCCTTGCGGACCATCCAGAGCAGGGCGGTCGAGTCCTTGCCCATCGACCACAGCATCCCCACCCGCCTGTAGCGGTGGAATGCCTCGCGGATGACGTAGAGGCTCTCGCTCTCCATGCGTGAAAGGGTGTCCACGCTCCCTCCCCGCGCAGATGATACTCCTTCTCGATTCCCCGCGCACGTCCATGCCCCGGCCCCACACATCGTGCGCCAAGCCTGCAGAAAGAGGATTTCGGGCGCCCATCCGTGCGCGCGCCTGCCGTCGGCTCGGGAGAGGCAGGCAATGGCCTCGCCGACCACGCGATGTAGGAGCTGCTTGGTCACAGCAACGTGCCCGCTACGATGATCTATACTCATGTCCTGAACAAGATCGGAGATCATAGCGTGCGCAGCCCAGGGGATGGCCTGTGAAGCCCGCAGACCCCAACGCTGAGGTGGGCCTGTGGAAGGATTAGGTCGCCTTCGAGGCTGTCTGAACTCGCCCACGCCTTCCCCGGCTCAAGGGCGGGGAGTGGGAGCACGCGCTGGGAGTCGATCATGAGCCCTTGCGGAGTCAGCAAACACTACCCACAACTCGTGCTCGGCGCTTTCCCCTTTGTTTTTCTAAGTGGCGTTGGCCTCACACGAATGATCTGATTGAGCAACGCTACTTGCGAGGTGAGGAATGGCACGAGCAAAGGCCAAGACTAAGAAGCCCGCGGGTAAGAAGATCAAGCCGAAGCGAAAGACGAGCGGCACCTGCATGGTGCTGACGCCGTTCAAGGAGCCCTTCGATACGTACTTTCTTTCAATCATCAAGCCGGCAGTGACCGCGGCCAACCTCGAGGCCATTCGCGGAGATAGCCTCTTTCGACCCTCGCCAATCATGGCAGACGTCTGGAAGTTTATTCAGGACGCTAAGGTTCTTGTCGCCGACCTAACCGAAAAGAATGCGAACGTGTTCTATGAGTTGGGCCTGGCCCATGCACTCGGCAAACCAGTCGTTCTTCTCGCCGATAACCTCGCCGACGTGCCATTCGATTTGCAGTCTTTGCGGGTGATCATTTACGACAAGAATGAGCCGGCCTGGGGGGCCGAGCTAAGAACTAGCATCACCGAGTCCCTGAAGGAGACGCTAACTGACGTCGCTTCTGCTGTCCCTGCCATGTTCCGCAGGGTCGTCAAGAGCCAGGCTCCCGCCGAGACCCGCACTGAGTATCGTCTCGACATGCTAGAGAGGCAGGTAGCGTCCCTTGCAGCCGGTGGTAGGGGTCTGAGTCTACGGTTGCGTTCCCCGGAAGAACTGTTTCGGCGGCTCAGACAGGTGTCTTCTCATTCTGAGGCGGTGGAGATGACACGTGCAGCTCTACGGAGCGGTATGCCGTCGCGACTTGTGTCTCAAGTAGTCTCGGACGCAATCCGATCTCGCAGCGAGGTCAACGCCATTTACAAGGAACTCGGCCTATCTAGGCCGAGGCGAGCCGGCTAACAGCAGCATGCAGCAGACGGCGCTGCGCACCGCAGCTGATGCATCGCGTTGGACGGCAGCAGGCGAGGGAGTGGCACATGGCAGACGATCCATCGGCGGGGTCCAACAAAGTGAAGAAACGCCCTGCGCGGAAACCTGAACTGCGCATCGTACTCGACACGAACCAGCTTTACACCGGGTCCGCGAGTGACCTTCTTCGTCAGGAGATCGCTCAGCTCGTCCAGGACTGCCGACGTCATCAGGATGTGGCTTTCCTTTGGTATATCCCTGAGGTGGTACGCCTCGAACGACGGCACCAGATGCTCGAGGCTGGTCGACAGCTGTTACCACCCCTCCAAAGGCTCGAGCGACTCCTCGGCCATAGCCTTGGCATCAGCGAAGAGATACTCACCGAACGCGTTGGCGCGGCAATAGAAAAGCAGTTGGCGACACTTGATCTGAAGGTCCTTCCGATAGACACGAGCCGGGTGGACTGGCGTCGACTTATCGAAGACGCCGCAGGGCGACGACCCCCATTTGAACCTGGCAAGCACGAGAAGGGTTTTCGAGACGCCTTGGTGGCCGAAAGTGTGATCCAGCTGATCCACGACTCGCCGAAAAGCCCCACCGCCTGCCGCGTTGCGCTCGTTACCGCAGACGGATTACTGGCGTCGACGGTCGAAACGCGAACCAGCGAGGCCGCGAACGTGAGAATCCTGCGGTCTCTGGACGAGCTGAGGGACTTGGTGAACACAGTTGTCGCAGACGTCACGGAAGACTTCGTCAAAGCGATCCGCGAATTAGCCGAGCTTTGCTTCTTTGTGAAGGGTGACGAGAATTCGCTCTACTACAGCGCCAAGGTCCGAGACCAGGTGGCCTCTCGGTTCGGTTCCGAACTCAGGAGCACGCCCCCGAGAGCGGAGGCTCGCAAAAATGGTACGTGGTTCGTTAGCCCTCCACGATTCAGCAAGAAAAGAGGACAACGTGTGCACTGGGTATCGACGGTTCGCGTGGCAGCGAAGGCCATTCGGAATGAGGCATACACTGACTACGACCTTGGCAGCATCGGAGGTACTGTCGTCTCTGGCTTGCCGCAAAATGTTGTGATCTCACCCACCACTCAACCGCGAAACCACGCCCTCCTGCCGTCGAGTTACATCTCCTTTGGTCAGCCATCGAAGGACATGGCTACCTTGTACACCATGGCTTTCCCCGGTGGCGAGAGCCTGAGGGGGCTCGGAGACCTCCAGCCTGTCTCTCGTACGCGAGAGGTGGTCGTTGCTGAAGGCCAGTCGGTATTCGAGGTCTTCTGGAGCGTTACGGTCACTGCGCGTCGGAAACTCGTGAATCCTGCCGTGGATGATGTTCGTCACGTAGAAACGACGTGGGAGGGTGGTCCCGCCGTCTAACACGGACTGGCCCCGGTAGCGCCGCTGTGCGACACGAGCCGCGGGTCAGTCAAAGGCGTTGGTCGGCGGATTGAAACGACTGATGGGCGACCCAGTCACACTTCCTCGGCTCCCTCGGACCAATTACGCGGCCATCTACCGCGCGAACCTGGTCCCGCCGCCCGCGCAGGTTCGTATCTATGAGTCTCCGGACTTCTTTGTCACATTAATTCCAGGCCCGTTCGCCTTCCGTTATTCAGTGCCCCAGTATCGTCACACTTCCGGCTCCACATCGGTGACGTTTGGCGCTGCTACCCAGGCCGTTGGCGAGGGCTGCTACTTGGCCATTAGCCACCTTTTCGAACTCGGTGCGTCTCCCGCTGCCCGGGCTCAAGCCGCTCTACCTCTTGCCGAGTTAGTCACCACCATTGCGATCGCCCACCCCGGCCTGCTGGCCGAGAAGATCTACGAAGGCGTACTCGAACCACCAGGCATGCAAACGTTCTTCCCTGAAGGCCCCCTGACCATAAGCAGCCCCCTCACACTTGCACCAACCACTCTGACCGCAACCCTCGGCACTCACACCAGTAGCGTACGCAACCTGGGACGCACGTGCCGGGGCCGCATTCAGCTCGCCTCACGCTGGTATTTGCGTGGCTGTGATGCGCGCAACCCAGTCGACAGGCTTCTTTTCTGGTTCATCGCGCTCGAGGTCTTCCCTGCCGCTGGCACCGCCGATGTCACGGCCGCCGTCCGCGACATGCTCCACACCCATGTCTATCCGGACCTATCGGCGCGTGTCGTGAAGGAGCGTTGTGGCATAGGCCGAATCACTGGACTACGCGCGCTAGTTGTTCACGACGGCCTCTCGTATATCGACCTGCCGGCCGATCCCAGTTTCGAAGCCTCGCTCGAACAGCTCGAAGCCATTGTCACGGTCTCGCTACGCCTACTGCTCGGCCTCCCACCTGGCAATGCTCTTGATCGATGGCTCCGTGCCTAACCCGGGCGCCTAACCGCGATCATGGGTATCCCCTTCATTCAGGTTGTCTCAAAACGGGGATGCGGAGTTGACTGAGTGATGGTGCGGTAGGTGATCGGTTGGCTATGGACGAGGACCTCCAGGACACGGGCGACGATGCGGCCGACGCCGCGGGTCTTTCGGCGGTTGTGGCGAAACTCGAACTCGTCGAGATACGCCTGGAAGTGCTTGCGACTGACGGCGCCGTGGTACGTACCAATCCAGAACCTCCGGACCAACGAAATCGCGTGGTGGGCGTTCTGGATGGGATCCTCCGACCTTTCAGGAAGCCGTTTGACGATGATTTGCTGATGCCCCCGCCCACGGATCGTCGACCGGTTGTACGTGCCATAGCCATCGGTCGTGACATGCGAGCCCTCGGTGATGTTGCGCTCAACGAACGACCGGACCGAGCTGGTGGAGAGGTCCGGTGCGTGCTCGAGCCGAATGCGGCCGTCCTCCTCCGCGGCTACGAAGATCGCGGCCTTCTGCTCGGCGGGCCGGCCTGGCCGCCCGCCCTTCGCCCCGAAGTACGCGTCGTCCACCACGACGTGACCTTCAAGTCGAGAGCGGTCATGTCGAACCATGCATCGCCGCAGCTTCTGCATCCACACCCACGCTGTCTCGTAGGAGCCAAACCCAAGGATGCGTTGCAGGTCCTTGGCGCTGATGCCGTTCTTCCTCGCGGCCATCTCCCACAGAGCGCGGAACCACAGCTTGAGGGGCTTACGGGTACCTTGAAGCGGCGTCCCCGCCGTGACGCTCATCTGGTGGCCACACGACCGGCACTCAAAGCGACCGTTCGCCAGTTCCCATGTACGGTCCGAACCACATCGCACACACGCCGGCTGGCCGGCCCACCGAAGCTCGATGAGCAGCTTGCGGCACGCGGCTTCATCGGGGAACGCCACTTCAAAATCCTGCGCCGTCCTCGGAAACCGGCGCCACACGCTCTCATCAACCATGATGTGCAACCCGCACAGTCTCACCTCACTGGCATATCATGGCAAAACCTGAGCGAAAGGGATACCCATGACCGCGATTAGAGGCGCCGTTGCCAGGCGCTGGACCCTTCTCGATGGGTCTCTTTGGAGGGCGAACGGGCTCGCGCACCGGTGACGATGCGCTTCGGCGTGCGCTACGGCGATGAAGTCGTCGCGCACGTCCAAACCAACGAAAAGGGTAGTAGGCTTGGGCATTGCTGGCCTCCGATTGGAAGTACCCGCTGCCGTGCAGCGTGCGGCTCTGGCCCCGACCGGTCCAACCCGCGAGCCTGTCGGAGATCAGCCCTACTTCGCACCGAAAGTCATGATGTCCAGGCGGACGGGTGGTCCATCCTGCGGTACTCTAGAACCGTGACGCTCGAAGAGCTGCTCAGCAAAGTCGAGACGCAGTGCGTCGAGTTCAAGAGGTCGCTCAGCCTCCAACGCGAAGGGCTCGAGGCGCTCGACGGGATGATCAACGCGGAACCCGCGCGTGGAGTGGTCGTCTTCGGCGTCGCGCCTGATCAACGGGTGGTTGGGGTCGAGGGAGGAGACCTCGATCAAGCTCAAAGAACCCTTGCCCAACACATCACGGCGCGTTTTGATCCCCCAATCCAGGCCGTAATCGAGCTTGCCGACGTTGACGGCAAGACGCTTCTGCGCGTCAGTGCCACTCGTCACCGGGGAGTTCCGTACCACGAATACGACGGTAGGGCTTTCATTCGTGAGGGCACAGCTTGCCGACAGCTTACCTTGCAGGAGAAGAAGTATCTCCAAAGGTCGCGAGATCGTGACTTGCATCCAGGTCCATGGAAGTGTGACCGATGTGGTTCAGTCGCCGGCATGCTCGTCAGTATGGCCATTACTGATCGCGGCGTGTCTCGTACCTACAAATGCGGCTGCGGCGGTGAATTCTGGCCCGCCGCCTAACAGCGATGTGCAGCGAGCGGTTCGCACCCAGAGGATAGGCTCTCATGAACACCTCCAGTCCCCCCGAGCGTCTATACAAGTACCAATCGATGACAATGGAGTCCCTCACGAATCTCAAGAATCGTGAGATTTGGTTCTCGGCACCTGCGACCTTCAACGATCCCTTCGACTGTGCGATAAGGGTTGATTCCGAGGATATCTCAGAGGATGAACTACTTACGCTGCAGCGGAAGTATGGCGATGAGATGAGGAAGATCCCAAACTTCGAGGCAGAACACACTGCAGGTGAGCGCCCTACCGCACGGTTTGCCGAAGAAGTCGAGCGCGCCCTGGCTGCCGTGTTCAAGGACCGCCTTCGAACCGTGTTGTCGGCGCGTGGGGTAGCGTGCTTCTCAGAAACACGAGATAACTTGCTCATGTGGTCCCACTATGCCTGTGGCCATCGGGGTTTCTGCCTTGAGTTCGACGCCAGGAAACCTCCCTTCCCGAAGGCCTTCCGCGTCATCTACACTCAGGACGTCCCATCAATGAGTCCGGCCTCGCTCTTACTAGGTGTCACAGACAAGATCGTCATGTCCATGGTGACGATCAAGGCGGCCTGCTGGGCGTACGAGAAGGAGTGGCGGATATTCCACATGGAACCGAATCGTCCTTACGGCGTCGGCGTTGAGGCGCTGACCGGCGTCTACCTCGGGGCTGCGATGGACCGCACTCACAAGGACATCATCGCTCACACCCTGCATGGCTCGCCGACTAAGCTCTACGAAATGGTGCGGCCAGACAGACGTTTCACGCTGGAGTGTCGGGCACTAGCCTACCGACCTTTTCGCTATGAGAAGCCCGGACTAGATGCCTGACAGCAAATAGGGGCACCGTTGTCAAGAGGTAAACCTTCCTCCAGCATTTTCCTGTAGGAGTATCAGGTACCCCTTTCTCACCATTCTGAAATACGAAGGGCGGCTCAGGCACTGGGAGCGGGGCCGTCATGCCTGACGATGCATGACCCGGGGGCTTCGGGTTGGGTGTCAGCGTCCCATTGTTCCCAGCCATCAGAAAGGGTTTGACGTGGTGGCGGGAAGACGTCTGTGTCTCGTGAGTCCTGTGCCACGACCTGGACCACGCCGTGGCCCGGGGGGTTCCGCAGCCGGAAGGCAGGAGTAAGCTACACACAGGGATTTCCCCAGGGTTTGAGTACCACCAAACGGTGTCGTCAGGGGGCTCCTGGTCAGATGATGAAGACTGCTCCTGTCTCGATTTGGTGGACAGTAAGAATAGCCCATTGTCGTCGGGGCTGTGGGAGCTGTGGGATCCTGCGGAGCAGGATTCCAAGGGGCTGCGGGACGCGCGCAGCGCGGTCCGCAGCCCCGGCAGCTTCCACAGCCCGTCTCGTCACGCCACGGCCTCGTTGTCAAACCTCGCTTCGGCTTCGGCCGGGCTAATGAAGCCGATCGAGGAGTACGAGTACCAGGTACCACCATCTCACCATTTGGAAGACACAAAAGGGTAATTTTCTCTTTTGTGACCCCAGGCGATCGGCCTGCTCGGGCCGGCCTCGTAGGCGAACACCAGGTGTGCGGCTTTGCTGTGGAGCCTCCGAACGAGCTTTTCAATGTCGGCCTGCCGGCTCCCGATCGATCCCACGAACACAGGCGGATCGCTGCGGTGCGCCTCGGCGTGCGCGACGGTGATAAAGGCCTTGTGGAGGTCCATAACGGCGAAAAGAGTAGTACGCTTGGGCATGGCCGATCTCCGGTCCGAGGTATCCGCTGGCGTCAAGCGTGCAGCTCTGGCCCCGACCGGGCCAACCCCCGAGTCTCCCGGAGGTCAGCCCTACTTCGCACCGGGAGTCATGATGTCTAGGCGCTGGAGACACCCATGACCCTGACTGAACAGATTACCATCCTGGTGCTGACGCCAGCCTCGGTCATTGCCGTGCTCGTCTTCCTCGCGCGAGTGCTTCTCGACTACCAGATCTCGAAGGACCTCGAGGTCTTCAAGAAGCAGCTCGAACGGAGCCTCTTCGAGTACCAGGTTCGCTTCTCGTTGATCCACGAGAAGCGAGCGGAAGTCATAGGCACCCTTTATGGAAAGATCTGCCGCACCGCAGCGCGTCTGGCCGCGCTCGTACACATCTTTCAGCCGGGCGGCGTCTCGCTCCCCGACCGGAAGAAAGACTTCTGTGCTATCGCCAGCGACATGCAGGACTATTACAGGGAGCACCAAATCTACCTGAGCGAATCAATTTGCCAGAAGGTCGACGCAATGCTCGAGGTGCTGCAGTCCGTCTGGGTCACCTTCGACCTTGCGGAGCGCGGCGAGTCGTACGAGCCTGACAGAACCGGAGACTGGGCACGCGCGGCAATCGAATTCCGGGACAAGTGGCCACCCTTAAAGAAGCAGCTCGACACGGAATTCCAGGCCATCCTGCATGTCGTCACGGCCGATCCCAGCCGCTAACCTGCGCTGGCAGCGGACGCGCAACTTGCAAGGGTACCAGCTACCACTTTCTCACCATTCTAAACTACGAAGGGCGGCTCCGGCACTGTGAACAGGGCCGCCTTGCTTGACCGTGCGTAAGACCTCGCCGTAGCCCGTCTTGAGCTGAGTGCGTCCTCGCCTCGGCATCTCGTCCCCCTTCCGCGCTCCGCCAGGAGGCGACCGATCGGTTCCGGACTCAACTTTCCCCTGGACCAGTTTTCGGGTTTTGGGTCATCATGGAAGGACTAACATAAGATCTGGAGATTTGGTACCGCAACCGGGGGCAGGTCATCCAGTGGAGGATGTCATGAAGACCATCATCATGCTTTTCGCAGCCATCCTCGCGGCCGGCTGTACCCATAATGGCGGGCCCGAAGCGAGCGCGCGCGCCCGGGCGCAGGCCGCCGAGGACGAAGCCGGCCTCGCTGCGGCGCTGAGCGGCAGGATCGCCGGCCCGCCGCAGGATTGCGTCGACCAGCGCGATCTGGGCGGCAACAAATCCTATGGCAGGGGCGTGATCATCTTCAGCGATCGCACCAACGATGTGGTCTATGTGAACCGGCCGGCGGCCGGCTGCCCCGATCTCGACTCCGGGCGGGCGCTCAAGACCCGGACGACGATGACGCAGCTTTGCCGCGGCGACATCGTCACCGTGTTCGATCCGATCAGCGGCATCGAATATGGCAGCTGCAGCCTCGGCGAGTTCACGCCCTACCGCCGCGCCCGCTAGAAACGCGATTTCCGAGTTGGGTGTTTCACCTTAAACCCGGATCGAGGCACACCTAGCCGATGACTGCATACGAGTACCAGGTACCGCCATCTCACTATTTGGAAGACAGAAAGGAACACTTATCTCTTTTGTGAACCCAGGCGATCGGCCTGCTTGGGCCGGCTTCGTAGGCAAACACCAGATGCGCGGCCTTGCTGTGGAACCTCCGAACGACCTTTTCAATGTCGGCCTGCCGGCTCCCGATCGATCCCATGAATACCGGTGGAAGGCTGCGGTGCGCCTCGGCGTACGAGTACCAGGTACCTCTACAGAAACTCCCAGCCCTGCACCACCGCAACCGCGCGCACGCACCCTCACGAGGCCGTCGGCGCCGGGGCTCAGGTCCCTGACACCGTACCCGCGCCGATCACCTTGTCCGCCGCGGCCAGGATACGTTGCGCCGAACACTCCGGGATGTCCTGGCTCCCACCGAGCCAGTGTTGGATGTACCGGCGGCCCGTGTCGTGGTACTATCGACCAAGAACTGAGCGAAGAGGAGGGCGCGACAATGAAGCCTGAGGATTTTGCTTCACGGCTCGCAGGGGAAGAACCGAGTGGCTACCGTTTCCCAGGCCTAGTGGACGCCGTGCGTGGTCTTGAGAACGAAAACAAGCAGACGCCGGTCCTTTTCGGAGGCGGAAAGATACGATATTCGCGCCACGTCAATCAAAACATCAGAAAGTCGAGCGCCCACATCATCATGGAGTGCCACAAAGACCACATCGACTACAAAGATTCTTGCTAACAGAGACGTGTCGCGGTGTCCGGGCTAAGCTAACACCCGACACGGAGGCAACCCGTGTTTGTACTCCTGCGGCCCGTGGGGCTCGCATGCCAAGCATCTTGCAGCTACTGCTACTACAAGACCGGCCACGCCGCCCTCCGCAGTCTGAACGGCAGGATGAGCATGGCCACGGTGCAGGCGCTGCTCGACGGATTGGCAGATTTTCCGGAAGAAGCCCACACCATCTGCCTCCATGGCGGTGAGCCGCTTCTTATCGGCAGACCATGGGTCGCCGAGTTCATGAAGATCGTCGGCCAGCATCCCCTAACCACCCAAGGCATCCTGAAGGTGGGAGTCCAGAGTAATGGCCTGGCGATTGATAAGGAATGGGCGAAGCTATTGGCCGAAACCCGCGTTGATGTGTCACTCTCTATCGACGGACCCAGCGCCGTCCATGATGCCATGCGCCGCGAAAGGAACGGCGCAGCGACGCTGGACCGCATCCTGTGTGGAATAGAAGCCTTGCGAGAAGCAGGAGTACAACCTTCAGCACTCGCCGTGGTCACCAAGAGAAGCATTGAAGCTGGTGCAAAGACCCTGTTTGACTTCTTTCAGCGCCTAGGATTTCGGGAAGTGGACTTCACACCCTACATCGAAACTGACGCCTCATTCGATGGGTCCGCAATGGAGCCGTCCGCCGACGACCTCTTTATCTTCTACCGCGAACTACTCGAGACGTGGCTAAGCCAAGACGGCAAGAACCTCCTTAAGATCAGGACCTTCGAGCAGACGATTGGAGCGGTGCTGGGCTACTTCCCGACAGTGTGCAACATGCACGTAGGTGAGGGTTGTGGACGGGTCCCGTCGGTCATGCCCGGTGGCGAGGTTTTTGCCTGTGACCTGGACCCGGCCCTGGTGAACGTGAGCCTCGGGTCCCTTCACGAGAGGCGGCTCATTGACCTGCTCGACCCAAGCGTAATGCTCCGCCTCAGGGAGAAGATCAAGGATGGTTTTCGCTCACTGGGTTGCGATCAGTGTGAGGCCGCCGGCATGTGTGGCATGACTTGCCCACGGTACAGCATGTCAGGACGCAGCATGCAGCAGTACTGCGCCTTTGCCCGAAACTTCCTGGCCCATGTCCGGTGCCGGCTGGATCAGGTCTCCCGCGAACTGTTTCAGGAGGGCATCGAGTTCCAAGACCGCCGTGTCCGCTCCGCCGTATGACACCACACAACGACAACCCTACTGCTGGCGAGGGATTAACCCGCGACGGATTAACCAGCGCTCCGTCTCATCCACGCCCAGTCCCGCCCCGAGTCGAGGCGGCGCTGACGCCGCCCAGGCCGCGTCTAATGCCTCCACGCTGGCACCGTGCTCCCGCAGCCGCTGGCGGACCCCGTCCGCAAGCTGGGCCGCTGCCGTGCCGACATCCGCCGCGCGCCAGCAGCGGAGCAAGCGAACAAACCCATGCCACTCCCGACTCCGCATCGCAGGAGCCGGAGCCCAAGCGACCGTGTAGTGACCCCCTCATATCAAGCCACCTTGGGTTCTTATAGGTAC
>CAVWFZ010000014.1:0-137898 GCA_963754345.1 Thermoanaerobaculaceae bacterium | reverse complement strand
GTTGATGCACGCCACCAATAAGACATGGGCGATGATCGTGGGGGGTTGTCGTCGAGGCTGTGGGAGCTGCGGGGCGAGCCGAGCGAGCTCCGCACGTTCCACAGCCCTGCTGGAGGTGGCTTGTGGCAGACGAAACGAAGAACGGAACTGAGCTTTCCGAGTTGCCGGAGGATATCCAGCGGTGGACGGCCAAGCGCCGTGCGGCGCTGCAGTTGCCCTTTGTCGTTCTGCTCCAGTAGGAGCGGCCCACGAGGCGAACAATCGCTGCATCGTTGGGGAATTCCGCCAACGCCGGCGCGAGCCGAGCGTGCAATGCGCATGTTCGATACGGTTGTTGGGCGACGGCTGTCACGCTCCGCCAACTCGCCAAGCGGTTTGCTTTCTCTTCCCACTTCGGAACATCAACGCCCCGCACGATCAGCCACAGGCAAAGTGATAGTTTCGCAACACCGGCAGGCACCAGGATGCCGTCGGATATTGTCGCTGCGAGTGCTGCTCAAGGACATTTCCCTCGGCTACTTCTACGGCGCGAAGATCGGGGTCATCGGCCTCAACGGCTCGGGGAAAAGCACGCTGCTGCGGATCATGGCGGGCGTGGAGAAGGAGTTCATCGGCGAGGTCGCGATCTCCCCCGGCTACTCGGTCGGCTTCCTCGAGGAGGAGCCGAGGCTCGATCCGTCCAAGACCGTCCTCGAGGTCGTGAAGGAGGGCTCGGCGGACACGGTGCGGCTGCTCGCGGAGTTCGAGGCGATCTCCGACGCGTTCGCCCAGCCGATGGAGCCCGACGAGATGGACAAGCTGCTCATCGAGGACGCCGAGTTCTCGATCCCGCCCGCCGCGATCGTCGGCATCATCGGCCCCAACGGTGCCGGCAAAACCACGCTCTTCAAGATGATCGTCGGCGAGGAGAAACCCGACGCAGGCAAGCTGCGCCTCGGCGAGACCGTCCAGATCGCCTACGCCGACCAGAGCCGCGCCGACCTCAAGCCCGCGAAGACCGTCTACGAGGTGATCTCGGAAGGCCTCGACGAGGTGCAGTTGGGCAAGGTCAAGATGAACGCGCGTGCCTACTGCAGCCGCTTCAACTTCTCCGGGGCCGACCAGCAGAAGAAGGTCAGCCAGCTCTCCGGCGGTGAGAGGAACCGCGTGCACCTCGCGCGCATGCTCAAGGAAGGGGCCAACGTCCTCCTCCTCGACGAGCCGACCAACGACCTCGATGTCAATACCCTGCACGCCCTCGAAGACGCGCTCGACCAGTTCGCCGGCTGCGTCGTGGTCATCTCCCACGACCGCTGGTTCCTCGACCGCATCGCCACCCACATCCTCGCCTTCGAGGGCGAATCCAAGGTCACCTTCTTCGATGGAAACTTCTCCGAGTACGAGGACTGGCGCAAGCAGACTCTCGGCGACGCCGCCACCCACCCGCACCGGATCACGTACCGCAGGCTGACGAGGTGAAGACCGCGGACCGGCTCGTCCTCATCGTGCGCTGACCAGGGGATGGAGGGTCCCAGGCTGTCAACCTCGCCGGACCCGGTACCTACCGCGCTGCGCAGGGCCGATGCGCATCATCGCGTTCATCACCGAGCCGCCGATGATCAAAAAGATCCTGCGCCACCTCGCCGCCTTCGGTGTCTCGTTCACTCTCCACTTGGTCGCGTCCGGTCGCCGGCCGCCCGCCCCGTACCCTCCTGAGGCCTTGAACACCTCCCCTCACCGGGGTACCATCGGTCCAGGTGAAAAAGGAAATTCCTAGTCACCACAGCGAAGGCGAAGGCGAAAACTGCCGCGTGCCGCAAACCAATCGGCTCGGGCAAGAAGGTGAGGGCTTTGCACTCACGCAGGCGCGAATGGGTCCAGAACGCATGTATCACTGCATGAGATGGATCGGCATCTGCGAACGCGCACTGGAGGTTATGTTCGCCCGCGCCGCGTCACGGCAACTCGCGCCGGGAACGCCGCCCGCGACTCGACAGATCAATCAAGCGATGATTGCGGAGTGCCGCGCGGAGATCACCGCCGCGCGGTTGATGGTGCTGCAAGCGCGTGGAAAATAGACCGCGAATGGCAGCGCAAAGCGCGCGTCGAGGTTTCGACGATCAAGTTCTTCGTCGCCGATGTGTTGCAAAAGGTTTTGGATCACGCGATTCAAAGCCGCGGCGGACCCGGCGCGACGGACAATACGCCGCCCGCCCACTGGTATCGGCACGAGCGCGCCGGGCGCATTTGCGATGGCGCGGATGAAGTGCACAAGACCGTCGTCGCGAGGCGACTATTGAAGGAGAACAACCTCAAGACCGACCTGGTCGGCACATAGCAAAGGGAGAAAATCATGATCTACACGATCGAGAAGAAACCCTACGGCTTACGAGTTGCTTTTGATGGAATGATGGACGTCGAAACCGCAAAGAAGTTTGCTACGGAATTCATGCAGATTCTCGCCGGTATTGACCGGAGCATTGGCTTATTGATTGATCTAAACAGAGCAAAGCCCATGCCGCCCGAATCCCAAGCACCTGTGGACGAGTGTTATAAAGCAGTCGTGCGAAAAGGACTGACGCGTGCAGCGAGCATCGTCCCATTCGCAATCATGAAAATGCAAATGGTGCGTCTTTCCAAAGAGCATGGGACGTATGACAAAGCGCGTTACATTGATTCGACGGCCAATTCGAATTGGGAGTCGATTGCACTAAATTGGATTGAAAACGGAATTGATCCAGACCAATAAGACTGAGTTGGTCGGCACATAGCAAAGGGAGAAAATCATGATCTACACGATTGAGAAGAAACCTTACGGCTTACGAGTTGCCTTTGATGGAATGATGGACGCGGAAACCGCGAAGAAGTTTGCTAGGGAATTTATGCAGATTCTCGCCGGTATTGACCGGCGCCTTGGCATATTGATTGATCTAACCAGAGCAAGGCCCATGCCGCCCGAATCCCAAGCGCCAGTGAACGAGTGTTATAAAGCGGCCATAAAAAAGGGAGTGACGCGCTCAGCCAGCGTCGTCCCATCCCCACTCATGAAAATGCAAATGGTGCGTCTTTCCAAAGAGCATGGGACGTATGACAAAGAGCGTTACATTGATTCGACGGCCAATCCGAATTGGGAGTCGATTGCGCTGGATTGGATTGAAAGAGGAATTGATCCAGAGCTATAAAAAGCGGCACATGGGTACCAGGTATCGCTATCTCACCATTCTTGGAACACGCGCGACGCCTTTGTTCTATTCCCGAGTTCTCATTCTCGAGGGTGAATCCAAGGTCACCTTCTTCGATGGGACCGGGCGGACAAAGGGGGCTGGGGGCACGGCACGGGCTGCAGCCCTGAGCAACCGGAGCCGACGCGGCTGGGTGGGCTGTGCAATGCGCTGGCCACCAGGAGGGCAGTGAACCCGCTGCTTCTCCGAGTACGAGGACTGGCGCCGGCAAACCCTCGGCGACGCCGGCACCCGGCCGCACAGGATCACGTACCGCAGGCTGACGAGGTGAGGACGTTCCCGGCCAGCCACTTCTGTAGACAGGTGCGACGCGCCAGAGTTCGCGGGCAACCAGGCACCGCCTGGCGCCTCACCTACCCTGTAGAGGCCTTGATCGTGCCGTGGTCGCGCCTTTCATGGGTCAAGGTGAAAGGGAACTCCAATCCCTTATCCCTGCCATGAGGCCGGCCATCTCCCGACGGGTTTTTCCCCTCCTGGCCGGAGCGCTTCTCGCGATCGCGGCGGGCACGCTTTACAAGTTGTTTTCGTGGAAAGGCAGGCCTGACCGGTAGAGACGAAGTCGCCTCTCGAGCTCAATGACCAGATCACCCCGATTGGTCTCACGGGCCCGGTTGAGTGCTTCTCCTACCGCGGAGACCGCGTCGTCGAACCGGCCGGCCTCCGCGTAGGCCGCGGCAAGCACGTCCAAGACCAGCGGATCGCTCCGGCGTGAGAGCCATGCAGCTCGTTCGGCCAGGCCGACGGCCCGCGCGCCGTTGCGAATGCCGGGATCACCGCTCACCGCCAGGGTCCAGGCGAGACCTGCAAGCGCCGTCCTGGACGAATCATCAAGCCGTAGAGCCTCCTCGAACTGTGGGATCGCCTCTCTGGGCTTGCCCTGGGCAAGCAAGGCAAAAGCCAAGTTGTTGTGCGGCTCGACCAGTCCCGGACTGAGACGGAGGGCCTGTGTGTAATGTCCGATCGCGTCATCAAACTTGCCCTGCGCGAACAGCGCATTGCCGAGATTGACGTTCGCGTCGGGGTATTCGGGCCAGATCTCCAGGGCACGACGGTAGTACGCGATGGCCTCGTCGACCCGCCCGTGACGCGCCAGCACGAAGCCGCAGTTGTTCAGCGCCGCCTCGTACCCCGGATTGAGACGAAGGGACTCGAAGAAGAGCCTCTCCGCCTCATCGTAGTCCTGACGCTCCAGACTGATCACACCGAGGTTGTTGAGGGCCAGCCAGCACCGGGGATTGCGCTCCAGGGTCCGGCGATAGAGCGTCTCGCTATCCGCATACAGCCCGCTCTGCCGCCATGTAAGCATCGCAAGCACTGTCAACACGACCAGACACGACACCCGGCCAGCCATCCGGCGCCGTGCGCTCTGCTGCTCCATCCACGACGCGGCAACGGCACACAGGAAGACGATCACGCCCAGACTGGCGAGATACTGGAAGTGATCGGCGACATACGAGTAGCGGAACGGATAGACGTCGACGAAGCCGAGGGCCGGAAGCAGTGCTGCAACGAAGAAGAGCAACGCCGCCAGCGGCCCGCGCGCGCGCTTGCGCAGCACCCACAACCCGATCATCAAGCCCAGCGCGCCGAGGGGAAAGAGATAGAGCCACCACACCGATCGGGTGATCTCCCAGCGCGGATAGAAGAACATGAGGTCAACCGGCCAGAGGAGCTTGCCCAGGTAGAACCAGAGAGCCCGTCCCGCCAGCAGGGCCCGTTCCACTGGCCCCAGACCGAAGTGCATCGCCAGCCCGCCGATCACGTAGCGCCGCTCGACCCACGCGGTCAGGGCAGCCGCGCAGAGACCCAGTGCAAGGAACGGGACAAGCGGCGCCACGTCACGCCGCCACGCCAGCCGCCCCCGCCGCCACCACAGGACCACGAGGAGCGCCACCGGCAAGGTCGCGATCGCTGTCTTGGCCAACAAGCCCAGAGCAAAAGCCGTCAGCGCCAGGGCGTACATCCGCTTGCTGCGGGTTGCGTCGAATCGCAGGTAGGCCAACGCGGTGCCGACAAAGAACGCCCCCGCCAGGGTGTTCTTGAGTTCGGTGATCCAGGCGACCGATTCGACATGGACCGGGTGCAGGGCGAACAGGGCCGACGCTAGGTACGCTCCCTTGATCTCCAACGCCTGCAAGACCCTCACGAGCAACAACGCGATGACCAGGTGGAGTGCGATGTTGACGAGGTGGTACCCGAGCGTCTCAGAGCCCCACAACCGGTGCTCGATCCAGAAAGCCGTGTGGGTAAGCGGGTAGTACTGCTGGGTCGCCCCGAGCTCTAGCCAAATGCGCTTGAGACCCTCGAACGACTGCAGGCTGGCGCGGGTCATGTGGGCGGCGTCGTCCCAGAGCCGTTGCCCGTACCACGCCGGTCGGTATGCGAGGAATGTCACGATCGCGAGGACTGGAGCGAAAAGCCAAGAGGAGCGCCACAGGGGAGCTGCCCCGCCTATTCTGGACGCCTGACTCCTCTTGCTCCTGATCGGTTGAGCGCGATGCTTCATTCCTTCACCCGAGCCGGGGACACGGTAGGCAGCATAAGTGCCAGTCGCTCACGACGACTCGTCGTCACCACGGGAGATGAAGACAGTGAGTGTGGTCGGAGCAGGTATCGCATTCGACAGATTCTCTCTCACTGGCACCCCTTCCTGCCTGACCCCCGGAACACCAGGCAACTTGCTGGCCAACGATACACTGACTGAAATCGGATACCATCTATGAGTAGGTCGGTCATGTCAAGCGGATAGGGGTTTGATCCTTTCTTCCAGGTGGCGTCGTTGTCGTTTTTCCTCTGTGCACGATCAAGCTCAGCCAAGGTCTGCGCATCAACCGTCTATCCGCACTCGTTGTGGCCAGCCTCCTGGCCGGTGCATGGTTGGAGCCGGTGAAGCAGGGGGCGCTCCCATCAGGTACGCGGGCTGACGAACGGTGCTCTGCTCGCCGCCCCAGGTATCACACGGAGTTGCCCCACCGCATGCTGTCCGTCCCTGACCTCGCTCGATCGATGGCATCCCGTCGTTCCTAGGCTGCGGCCGGTTCGCTGCTCTGGAGGGGCCTGAAGTCCTCGCCACGGAGCCACACCGCGTGCATCACGACGGCGAGCTTACGAGCCAGGGCCACCACGGCCTTCTTCTTCCCAATCCGTGCGGCGAGCTGCTCCGCCCACCGCTTGAGGTCGGAATCCTGGCGGGTCCGCAGGCACCCGTGCGCCGCCTGCACGAGCAGCCGCCGCATCTCGGCATCCCCCGTCTTGGTGATCGAGCCAAATCGAGACGTCTGCCCCGACTCCCGCATCCGCGGCCGCAATCCGACAAAGCCCGCGACGTCCCGGCTGCGCCGGAATCGGGCCGGGTCCTCCAGGCACAACACGTAGGCGAGCGCAACCAGCGGCCCCACCCCGGGGATCGTCTGCAGCCGCCCAACCTCCGGGTACTCCGCACCCACCGCCTTCACCTCATGGTCGAGCCCCTGGATCTTCTCATCGAGCTCGAGCGCCGTCGCCACCAGCGGCGCCACCAGGGTGAGCAGCTCCTCCGGAATCTCGCGTGTGGCCAGAGTCTGCGCCAGCCGCCCAATCGTCGTCCCGGGCACTCGGTACCCAAAGGACCTCAGCAGCCCCCGCGCCCCGTTCATGCACGCCGTCCGGTTGGCCACCAGAATGCCCCGCACCCGCAGCATCCCCCTCAGCCGCTGCGTCCTCTCGCTGCGATGCTGGATCGGCCGCAGCAACCGCACATCCATCCGCACCAGCCGCGCCAGCGTCTCCGCATCCACCGCGTCGTTCTTCAGCGTGCTCTCCGCAATCAGCCGCACCCGCTGCGCATTGGCCACCACCACCTCGTGCCCAAGCCCAACCAAAATCCGCTCCGCCCACGCCGACAGCCCGCTCGCCTCGATGCAGATCCGCATCCGCCCACGCCCCCCAAACCACCGCGTCAACCCCGCCTCCGTCGTCGGAATCCGTGCCCGCTCGACCAGCTCCCCACTCGCACCCACCACCGCCACCTCACTCGACTTCCCATGCAGGTCAATGCCACAATGCTCCACGGTCGGTCTCCTTTCTTGGGCCTCGAGCCCGTGTCACCTTGGCGGGCATATTGCCACGCCGTCACAAGGAGACCGACCTACTCATCCAATCAGGTACCGATGGGCGCAAGAAGAGGCTCGGCAAAGCGGCCACCCGCGCGCACCGGATCATGTACCGCAAGCTGACGAGGTAGCAAGCGCAGCAGGTGCAAGGCCTGCGCCGCCGTATGGCCCCGCTGCAGGGCGACGGCACGGGGCAGCAGGAGCTTCGGGATCCACGGCGACCCCTCCGTCCCTCGGTACCCTGCAGAATCGCGCCCAGCAGACCTGCCGGGAGAGGCCTTGACCGTCCGGTGGTTACGCCTATTATCGTCCGCGGTGAGGAGGGAAACTCCTTTCCCTAGTCCCTGAGATGAAGCAGGCCGTCTGCCGACGGGTCTTCCCAGTCCTGGCCGGAGCGCTCCTCGCGATCGCGGCGGGCTGCGGCACGAGGGCCGGCCGAGACGCGGGGTCCTGGAGCCCGGACCGGGGGGACGGAACCTACCGCAACCCGGTGCTCTTCGCCGACTACTCGGACCCCGACGCGATTCGTGTCGGCGAGCACTTCTACCTCATCTCCTCGAGCTTCAGCTCGGTCCCCGCCCTGCCCGTGCTGCGGTCGCGCGACCTCGTGAACTGGCGGATCGTCGCGCACGTCGCAGCCAGGCTGCCCTCGCCGGCGTTCGACACGCCGCAGCACGGCAAGGGCGTCTGGGCGCCGAGCCTGCGCTACCACCAGGGCCGCTTCTGGCTCTACTACGGCGACGCCGATCTCGGCATCTTCATGAGCACGGCCGCGCGGGCGGAGGGCCCGTGGGAGCCGCCCACGCTCGTCCAGGAAGCGCGCGGTTGGATCGATCCCTGTCCCCTGTTCGACGACGACGGCAGCGTCTGGCTCGTACATGCGTGGGCGAAGAGCCGGGCCGGCTTCAACGGGGTCCTCACCATGAGGCGCCTGAGTTCCGACGGGCGCCGCATCCTCGGCGAGGGAACAACCGTCTTCGAGGGCGGCACCCGGCATCCGACGATCGAGGGCCCGAAGCTTTACAAGCGCGACGGCTGGTACTACATCTTCGCTCCCGCAGGCGGCGTCCCGACCGGATGGCAGGTCGTGCTGCGCTCCCGTCACGTGCTCGGGCCCTACGAAGACAGGGTCGTCCTCGCCCAGGGGAGGACCGACGTGAACGGCCCGCACCAGGGGGCGTGGGTGGAGACTGCGGGCGGCGAGTCGTGGTTCCTCCATTTCCAGGACCGGGGGGCCTGGGGACGCGTGGTGCACCTCCAGCCGACGACCTGGAGGAACGGCTGGCCGGTGATCGGTTCCCACCCCGACGGGGACGGCACCGGAGAGCCGGTCGTCTCATGGACGAAGCCGCGGGTCCAGGGTGGGACGGGCGTCGAGACCCCGGCAACGAGCGACGAGTTCGAGGGCCCGGCCCTCGGCCTGCAGTGGCAGTGGCCGGCCAATCCCCGCGACGAGTGGTGGTCGCTCGCCGAGCGGCGAGGCTGGCTCCGCCTCCGCGCCGCCCCCGCACCAGGTCCCCGGGCAACGCTCTGGGACGCGCCCCGCGTGCTGCTGCAGAAGCTGACGGGGCCGGCCTTCACCGCGACCACGTCGGTGGAGCTCGACGCGAGCGCGCCCGGGACCCGCGCCGGCCTCGCGGTGATGGGTCGCGACTACGCCTACCTCGCACTCGAGACGACCGCCGGTGGGACCAGGGCGCTGGTCGTGATGTGCCGCGATGCGGACGCCGGGGGACGGGAGGCCCAAATCGCGACCCTGCCCCTCGATTCGTCCGCGGGGCAGCTGCGCCTGAGCGTCGACGAAGCCGCCAATGGACGGTTCAGCTTCAGCCGCGACGGACGCCGCTTCGAGCCGCTTGGGGAGGCCTTCGCGGTCAGGGGTGGAGCCTGGGTGGGGGCGAGGGCGGGGCTCTTCGCCCTTTCCCCTGCGGCCGAGACCCGGCCCGCGCACGCCGACTTCGACTGGTTCCGCGTGAAGTAGCCCCTAGCGGGACCGGCCGCCGGTACGCTGCGCCCGGGCGAGACTGCGCGGCTTGCCTACGCCGACGAGACGCGTACCGACCTGCGTAGGTACCATAGGTACCACATAGGTATCTGATTGGATGAGTAGGTCGGTCTCCTTGTGACGGCGTGGCAATATGCCCGCCAAGGTGACACGGGCTCGAGGCCCAAGAAAGGAGACCGACCGTGGAGCATTGTGGCATTGACCTGCATGGGAAGTCGAGTGAGGTGGCGGTGGTGGGTGCGAGTGGGGAGCTGGTCGAGCGGGCACGGATTCCGACGACGGAGGCGGGGTTGACGCGGTGGTTTGGGGGGCGTGGGCGGATGCGGATCTGCATCGAGGCGAGCGGGCTGTCGGCGTGGGCGGAGCGGATTTTGGTTGGGCTTGGGCACGAGGTGGTGGTGGCCAATGCGCAGCGGGTGCGGCTGATTGCGGAGAGCACGCTGAAGAACGACGCGGTGGATGCGGAGACGCTGGCGCGGCTGGTGCGGATGGATGTGCGGTTGCTGCGGCCGATCCAGCATCGCAGCGAGAGGACGCAGCGGCTGAGGGGGATGCTGCGGGTGCGGGGCATTCTGGTGGCCAACCGGACGGCGTGCATGAACGGGGCGCGGGGGCTGCTGAGGTCCTTTGGGTACCGAGTGCCCGGGACGACGATTGGGCGGCTGGCGCAGACTCTGGCCACACGCGAGATTCCGGAGGAGCTGCTCACCCTGGTGGCGCCGCTGGTGGCGACGGCGCTCGAGCTCGATGAGAAGATCCAGGGGCTCGACCATGAGGTGAAGGCGGTGGGTGCGGAGTACCCGGAGGTTGGGCGGCTGCAGACGATCCCCGGGGTGGGGCCGCTGGTTGCGCTCGCCTACGTGTTGTGCCTGGAGGACCCGGCCCGATTCCGGCGCAGCCGGGACGTCGCGGGCTTTGTCGGATTGCGGCCGCGGATGCGGGAGTCGGGGCAGACGTCTCGATTTGGCTCGATCACCAAGACGGGGGATGCCGAGATGCGGCGGCTGCTCGTGCAGGCGGCGCACGGGTGCCTGCGGACCCGCCAGGATTCCGACCTCAAGCGGTGGGCGGAGCAGCTCGCCGCACGGATTGGGAAGAAGAAGGCCGTGGTGGCCCTGGCTCGTAAGCTCGCCGTCGTGATGCACGCGGTGTGGCTCCGTGGCGAGGACTTCAGGCCCCTCCAGAGCAGCGAACCGGCCGCAGCCTAGGAACGACGGGATGCCATCGATCGAGCGAGGTCAGGGACGGACAGCATGCGGTGGGGCGACTCCGTGTGATACCTGGGGCGGCGAGCAGAGCACCGTTCGTCAGCCCGCGTACCTGATGGGAGCGCCCCCTGCTTCACCGGCTCCAACCATGCACCGGCCAGGAGGCTGGCCACAACGAGTGCGGATAGACGGTTGATGCGCAGACCTTGGCTGAGCTTGATCGTGCACAGAGGAAAAAGGACCACGACGCCACCTGGAAGAAAGGATCAAACCCCTATCCGCTTGACATGACCGACCTACTCATAGAGGTATCACTATCTCACAATTCTTGGAACGCCCGCGGCGCCGCAGTGAAGCCCTGCCCCGCAGGCCAGGCGGCCCGGTTACGTCGCTTCCGGTGTCTCGTTCACCCCTCCACTTGGTCGCGCCCGCTCGCCGACCGCCCGCCGCGTGCCCTCCTGAGGCCTTGACACCCCCCCTCACCGGGGTGCTATCGGTCCAGGTGAGAAAGGAAATTCCTATCCATAACGGCATTCTCTTCAACGTCACACCCTCCCCCGGCGCAACCAGCGGCCGGGGCAACGCCGAGGCCGACCGCCAGGTGGTGCTGGAATACCTGGGCAGCAAAGAGATCGGCTGAGAGTCGCACCCAGCGCTTCCGTCGCGCGCTGCGTCGTCTCACCACCTCCGGGAGTAGTGCGCCCGCCTGATCGGTTGCCTGGCGGCGACCGTCGGTCGAGAGGGCCGCTATGCGCGCACCGGGAATTCCGCTACCATCTCGCGCCAACGAGGGAACGCCTTGCCCGATCCAGAGCGCTCTTCCGTCCCCGAAACCTGTCCCAACTGCGGTTCGCGTGCAGTCAGTCGATACTGCTCCGATTGCGGGCAGAAACGGCCGGAAGCGCACGATCTCGGTCTTGCGCACAGTCTTAGCGAGGCGCTCCATGAGCTGTCGCATTTGGACGGGCGCCTCTGGATGACGGTGCGGCTTCTCTTCTTTCGACCGGGTCAGCTGGCGCTCGATTACTTCGAAGGGCGTCGCGACCGGCACGTTCGACCGCTGCGGCTGTTCCTTTTCCTTTCGGCACCGGTTTTTATGCTCCTCTTTCGATCGACGCTGTCGCTCCAGTTCGTGGCGTCGCACGATCGCGCTGGGCTGCTGGAACGATGGATTGCCCGCGGCGCGCAGCTGCGCAACATCGCCCCGGCTCTGTATCTGGCCGAACGCAACGCGTTCTTTCAGCTCCTGGTCAAGCTCGGCATGGTGACGGTCGGTCTCTTGGCCGGCGCGCTGGTCTGTTATGCGCTCTTCAAGAAGAGCCAGCCCCTGATCGGAGCGCACGCGGTTTTCATACTGCTCAACGAATCGGCGATTCTGTTCGTGGGCAGCTTTTTGGCCTGGATCGGAACCACGACCGGCGTGTTCGGCGTGTTCGCGATCGTCTCGCAGGCGTTCGCTCTTGTCTTCACCTACTCGGCCGCGCGGCGAGCTTATGCTGGTACCGCGGCCTGGACTGCATTGCGAGTGATTGTCCTCCGCATCGCCGACCTCGCTGTTCGCGCCGTGATTACGGGGGCCGCGTTGTTCCTGACTTTGACGTGGGGAGTGTCGGGCCAGGCGCACTGAACCGGTGGACGATCCACCGCCAGATGGGATCGAGGTCTTGGCAGATCGCACCGTAGCGGTGCCGCACATTGGGACGGATCAGACTGGGCTGGGGTCAAGCCTGCTTAGCTGCGTCATTCGATTAACACCGGACGTCAGCAGCTCGCCGGCTGTGCGGTCGTCATCTCCCACGACCGCTGGTTCCTCGACCGAATCGCGACTCACATCCTCGCCTTCGAGGGCGAGAGCAAGGTCACCTTCTTCGATGGCAACTTCAGCGAGTACGAGGAGTGGCGCCGCCAGACCCTCGGCGACGCCGCGACCCGGCCGCACCGGATCACGTACCGGAAGCTGACGAGGTGACACGCCAAAGCTAGCCCGGGGTCACGGAGCGTTCGGCCCGGGAAACAATGCTTCGGTGTGTCAACTTCGCCCGACCCAGTCCCTATCCGCCTGGTGAGCGAACATCATCGGCGCGCACAGGCTCTGTCCCCAGAGGCGGCCGCTCTCCACCCGTCCTGCTTGGGATTTTATTGCTTGACCAGTTCGACCCGGCGGTTCTTGGCCCGGCCCTCCTCGGTGTCGTTGGTGGCGACTGGGGCGTACGGCCCGCACCCGTAGGCTCTCAGGCGACCCGCCGCGATGCCGTGGTCGCGGACGAGAGCCTCCATGACCGCCTGGCCCCGGTCCTGGGAGAGCTTGAGGTTGTGTTCCACCGATCCGGTGTCGTCGGTGTGGCCCACCACGAAGATCTTCAGGCCTGGGTCGGCGTTCAGGAGCTTGGCGATCTCCCCGATGGCCTGGGCCGATTCGGGCTTGATGTCGGCCTTGTCCGTATCGAAGAGGATGCCGTAGACCGCCGCGTGGCCCGTGGTCCTGATGTCGTTGCCGAAGGCCGCCGCGTCCGCCACGATGTACTGCTCCATCGCTTTCTTCTCGACGATCCGCAGCCAGATCGCCCCGTTCCCTTTCTCGATCTGCACCCACGCTTCCTGGCCGTCCTTGACGATCTTCCCGTTCACCCACCGTGCCGGATCGCTCTGAAGAATTGTCCCCCCCACCTTCTTTATGGCGTTTTCATAGTTGCGGACAACGGCGAGACCGCTCGGTTCGCTAGCCTGTTGTCCGGTGAAAGCGTAGGTGATGAAGGTGAATTTGCCTTCGACCGGGGTCTTTGGGCCCTTCGTCGCGAAGAATTCGTAGACCCCGAAATCCTCGACCTTGCAGGTCGCGATGCGGTAGTCCGGCATCCGCGTGGGGAACAGCGGATGGTCCTTGCAGCCGGCCTGGTCGGGCTGACCCGCCGCGGCCGTCACAGCAATCAAAAGCCACACCGCGCTCATCGACACGATCAACGCCTTTTTCATGGTCTTTCTCCTCTCCCTTTCCTTCGTTACGTTGGCGGGCCGCATGTCATCTGCCCTTCGTTACCTAGCTGAAGTCGGCTTTGGCGAGCTTTGCGACGACCTCCTGAGCCGCGGTCTTGGCCGCCTCCGCGCTCATGAACCCGTTGATCTTGATGGTGATGGCAGTGCTGTCGGTGTGCGCGACGCCGTTGAGGCGGACAGAGGGCTGCGACCGGTTGGCCCCCTCCGAGCAATCCGTGGTGCAATGGAGCCCCTGCTCACGGCCGGGAAGATCGAAGCGGCCGTCAAGACGAACGACGCGACCCGGATGAGATGACTTCGGGAAGGTTTCAGGGCGCTCCTCCAAGAAAACCGGCCCCGTGCCGGGGTGCACCGAAACGGGTGCCGTTGCGCCTATCCTAGCGGGCCCAGGGCGAGGACACAACGCGGGACGGCCGCTGCGGCGCCTTTGGTCTGCTCCCAACTCCTCGTTCCCGCGGGCGATTGCGAGGTCACCTTCTTCGATGGCACCGGGCGGAGGAAAGGGGGCCGGGAGCACGACGCGGGCTGCAGCACTGATGACCGGAGCCCGGGCGGCCGGGTGGGCGGAGTGATGAGCTGCCGGAAGGGGGCGCGCTGCTCCCGCCACTTCTCCGAGTACGAGGAGTGGCACCGACAGACCCTCGGCGCCGCCGCCACCCGCCCGCACCGGATCACGTACCGGAAGCTCACGAGGTGACACACCAAAGCCAGCCCGGGTCATCGAGGGTTCGACCCGGGAAATAGTGCTCCAGTTGGTCAATTCCGCCGGACCCGGCACCTGTCCTATCGCGCCGCCCCGTCACACCTGCTTTGCCGGGGTGCGCTTGAGCCTGCTGATGACGAGGAGAAGCCTCACGATGCCGTACGCGAACACGGCGATGAGGAACAGCTGCAGGAAGAGGAACGCCGGGTACCTTGCCAGGGCCGATCCTGATTGACCCTCGGCGGCCAGGCGCGGCGCGGTCTGCGACAGCACGACCGCGAACAAGGCCCCCAGGAGGGCAACGAGGCGCCGATACTTGCCGATGCGGGACTGAGGGTCGGTGTAGATCTCGGGGGCCTGGCCGTCAACCACGGCCTTGCGGAAGTACTGCCAGAGGCCGCGCTTGCCGACGTGCTCCCAGCCGGCGTCGCGGAACAGGCCGAAGTACTCACCGCGGTCATGGCGCACCGAGGGTCCGAAGTCCAGCCGGTAGGCCACCTCGGCGGCCGCGGCCCTCTCGAAGGTGTATCCGAAGCACCGCACCGCCTTCAGGTGCCAGCCGGAACGCTCCTGCTCCGCCAGCCACCGCTCCTCCCGTTCGTCGTTCCAGGCCATGAGGAGACGGACCACCGTTTTCGTCTGCTTGCCGCTGCTCATTGCACACCTGCCATTCGTTTCGACATTTCCAAGACCAGCCTGCAGAGCGACGCGAGCCGCTCCCCCTCGAGAACCAGCACCCTCTCGCCGAGAGGCGTCAGCGCGTAGACCTTCCGCCGGTCGCTGCCTGCACCGGTCTCGCCGGTCCGCTGGATGAGCTTCTGCTTCAGCAGGTTGGTCAGGGCACCATAGAGCGTCCCCGGGCCCAGCCTCACCCGCCCGCCGCTTACCGCCTCGACGTCCTGCATGATCCCGTAGCCGTGCCGGGGTGCCGTCAGGGACGCCAGGATGAGGTAGGTGGCCTCGCTCAGCGGGAGAAACTTCCGAGCGGCTCTTTCCAGATTCTTCATTCGGCCTCCTCCATCTCGCCAGCCGTTATACCGTCACTCGGTATATCGATTATCGATATATTAGGTTCAAAGGTCCCTGCTGTCAAGGGGGCGTACCGGGTGCGTGTGCGGAAGGCCTCGTTCCCCACCGAGACCCGGGGCCGGGACTGTCGGCAGCGCGGTGTGCGGAGGCGCTGTTCCTGACAGCACCTTGCGAGGGACGAAGCAGGGGTCAGGTCTACATGGCTGCACGATTCGACCCGCTCTTGGCGAGGGAGTCCACCGGCTACGTGGTAGTTCTCTGCCCCGACCGCTGGTTCCTCGACCGCATCGCGACCTACATCTTCGCCTTCGAGGGCAACAGCAAGGTCACGTTCTTCGACGGCATCGTGCCCAGGAGCGGGGAGGGCGGCACGGCGCGGGCTGCACGACCGGAGCAGCGGGTGGGAGGGTGATGGCTAGGCTACGCCGGGACCCGCGCACACCGGATCACCCACCGCAAGTTGACGAGGTGACCCAAGAGCAACGCCGAAGGGCTCGTCAACTTCGCCGGACCTGGCAGCCATTCCGACCGGCTACGTTAGCTTCGGCGCGGCCTCCTTCGCCTTCGCGCGGGCGGCGCGGATCCGCTCGGCGGTCATCGGCAGGCGGTAGAAGCGAACGCCGGTGGCGTCGAAGACGGCATTGGCGATCACCGCGCCCGTGGGAACAATGGCCGGCTCGCCGCCCCCTTGCGGTGCCAGCTCGTCGTTGCGGACCAGCACCGTCTCGATCCGCGGCACCCACGAGAAGCGCGGCAGTTGGTAGGTGTCGAAGTTGCGGTCGAGGATCTCGCCGCCGCGGAAGCGCAGCTCCTCGGACAGGGCGTACCCGAGCCCTTGTGTGACGCAACCCTCCATCTGCATCTTCGCGCCCTCGGGATTCACCACCACACCCATCTCCTGCGCCGCCACCACCCGCTCGATCTTCACCGTCCCCTTCTCACGGTCCACCGTCACATCGGCCATCAGCGTTACGTAGCTCCCGGCGTCGATCGCGCACGCCACCCCGCGACCGCGACCCGTTGCGGCCGGCGCGACCCGGGGCTTCCAGCCGTACGCCTCGGCGGCCGCCTGCAGCACCCGCCGCATCCGCTCGTCGGTCATGTTGCGCAGGCGCAGCTCGACCGGGTCGATGCGCGCCGCAGAGGCCATGATGTCGACCTGCGACTCCTTGGCGAAGATGTTCATGTTGGCGCCCGGAGCGCGCCACGGTCCCACCCCGAACAGGTGGAGGTCGGTGCCCTCGCCCCTCCAGGCACCCGACACCCGAATGGAGACGTTCGGGGTGTCGTAGAACAGTTCGGCCCCGCGGTCGCCCGCGGCGATGACGTGGTAGTCCCAAAGCGTGATCTTTCCCGCACCGTCGAGCGCCGTAGCCAGTTCGACAACCGCCGCAGGATCGAAGGTGTCGTAGAAGAACTCCTCGGCGCGGCTAAACCTCACCTGGACAGGTTTGCCGGTGATCTTCGCGAGGTGTGCGGCCTCGCTCGCCTGCAGCCCGGCGCTCTTGCCGCCGAAGCCGCCGCCGACGAACGGCGTGATCACACGCACGTTCTCTGTGGCGAGCCCCAGCTCGCCGGCGATGCGGTCGCGAGTGGGAAACGGCGTCTGCGTCGACGCCCAGATCGTCACCTTGCCGTCCTTGAACTCGGCCATTGCGGTGTGCGGCTCTATCGGGGCGTGCGCCACGTACCCCTTGTGGTAGGTCGACTCGAACACGCGCGCGGCGACTTTCCGCGCGGTGGCGACGTCACCTTTCGCGCTCACGACCTTCCCCGGTCCCGCCGCCTTCACGAGGTGCTCGAAGACCGTCTCGGTGTCGAACGGCGGCTTCGGCGTCTCCCACGACGCATCGATACGTGCGAGCGCCTTCGCCGCCGCCCCGGGGTCGGCGTGGAGGACGGCGACCAGGCCGTCCTGGTTGACCACGGTCACCCCGGGCAGCTTCGCGGCGGCGCCGGTGTCGAGCCGCGTGAGCTTGGCGCCGTGCGCCGGCGGACGCAGCACACAGGCGTGCAGCATCCCGGGGCGCCGGATGTCCCCGGCGTACTGCCCACCCCCGGTCACCTTCGCGTGGGCGTCGAAACGCTGCGGCGAAGTCCCCATCACCGTGAGCTCGGAGGCCTTGCGCAGCACCGCCTTGTCGCCCACCGTGCGGAGGATCCGCCTCCCCTTGGCGAGCTCCCCGTACGTCACCTTCTTGGAAGGATCGCCCGCGACGGAGACGACGCCGTCAGCGACAACGAGCTCGGCATGGGGGACGCCGAACTTCTCGGAGGCAAGCCGCAGCATCACCGCCCGCGCCTCAGCCGCCGCGGCCCGCAGCACCGGCCCGAACATCCGCGTGGTCAGCGAGCCGAACGTGCCCATGTCCCAGGGGCAGCGGTCGGTGTCGCCCATGACCATCTCGACCGCACTGAGAGCAACACGCAGCTCCTCGGCCACCATCTGCGCCTGTGAGGTCATCACGCCCTGCCCCATTTCGATCTTGCCCGTGAACACGGTGACCCGACCGTCCTCGCCGATGCGCAGGTAGGCGTTGAGGTCCTCCGGGTAGACGCGACGGCGATCCTGGGCAAAGAGGGTGGAGGGGCCGACGCTGACCAGCACCACCACGCCACCGCCCACAACCTTGATGAACTCGCGCCTGTCGATGCCGCGATGCTCGGTCATCACGCGCCTCCCTTCCCGCGGGCGACTTCCTCGATGGCGCCGATGATCCGCTGGTGGGCGCCGCAGCGACAGAGGTTGTCCTCCATCCCCTTGACGATCGCCTCCCGGGACAGCTTCGGGTTGGCGCGCAGGAGGGCGTAGGCGTTCATGATCATTCCCGGCGTGCAGTAGCCGCACTGTAAGCCGCCGTGCTCGACGAACGCCTGCTGCAGCGGGTGGAGCATGCCGTCGCGTGCGAGGCCCTCGATGGTGACCATCTCGGCACCGTCGACCGACGATACCGGCACGCTGCACGAGCGCACCGCCTGCCCGTTGACCACCACCGTGCACGCCCCGCAGATCCCCTCGCCGCACCCGAATTTGGTACCGGTGAGCCCGAGGTCGCCGCGCAGCACCCACAGCAGGGTGCGCTCACCGTCGGTCTCGAGTGTCGTGGGCTTGCCGTTGAGGCGAAACCGAATGGTCTTAGTCATGCCACCTCCCTTGCGGCCAACAGCATTCTCAGCTTCCGATGGTAGCTCTGCGACCACCGCGCAGCAAACGTGGCCGCGGAGCAGGCGGCCGCTCGGTCTCAGCGATGCCGCTCAGCGGCGGGACGTGCGCCGCAGCCGGACGAGGGCGACGATCAGCAGAACGGCCGCGCAGCCGAGCAGCGCCGAGCCGGGGAGCGCGTGCCACGGCTTGGGCCTTCAGGCGCACCTCTGCTTTCGGCGGCGAGAGCCACCATACCGTCTTCGGCGCCCCCTTGGGAGCCAGGCCAGCCGGGGTGCACTCCCAGCAAAGGGGGACGGGGATCTGGACTGCGTGGAGGCTGCGCGGAACGGCGCAGGACCCCCACACAGGGAGTTCGTTCCCAGAACGGGGTCAGGCTTGCACGGTTGCATTATTTGACGTGCAACGGACGCATGCAGTAAGCAGGCTGCCCGCTCGTAACCTCTCGCGACTGCTGGTTCCTCGACCGTCCCGCGACCCACATCCTCCCCTTCGAGGGCGAATCCAAGGTCACCTTCTTCGATGGCACCGTGCGGAGGAGAGGGGGCCGGGAGCACGGCACGGGCTGCAAGGCTGGCGCCCGGAACTGAGATGGTGGTAACCGGCACTTGAGATGGGGGAAGGTGAAAGGGTGCTATCTGGTCCCCGATCTATGCGGGGGTCGGCGGCGCGGCGCAATCCCGCAGCAGGTAGTCGAGGACCTCCTTGGCGGAGTAGCTCTCGCCTTTCCCGCACAGGAACGCCTTGAGCTGCCTGAAACAGTCACCGACGGTCAGCAGCGGCAGCTCCAGGTACCCTCCGCGCCGTTCCCGGGCAAAACCCAGGTTCGCCAAGAGCCCGTTGCAGAGGCACTTGCGCCCCTCCAGCTCGTCCGGGGCACCGCCCTTGGCCAGCCAACTCGAGGCCGGTTCGGCCGGGCAGCGATAGCCGACCTCGCCGTCTTCCCGCTTGTAGATCCGGCGCAGGAACCCGATGTCGCAGACGCGCGGGCGCCTGAGATACTCCGCCATCTCGGAGAGGGTCCCCTCGAGGCTGAGGACCTTGAACGGGAATCCGGTCGGGGACGCGAAGGCGTCCGTGATCACCTTGCCGAGTCCCTGTGAAGCCATCCTGAGCGCCTTCTCCTTGATCGAGCCCAGCAGGCCGGACTCCCGGCAGAATGCGAACAGCGTCCCCACCTGCACACCCGCCGCGCCGAGGGCGAGAGCCTCCTTGACCCTTCCCGACTCGCCGTACCCGCCCGCGAGGTAGAAGGGAACCCCGAGCTCGCGGATCTTCGCCACGTCCACGGCGTCCCTGGGCCCGTAGATCGGCTGGCGGTCGGCACCGAGGCTCGGACCGCCGCGGGGCGGCGCATTGTGTCCGCCCGCCGTCGGCCCCTCGATCACGAAGCCATCAACCCGGCCCGAGGCCTTTCTGGCCATGGTCAGGGCGAGGACGTTGGAGGACACGATCGGATAGAAGATCGGCCGCCGCAGCTCCCGCGGCGCGCCGCACAGCATGCTACGCGGCGAAAGGTGGGCGCGGAAGTCGTCCTGGGCCGTCGCACCCTCGACCTGCAACGCCATCGAGACGTCGTTGTGCCCTGCCAACCCGTCGAGAATGGCCGGGACCTCGCGAGGTATCCCGGCGCCCATGATGACGAGGTCCACACCGGCCAGCATCGCACCGTAGAGGCTAGCCAGGACCGGAAGCTGGATCTTGGTCAGGAGGTTGATGCCGACGGGGTTGTCGTGCCCCTCCTTGGCGAGGAACACCTCGATGAAGTTGGCCGCGATGGTGTCCTGAATGAGCTCCTCGGGATCGCGCAGCAGGTGCTGCCTTGGCGTCCTGGCGGAACTCCGATCGGCGGGGTTCTCGACGAAGTAGGTCGCGACGATACGCGCCGCGACCTCCTGGTCGGGGAACGCACCGAGCGCGCGGCGGGTGTGTCCGCCCTCGTCGCCGGAGCGCAGACGACCCGCCATGATCGCTTCGGCGCCGGTGCCGGACACGACGCCAAGCTGGCCCTCCAGCGAGACGGCCCGTGCCAGCACCCAGTTGGATACGCCGGCGCCCATCCCACCCTGGATGATCATCGGCAAAGCTACGGCACACCTCCCGCAGGAACCCTCGGGCCATGCCCCCCCGTCTGGGCATTCCGCCCGGCCAGTCGGCGTCTCCGTTCGGAAGCGAGCTGCCGCATGGATGGGTGCCTTGTAAGCATTTCCTGCACGAACGACCCGCTCGTCGACGAGCCCCCCAACATGGTTAGTGTACTACTTCCCTGGACAGGGCCGCTCTCCACGGCGGATGCTGCTCCTCCTTGGGATCCGCCCGCCCAACGAACGGAGGCGAGCCATCGGTACCCGCCATGTTCCTTCTGGTTGGGTGCCAGGCCCGGCAAACTTGATGGATGCTCTTGGTCTCGTCGTCTCCACCGACGGCCCGCTTCCCGACCCGACGCTGCGGAGGGCAGGGCTCGGCGGCTCGTTCGATGAGGCTCACGCCCCATTCCCCCTTTGCCTTCCGCTCATTTTGTCGCGGTGCCGCCGCTACTGCCCTTGACGGCTCTCGAACCGGCACTATTATCGGACAACAGTGATCCGCACACAGTGAAAAAATTCTCCTATCCCTTCGAGCGGTCGAGCAACGCAGGAGGTCGTGCACATCATGCCGATACCAATTGGATGCCGGTCGATCGCCGACGAGATCAAAGCAATCCGGCAGAAACGAGCAAGCGTTCAGTCGGGACTCAGCTTCGCGGGCCCGGGAAAGAAGGCCGCAATCGCAGGCGAGCTGAAAGCACTCGCGAAGGAAATCGCGGCGAGACAGCGCGAACTGCAGATCGGTGATGTGAAGGAAGGAAGCTCCTATCCCTGTCTGGCAAGGGATCGATTTCGAGGAAGACCTGCTCAAAGTCCAAAGGCACGAGGAGCGTGATCGGGCACCATGAAGACCGTTTTCTTCATCCCCGTTTGGAACCAGATCCAGGAACTTCCTAAGATCCTGGAGGAATTGAGCACCTCACGCCCCGCCTGCGACACGGTCCTTTTGGTCAACAACGGTTCCGACGACGGTTCGGAGACGCTCGTCCGCCAGAGCGGTTTCCCCTATATCGACCTTCCCAAGAACCTGGGCATCGGATACAGCTTCGCGAAGGCCATCGACTGGGCCATCGAGCGCCGCTTCGATGTCTTCGGCGTCATGGCGGCGAACGGCAAAATGCTGCCAAGCGAAATGGGCCGGCTCCTTGAACCCATCTGCAGCGGCAAGGCCGATTACGTGTTGGGGAGCCGCTTCATGAAAGGCGGCGACTCCCCCAATCTACCTTTCTTCAGGCGGCATACGATTCCCTGGATCAACACGCTCGCGAAGGTCCTCACCGGGGCGAGCCTGACGGACGCGACCTGCGGCTACCGCGCTTTCAAGCTCGATATCATGAAGCGCGCCGGTTTTGACTGGCATGCCGGCTGGCTCCATAGCTATGGTCTTGAGAGCTATCTCCTTGCCAAAGTCCTTTTAGACAAGAGGATCCGCTGGGTCGAAGTCCCGGTCACGATGCGATACCCCAAAGCGGGGCGTTATTCGAAAATCAGGCCGGTGGTCGGGTGGTTCGCAATGGTGATCCCCTGGTTAGTCGCAAGGATCGATGGTAAGAAATTCTGCAACGATTGACAAAAAACAGACGGACACGGCTGCTCATAGGCGGACCATCGATCTTCCGGGCACGGAGCTGCACAGCAATGCCAGGGAGGTCGCCGAGTTCAGAATTCCCCTCTGGGTTTTCGGAGGCAACACCCCACTCCCGGTGAAGTGCTATCTGGCAGCTATCGCCGACGGCAAGTCGTTCGTTGTCGATCAGACCGACTGGGCACCGGTCAGGTGGGACCGCATTCGACGGCACGTCTCGCCCCGGTGACGGCCGGGGCCCTTCGCTCCTGTTGGTTCCCGGTACCAACATCTCATGCCCCTGTTCCTGACCCGGCGCGGATGGCGATAGGCGCGCGTTACCGCGCGCCTATCGCCTCGCCCCGGAGCGACCTCGCTACGGGAGCTCCGTGAGCTTGCCGCCCTGCACCTTGAACGCCGTCGAGGAGAACATCGCGTTGAGTGCGTCGGGTTGATCGTAGTAGGACGTGCCAACCCTGCGCGCGTCGACCTCGTAGTACGTGGCCGTGAGGGCGTCCTTCCCCACCTCGATGAGAACGCAGCCGTGGACCCTCGGGCTGTCATAGACGATCTGCGAAGAAGAGACCCTCGGGTCACTCGCCGAGATCTGCATGATCTGGCCCACGGCCATGACGAGCTGGTCGATCCCCGGAACGCCCGAAAGCATCGGGTCCGACATCGCCAGTCCCAGGACCTCTTCTTCGAGCGTCTGCGATGACACCGCGGCGCCGGTGAACTCGAACACTCCCTTGCCGTGGTCGGCCACGAACGAGCCGTGGATGTCGCCCGAGATCACCACGCTGTTCGGCACCCCCTGCAGGAAGGCGAGCAGCTGTTGGCGTTTGTGGGGAAAGCCGTCCCATTCGTCGGCGTCGACCATCAGCCGCGTCTTGAACGCCGCGGGGAAACCCGGCGGCAACATCGGGGCAATGACGGGATTGGTGAAGTCAAGGACCATGGGCGTCATCGAGACAGAGCTGGTGAACACCTTCCACGTCGCCGTGCTCTTGCCGATCGTGTCCTTGATGAAGCTCTCCTGCGCAGCGCCATACGCGTCCTCGCTCGCCCCGCCGGTCATCGCGAACTTGAAGCCGGAGAAGAGATCGAAGGTGTCCTTCGCGATGACGTAGCGCGAGCCAGTCGACGAGTACAGACTGCGCTTGCCGCAGAACAGGTACGAGACACCGCGGTCCATCGCGGCCAGCGCGGCGTCGGCAAACGGCGCGGGCTGGCCGGCGGCAACGAACAAGGCGTTGAGATACGTCGCCGAGAGGTTGCCGGCGATCACGGATTGCGCCTTGGCGACCGCCTGGGCCTGGGTCAGGAAAGGGTTCGACATCATGTAAAGCTGGGTTGCGATCGCGGTCGCGCCCGCCTGAAGCGGCGACAAATCTTCGATCTTGACGTACGGGTCCAGGCTGCCCTTGACCGCGCCGTACCCTGCCGGGGTGAGCACCGTCTCGAGAACCGCACGGTCCATCACGATCGTGCCCGGGAAGCCGTCCTCGGGAATCACCACGTCCGGACGGAAGGAACGGTAGTCGGTGAGCACCAGGTCGAGGTTGGCGCCGAAGCGGAGGTCCTGGTAGATCTTCGCGTTCGGATACAGGATCGGGTCGTCGATCTTGAGCGTGCCGTCGGCGCCGAGCCCGCCCGACACCGGCATGTACTCGAAGAACACCTGCTCGGCCCGCTTGCGTCGCGCCGGATCGGTCTCGTCCTTGCGCTTGTCGAAGTACGTCGCGGTCGCACCATGGTTGTCGTTCGAGTACTCGTGGTCGTCCCAGATCGCAACCATCGGATACCGCTCGTGCAAGCTCTGCAGCATCGGGTCGCTCCGGTAGGTGCTGTAAAGCTGACGGTAGTTGGAAAGGCTGGAGGCGGCGTAGTAGGGATGCGCCGGGTCGCCGAGCTGGATCGCTCCCGCCTTGTCGGTGAAGTCGATCGTTCGACCCGCGACCGGCGTCTGGAACGAGGGATCGCCGGTCGTCTCGTAGATGTAGTCGCCGAGGAAGGCGACGAAGTCGAGGTCGTCAGGATGATCGAGAAGCAGCTTGGCGTAAGTGTTGTAGTAGCGCCCCTCGTAGTCCTGGCAGGAGAAGAACGCGAACTTGACCGGGACGTCATCGCCAGGCGCCGGCGCGGTCTTGGTTCGCCCGAGTTGCGAAAGGTAGATCACGCCGTTCTTGAAGTACGCGAAGAAATAGAGGTAGCTCGTGCGTGGGTCGAGGCCCGGGATCTTGACCTTGATGCAGTGGTCGTACTTCGCGAGCGACATCACCCAGTTGTCGTAGACGACGCGCTGGAAGAACTTGTCCTTGGTGACGATCAGCAGCACCGGGACGTCGCTCTGCCCCACGTCCTTGTCGCCGAAGCGCGTCCAGAGAACAACACTGTCGGGGCGCGGGTCGCCAGAGGCCACCGACTGCGGGAAGAACTGGTGGCCGAGCACCACGCCCGGAACGTCCCCCAGTTGGCTGGCGACCCGCATGAGGCGCGTCTGCACGTCACGCTCGGTCACCGGCGGGTTGAGCCCGTGGCGCACCGTCGCCAGTCTGGCGCGCGGTGCCTCTCCAGCCGCTGCGGAAGTCGCGGCCGCCACACACACCAGAAACAGGATGAAGGGTCTCGCGGAAACGGCTCTCATCGGTTTCCTCCTCTGTCCTGGGGGGCAAGGATTTTTCTTGATCATACACCTTGTCATGAGTCCGCCTTGAAAAGGGCGTGACGAATGGATGACACTTGGGCACGCCTTCCCAGGTGAGCCAACACCATGCGAGGCCGCCGCACAAGGCGAGCCGCTTACTAGGTGGTGCCTCCTACCGCGGTACGCCCGCCCCTGGCACCCGCCTTTACCAGCACGGTCGTTCCATATCAGAATCCCCTTTGAGGAGCGAGGAGGAGGGCGATGAAGAGAAGACACAGGTGGCATGCGGCCCGTGCTCTTGTCGGGGTGCGCTTCTTCAAGAAGAGAATCCCCCTCTTCCTGAGCTGGCCGATCACCCACCGGTGCAACTTCCGTTGCGCGTACTGCGATCGTCCGAATCAAGCGGGCGCGGAGCTGGCCACTGAGCGCGCGCTCGCACTCGTCGACGAGTTCGCCGCCCTTGGCACGCAGTTCGTGTTCCTGAGCGGAGGAGAGCCGCTGGTGCGGAAGGACGTCGGAGAGATCGTCGAAAGATGCCGACAGAACCGACTCTTCGTCTGCCTCACCACCAACGCCGCTCTCTACCTGCAGCGCAAGCATGAAGTCGGGCGCGTCGACATGCTGAAGATCAGTCTCGACGGTCCCCCCGAGGCACACGATCCGTAGCGAGCGGCCGGCTCCTATGCCGAGGTCATCGAGGTCCTCGCTGATGCCCGCCGGGACCGCATCCCGGTCCTCCTGAATCCCGTCGTCTCGCAGGCGACGCTGCCGCACCTGGAGCATGTGGTCTCGGTCGCGGAGCGCTTCGGCGCCAGGATCAAGTTCCAGCCGGTCAACCAGTCCGTGGCCGGCGCCAAGGACATCGACACGCTCAAGCTCGGCCCCGACGAGATGAGGAGCGTGTCGTCTCGGTTGCTCGATCTCCGCCGGCGCTCCCCGCTGGTGGCCAACTCACGGGCCGGCTTGCGCTACATGGCCACGCTTCCTGCAGGAAGTCGAATCCCGTGCTACGCGGGACGGCTCTTTGCCTACCTCATGCCCAACGGCGATCTCTACCCATGCAACAGGCGAGATGAGATGGCGGCGCCCGAGTCATGCGCCCAAATGCCGGCCGCGACCGCGTTGGGAAGGCTCCAACGGATATCCTGTGAGACGTGCTGGTGCACCAGCGACGCCGAGCTGAACCTCCTGATGCGCTCGAATCTGCTCGACGCGCTCGACTCCGCCAGCCGGGTCTGGCGCACTCTCTGAACCTGAGCGCTCTGCGTGGCCGTGGTTCCTCACGAGGACCCAGGAGTATCCACGAGTACCTGGTACCACCATCTCACCATCGCGGGGACGACCGCCGCGTGCGCCGCGTCTTTGTCGCACCCTCGCCTTCGATCGCAACTCCTCGGAGTACGAGAAGTGGTGCGCACGACCCTCGGCGGCGCGGCAACCCACCCGCGCAGGACCACGACTATGAAGCTGATGAGGTGGCAAGAATCCTATCGGCAGTGATTTGAGCTATGCTTGAAACGGGCCAGGAGCAAGTGATGGATCGTGCTGTCGCCGGGCATCAGAGCGAGATCGCGGAGCTGTGCCGGAAGTTCCGCGTCCGGCGCCTGGAGCTTTTCGGCTCGGCGGCCACCGGGTCTCCCGCGTCCACGTCGAGCGACCTCGATTTTCTCGTCGAGTTCGAGAAGGGTCGGCAGGGCGAATTGGGGGACACCTATTTCGGCCTCAAGGAGAGCCTTGAGGGACTTCTCGGGCGCCCGGTTCACCTGGTCATGCCGAGCGCCGTCAGCAACCCGTACCTCCTGCGGGCGATCGAAGCCGGCAAGACGGAGCTCTATGCCGTCAAGGAATGGCCAGCACCTCAGTCAACCCGCCACTAACACCGGTCAGGTACCCGGTATCGGCCTTTCAGCTTTCTGGCATGAACGACAGCGGCGGTGAACTTTTCGGCTCAGCCGGCGCCGTCGAGCGCGAATCCGAGGTCACGCTTCTGAAGGCCCTCCTGCAAGGCAGGACGGCCGGCGCTACACACGGCTGCTCGCTGGCCGGTCGCCAAACCCGAGTGCTCCACGCGCGGCGTCGGCGGTCACGCCACGCCGCCGCCGGATCATGTGTCGAAGGTTGCAACGATGGCGAGAGGGTGACACGGTGTTTCCCGGAATCCATTCGCTGCCACCGATGTCCGTTAGGCGCTCAGTGAGGCAGGGCGTGCAGGTGCTGCCGCACCCACGCGATCGTGAATTCCGAGCGCATCTTTACGACGGTGTACGGGTTCCACGTCGACATGGTGTAGTAGATCTTCAGCGTGTTGCCGGTGACCGTCGTGAAGCGTTCGATCATGAGGGGCGCGAAATCGCCTCCGGCCGTCTTGTAAGGATCGTTGCTCCCGATCGTCGGGCCGTTGAGGCCATCGCCTGGCGGGTCTGGAACGATATTGGGATTGTGGATGAAGACCCCGTACGCCTTGTCGCGCACATCACTGAAGATGAGCTGCGGCGTGCTCCACGGGCCCCACGGTTGCTCCGCGTAGGTGAAGTACACGCCCCTCGTTTTCTCCGTCTGGCGGCCGCCGTCGTAGGTCATCAGCCAGAACCCGAGGGCACCCGAGTACACGACCGAAAGGTTGCCGACGGTGGGAGTGTCGTTCGGCCACGGCGGGCCGTTGAGCGGGTTGTCCTGTACCACAGGCACGGCGCCCGACTCCGAGCTGGACCACGTAGGCTGGCCGCTGACGAGGCCCGCGAAGTAGCGAGTCCCCGTCCCGCTCGCGAAACCGCTTGCGGGCGTCACCGAGAGGTAGACATCGGACGCCCGGTACGGGCCCGCCCCGAACATGAGGACATCCGTGCCCGACGCGTGGGGCGAAGCATAAATGAAGTGTCCCCCCGGCGGCGAGATGGTGCGCCCGGCGGTGAACGTCTGTGTGCTCTCGTCGAAGTGCACGAGCACCGAGGAGTCGTTCTGCTGCGGGTTGGCCAGGCTCGTATCCGAGCCGGTGTTGCAGACGAGGTAGATCCCGTCGGCAAGGCTGATGCCAGAGTTCGGAACATCGTCCGGCCCCATCTGAATACCTGGCGGCTTGACAAACAGGGGCGTGCCGTCGGGGTTGGTGTAGAAAGTGAGAAGCAGCCCTGCCTCGGGGTCGGTGCTGGTGCTCCAGGCCAGCGGGTCGGAGGCGTGGTAGTTCACCGCGTTCACGTCCTTGCTGATCGTGTCGCCGAAGAGGAAGATCATCTTCCCGTTGTCCTCGAACGAGTAGCCCTGGCCATTGCCCAGGATGTTGAAGCGGGTGGCGGTCTGGCTGGTCGTCGGCAGGCAGGTCCCCTTCTCCGCTTCGACTTGCCAGTCACAATCGCCAATGATCTGCTCGAGCTTGGCCGAGGAGCCGGGGATCCAGGTGAGCGAGATCTGACCGTTCGCGCTCCGCGCTGTCGAGGCCAGCGCGACGACCGTCCCAACGGCAAGCCGAGACATCCTCACGATGAACGTGGTTTTCACGTTGGTGCCCATCTTTCTCCGCGGCGAGGAAAACCGTTGGCAAGCCCGCTCATGCCGCTGGACTCTCTATCGGGAAACCTGGCGCGTTCCGCCCGGATTCCCGACCTTGGACGACACACACCCTGGATGCCTCGTACCGATCTTTCCTGCAAGGGCGTAGCAGAGGCGACGCCGGTTCAGCATCCGTTGGTACCACATCGGTACGTGATTGGGTGAGCAGCACGTTTTCGCGTATTGGCGACGTAGCAGGGTACTCGACGACAAACGCTCGCGGGTTTGCCGCCCAATCGTCGACACCCACCGGGAAAGGGGCGCAATGGACCCGCGCGGGAATCGCGTGAGAGCGTAACGGCGCCCGGCGGTGGGGAAGCGGCGTAGGATCGATCGATGATCGGGACGACTCTCGCAGCACTGACCGTGCTTGCATGCGGGGAGGCAGCGATGGCAGACGGAGCCAAGGACGCCACACGCGCGCGGGTGTGCTCGGCAGACGGGGTCGAGATCGCCTACACAGCAGGCGGGACAGGCGCCACCGCCCTGGTCTTCATCCACGGGGGGCTTGCCGATCGTGCCTTCTGGGCGCCGCAGCTCAAGGGCCTGGCGGACAGGTACCGGGTCGTGGCGCTCGACCTCGCTGGGCACGGCGAGTCGGGGCGGCAGCGCCAGGTGTACACGATTCGAGCGTGGGCCCAGGACGTGCGCGCGGTCGCCGACGCGCTGAAGCTCGATCGTGTGGTCCTGATAGGCAACTCGCTGGGGGGGCCGGTCGCCCTCGAGGGCGCCGCGCTCCTCCCCGGTCGGGCGATCGGCGTGATCGGCGTGGACACCCTTCACGACCTCACGCAGAAAATCGATGCCGCCACGGCTCATGCACGGGCGGAGGCGTTTGGGCGGGACTTTCAGGGCACGTGCCGAGAGATGGTCAACGCCCTCTTTCACCCCGGGAAGGAATTGGAGCTGCGCGCGTGGGCCGAGCGCCGCATGTGCGCCATGCCCCGCGACGTCGTGGTTTCGATGATGGACAACTTCGGCGACTATGACGTCGCCCGCGCCACGCGGGCGGCCGGGGTGCCGATTCGCGCCATCAATTGCGATCTCTGGCCGACCAAGGTCGAGGGAAACCGCGCCGTGGTCGCCGACTTTGAGGCGCGGGTAATGAAGGGTGCCGGACACTACCCGATGCTTGAGCGACCGGCGGAGTTCAACCGTATCCTGGCCGAGACCGTGACGGCCCTAGAGAAAGCCGCAGCACGCGCGCGTCGCTAGCGCGGCGAGAAGTCCCAAGCCGCCACTCTCGTGGCCACCACCGACGCCGCATGCCCGATCGCGCGCCTGGGCTGGGCCGCCATCACTTTCCGCTCCTTCCCGCCTGCCATTCCAACCGTGGCAGCCTCACGGCCCCCGACCTCGTTTCCAAGCCCCCGGGAAGAACACCGGTGCCATCGTCAGAACCCATATCTGAGGGAGAACGGAATACTTGTCTGAATGAGGCCGACGCCCCTCCCTTGATCCGGCGGGCACTGGCTGGGCGCAGGTCCGGTTGTCGTGTTCAGTTGGTTCGGCCCACCGCTCATGGAAGACTGCACCCAGAGCGGTTGCGTTGGGCACGAAAACGGGACCGGGGCGTTCAGGTAGGAGCTGCGTGTCAATGGCGCCGGCATCGTCCACGTTTGCCTGAGCGGCAGGATTGCGCCCAGCTCGCCGGCGTAGGGTCCAAGAAAGTCAAACGTCGGCGTGCCACTTGGAATCGTCGCGGCGTTCAGTCGTACGATCGAGCTCTGGCCGCCCATCCCCCGGAGGGTGGACCACGGGTTGCCGGACCTGTCCAAGGCGATGCGGAACGGCATCACGCCAAACGCTGGAACATCGTAGAGGGTGATCAGGCCATTTGTCAGCGCAGCCAGATAATACGAGTACGTAAACCAAAGCGGACCCGAGCAGTCCTCGGCGATCCATCCCCCGAAGGGGCCAAAGCCGTCGCCCGACATCAAATACCTCGTCACGACCAGCTTCGCCGGGTCAATCTGGTCCAGCTCGTTGCCCAAGGTGTTGGTCGCGAAGATGTTCCCATCGGGGCCTCCCTTGATGTCCACGAACTGCGAATTGAACGGGAAGTTCCACCCCTCGAACGTCGCGGTGCCTGGGGTCAACCGCCCTAGCTGAGCCGTGTTGGTGACCTGGTTGTTGGTGACGAAGTACACGTTCCCGTCTCGTCCCTTCGTCAGCGGACCACCGAGGCTGCCCGTGAAGCTGGTGGGTAGAGCGTACTCAGTGAAGCTGCTGGTCGTCAGGTTGAGCTGGCCGAGCTTCATCACGTTCGTCTCGGTAAAGAAGACGGTGTCCCTTCCGCCGCTGATGATGCCACCGAGGCCGGCGTTCGGCGTGGGTACGGCGTAGGTCTTGAGGGTGAAGCCGCCCGGAAGGACCGGAAGGACGCTGAACACACGGTTTGCCTTGAAGTCGACGGCGACGAGCTTGTCGCCTGAGACTGTCATCCCGTCGGTGGCGTGCCCCGTGTCCACGAGGGTGGGGTCGGCAGCCCCGACATCGCGGGCCCCTGCAAACATCAACACTGCCATTGCCACGAGGGAGACTGCCTGCCACTGCCGCAGAATTGATCGAGTCATGGTCGCCCCCTCACTGCATGAAGAACATCGAGCTGTCGTTGGTGGAGACGTCCTTCAGGATCACGTAGGCCCGAATGTGCGCCGTGCCGGACGTTTCGGTCACGTTCACGAGCAAGCTTGTCGCGCTGTGCGGCAGCCCGTAGGCCGACCACAGGTTGTTGAGCTGGATCACCTGTCCCGACTGCAGGTTGACCGTGGGCTGTGGCCCGACCTGTGAGCCCGTGCTGGGATCGACGAACGTCAACTGAACCGTCACGGGGGTGGTATCCACCTGTCCCGCGTCGTTGATTCCGATGTCCTCGATCCCGAGGTTGGTGATCAGGACCGGCACGCCGCCACCAGCCGAGCTGGTGTCGCCGATCGTGCCGGTGAGGGCGTGCGCCCCCTCCCGGCGCAAGGGGAAACCCGTGTACGCGTACCCGACCGACGGGGTATGGCCCGGGGTGAGGAAGTTGTACGTCCGGACGGTGACAACCGCCTCGTTCCCCTGGGTGAACGACGGGTTCGTGAACGTCAGAAGCAGCGTCCCCTTGGTGTTGGCCGCCTGTCCGGGTGTGAGGAAGCCCTGGTTGCCGAGGAAGACGATGATGTCGTCAGTGTGGAAGTTGCCGTAGCCCGGCAAGCCCGTGATGAGCGTGCCGTGCGCGTCCACCGAGTAGTCGGTCGAGATGTACTCGAACGCGACGTCCGTCGCCTGGCTGCTGTGGTTGGTGATGTCGATCGCGGTGTAGAACCTCGTGGACACCCCCTGCAGCCCAGCCACCAGGGGCAGGTCCACCGCGAACCCCGCGAACGCCGGTGCTGCCACAACGGCGACCACGAGCATTACGAGCAGTTTTCTCATTGTGACCTCCTCCGACCGGGTTCCTTTGCCCGGAAGCGCGGCGGACCGCATGGCCGCCGCGGCCGTCCCGCAGGCGGGCACACCCATCCACCGGTTCCGGCGGAGGGGCTCGTTTCGCCACCTGCGGGTATCATGAATTTGCATCTCAGACTCACTAATTCGGCGAACCAGAGATTAAACGCGTGAATTCCCTGCCTTGGCGGGCGGCACCAGGGGCCGTGTATCAGACACAGGGATTTGGCTTTGCCGGTTACGTTCAGGACGGTGCGGGGCACCGGCCACGGTTCGCGACGCGGCAAGCCGACCGCCCCGCATCGTCCACCCAGGAGCCTGTCCGAGTAATGCTCCGGCTGCGAATCCCGATGGCATCCGGCTGGCTGTGTCAGCCGTCGCGAAAAGTCCTCGACGTAGCTCTGGCTACGCCTCCGGGCTTTTCGCTCGACTTCCTTGCCATCCGACGCCCTCGGAATTCTCGCTTTCGTCGTTTACTAGGGACAGGCTCCTGGCGCAGGGGAGTATCCTGAACTCCGGGAGTGTTGGCCGGCGCATGGAAAGCAAGGTCATCGTCATCACGGGTGCGAGCGGCGGGATCGGTGCGGCGCTCGCCAAGCTGGTTTCCCGCAGTGGCGCGCGGGTGGCACTGCTCGCGCGGCGGGAGAAGGAGCTGCGGGAGGTCGCCGCGCGCTGCGGCCCGGAGGCACTCCCATTCGTCGCGGACGTCACCCGCCGCGAGGAGGTCGAGGGAGCGCTCGCCGCGTCGCTGGCGCGCTTCGGCCATGTGGACGCGTGGGTCAACAATGCGGGGCGAGGCATCACCCGTCTGGTCTCGGAGCTTTCCGACGACGACTTCGACGAAATGATGCGGGTCAACGTCAAGTCGGCGCTCTACGGGATGCAGGCGGTGCTGCCGCACTTCCGCGAGCGTGGCCGCGGGCACATCATCAACGTCTCGTCGATGCTGGGGCGGATGCCGTTCGCACTCGTCCGCTCGGCGTACAGCGCCGCGAAGCACGCGCTGAACTCGCTCACCGCCAACCTCAGGATGGAGCTGCGGGCGGATTACCCTGAAATCCACGTGACGTGCGTGCATCCCGGCGTAGTCACGACCGAGTTCGGCGTTCACGCCCGCCACGGGGGGTCCGACTCCCGCCAGATGCCGGGCGCGCAGACGGCCGAGGAGGTGGCGCAGGTCATCGCCGAGGTCATCGACCATCCGCGTGCCGACGTCTACACGCGCCCTGGTGCCCGACAGATGGTGGCCGCGTACTACGCAGCGGAGGACATTGAGCTCGCCGAGCAGCTGCCGCCGTTCGCCCCTGTACGCACCCCGAAGTAGCGGGTCGCCCCGGCGACGACGCGGACCTCGCACAGGGATCGCAACGGTACCTGAGACTGTATAGGTTCCTGGAGCTGATCAAACGACAACAGTCATCTCACCGTCCGGATCGGTCCGGCCGGATGCCCTCGTAGCCCGGCTCGTCGTGCGCGGTCCTCGGGCGGGGTTCGGCCGGACAGGGTTCAGCGCAGGATGAACTCGGCGAACTCGGGGATAGTGGCGAAGTACGCAACGCACGAACGCGTCATGAATTCGCGGATCGAGGGGATGTTGTGGCTCCAGCCGGCAGCCGCGGCGTCCACGCCGGCGGCGTTGGCCATGTCCACCCCCGGCTTGAGGTCGTCCACGACCAGCACCTCGCGCGGGCTCACCCGAAGCTGCCGGATCGTCTCGTGGACGGGGTACGGGCTCGGCTTGCGCTTGTCCGGCTCCAGGTCCCATCCGAACACGAGGTCAGGCACGACCCCGTGCCCGTTGGCCGCGCCCCGGTAGTGGCCCTCAATGATGTGGCTCTCGGAGTGCGACACGACCACCACGAGCCCACCTTGCGCCTTGTAGGCGACCAGGGCTTCGAGGAACCCCGGGTAGAAGTGCGGAATCTCGCGTGCGGTGAACTCGCGCCAGATCTTGTGCTCGAGGGCCAGCTCCTCGGGCGTCAGTCGCAGCTCGTCCACCAGGAACGACATGATGCCGGGGTCGAAGTTCTTGGCGAACCAGGTGTCCAGATCGATGGGCGGCAGCCCGGGGCGCAGGACCTCCATGACCCGCAGGTGCGCGGGGTAGTGGACCCGCCGCGTGCCGTCCACGGCCGTGTCGTCATGATCGATGATCAGGCATCGGTACCGCGTAAGACTTCCCCGTCCCCCGGCCATGAATCATACGCCAGGTCGTGCGGTGCCCGGTCGAGGGCCGCGCAGCCGCCGGCGCCTCGCCGCGAGGGAAGGGCCACCGGTTGGTCGAGGGTGCTGCCCTTCCGCGCCCGACCATCTGACGCAGGTGGCTGCCGGCGGGCGCCACATGCAAGCGCGGACGCGGCGAGTTGGGTGCCAGATCCCGTACAATTCCGTCGGTTGTGCTCAAGGAGGGTGTCCTAATGCGCGTGGCCCCGAAGTCGCTGGTCGTCCTGGTCGTAACCCTTGGCCTCGCTGCCGTCGCTGGCCCGCTCACCGCGCAGGAGGCTTTGCCCGCCGAGACGCGCTCAAGCATCGACAAGGCGGTCGCAGATACGCTCGCAAAGAGCGGGGCGCCGAGTGCTTCGATTGCCGTCGTCAAAGACGGCAAGATCGCGTACGTGCATGCATACGGCACGGCCAGGTTCGAGCCGAAGATGCCCGCGACGCCTCAAATGCGCTACAGCATCGGCTCGATCAGCAAGCAGTTCACGGCTGCGGCTGTCCTGATGCTCGCCGAAGAAGGAAGGCTCTCGCTCGACGACAAGCTCGTCCGCTGGCTTCCGGAGCTGACGCGTGCGAGCGAGGTCAGCCTCCGCCAGCTCCACTCGATGACCTCCGGGTACCAGGATTTCTGGCCGCAGGATTACGTCATGCCGATGATGTTGGAGCCCGTCACGCCCCAGGGAATCCTCGACCGGTGGGGGCACAAGCCTCTCGACTTCGAGCCCGGGACGAAGTGGCAGTACAGCAACACGAACTACGTCATCGCCGGACTCGTCGTCGAGAAGGTCAGTGGAATGCCGCTGTTCGACTTCCTTCAAAGACGTGTCTTCAGCCCACTCCACATGACGGCCGTCACCAACACCGATCAGGCCGCGCTGGGCCCCGATGAGCCCTCGCGGTATATGCGCTATGCGCTCGGGCCGCTGCGCCCGGCGCCGAAGGAGGGGAAGGGCTGGATGTACGCGGCGGGTGAGCTCGCCATGACCGCGCAGGACCTCGCGTTGTGGGACATCTCGCTTATTGACCAGACCGTGATGCAACCGGCGTCGTACCGCCAAATGGAAACCGAGGTGCTGCTGACGAACGGGGTCGCCTCACGGTACGGGCTGGGCGTCTCGATTGCTTTGGCGGATGGACGCCGGATGATCGCGCACGGTGGCGAGGTGTCCGGCTTCACGGCCCGCAACAACGTGTACCCCGATGATCGCGCCGCGGTCGTCGTGCTGACGAACCTAGACGCAACGAACGCCTCGGAGCAGATCGCGACGAAGATCGGGGGCCTGCTCCTCGCCACGCCAGACACCGGCAGGGAAAAGGCCCTCAGCCAGGTGCGCAAGATCTTCGAGGGACTGCAGCATGGCCGCATCGAACGTACGTTCTTCACGGCAAACGCGAACGCCTACTTCACCGAGCAGGCGCTTGCCGACTTCGCCGCGAGCCTGGGACCGCTGGGCGCGCCACAGGACTTCACGCAACAGTCGCAGTCGCTCCGCGGCGGCATGACGCTGCGCCGCTTCACCGTCCGTTTCCCCAAGACGACGCTTCGCGTCACGACCTTCACGATGCCCGACGGCACGCTCGAGCAGTACATGGTCGCGGCGGTGGAGTGAGCTTCAGCGCCCGGGCCGGTTTTGGTGGTTCCGACCGGGAAGACAGACCGAACCGCTACTTTTCCGGCATGGCCGTCCCCCAGTAGTTGGCGTCGAAGAACGGTTTCCAGTCCTTCTTTGTGATCGCCTCGAGGACGACCTGCACGGTCTTCGTGTTCCCGAACTTCCACCGGAACGTGGCCTGGCACGAATTCAGGAACACCAGGAACGCCTGTTCGCCGATCTGCTGCCGGATCGAGTTGAGGATCCACGGGCCCTTGAAGTAGAGAAGGTAGGTCCTGTGCACGTAGGCGATGCCCGGGTCCGATTTGTTGCGGATCCTGTTGGCGAGCGGAATCGGCGCCGTGGCGGATGCCTCCTTAGCGCGGGACCTCCAGGTGGCGACGAGCCCTTCGAGATCGCTCTTGCCGCGCAGGTCGCGGATGAACAGACCGGCGCAGATCTCCGCGAACGACTCGGTCAGCCACTGCTCCTCGTACGCCGGCATCTTCACCACGTGGCCCCAGTACTGGTGGGCGATCTCGTGCGAGAACCGCTCGTTGATACCCTTCGAGAATAACTGGTTGATCTCGCCGCCGATCGGGTTGAACGCCTCCGATGTGATGAACATGAAGGCGGGGGGAGCCTGGCCGAAACCCCAGGAGTTGATCTCGACAACGTTGAACTCCTCGAACGGGAACGGACCGAGGAACGGCTCGTAGTAGGCGATCACCTTGTGGGTGAGGTTCATCAGCTTGCGGATCCCGAAGGTGTTCTTCCCGGCGTACGAAGCCACGCGAACGGTGACGCCGTTTTTCGTCTCCTCCTCGAACGAGTACTTTCCGGCGATGATGACCATGAACTGGACCGGCTTGTCGATGCGCGTTTCGAGGACGTTCCACTCCCCCTCCTCGACGCGACGCAGCGTCTTCCCGGGTACCAACGGTACAAAGGGCTTCTTCACCTTCACGATGGTGTGGACCGTGTAGTACTGACCAGAAAGGTCCGGCTGCGGAAACCACGGCCCGGTGCCCAGCTCCCAATAGCTGTCCCCGCCGGGGTTGTACAGGACGTCCCCCTCGATCTCGAATCGGAGCTTCAACGGCGGGCCGGGCAAGAGCGGAGAAGCAAGGCCGACGGCAATCTCGTCCTTCGCGTGGTCAAAGGGCACGGCGGCGCCAGCCTCGTCGAACACTCCCTTCACGCGCAGCCGTCTCGGCTGCGGCGTGCCGAGGTTGCTGCTGGCGAACATCGTGTCGTACAGGTTGAGGAGGAGGACGCTCGTCGGTTGGACCATCGCGAAGAAGGTTTCGGTCACCGACAGCGACACGTCCTTCCCGTCAGAAGCCGTCACGGAGAGGTCCACATCCGCCAGGATGAATCGCGGAACGAGCGGGTCCCGCCGGTCACGCTCGATGGGCTGGTCGGACAGCACGGTCAGGTCGAGACGGTCGTCTATGGTCAGGCTCTCGCGCGCGGCCATGAGCGTCTCGCTCCTCGCCTCGAGCGCGTCCAGCACGTAGACGAGGTCCACGCTCCCGCCGGCGATCTCAGCGCGGACCATCGGCCGGTCGGGTCCGTTGAGGCGCCAGTCGACAAACTGGTGCGTAATCGGCGAGGCGTAAACCTGACCGAACCTCTTCGCGTGCAGCGCGAAGGGCTCGTCCAGGGGCGGCCCGGAGGAGTCCGTTGGCAGAGACGGCAGCGCGATCCCGCCGGCGAGCCAGAGGACCTCTTTGAACGCGTCACGGATCGCCAGGTTCTTTCCCTCCGCGACGGCTGTCACGCCCGTGTTCTTCCGGACGTTGTAGGTCACGATGGGGAACTCGACCGAATCGGCGGAGAGGTACTCCAGCGTCCCCTGCCCGCGGAAGAAGACCCCCACCACCTCGCCGCCCGCCACGACGGGGGCGGCGTTTCCGTTGGCCAGCACAAGCGTGACGTGTCCGGCCGACAGCCGGAGCCCCTGCACGGGCCGGCCGGGTCCCTGGAGAGTCAGTCCGGACCACTGCTTGACGAGCTCGGGGAACGCCTTCTCTGCCCTGGAAGGTTGCGCCGTGGTGAGCAGTAGGGCCAAGCAGAATGCAGCAAACAGGCCGAGACACCGAAAGCTGGTTCGCATTACCGCCTCCTGACCTGTTTCGAAGGTACCACTTTCCGCCCGCGTCGATTTTGAGATGTTGTTGCAGGATCAGGCTCGGATCCTTGGCTTTGCCGAATTCCTTGGGTGGCTCCACAATCGGTCGTGGCGAAGCGGACGCCTCCGGTGCGTTGGCGGGGCTCCCCACCCCAGTGGCTTGGCTTTCACGCCTCCGGCTCGTTGTAGACCTTCTCCTCCGCGAGGCCGGCACCCGACGCGTCGCCCTCCACGTCCCGTCCTGCCCGTGGTTGCTGCAGGAACTGCCGGTAGAACTCGTGCTGGATGACGAGGTCCATGATCTCGTTGGTGCCGGTCCAGATGGTGATGAGGCGGCAATCGCGCAGCAGACGCTCGACGGGGTAGATGTCGGTGTACCCGATGCCGCCCAGGATCTGCATGGCGTGGTTGATCACGGTCCACGCCGAGGAGGTGGCGAACTTCTTGGCCTCGGAGACCAGGCGCCGCACCACGCCCGTGTCATCGCCCACGTCGGCGGCGCGGGCCGCGCCGTGGTTGAGGGCGCGCGCGGCATCGAGCAGCGTGAGGCTCTCGGCAATCTTGAACGAGACGCTTTCGAAACGACGGATCTTCTCGCCGAACGCGTGCCGGCGGTCCGCGTAGCGCGCGGCGATCTCGATGGCGGCGCGTCCCATGCCGACGGCGCCGCCGGCCGAGGTCAAACGTTCCGGCACCATCATGCGATGGAAGACGTCAGTGCCGCGACCGATGCCGGCCTCGCCGCCCAGCACGTTGGCGAGCGGCACGCGGGCGTTCTTGAACACGAGCCTCCCGGTGCCGCCGCCGCGCGTGCCCATCAGGCCGTAGACGTGGTGCACCTCGACGCCCTCTCCGCGCTCGACGAGGAAGGCGGTCATGGCGCGTTTTGCGTCGTCGATCCCCTCGACCCGCCCGTAGACGAGGATCACGTCGGCTCCTTCGGCTCCCACCACGAATCGTTTCTGCCCGGTGATGAGGAAGGCGTCGCCGTCGCGCCGGGCGACGGTGGTGGCGGCGAAGAAGTCGGACCCGCCGCGCGGCTCGGTGAGCGCCTCGGCGGCAGCCAGCTCGCCGCGCAGCATGGGGGCGAGGAAGCGCTCCTTCTGCTCCCCGGTGCCGAAGACGGCGATCGCCTCGCCGACGATCGAAACCAGCGACCACAGGCACGGGAGCGAGGTGCCGAGCACGCCGATCTCCTCCAGCGCTACCATCTCGGCGGTCCAGGGCAGGCCGCGCCCGCCGAAGCGGGGATCGAAGCGCAGGCCGAGCAGGTTGCGCCGCCCCGCCTCCTGCAGGAACTCGCGCGGAAAACGGACGCGGTCGGCGTCCATGTCCAAGAGGAGCTGGCGGGGCACGCTCGCGGCGAGCTCCCGCATTTCGGCTTGCACGGCCCTCGCCTTCTCGCTCAGGGTATTCGGCGTCAACATGCTGGTCACCTCCTGCGATGCTGTTAGCACGGACTATTCAAGAAAGTGTCTACTGCGAGCGCGGATCTGGCCGCCCTGGCGGGCGTACTCGGGACTCGGAGGGTGCCGCCGTACGGCACGAGTACGGCTCCCCTCCTCGCCCCTACGTGCGCCCACCATGACAGCCACCTCCGCGCTCTCGCTACGACCCCTCATGAATAATCCGGGCTAGGGTAGCGCACCCGCGACGAACCGGGTACCGACGGCCCCTCACCTGGTACGCACATCCGAGGGTTCCTGCGCCCGGCTGCGCAATGATCACCCCGGCGGTTCGCGTCACGCCGGCCGGCGCCCCGGCATGAGGTAACCTCACCCCGTGAGCTTCGCCGATGCCCTCCGCGCGGCCGCCGAGCGACGCGGCGTTGCCCCGCCGCCCACGCAGCACCCCGAGCCCTTTGCCGCGCTCGACTACCCCGACGAGCTTTCGCTCAAGGGCGCGGCGCTGGCGGCGTTCTGGCAGGAGAACCGACTTCCAGGGTTACCGGAAGCCGTAATCGCGGCGCCTCTGCCCCGTGGCTACCGCACGACGACCAAGCGCCGGGCGGCCCTCGGTCCCAAGGGACTCGCCCTCACCTTCCCGGGCGCCGCCGCCTCAGGGGGCGGCGTCTCGCCATCGGCGCTCGACCTCCCGGAGCACATGGCGGTCTACGGTTTCCTCATCGAGCGGCTGTCGCGGCCCGCGGCGCGCGCCCTGACGTCGGCGCTCAACTGGACAATCGTCCGCGGCTCGGCCGGGGGGCTCGCCGTGATCCTCAACGTGCGCGTCTTCGACGCCCGGGTGGTGCGTGCCGGCAAGCAGCTCGCCGAGGATCTGCAGGAGGCTCTCCTCGGCGTTCGTGCCGGCTTCCTCTACCTCGACCCGAGCGGCTCGGACTACTATCTGGAGGCACGGCGCCCGGCGGGGACGGTCTCGTTCAAGAAGCTCTTCGGCCCCGACTCGTTGCACGTCGAGGCCGATGGCGTACGGCTGCGCTTCCCGCCGACCGTCTTCTCGCAGGTCAACGGCGCCATGCTGGGAGTCATGATCGAAAGCGCACGCTCCCTCCTCGCACCGCTCGAGGGCTGCGCCCTCCTCGACCTCTTCTGCGGGTACGGGCTGTTCTCCCTGACCGCAGGCCGCGAGGCCGCGCAGGTGGTGGGCGTGGACTTCGACGGCCCGGCAATCGAGGCGGCGCGCTCGAACGCCGCTCACCTGCGCTGCGCCAACCGCATGCGCTTTCTCGCAGGCCGGATCGACGGCGAGTTCCTCGCCGGCCGCCTGCGCCCCTCACGTGCGCCCGAGGCCGTGCTCCTCGACCCGCCCCGGCAGGGTACCGAGGCCGGCGTCGCGCCGGCGCTTGCGGCGCGCGAGCCAAGGCGTGTCGTCCACATCTGCTGCGGCATCGACGAGATCCCGCGCGAGGTGGCCGCCTGGTCACGGGTCGGTTACACCGTTCGGCGTGCCGTCCCGCTTGACCTGTTTGCCGGCACGGCAAGCCTCGAGACGCTGCTCCTGCTGACCCGGTAGAAGTCGCCCGCACCCCGCGAGGTGGCTGGGTCACGTCTTGGTGACGATGCAGTAGCCGCCAGCCTGTCCCCCTCCCTGCGCGGCGGTGAAGGTGATGAAGTAGGCGATGTTCATCTGGTGCCCGTCCGTGTAGCCCCAGAACGTGACCTTCGCAATCCCAGAGCTGGGACTCGGCACGGCCTGCCCGAGGATCAAGCCGTTGGGGTAGATGCTCGCGGTCAGCGCGCCGGCATAGGCGGACTGCACGTTGAAGCTGAAGCCCAACGGCGAGAGCAGGCCGGGGTAGGTCTCGGGCGGTGGCGGGGCGGAGCCGAACACCGTGCCGGTAAAGGTCACGTTCATCTGGACCGCGCGCCCGTCCACGTCCACGCTGACCACGATCGTGGCAGTGCCGGTGCTGCCGAACGTGGTGTTGACCCATGGTCCGGTGAAGGTCCCGACGTACGCCGCCGGCGGGATGAGAGCGGTATGCGTCATGTCCACGGTGGTGGGGTCGCCGGTCCGGTTGTCGATGCGCGTGGCAACCCCGATGATGGCCCCGTCCCCGCCGGTCATGGTGAGGCGCACGCGCTGGTTCGTGCCCAGCGGACCGCCAATCTCGGTGATGGGCGGTTGCATCGGCTCATAGGGCAGAACCTGGTACACCTTGGTGGCCTGCACAGAGCCGTCCGGGGCAAGGAGTGCCGCCTCCACCGTGCAGCTTTTCCCCATCGTCTCGACGAACCCGAAGTTGCTGCGCCAGAGGCCCGCACCGTCCTGCGCCAGACCTGCCAGCACCGTGCTCTGCCCGGCCATGATTGCGCCCTCCAACGGTATCCCCGGGAGGTCCTGCCCGGCGGTCCCTGCACCTTGGTTCGTCTGGACGTTGGCATCGAAGATGCGGGCGTTCACGGCGATCGCCACATTGGAACGGAAGCGCAGTGCTCCGAACACGCCGTCCAGACCGAAGGTGTCGGCGAAGATATCGCTGAACTCCCGGCTCGCCTGCGGGGCGAGGGAGACACTCACCGAGTTCGGCGATTGGTTTGCCTGACCTCGCAGCAGGAACGCGATCTGCACCACGGCCGTCTGGGTCGTCGACAGGTTCGTCGCCCATACCGACGTGCGCCACTGCGCGCACACCCCGCCGGGGCATCTCCCCTGGCCCCTGCCGACCGACGCCAGGTAGACCTCCGCCGCCGGGGTGATCGCCAGCCCCGCGCCAGCCATGAGGAAAACACACGTGGCTACGACTGCCCTTTTGATGACCATTGGATCCCCCCCTTTTTTGAGTTTAATACTCGGTCTCTATATAGACGTTGTCAAGTGGCCTCGGTCCCGGTCGGCCGCACCGCTCCGGCGGAGGAAGCCCTACCTTCAGGGAAGCTGGACGAGTGTCGGAGCGCCCTCGTTCACGGTGAACGCCTGCGAGACCCCGACGGCCGCGAGCAGGAGCACGTAACTCCCCGGCGGAACGTTGCGGAGCTGCAGGTTGGGCTCGGAGATCGCAATGCGCCCTTGCAGGTTGAGCAGGGAGAGAAGCGCCGGCTGCCCGGCGGCGGTGGTGATGGTCCCCGTCGCCGTGCCCGCCGTGAGCGTCTTCGGGCCGGCCTGGATGAGGAGCGAGCCGCCGGGCGTGAGCGAGATCGTAACGACGGGAGAGGGCACCATGACGTTATCGAGACGGATGGGCGCGTAGCCCAATGCCCCGGCGATGACCGTGTACGTTCCCGGCGGCAGCGAGGGGATCTCACCTTGGCCGTTGCCATCGAGGGTGACCGGCGATGGACCGAAGACCGGCGTACCCTGGGCGGCGGACACGCGCACCATGAGGCCGGGCAGAGGCACGCCCGAGAGCCCGTCCTGGACCTTGATGCCGATCCCCGCCCCCCGCTTCAGAGCGATTACGAGACCACCCCCGCCCTGGTCGGTCGCGGCCGCGTCGCGTTTGTCGAGCTGGTAGTCGGGCCTGCTGGTGGTCAGCGTATAGGTCCCCTCGTCCAGACCGGCAAACGAGAACTGCCCATTGCTGTCGGTGGTGGCCGCTCGCTGGCCGGCGCCGCCGGTGGTGCCTGGGTCGCGGGCGGCAATCGAAACCGTTGCGTTGGCGAGGGGCATGTTGCCGTCGGCGTCCACCACCTGCCCGCCGACCTTGGCGCTCGGAAAGGCAATGTCGAGGGTTTGGTCGGACGTCACAGTGATCGTCTGTCGCCTGGAGGAAGGCGTACCCGCGACGGCAGACATCGCGTTGACTGTGTAGGTGCCCTCCTGGAGTCCGTTGAGCTGGTAGGAGCCGCCACCATCGGTCACCGAAGAAGCCTGGCGGCCGCCGCCGCCCTGCAGCGAGGCGAAGACGGTGGCGCCGGCGACCGGCTGCCCCGCCTGGGTAACGCGACCTGCAAGCGTGAACCCCTGGTCAAACACCAGCTGGACCGTGAGGACAGGCTGGTCCGCGGAAGCCGTGACCTGCTTGGTGGCGGTGCGGGTCGAGCCGGTGGCATCGGTCGCGGTGCCGCGCAGCGTGACGACTCCCGTCGGCACGTTGTCGAACTCGAAACGGCCGTCGGCGCCAAGGTGCGTGGACTGGACGTACGAGTCGGCGCCGCTGGCGGTCACCGTCATTCCGCTGATCATGGCGTCGGGGAGGCCGGAGACCGTGCCCTGGATGGTCACGCCCAACTGGAGCTGGAGCGTGAGGCTCTGTTGGGACACGCCAGCCAGAAGCACGATCTCGACCGGCGCGGAGGTGTGTGAGCCGAGAGAGGCGGTGGCGGTGTAGCGGCCGGCGCCGAGGTGGTCGAAGCGGAACCGGCCCGCGGCGTCGGTGATGTTCGCCTGCGCACCCGCACCGCCGCCGAGACCGAAGCCGCCGCTCCCCGCCTGTGAGAGCGCCACGGTGGCGCCCGCCACCGGTTGGCCAGTGTCCGAGGCGACCACCCCGGCCACCACGCCGCCTTGCGTCAGCCGCACCTCGACCGTGGCTCCGGCGTCCGCGACGTCCACGGTCTGGGTTGCGTCGGTGTAATCGGGGTGAGTGACGTGCAGCGCCTGTTTGCCGGTCGCCACGCCCTCGATTTCGAAGTGACCGTCGGCGTCCGTCGTGACGTCTCCATCGGTGGCAACGGCCATGATCGCGGCCAGGGCCGGCGGTGAGCCGGGGGGAATGAGCGAGATCGAGGCGTTCGCCACCGCGGCGCCCGTCATCGCGTCGGCAACGTGGCCTTTCAAGACCGCACCCCTGGCGATCCGTACCTCGACGCCGTCGCGTGTGGCGCCCTCCTCCACCTCGACACCCGTGGTTCGGCCGAGCTGGTATCCCTTGGCGGTGGCGACAAGGCTCCAGGTGCCTGCTCCGACGTCCTCAAGCGTGAAGGTGCCGTCCGTGCTGTGCACCTCGACCGGCTGTCCGGGCCCACCGGCGGTACTTCCGCCGGCGCCGCGCGCGACCATGAACCCCCCGCCACGGAAGCCGCCGCCACCGCGATCGGGCTCATACGTGACCTGGAAATCGCTCAAGGGGTGGGCGTCGCGCGCATCCAGCACCGTGCCGGTGATGCGGCCTAGTCCTGCCACGGTGATCTCGACGTCCGAGGCCGGTGCCACCACGCCGCGCTTCCCCTCGCCCGGGCCGGTGGGTCCGAAGAGCTGGAGATCATAGCTCTGGCCTGCCCTGAGGCCGTCGAGGGTGAACGCACCGTCAGGACCGGTGCGCTCCTCGCTTGTCGGGTTTCCACCGAAGCGCGGGCGGCCCGGAGGCACGGCGGAGACGTTGTACCCTCCGGCGCCTGTTCCCGAGTGGTGCACCACGTGACCCGAGATGACCACCCCGGGCTTGAGGGTAACGTCGAGGGGCGCCGGCGCCCCATCCTCCGGTACCTTCACCGGATCAATGCGCTCCGTCGCATAGCCCGAGCGCTTGATCGTCAGGGCGTACTCGCCGGGTGCCACGCCACGAATGGAGAACTTCCCGTCGGAACCGGTTGTGCCGGCCTTCGCGTCGGCCGAGGCACCGCTGATCACGCTCACGACCGCTCGGCCGCCGCCGCGGCCGGGACCAAACACGAACGGCTGGGACAACGAAACCTCGGCTCCGGAGATCGGCTGGCCGTCGCCGTCCTTGACCAGGCCGGTCAGGGCAGAACCGCGCTTGAGGACGACCGCGACTCCGGCCTTCGTCGCACCGGGCAGCAGAGAGAGACCGCCGAGGGTCGCCAGCTCGAAGTCCGGATGGGAGACGGTGAGGATCTGGCTTTCGCCCGGGACCAGGCGCGTGGCCTGGAAGGTCCCGTCGGGCCGGGTCCGGAAGATCACCGCCTCATCGCCGCGCATCCGGCGCACGAGGCGCGGCAGCGAGACGGCACCCATCTGGCTGAGGGAGCCTCTGGCGTTGGCGACCGGCTGGTTGTTCTCGTCGGTCACGCGGCCGGAGAGCGATGCGGCGAGCACGAGCGGGATGTCGAGCTTTTTCGTCTCGCCCGGCCACACGGGGACGTTTGCGTGCGTCCAGGCCACGTAGCGCGGCTCGTCGGCACGCAACTGCCAGGACCGCGGCGGCAGGCCGTGCAGCGCGTAGGACCCGTCGGGTCCGGAGCGCGTCGTGCGGGACCTCCCGCCGGCGTGGACGTCGATCCTGGTCCGCGGCACCGGGCGCCCCGTCCTGGCGTCCACCGTGCGTCCCACCAGGGCCGATGGCGGCTGAAGGACCAGCACGAGCGCGGTGCCCTGGATCAGCGGGAGCTTCACAGCCCCCTGCTCGAGGTATCCGGCCTCACCGGCGTCGGCGACGGCCGTGACGGTTCCGGCCGGGGCGTTGGCGATGGTGAAAGCACCATCCGCTCCAGCCTCGACCCAGCGCGTCGTCACACGCCCCTCCAGCCGTACCAGCGCGCCAGCCGCGGGTGACTGGCCGCCGGTCTTGCGGACGAGCCCGGCCACCGGGGCGCCGGCCGCCAGGACGATGGGCGCCGGCAGCTGGCGCGCCCTCACTCCGATCTGCTGCGCGGCCAGGAGTCCCGGCTTCTCGGCCCTCAGCCCATTGGCGGTCGCGCCGGCGTCTTCAAAGTGGAACGTGCCGTCGGCGGCGGTCATGGTCCGGCGCGGCACAACCTCCAGCTCGGGGTCCCAGGTGCGTTCGACCTGCGGCACCAGGACCACCTCGGCGTCCCCCAGGGGTGCTCCGGCGGCGTCGGTCACCTTGCCTGCGAGCCTCGCTCCGGGCACGAGGGCATGATCGCCGAGGTCTGCAGTCTCCGAGGAGCCCCAGAAACCGGCGAACGCAGCAGCCACGGCGCCGCCACCCTCGGCACGCACGGTGAAGAGCCTCTCTCCCCCGGGCCCGACCGGCACTGCGAGCACGTACGACCCGTCGTTTCCCGTCAAGACGTTGGCGATCGGTTGGGGCGGAGGCAAGCGGCGAGCCTCGCGCCGCGCCTCCTCGAGCGGGTTCTCGTAAGGCATGGCCGACACGGTTACCCCCGCGGCCGGCCGATCGCCGAGGAAGAAACGGCCGCGCAGCTCACCGGCGCCGGCTGGGCGAAGGCCGCCCGCGAGAGCCACCCCGAGGACCAACGAACGCAGCGGAATCCGTGTCACGAGCCCTCCTCCGCTCGGGTCTGACCCGAACCCTCTCGGCACCGTGCCGTGCAACGCGCAACAACCTGACGACGCACGTCGACAGTTCGCCCCAAGCCGCTACGCCTAAAGACGTCTGACGCGGCAGGGAGTTTACAAGGGAGTCGCCCCTTACAGGAACGGCCGGGACAGCTCGTCGATCCTCTCGAGCTCCCGCTTCGAAAGCGCGAGGTCCATCGCGCCGAGGTTCTCGACGGCCTGACTCGGCCGGCTGGCGCCGGGGATCACGACCACCGTGTCGCCGTGGAACCGGCAGAGCCACGCCAGCGCCACCTGGCTCGGGGTCGCGCCGTGCGCCGCGGCGATCCTCTTGAGCTCCTCGATAAGCGGGCGGCTGCGCTCCAGACCCTTCGACCTGAAGGAACCCATCAGCTTGCGCGGACCGGGGCGTCTCCTTATGTAGGCGGGGTCGTCGTGGTAGGCGCCGGTGAGCACCCCCTGCGCGAGCGGAGAGTAGGCGATGATCGTCACGCTCAGCTCCTTCGCCGCCGCCATCGCGCCGTTCGACTCGATGCGCCGGTCGAGCAGGCTGTACCTGACCTGGTTCGAAGCGAGCGGGAGCCCGCGCGCCGCGAGCGCCGCGTGCGCCCGGCGCATCCTGGCGGCGTTGAAGTTGCTCACGCCGACCGCTCGGATTTTCTTCTCCGCAACCAGGTCCGCCATCGCAGCCATCTCCGCCTCGACGGAGGAGAAACCGGCCGGCTGGTGGACCTGGTGCAGGTCGATCCCGAACGGGGCGAGGCAGCTCAGCCGAGTGTCGATCGTGGCCTTGATCGAGCCGGCCGTCCGGAACAGCGGGAACCACTTCGTGGCCACGAGCACGTCGCCGTTCGCCTTGCCGGCCGCCGCGAGCGCCGCGGCCAGCGCGCGCTCCGAGGCGCCGTTGCCGTACATCTCGGCCGTGTCGAACCAGTTGATGCCGCCCTCGAGGGAGACACGCACGATTTCGTTCATCACCGGCTGCGCCAGCACCTCCCAGTACCTGCCGGCCAGGCCCTTGCCGGCGGAGAACTGCCAGCAGCCCAGACCGACGGGCGTCACCTCGAGTCCCGTCCTGCCAAGTCCCCGTCGCGTCGCCACATCCGCCTCCCTGCACCTCGGAGTCTAGCTTGAACGAGTCTTGATCGCTACATGTTCTCCAGCGCTGACCGCCGGGCCTACTATGTGTGGAAACAAACCGGGTGCGCCGGCAGACTCAGGACCGGCGGCGCCCAATGGAGGTGCGAATGCGCGCGCGAATAGCTCTGGTAGGTGTTGCTCTCGTCGCCCTGGCGGCCGTGGCCTCCGGGCAGGGCTTCGAGAAGGACGTGATCAAGACCTCGGCCGGTGATCTGCAGATCACGTTCATCGGTCACGGCACGCTGATGCTCGGCTTTGGCGGGAAGGTCATCCACGTGGACCCCTTCAGCAGGCTGGCCGACTACTCGAAGCTTCCGAAGGCCGACCTCGTGCTGATCACCCACGCGCACGGCGACCACCTCGATCCCGCGGCTCTCGCCGCGATCCGGACGCCCGCCACCCGGGTGATCGTCGCACCGGTCTGCGAGGGCAAGGTCGAGGGCGCGTTCGTCCTGCACAACGGCGAGGCGACGCAGGCCGCCGGCGTGAAGATCGAGGCGGTGCCGGCGTACAACCTCGTCCACACGCAGCCGGGGGGCGCCGCCTACCACCCGAAGGGTGAGGGCAACGGCTACGTGCTCACCTTCGGCGACACCCGTGTGTACATCGCCGGCGACACCGAGAACACCCCCGAGATGAAGGCGCTCAAGGACATCACGGCCGCCTTCCTGCCCATGAACCTGCCCTACACGATGACCCCGGAGATGGTCGCGGACGCGGCCCGCGCCTTTCGGCCCCGGATCCTCTACCCCTACCACTTCGGGGAGACGGACACTGCCCTCCTCGTCGTGCTGCTCAAGGACGAGAAAGGGATCCAGGTTCGTGTTCGCAAGATGAAGTAGCGGTCTCTTCGCGCACTGCCGTCGCGTCACGCAGGCCACGCGCCACTACACCCTTCCCCCCGACGGGCGGGCAGCAGCCCGGCCAGGGTCCGATCAAGCGGCGCTCAGTCGTCTTGGCGCGGCTGCGGGCCAGGCACGATGCCGGCGATGTCGGGGTCTTCCCCCGAACGGTCAGGCGGCCTGTCCCGCTTCTCGGCCAGCCGCTCCAAACGCTTCGCGGCCTTGTCCTCGCGGTGTTGCTGGCGGGCGCGCTCGCGCTCCCGCTTCGAGAACGTAGCTCTGTGCTTGCCTGCCACGCCGACCTCCTCGAAGAAGGCCCCGGGCCCGCGCTCTCAGCCAACGCCGTCTCGGGCTCGGCTGGCGGCCTCGGACACCGGAACGCGCCGAGGGTTAGAAACCCCTGCGGCCGCCGCCGAACCCGCCGCGATCTGCCTTGGGCCGGGCCTCGTTGACGTTGATGGCGCGGCCGCTCAGCTCCTTGCCGTTCAGGCCGGCGATCGCGGCCTTCGCCTCCTGGTCGTTGGGAAACTCCACGAAACCGAAGCCCTTCGACCGGCCGGTCGCGTTATCCGTGATCAGGTTGACCGACTCCACAGTGCCGTGGGCAGCGAACAGCTCCCGTAGCTCGGCCTCGGTCGTGTCATAGGAAAGATTGCCGACGTACAGCTTCATGTTCGAAACCCCTTTCGCGAACCCAGTCCGGCACCCTTGCCGAACTGGTAGAACCCGCCACCGTCCGCCCGGCTGACGATGCGTAGGACACTCTGGCACATCTTACCCGTTGAGGGGAAGAGGGGCACTTGCGCGCCCGCAATGCGTGCACGACGGTACCGGGACTTGCCAAGCGCGCCGAAGTGTGGGATGGTGTCATCTCCGCTGCAGCTTCGACAACGCAAAGCGTGGTCGGCCGAGGCGGCCAAGACATGATGCAGGGCCCTTCCGGGCCCGGACGGCGGCCTCACCGGCAAGTCTCCCGTTCCCAATCAGCCGGAAACAGACGCGACAGTGCACGTACCCCGTGTGCATGCACCCGCAGAAGGAAACAGTGTGCAGATGAGTTTTGCAGAATTCCGTCTCGACCCCGCGCTGCTGCGCGGCATCTCCGACCTCGGCTTCACGGACCCGACCCCGATCCAGCGGGCTGCCCTCCCCGAGGCGCTCGCCGGCCGCGACATACTGGCCGCCGCAATGACCGGCAGCGGCAAGACTGCCGCCTTCGTGCTCCCGATCCTCCAGCGCCTGGCTGCGCGGCCCGACCGGGCCACCCGCGCCCTTGTGCTCACCCCGACCCGGGAGCTCGCGGCCCAGGTGCACGAGCACCTCCGCACGCTCGGGCGCCACACCCGGACCACCTCGGTCGCAGTTTTCGGTGGCGTCAGCGCCGGGCCCCAGGAGCGCGCGCTGCGCGCCGGCGTGGACGTCGTGGTCGCCACTCCAGGCCGCCTCCTCGATCACATGGGAAAGCCGTGGACCCGCTTCGACCGTCTCGAGATCCTCATCCTCGACGAGGCCGATCGCATGCTCGACATGGGCTTCCTCCCGAGCGTGCGCCGGATCCTCTCCAGGCTTCCCAGGCAGCGCCAGACGATGCTCTTTTCGGCCACCCTCCCGGAGCCCATCGTGAAGCTATCCCGCGAGATGATGGCGAACCCGTTGCGCATCAACATCGAGCGGCGCTCCGCGCCGGCCACCGGCATCACGCACGCCGTGCTGCCCGTGCCCGAGAAGCTCAAGCCGATGCTGCTGCTCGAGATGCTCCGCCGCGACGAGGTCGGCACGGCGCTCGTCTTCACCCGCACAAAGCACCGCGCCAATCGTCTCGCCAAGTACCTGGACGGCGCCGGCATCTCGTGCGAACGGATCCACGGCAACCGCAGCCAGGCGCAGCGCGAGGCCGCCCTCGCCGCCTTCAAGAGCGGGCGCCTTCGCATCCTGGTCGCCACCGACCTCGCCTCCCGCGGCATTGACGTACAAGACCTTCCGCACGTGATCAACTTCGACGTCCCAGCGCAGACCGACGACTACATCCACCGCGTCGGCCGTACCGCCCGCGCCCAGGCCACCGGCAACGCGGTGACCTTCGCCTCGCCCGAAGACGAGCCGGCGATCTCGGCGATCGAGCGCGCGGTCGGGCGCCGTATTGAGCGGCGCAAGCTGGATGGGTTCGACTACGCCGTCCAGCCGGAGGGTCGCCTCGAGATCCCCCTCGCCGAGCGCCTCGCGGCCATGCGCGCCCAACGGGCCGGCGCCCGGACGCGGACACGCGCCAACGCTGATCGCCGACCCCGCACCGGCGCCACGAGGGGCGGCCCATCGACGAGAGACGGCCATCACGCCGCTTCGACGAGTTCTGGCGGACACAGCGCCGGCCGCACCGCCGGGCGCTCCCGCAGCTACGGCCGCAAGCCCGGCAGGTAGACGTACACCCCAGAGCTACGAATAGGTAGGGGCAGGGCTCGCCCCCGCCCTCAGAGCAAACTTCGGTCATCCTGACGGAGGGGAAGCCTCCCGAGAAATCTGCCAACGCCCTGACGTGTACAACGCAGCCGGGTCAGGTCGGAGCCGTCAGCGCTCCAGAACGAGGACCTCGAACGTCCCGGGGAGGATACTCGGTCGCGGCCGCGGGCGGTCAGGGGTCGGCGACGGCGGCGGCCCGAACTGCGCCGTGGGGAGGTAGAGCCGGTGCGTGGCTTCGTCCAGTACAATGGTGCGAGCGCCGCGCTTCGTTTGGATGTTGCCAACGACCGTGAACTTCTCCGGCGAGTCCTCGTGGACGACCGTCACAGTCCCTTCACCGTTCGCGCTGAAGGCGAGGGCCGTCCCCGGATCGAAAGCCACCCCATCGACCCCGCTGCCGATCGGCAGCGTGGTCATGATGTGCCCGGTGTCGCCGTTGACCACCGCCATCAGCTTGTTTCCGCACACGGCAAAGAGGCGCCGGTGCTCGCGGTCGATGGCGAGCCCGCTCGGCTCCTCGCACGGCGCCAGCGACCAGCGTCCCTCGACCTTGAGCGTGCGTGCATCAAAGGTCACGAGCTCGCTCTTGTCCTCGATGTTCACGTAGATCCGGCCCTTGCCGTCGGCGACTGCGAATTCCGGCTTCCCGCCCAGAGGAAGCGTGCCTACCACCTGTCCGTTCGTGGCGTCGATTGCCGTGGCATCGCCGCTGCGGCCGTTGAAGGTGAAGACCCTGCGCGAGGCCGGCTCGAACGCGATCGCATCGGGGTTTTCGCCGGTCACCTTGATGGTACCGGTGACCGCCAGGCTCTTGAGGTCGAACACCGTCACCGTCCCGGCCCGCCCGTTGCTGGTGAAGCCTTTGCCGAGCGCCGGCGCGAGGGCGATGCCGTGCACGCCCTGCGTGTCCGGGATCTCCCCGACGACCGTGTTCTTCTCGGTATCAACGACCTGCACACGGGTGGCGTGACTCACGTAGAGCCGGTGCGCCGCCGCGTCGGCGGTGATGTAGTCCCACCCTCCCTCTCCGCCGAGAGGGATCGTGCGGGCAAGGTGATACGCACCGGGCGCCGGCTGTGCTACCGCCGCGAGCGCGGTGGTGAGAGAGAGCAGCACGAGAGCAAAGCGAATATGGTGCTTCATTGCGTCTTCTCCCTTCCTGACACGAAGCTCATTGCGAACCGATTCACTCCTTCAGGAACCTGTCCTCTGCCTTCGCTTACCATTCCGCGCACTCTACCATTCTGCCCGGTCTTCGGGCCGCACGGCGCCGGTGTGGGGCGTCGGCCTCGCGTCGCGGGTGGACGACACGGCCGGTTCGTCACCAGCCGCGCACCGGCCGCCACTCGTCTACGACGTCGCCGCGCCGCAGGACCGCGTAGCGGTCGAAGAGCGCCGCCGCAAGGCACGAGTGGTTCGGCACGATGCGCAGGAGCGACCCCACCCGGAAGTTTCCCGGGCCGAGAGGCGACGCGGAGCGCAGCAGGCCGTGCTCCTGGGAGAGCGAGACGACCCGCAGGCCGGGAAGCCGCTCTCCCGAGGCTGCCAGCACGACGCCGAAGCCGAAGGCAGGGTCCACGTGCGTGGGCCCCGGATCCTTGGAGAGCGCGAGCGCTCCCCCGTCCACTAGGAGCTCGCTGCGCTCCGGGTAGCGCCCGATGACCCTGACCAGCACGGAAAAGGCGACGTCGTCAAGGCTGCAACTGCCGATCGCCGCCTGGAACGCGTCGAAGAACGCATAGTTGCCGGGCCGCACCTCGGTGATGCCGGTGAGGTCCTCGGCGACCGCCAGCGTCGGCGTCGCGCCGATGCTGATCTCGTCCACGCGCACACCGGCGGCGCCAAGGCGCGCGGCGAATACCACCATCACGTCGCGCTCCTGCGCCGCCACCGAGCGGATCTCGTCCGTGGTGCGGCATCGGTAGGCCTGCCCCGCGTGGGTGAGGATGCCGCGGAAGTCGATGTACGGCGATGCCGCGAGCTGCGCCGCGAAGGCGACGCTCTCCTCCCTGGCCGGGTCCACCCCGGCGCGATGTGCACCGCAATCCACCTTGAGGAAAACGGACAGCCGGAGGCCGCGGTCGCGGGATGATGCCTCGACCGCGGCGGCCGCCTCAGGGTTGTCCACGAGCAGGTTCAGGCGGTCGAGCCACGCGGTGAGCTGGAGCGCTTCACCGAGCTTGGACGGCGCGATCGGCACCGCGTAGGTGATGTCGCGGAACCCGCCCGCTCCGAAGAAGGCGGCTTCCGCAAGCGTCGAGACGGCGATCCCGCCGAAGTGCCCGCGCACCTGCATGCGCGCCGCCTCGAGGGTCTTGTGGGTCTTGACGTGCGGTCGGAGGTGCACGCCGAGTTGCCTCGCCCGTCCGGACATGCGCGCGCAGTTGCGGTCCAGCACCTCGAGATCCACCAGCGCGGCCGGCGTTCGGAGATCCTCGACCCGCATCGGCTCAAGCCTAGCAGGCCACGAGGCCGAACGGCCAACGGCACGGCCGCGGCCACCCTACGGCCCGCTTGTCTCGACGGCGACCCCGAGACCCGGGGACGGGCGGCCAAACGCCGGATGCCTCGCCGACGTTCGGTCTGCGCGCCGCACACCCCGGCGACGGACGCGGAGGTCCGAGCTACAATCCCCCGTTGTCTGGAGGGATCGACCGATGCGCGCTCGCAGGCTGGTACTCGTTCTCCTGACCATCGTCGCCACTGTGGCCGTCGCCGCCGAGCAACCGCGCCCGATGACGGTCGTGGACCTGCTTTCGGTGCCTACGCAGTCGGATGTGCAGCTGGGTCCGGGCGGCTCCGCCGCCCTCTTCGTCCGTACCCAGGCGGACTGGGACCAGGACAAAGGGATCTCGCACATCTGGAAGGTGGATGCCGATGGCATGGGCCTCGTGCAGATGACCAACGGGAAAGCCGGCGAGACCTCGCCGCGCTGGTCGCCCGACGGGACCCGGCTCTGCTTCGTCGCCACGCGCGACGGTGACACCGCGCAGCTCTTCGTTCAGCCGGTCGGCGGCGGCGAGGCGATCCAGGTCTCCAAGCACGAGACCTCCGTCTCGGAACCCGCGTGGCTGCCGGACGGCACGCGGTTCGCGTTCATCGCCGATGACGCCGAGGGCAAGGAGGCGAAGGACGCCAAGAAGCGCTCCGGCGACGTGATCTCGTACGACCGCGACTACAAGCAAAAGCACCTCTGGGTGCTCGACCTCACCACGAAGACCGAGAAGCGCCTCACGGAGGGCAGCTTCTCTGTGGTCCAGTACGCGATCTCAAAGGACGGTGCAACGCTCGTCTACAGTGCGGCGCCGACGCCGCTCGTGGACGACGGGGACAAGACCGAGATTTACGTCCGGCCGTCTGCGGGCGGCGCGCCGCGCCGCCTCACCGACAACCACGCCGGCGAGCGTCGCCTGGCGCTCTCCCCCGACGGCACCTCGGTGCTGTTCATTGCTGCCACGAACGAGCGCTTCGAGCCGTACTACCAGAACCACCTCTTCATGGTGCCGACGGCCGGTGGAACGCCGCGCATGCTGCTTGCGGATGTCTCGGACGAGATCGATGGCGCCGACTGGTCCCGCGACGGGAAGACCGTCGTTGTGGGCGCCAATAGCGGCGTGCGCGTCGTCCTGTGGGCGCTCGACCTCGCCACCGGCCGGCGGTCCAGGCTGAGCGAGGGCGACAGCTCCGTCCTTTCGGTGAGCATCGATCCGGTTTCCGGCGGCTGGGCTGCGATAATCGGCACCGCCTCCTCGCCCGGCGACGTCTGGGTCGGGCTCAACATCGGGGCCCCGCCGGTTCGCGTGACGCACTTCGCCGAGGAACTGGCGGCCGCTTTCCGGATGCCCAAGGTCGAGGTCTTCACCTGGACCGGCCGCGACGGCCAGAAGGTGGAGGGGTTGCTCACCTACCCGCTCGACTACACACCGGGCACACGCGCGCCACTGGTGGTGCAGACACATGGCGGACCCGCGGCCTCGTCCACCTTCCGCTTCGCGAGCTGGGCCACCTACACGCCGGTGCTGGCGGCCAAGGGGTACATGGTCCTCGATCCCAATTACCGCGGCTCGACCGGTTACGGCGACGCGTTTCTGCGTGACATGGTCGGCCACTACTTCCACCAGGCCGACAAGGACGTGCTGGCAGGGGTGGACGCCTTGATCGCGAAGGGCCTCGCCGATCCCAACAAGCTTGTGGCCATGGGGTGGAGCGCGGGCGGGCACATGACCGACTGGCTGGTGGCCACCACTGACCGCTTCAAGGCTGCCGCGGCGGGAGCCGGCGCGGCCGACTGGATCTCGATGTACGCGCAGAGCGACGTACGGACCTACAGGACACCCTGGTTCGGCGGCACGCCGTGGCAGAAGGGAGCGCCGCTCGCGCTCTACCTGGAGCAATCCCCGATCACCCACCTTTCCGGCGCGAAGACCCCGACGCTGCTGCTCGTCGGCGGCAACGACGTGCGAGTGCCGACGGCGCAGTCGATCGAGATGCTGCGCGCGATGCGGGCAACCGGCGTCGAGGCCGAGCTGCTCGTCTTTCCGGGAGAGCCGCACGGCCTGCGCACCCTCAAGCACCGGCTGCACAAGGTCAACGCCGAGCTCGCATGGTTCGAGCGCCACCTGTACGGCCGCAGCTATGAGATGGAAAAACCGCCGGCCACCAAGAAGGACGGCGAGGGCGAGAAGGCCCCGAGAAGCAGTGACCCCGCCGCAGGCGGGTCATCCTGAGGAGTCCTGCCTAGGGCAGGACGACGAAGGATCTCCCCAAGCCTGCACAGCCGGTTTTGCTGCGCGATGGCGCAGCAGACCGTCATCCTGAGTGAGGCGAAGCCCCGCGAAGGATCTCCCTAAGCAGGGGCCAGCCCGGACCATTCACGAAGGTGTCTACTGCGAGCGCGGATCTGGCCGCCCTGGCGGGCGTACTCGGGACTCGGAGGGTGCCGCCGTACTGCACGAGTACGGCTCCCCTCCTCGCCCCGAAGCGAGCGGGGCTCCGCCGCGCGAGCGTGGGGGACCGGGGGGCCGAGGCGCCGGCGGCGGACGAAGCGGCGCCGAGCCCCCCGCAACGAAAGCTCGCCCACCATGACAGCCACCTCCGCGCTCTCGCTACGACCCCTCATGAATGATCCGGGCTAGTTCTTTCCCTCCGCCGTGCAGCTCATCGCGACCGAGGCAAAGACCTTGGCGTCGGCGATGAGGTTGTCAAGGACGCAGTACTCGTTGGGCTGATGCGCGGTCTCGTCGAGCTTGGAGTACACGACCGCCGGCAGCCCGATCCGCCGGAAGATGGCGGCCACGGTGCCGCCCCCGATCCCCTTGGGCTGCGGCGTCAGCCCATGCACATGGTGAATGGCCTCGACGACCAGGCGCACCACCTCGGCGTCGGGTCTGGTCGGCGGAGCGGCCTCGCCGCGTTGCACGTCCTCGAGCGTGATCTTCACCCCGTGCGCCGCCTCGACCTCGCCAGCCAGGCGGCGAATCTCGGCCTCGACCTGGGCCAGCGGCACCTCGGGCAGCACCCGCGAGTCGAGGTAGAACACGTCCTCGCCCGGGATCGTGTTGATGTTCGGCACGTTGGGCTCCTTCTTGGTGGGCTCGAACGTGGACCTCGGCGGCTCGAAGAGCGGGTTCTCCTGAGGGAAGGTTCCCATGAGGGAGCCCAGCCGCGTCACCAGGTCGGACGCGGCGCGGAAGGCGTTGTTGCCAAGCTCAGGGACCGAGGCGTGGCACTGCCTGCCGAGCGTGCGCACCTTGAGCCACCAGATCGACTTCTCCGCGACCTCGACGAGGGAGCCGTCGCCGTTGCCCGCGTCCGGGACGATGAACATGTCGTGCGGCCCGAACAGGGATCGGTGCTTCGCGGCCAGGTACTCGGCACCGTAAACGGAGCCCGTCTCCTCGTCCGCGCACACGAGGAGCGCGAGGTCCACAGGCGGGCGAACGCTCGCGTCCATGAGGGCGCGCGCCACCAGGAGGCTCGAGACGATCGCCTGCTGGTTGTCCTCGACGCCCCGGCCGATGAGCTTCCCGTCTTCGACCCGCAGCGTGTACGGGTCGCTCTTCCACAGGCTCGGCTCACCGGGCGGCACGACATCGAGGTGCGACATGATCCAGAGCGTGCGCGCCGAGCTCGCGCCCCTGTAGCGGGCGACGATGTTGGGCCGCACGCCGCCCTTCGCCTTCGGATCGGGGGCGTCGTAGCGCGCCACCTCGTCGAACGCGAGCCTGGCGAGCTCCTTCTCCAGCCACGCGGCCTTGTCGACCTCCCCCTCCCCGCCGCTGTCCGGGCAAATCGCGGGGATCGCCGTGAGCCCCCGCTGCAGCTCGATCGCCCACTCCCGGTAGCCTTCGATCCTCGACATCAGATCCTGGTTGCTCATCTGTGGCCCTCCTCCGGTTTCTGACCGGACTGCCCGGCATCTTGCGCGCCCGTCCGCGAACCGGTGCGCTCTCCCTTCGCTCGGTCCACGCGGCGGCGAGAGCCGTGGTCCAACACCGGTACGATACCAGCCCAACCCCTCGCGGCACCTCGTCTTGCAGGCGCCGGAGAAGCCTGCCCTGCGACGCTTCATCCCTTCGTACGTTGCGGGACGCTGCACAGTTCCGATCTCCGCCGCCTGCCGAAGCCCCGTCCCCGACTGTCCTCACGCGTGGACCCCGGCTGACCTCTTCAGGTTCCTCTTCCCCGCCCGGCCGGTTGGACGCGCCGCGAATGGCCTCGGTGCGTACGCTGATGAGCAGCGCGGAATCTCATGAACTCTTACGCCGCCACGAACGCGAGTCGTTTTGGCACGCTCTATGCAAATACCTGGAATCGGGCGATGAAAGCTGTACGCCGCACGTCGGGTGAAGATCAGGTGTTCGCCCGGCAAGGAGGACATATGAACAAGAACTTCCTGCGCCATGCCCGCGTGGCTGCCGCAGCGGTTGTCTTGCTGTGCGCTGTTGCGAGCTGGGCAAACACGGGCCCGACTTCGGAGGTCAAGCAGGTCGGCGCGACGGCGATCCTTTACAGGGGACCGCAAGTGCAGGTCGCAATCTCGTACAGGTCACCCAAGCTGAACCCTGGCGCGAGCTGGCTCATGCTCGACACGGCGATGACGGCCACCAAGGAGCCTATCGAGATCCCGCGCACTGCCATCTCTGTGCGCACACCGGACGGGCAGGTCGTCCCACTCGCGTCGCACGAAGCGTACAGCAAGGGCTACCCCGATCTGGCGGCGGCAATCATCCAGGACAACGCGATCGGGGAGCCGCTCGGTTACCTAATCCCCCACCGGTATCGGCGGTTGGACTACTTCCCCAGGCGCGGGGTGGGCCTGGCGTGGCCCTCGGTGTGGCTGGACGAGTGGCACAATACCTACGGACGTCTCTTCTTCCAGCTGCCCGGCGGCATCCAGAAGGGGAACTACGAGCTGCTGATCAACCTGTCCCAGAGCCAGGTGGTCATCCCCTTCACCATCTGACGGGCGAGGGTGATTCAGACGGGCAGAAACGGAGCCCTCCAATGCAAACGGTGATGGGGGGCTCCATGATGCTCGAGGAATCTCCATTCCCTGAGACGTAGCTCCTGGAGCACAACGCGGCCGGCGGGCTAGGAGCCTGTCCGAGTAATACTCCGGCTGCGAATCCCGATGGCATCCAGCTGGCTGTGTCAGCCTTCGCGAAAAGTCCTCGACGTAGCTCTGGCTACGCCTCCGGGCTTTTCGCTCGGTTTCCTTGCCATCCGGCGCCCTCGGAATTCTCGCTTTCGTCGTTTAGTAGGGACAGGCCCCTAGTCGACCTCGAACGTCACGAACATCAGCATCCCCTGGCGCTCGAGCTGCACGCACACCGGATCGCCGTCCTTGAGGCCGGCGGCTGCAGCCTTGAGCTCCGCGAGGTTTCGGACTTCTTTGCCGTTCACGTTGTAGATGACGTCCCCCGGCTGGAAGCGGTCGGCCGGCGGCAAGGCGTCGGCCGACATCGCGGCCACGACCACGCCGCCGGGCAGGCGCAGCGACCCGAAGGTCTCGATGAGGTTCTGGTTGAGATCCACGGCAAGCAGGTCGAGCTGGGGCACGAGGTTCTTCGCCGGGTCCACCAGGTCCATGAAGCGGCCCGGATCATCCGGCCGCTCCACGACCGGCACCTGCACCTTGAAGCGTTTGGGGCCCCGGAGCACCTCGAGCGTCACCGTCGAGCCGATGGTGTGCCGAAAGAGGTTGAGACCGAACTGGCGCACGTTGTCCATCACCTTGCCGTCGCTGCTCAGGATGATGTCGCCGAGCCGCAGGCCAGCCTTGTCGGCGGGTCCGCCTGGCAACATGTCGGATACGATCACGCCCCAGGCCTGCGGCAGCCCGAGCGCCGCCGCCATCGTCGGAGTGATGTTCTGAGCCTGCATCCTGATCACTCCCCGCCTGACCTTGCCCCCCGCCTTGAGCTGCTCGATGATGGGGCGCACGATGTTGCTCGGGATCGCCAACCCGACCCCCTCGCTGCCGCCCGATTGCGTGAGGATCATCGTGTTGATGCCCACGACGCGCCCATGCGAGTCCACGAGCGGTCCGCCGCTGTTCCCGGGGTTGATCGGCGCGTCCGTCTGCACGTAGACCATCATGTCGTCGGGCCTTATCTCCCGGGCCACCGCGCTGACGACGCCCATGGTCACGGTGTTCCCGAGACCGAGCGGGGAGCCGAACGCGAGCACCAGCTGCCCCTGCGTGAGCGCGTCGGAATCGCCAAACTCGAGGACAGGCGCACCGCTCACGGGTATCTTGAGCAGTGCCAGGTCCGTATCGGTGTCGATCCCGACGACCTGCGCTTCGATTCTGCCGCCCTGCGGCCGCAGAAGCGGATGCTGGTACCCGGAACCCTCCAGCCGCTCTGCGAGCTGCACCTGGATGCGCCGCGCCCCGTGCACCACGTGGGCGTTGGTCACGACGTAGCCGGAAGGGTCGATGATCACGCCGGAGGCCGCGCCCGCCTGCTTGGTCGCCACGTTCCACGAGCCGTAACCGACCCCGTAGCCGGAGGTGAAGACCTGGACCACCGCTGGCGACACGCGCTCGGCGATGCGTTCGAAGGAGGCCGAGAGCTCGTCCAGCGTTCGCGCGTCGAGAGGTGCCCGCAGCTGTTCGGCCGGCTGGCTGGCGCCCACGGCCCCGACCGACACGGCAAGCGCCAGCACGATTGCGGAATGGATCATCGTTACCCCCTGCCGCGCGTCCCCGGGGGTCGCGGGCTATCCATTATGCTTGCTCACGACCTTGATCACCAGACCCCGACTCGCGTTACCGCCCTGGCCCCAGTCTGGGAGCCCGGTAGCCGGCCCCATCTCGGCGACCGTGTCCTAGCTGAGACGAAACACGACACCCCGAGGTTGACAGTCCGGCCACGGACCGATGCCTCTATGCGTTGTCCCCCTGACCTGGCTTGAGCATTCCACCGAACCGGGGCATACTCCCTGGCAACGCCCCGGGGGAGGTACCTCAATGAACCGTAGGCTGGCGTCTCCGAAGCTTTCTCTCTGGGCAGTCGTCATCCTCCTTGCTTTGGTCCTACCGGGAGCCGCGAGGGTCTGTGCCGCGCCGGGAGCCGGGACGCCGGAGGCGAGCGTGCTGCTGCGCCCGCAAAGGGTGTTCGATGCGGCCAGCGATCAGGCTCACGAGGGCTGGGTCGTTCTCGTGACCGGCAAGGTCATTGCGGCCGTCGGTCCCTCCGCCGACGTGAAGGCCCCTGCGGGGGCGCGCACGGTCGACCTGCCGGGGATGACCCTGCTGCCTGGCCTGATCGACGCGCACTCGCACATCTTCCTGCACCCCTACAACGAGACGCTGTGGAACGACCAGGTCCTCAAGGAACCGGCGGCCTACCGGACCATCGCCGCCGTGCTCCATTGCGAACGCACGCTGATGGCCGGCTTCACCACCCTGAGGGATCTGGGAACCGAGGGCGCGGGCTACGCCGACCTGTCGGTCCAGCGCGCCATCAACGAGGGCCGCATACCAGGCCCGCGGCTGTTCGTCGCGACGCTCGCCATCGTGGCCACTGCCAGCTACGGTCCGGGTCCGCTCGGCTTCGCCCCGAACTTCGAACCCCTGAAGGGCGCGCAGGAGGTCAGTGGCATCCCGCAGGTCCTGCAGGCTGTGCGCGAGCAGGTCGGCCACGGCGCCGACTGGGTCAAGGTCTACGCCGACTACCGCCGTGGGCCGCACGGGACCGCCGTGCCGACGTTCTCGCTCGAAGAGCTGAAGGCGCTGGTGGACGAGGCGCACAGCTCGGGCCGACCCGTCGCCGCCCACGCGGCGACGCCCGAGGGGATGCGGCGCGCCGTGCTGGCCGGCGTGCAGACGATCGAGCACGGCTATGGCGGCACCGACGAGGTCTTCAAGCTCATGGCCGAGCACAACGTGGCGTTCTTCCCGACGCTCGCCACCGCGGAGGCGTACGCGGAGTACTTCCAGGGGTACAAACGCGGCAGCCTGCCGCTGCCCGAGAGCGTGCAGCAGGCGGTCCACGCCTTCCAGCTCGCGCTCAAGCACGGCGTGATCGTCGGGTGCGGTAGCGACGTGGGCGTCTTCCCCCACGGCGACAACTACCGCGAGGTGGAGTGGATGGTGCGGGGCGGGATGACGCCGGCGCAGGCGCTGCTGGCGGCGACGACGGTCAGCGCGAAGGTGCTCGAACAGGCCGACCGCATCGGTCAGATCAAGCCCGGCCTGCTCGCCGACCTGATCGCGGTGCCCGGCGACCCCACCCGCGACATAAGGGCCATCGAGACCGTCCGCTTCGTCATGAAAGACGGCACGATCTACAAGCAGCCCTAGCGGCCCGAAGCGCCCACATACCCTAGCGCTTGACCAGCTCGACGCGCCGGTTCTTGGCGCGGCCTTCCTCGGTGTCGTTGGAGGCAACGGGGGCAAGCGGCCCCACGCCGAACCCCTTCAGCCGCGCCGCCGCCACGCCGTGGCCGCTCACCAGCGCGGCGACCACCGCCGCCGCCCGCTCCTCGGACAGCTTCATGTTGTGGGCGAGGTCGCCGGTCATGTCCGTGTGCCCGACCACCAGCAGGTTGAGCGCCGGGCTCCTCGCGAGCAGCGCCGCGATTTCCCTGATCGCGGCCTCCGACTCGGGCTTGATCGTCGCCTTGTCCGTATCGAAGTGAACGCCGTAGACCACCGCGCGGCCGGTGCTCGCGATGTCGTTGCGCCAGGCATCGGCGTTTGCGGTGACGTCCTGCTTCATCCCCTCTTTCTCGACGACCGTGAGTCCGTACTGGGAAGTGATGTACGCGTCCACGTGGATCCAGATCTCCTTGCCGTCCTTGACGAGCTTGAGGTACGAGCTGCCGTCGGAGTCGCTGGTCAGGACCTTGCCGCCGATCTTGGTGATGGCGGCCTCGTAGTTGCGCAGGATCTGGAGCCTGCTGGCTTCCTTCGCGCCTGTCCGGATCTGGTAGAGAATGTTCGTGACGTGCCCCTCAACCGGGACCTGGCTGCCCGCCACGAGGAAGGTGTGGGTGTCGAACTGCATATCCTCGTAGCGCGAGATGTAGTACCCCGGCATGCGCGACAGCAGCGGATGGTCCTTGCTCCCCTCGACGTCCGCCTCCTGGGCGAAACCGGCGGCCGCGAGCAGCGTGACGGCGAGTGCGACGAGTGCGGTGATCCTGAGAGATTTCACGGGGACCTCCCCTCCGAATCCGGCACACGATAGCACGCTCGTCGCGACTCGCGCCTCGCCGTTTTTCCGCGCTGTGGGTGCGGCGGGCCGGCGGCCGGCCGCTACGAGAAACCCACGCGGATCACGACCGAGATGGTGGGGCCGGCCACCGTTTTCCTAGGGGTCATTCGACGCGGGCGACCCGGTCAGGGCATGTGGCCGGTCGCCTGCGGGTACTGCGCAGGGGCCATCACGTTGGAATTGATGTCCAGGCGCGGCTGGATCTGATCGGTGAAGCAGTTCGCGTTCGCAATGACAGCCGTCTCGGTGGCCGTAGAGTAGCCGCCCGACACGTAGCGGACAGCGACCCAGGCTCCAGCTTCACGTCCCCAGGGCGGCCCCTCGGTCTGACGACCCGGCAGCGGCGAGCGCCGCGAGCGCCTGCGGCAGGTCGGCCCGCCCGAAGCCCAGCCGGAAGCGGTCGGGTGCGCATCCGAACGCCGGACCAGGCGCAACCACCACGCCGGCTCGCTGGCGCCAGTGGGCGAATACGCGCTCCGGGTCGACGCCATGTTGCGCCAGCAGTGGCGCCGCGATCTCCGCCACCGAAATCGTCGTCGCGGCCGGGCGCCGCCACGAGATGAGGCCGGGATGAGCGGTCAGAAACGCCCCGAGCGCCTCGCAATTGGCACGGCAGCGCGCACGGGTCCGCTCGAGCAGGGCCCCATGGGCTCGCAGCGCAATCGTGGCGAGGAGCTCGGAGGGGCCCGCCGCGCACAGCGTCGTGTAGTCCTTGATCGCGACAGCCCGCCGCCGGAGCGCGCCATCGCCGGTCACCAGCCAGCCTATCCGCAGGCCGGCGAGGCCGTACACCTTCGAGGTGACCCCGACAGCAACAGCTCGGTCCGAGCACTCGCTGACCGAGGGCGCCATCGGCCCCGCCCACTCGAGTCCCCGGTAGACCTCGTCGCCGACGACCCGGATCCCGAGCTCCTCACATCGCGCCAGGACCGTGCGTAGCTCCTCCGGGGTCGCCGACACGCCGGTAGGGTTGTGGGGCACGTTCAGGACGAGGAGGTGCACGCGACGATCGAGTGCGGACATCAGCCGGTCGGTCGGGAACCGCCATGCGCCGTCGGGGCCGTCCTCGCGAATCTTGACGAGCACGAGCCGCGCTCCCATGGCGCGGGGCACCTCGAGGAGCGACTGGTACGCCGGCGTCAGCGCCACGACCCGGTCACCCGGTTCGATGGCCGCTGCGAAGGTGACCAGGAGCGCCTCGGCGCCACCGCTGGCGACGACCACATCGTCCGCGCCTCGGCCCGCGTGCGTGGCTGCAATCGCCGCACGCAGGTCGGGATCGCCGGCGCAGCTCCGGTACCCGAGGCGAAGCGTGGCCCACCGCCGGCGCATCTCGGGGTCGGCATGCTCCAGCAGCTCGGACACGGAGAGCGTCTCCGGATCCGAGGAGCCGAGCTGGTAGGGCAAGTCGAACTCGAAACGGTCGAAGAACCGCTCGAGGATGAACTCCGGCAGCGCGCCGAGGCGCGGCGTGGGAAGCGGGGGGCCTGGAGGCGTCTTATTCATAGCCGCGATGATACGGCCGACGAGGGCCGCCCGGCCGGCGGCAGGCCGCTACGAAACGCCCACTCGGATCACGACCGAGATGGAGGGGCCGGCCCCCGTCTTCTTCGGCGTCATTCGATGCGGGCGACGCCGTTGCCGGGCTTGGGGAAGCGCACGAACACCTCGGGGTCGTGGCCGGGCACGATCAACCGCAGGCTGGATGCGATGGACCTCATCCTCTGCTGCGCCTTCAGGTTCGCCTTGGCATCGAGCGTCTGCGCGATCGGCAGACCCTTCTCGAGGTTCTCGTAGAGGTAGACGGCATCCGAGGCCACGACCACCGTCCCGGCTGCCGTGTGCACGCCGACGTACTGCGAGGCTTGTGTATGCTTCCCCCCGAGGTAGACGGTGATCCCCGGGATCACCTCCGCATCGCCCTCGACCAGGTGGAGGCAGCCGTTCTCCCGGAGCTTCTGCAGCGCCGCGACATCGGACGGAGCGACCCCGCCCCCTTTCCTCGCCGGATCGGAGTAGTAGCTCCACTCGTCCTTCTGGATCCAAACTCGCGCGCTGGGGAAGAGGTCGACGCCGCCGGCGTGGTCCCAGTGCATGTGCGTGATGATCACGTCGGAGATGTCCTCCGGGCGCAGCCCGACCTTTGCCAGCGCCTCGGAGGGCTTGGTGAAACCCTTCACCGGCAATTCCGTCAGGAGCTCGGCACGGTAGAAGCCGGTATCCACCAGGACGTTCTTGCCGCCTGCACCCTTGAGCAGCCACACGGTCATCGCGATGTCCAGCTTGCGCGAGGGTTCCGCCCCGGCAACCAGCGCCGAGACCGGGAAATCGGCGATCGTCGCGTAGCGGATCGCGTAGACCTCGTACACGGGCTTCGCCGCCTTGTCAGCAGACCAGGCAGTCACCGTCGCCGCTGCGACCGTCGCCAGACCTACAAGCGCCTTCGCTCTCGTTTTCATGGGAACCTCCCTCCACCGGGCAGTCTATCGCCAGTCGGAGCCATAATGGAGGCAGCTATCCGCTGCTCACGTCCTCGACGTTGCCGCGCGAAGGGTGATGCGGAGGATCTCGCCCGGGCGCCACAGGCGCATGCGCGGCCCCCATGTGCCGGTGCCCCTGCAGACGATGACGGTCATGCCGTTCACCTCGTAGCGTCCCCCCAGCAGCGGGTAGACCTGCCGCACCAGATAGTCGAACGGCCAAACCTGGCCGCCGTGCGTGTGGCCGCTGAGCATCAGGCCGGCCCCGGCCGCGGCCGCCTGATCGGCCTGCCATGGCGTGTGCGAGAGCAGGATGGTCGCGCCGGCAGGCAGGCCGGCGAGCGTTTTTCCGACCGGATCACCCACCTGCCCGGACCGGCGGCGGGAGGTGAGGTCGTCCACACCCGCGAGCACGAGGCCGGGACGGACCTCAACCCAGCGGTCGTGCAGCACCTCGAAACCGGCCTGTTCGAGCACGCTCGGGCTCGAGCTGCGGCCGCCGTGAAACTCGTGGTTGCCGGTGACCGCCCAGACGCCGAGCGGGGCCGAGAGTCGGCGAAAGTCCGCGAGGAGGTCGCCCTCGGCCTCCCCGTGTCCTTCGACGATGTCGCCGAGAAGGACCAGGATGTCGGGACGCAGCGCCTGAACCTGGGCGACCCTGGCCGCCAGCCAGCGCTCCCCGATCAGGCTTCCGAGGTGGAGGTCGGACACGGCGACCAGCACCGTGCCGTCCATCTCCCGCGGCAGGCCGGCAAGGCGGACCTCGTAGTCGCGCACCACCGGAGCGCGCAGGCCCTGCACCATCGCGACAACGGAGAGCACGCCGGCGACGACCAGAGCCCAGCCCCGAAGCGTGGGCGCGAGCTTCGGCAGGAGCAAGCCGAACCCGGTCGCGAGGTCCGCCACGAGGAGCGACACGAACGCCAGGAAGAGCACCGCAAGCCAGTCCATGCCGACCAGCTCAAGCCAGCGGACCGCCGTCCCCGAGGCGGAGCGGCCGATATAGAAGGACAGGAAAAGTCCCGCCCAGAGGGTTACCGCAAGGCCAATGAGGAGACGCCGGGGAACGTGTCGGGCGACGAACGGCACCGACGCGGCTCGCCAGAACACGTACGCCTGGAGCAACGTTCCGGCGGTCACGAGCATCGTCACGAACACGGGAGCCTCCCGACAACACCGCGCGTCATCGTTCGGCGACGACGCGTACCTCCCCGCGCGTCATTGTCCCACGGCCATCCGATGCTCCCCCTCCCCTCTCCCGTTTCGCGGGGCCGGCGGGCGCGGAGCGCCCCGGAAATGCCCCGCCTACGACACCCGTCCCTTTGCTGCAGGCCCCAGGGAGAGGTAGAGTCCTCGCGACAGCTCTTACACCAGGAGGCAATGATGAGACGCTTCTCAACGGCCTTCCTCGCAGCTCTGGCTCTCTGTTTGGCGGTGGCGGCGCCCGCAGCCGTTGCCCCTGCCGCCACGGACAAGCCACCGACCTTCTCCGACCAGCTCGCCGGCATGGAGTTCCGCTGCATCGGCCCCTACCGCGGCGGGCGCGTCACCGCCGTCGCGGGAGTGCGAAACGACCCGCTGACCTATTACTTCGGCGGTACGGGCGGCGGCGTCTGGAAGACGACCGACGCGGGTGCGAACTGGGAACCCGTGTCGGACAAGGACTTCACGACCGGTTCGGTGGGCGCCATCGCGGTCTCGGAGTCTGACCCCAACGTGATTTACGTCGGCATGGGCGAGTCGCCGATCCGCGGCAACCTCTCCCACGGCGACGGGGCCTGGAAGTCCACCGACGCGGGCCGTTCGTGGCGTAACGTGGGCCTACGAGACTCACGCCAGATCGCGCGCGTGAGGGTCCACCCGGCGAACCCCGACCTCGTCTACGCCGCCGTCCAGGGGCACGCGTGGGGGCCGAATGCGGAGCGCGGGATCTTCCGCTCGCAGGACGGTGGCAAGACCTGGCAGAAGGTCCTCTTCGTGGACAACCTGACGGGCGCATCGGACCTGGCCATGGACCCGACCAACCCGCGCGTCCTCTACGCGGCGTTCTGGCAGGTGGTCCGGCATCCCTGGGAGCTAGTCAGCGGCGGTCAAGGCAGCGGGCTCTGGAAGTCCACCGACGGCGGTGACACGTGGAAAAAGCTCACCGAGGGGCTGCCCGAGGAGATGCTCGGGCGGATCGGCGTCGCGGCTTCTCCCGCCCGGCCGGGACGGGTATGGGCGCTCGTCGAGGCGAAGAAGCGCGGGGGGCTCTACCTCTCCGACGACGGGGGCGAAAAGTGGAAGCAGGTCAACGACGACCACAAGATCCGCGAGCGTGCGTGGTACTACTCGGTCGTCTACGCAGACCCGAAGAACGCGGATGTCGTCTGGCTCCCCAACGTCTTCCTGCACAAATCGATCGACGGTGGGAGGACGTTCTCGTCCGTCCCCGATCCGCACGGCGACAACCACGACATGTGGATCTCCCCTGACGACCCGAACCGGCTCATCCTCGGCAACGACGGCGGCGCCACCGTGACGTTCAACGGCGGCAGGTCGTGGTCCACCCTGAACAACCAGCCGACGGCCCAGTTCTACCGCGTGGCGACCGACAACCGCTTCCCCTACTGGGTCTACGGCGCCCAGCAGGACAACTCGAGCGTCGGCATCCCGAGCGGCGTGCCGGGGGACGGCATCGACTTCACCGACTGGCACCCGGTCGGCGGCGGCGAAAGCGGGTGGATCGCGCCGAGCCCGACCGACCCCGACGTCGTGTTCGCCGGGGAGTACGGCGGCCAGATCACGCGCTACGACAACCGCACGCGTGAGGCCCGGCAGATCATGGCCTGGCCGCAGCTCGCGGACGGGCGCGCCGGGCACGACCTCAAGTACCGTTTCCAGTGGAACGCGCCGATCCTGATCTCGCCCAACGACCCGAAGACGCTCTACCACGCGGCGCAGGTGCTCCTGCGCAGCCGCGACGAGGGGGAGACGTGGGAGGTGATCTCTCCCGACCTCACGCGCAACGACCCGTCCAAGCAGGGGCGCTCGGGCGGACCGATCTCGTACGACATCACCGGCGTCGAGCTGTACGACACGATCTTCGCCCTCGCCGAGTCGCCGCACGAGAGGGGCGTGATATGGGCCGGGACGGACGACGGCCTGGTGCAGCTCACGCGGGACGGCGGCGCGACGTGGCAGAACGTCACGCCGAAGGGCTTCCCCGAGTGGATCCAGGTCAACTCGATCGAGGTCTCACCGCACGACAAGGCGGCCGCCTACGTCGCAGCCACGCGCTACAAGCTCGATGACTTCAGGCCGTACCTCTACAAGACCAGCGACTACGGCAAGACGTGGACCAGGATCGACGCCGGGATTCCGGACGGCGCCTTCACGCGGGTCATTCGCGCGGACCCCGTGCGGCGCGGCCTCCTGTTCGCCGGGACGGAGACCGGGCTCTACGTCTCCCTCGACGACGGGACGTCGTGGCGGCCTTTCCAGAGGAACCTCCCCGTCGTGCCCATCACGGACCTCGCGGTCAAGAACGGGGACCTCGTCGTCGCGACCCAGGGCCGCTCGTTCTGGATCCTCGACGACCTGACGCCGCTCCGCCTCTGGGACGATCGTCTGGCCACGAGCGCCGTGCACCTCTTCCCGCCGCGGTCGACGCCGCGCTTCGCCGCAGAGGTGCCCAGGGAGGAGGCCACGCTCCCGAGGAGCGTCGGCAAGAACATGCCCGCGGGCGTGATCGTGGACTTCTGGCTCAAGGTCAGGCCCGGGAAGGACCAGGTCGTGACGCTCGAGATCCTCTCGGGCGACAAGGTGATCCGGACGCTTTCGAGCGAGAAGAAGGACCTCGCGGGTGATCTCAAGGAGAGGTCCGAGCAGGAGGAGATGCGAAAGGAGCTGGACAAGCCCCTCGAGCTCAAAGAAGGCCTCAACCGTGTCGTCTGGGACATGCGCATCTTCAAGCCGACGCTCGTGCCGAAAGCGGTCTTCAACGAGGGCGACAAGGCACCACCCAGGGTCGCGCCGGGGAGCTATAGCGTCCGCCTGACCGCGGCCGCGCAGACCTTCAACGAGACGTTCGAGGTGAGGCCGAACCCTACGAGCCCCGCGACCAAGGAGGACCTGAAGGCCCAGTTCGAGCTTCTCGAGGCGATCCGCGACGCCCTCTCGAATGCGCACGAGACCGTGATGGAGATCCGGGACGTGCGCGACCAGCTCGTGGATTTGGGAGCGCGGGCGAAGCGACTCGGCAAGGGGGACGCTCTCGAGAAGCAGGCCTCCGCGCTCGCGGAAAGGCTGACGGCGATCGAGCTCGAGCTGACCAACCCCGAGATCAAGTCCGACGAGGACGACCTGAACTACGAGCCTAAGCTCGACCACGACTTCACCTACCTCGCTGCGATCGTCGCCAGCGCCGATCGCAGGCCGACGCCCGGGTCGGTCGAGGTCTACCGCGTGCTGAAGGCGAGGCTCGATGCGGCGCACGCCCAGTTCCAGATGCTCCTCGCGGGTGACGTCGCCGGGTTCTCGCTCGCGGCAGAGAGCCTCAAGCTGCCCCGAGTGGTTCCCGCGCCGAAGCTCGAGCCCTAGCCCGGAGGCCGAGCAAACTCGGGACGCGATCACCGGTCTGTCTTGGGGAGGATGCTGTTGCCGGGAGGCCGCGGCGCGTCACCAGAACCGACCGGTCCGTCAGCGCGGCCTCGATTGGCTCAAGATGGTGAGAGAGTCTTACCGGGAACCGATGTACCGTGAAGGCGACTGGCTGCGCCTCTTCACCCTCCACCCGGACCACGACACGGCATACCGGTAGCCGCGGCGCCGTGAAGCAGTGTGTTCCTGCCCTGCCCCAGGGGCTCCTGCCTCGGCGGCCACGGGGATGTGGCGAAGCGGGTTGTGGGCGTGCAGCGGAAGCCGACCGCGTCCCTATCTTCCCGACGCTCCGAGAGTTGACACAACACGGAGCCACATCATGCGGTACACTTCACATCGGGAGGTCGGATCGGGGCAATGCCGACAGTGCTACGGAAGGGGCCATATCGGGTCTACTTCCACAGCCACGAACCGAACGAACCGCCACACGTGCACGTCGACCGGGATGATCTCTCGGCAAAGTTCTGGTTAGGACCCGTGGCGTTGGCGAGGAACCTGGGCTTCGACGCAGCCGAGCTGCGAAGGGTCGAACGGCTCGTCGGTGAACATGAGGTGGAGTTGCAGGAGGCGTGGGATGGCTTCTTCGGTTCCTAACCCGGGTGAGCAGGTGACCGGGGTGCGCTTCACCAAGGACCTGCTGGTTGTGGACCTCCGTGACGGCCGGACCATCTCGGTGCCCTTGGCGTGGTACCCGAGACTCTTGCACGCAACCGTGCGACAGCGTGCCAACTGGAAGCCGGCGGGCGGCGGTTTCGGCATCCACTGGCCCGACCTTGACGAAGACCTGAGCACGGAAGGCCTTTTGAGAGGAGCGCCTGCACCGCGCGCCTCCGCGCGCCTCTCGGCGTAGCAGCACATCCCTCGGACAGGCCACCACAACCAACCCACGTCCCAGCACGATCTTTCCCGGGTAAAGATGGTGCGATGGCGGTGCCTGGGCGGTAGCTGGGACCGACGGTACTGACGTGGTCACCGGTCGGCCCGGCGTGGTGCGCGACCGGCCGTCGTCCGTCTTCTGAGGCGTTGCCGGCGTACCACGCGGCGCTGCGCTCGTTCCCGCTGGGCTCGCTCCTCCGCAAGTTCGACCTGCTTCTGCAAGTCCGCCATCGTAGGCGCCGTTGGCACCGGTACGTCGGCTCCCTCGGAGCATAACGTCGCGACCTTCCGGAATGACGCTCGCAGAGAGGGCAGCGGTGGCACCTTGTCCGCCGCCGACGCCAGAAGCTCTTCTACTGGCCACGAGATCAGTGTTGCCTGGCGGGCCATGTACAGGCCGACGGAAGAAACGCGCAGTGAGTCCTCATAGTCCAACAGAAGGTAACCGACGACCTGTCGCAGGTCGTTGGCGAAGATCCCGGGCTTTGTCCGTGACTTGATCTCAAGGAGGCAACCACCAACGACGAGATCGGCATCCGCTCCTCCAACGTGTCGGCTTCCGGCAAGGATCGGGTTCAGCAGCGCCTGCTTAGCAGTGAGGGACGCCCCATACCCATCCCAGAACGCCCATGACAGCTCACTTAGGTCGCACACCCATGGGTCCTTCGGGAGTGCGAGCAGGTCTTTCTCGCCCATCAGCAAGGGGCAAAGTGGGGAGGTGTGTGTGACGAACAGCGCGTTGGCTATGCCCAGCGTGTTACGGAAAACTCCTTCGAGCAGAGCAAGCACGAGGCAGTAGCGCGCCAACTCATGCTCCTCAGATTCGCTCAGCCTTCGGCGTGCCGGCCGGATCCGTGTCAGTGCCCGGTCCAACCGTACGAAGAAGTCGTAGAGCAGCGCGGGCTTGAACCAGCTGTTCTGGCACGCCGTGAGTGCACCGAGAAACGCGACCAGGCGTTCCCCAGGGGTGACGTCAAAGTAGTACCGGATCCGGTAATCGATTGCGGTTCCAACCAGCGCACGCTGTGCCGGGTCTAGCGCCTCAAGAGTCCTCTTTCGGCGCAGCGAACGGTTAACCTCGGTGGTTAATTTCTGCGTATAGCGGCGAGGCACAAGCTCACGGATCCACTTGCAAATGGGGCTGTTCTTGTCTGCGAGGTGGGTTGTGAGCGACACCTTAGCGACTAGCCTCCAGAGCTCATGGCCTATGCCGCGAAGCCTCTGTTGCGGGTCATTCTCTGCGCAGAGGGCCCTCTCCAGCAAGCCCTTGCGGGATCTCGCGGCGATTATCGGGGCCGACCGGCGCAGGCCAATCTACTGACTCTCACGATCGGTGGCGGCTCGTTGGAGGTTGAGGGTGAGGAGACATTCGAGGAGCAGGCCGTCAGACATCGAAGAGTCCCATGTGTAGGCGGTCAAGATGGCGGCGTCCAGCTTCTTGTGGGCGAGGGCGAGCCAGGTGGGGCGGTCGTTGGGGAAGCCGGCGGCTCTCTGCCGCCCAGCGGACGAGGTCTGGCTGAGGGCGAGCGGTCCCCACGCCTTGGCAATTGACGCCACGCTTGCAGCGAAGGCAAGAGCCGGCCCGCTTGCTTGGTGCACGTGCCGTGGTCCATCATTCTCTGAGAGGAGCGCAAGCCGTCCAACGTGCAGCCGAAACGCGGCGGCGGAGCGCACGACAATGACTGACCGACGCCGCACGCAGGCAGAGCTAAACCAACGGATCGCCGGCCATCTGCCGGCGAACGCCTGGGATAGTACTGTTTCTATCGTGGTCGCCCATCAAGGTGCTGTCTATCACGTCGGCACCGGGGTACTGTTCCAAGTTGCCGACACTTGCTTCGTGGTCACCGCTGCCCACGTGCTGGTTGAGCCTCATCGGTACGAGAAGACCGTGGGAATCTCAGGAGCTGATGGACACTTTATCGCTGCTGGCGGCGATTGGATCGCGTCCGTTCCGAAGGAGGCGGGCTCATCTGATCCACTCGATGTTGCCGTCTATCGCCTACCGGAAACCGCCAAAACGCGGCTCGCCGGAAAGCGGTTCCTCCGTGCAGCGGACGTGGATTTTGCGGCTCCGCCGAGAATGGCTGTCTACGCCGTATTCGGCTTCCCGGGCGAATGGACACTGCCCAGTAAAGGGCCCAACGAGGAAGTGCGCCTGAGGCCTCTCGAGTACATAGGCTACGCCTGTGATCGGGGGCTCGACGGGCTCGTTGGCTACGATGCCGCTTACCATCTCTTGATCGACGCCAGGTCGATCTATCTGTCTACGGGAGATGGCTACGAGACAAGTTTCACCGACCGCTGCGGCGAGACACTCCCTCTGAACGCGGCGCTTAAGGGCATCAGCGGGTCAACCGTCTGGCTCCTCGGGGACCTTGGCGTGCCTCTTGAACATTGGGAGCGGAGGGCACCCAAGGTCGTTGCAGTCGAGACGGCAGTGTACAACGAGAGTGAAGTCATCCGCGCCACGAGGTGGACAGCCGTAGCCACGCTCATCAATGAGGCTTTCCCAGAGCTGCGCCCTTCGATTGCGCTCTGGTCTGAGTGAAGCCCTGGGACCTGGCGTCGGACGCCACCAGGGCAAGGCTGTGCGGTTGCCCGCCTCGGCGAGCCCCGCGCGGGAACCGGTCCGTAGGTGGCGCCTGCGCAACCTGCTCGGCCCTGTTGGAGAAGCAAGAACGCCCGCGCCCCCAGCAGGCCGCCCCTCGGGCACGACTGAGCGGCCACGACCGCGCTGGCTTGGGGCTAGGAGCGATTCCACGAGTTGCTCCCTTGCCCTTCTCGGGGCCCAGCGGCAGGCGACTGACACGGCGGTGTCGCGGCTGCCTTGAGCACATGAGGCGGCCGGCGAGAGGGTGATTCGAACTTCCGAGTTTTCAGGTGCAGGAAGTGCCCACGACCGCGCACCGAAACACGGCGCGACGATCACGGCTCAACCGCTCGCGTGGCTGTGGCGAACTCTTGTCTTCGTACCGGGCGAAGCGTGAGGCGTCGGCTCGCAGCTACCTCCCTTGCACCGCGCCGCTATGAAGCAACCGTGGCCCTATCGCATAGAATCAATGGAGGGAAGTCCGGAGGCTCTGGAGATGACCAAGGAAGGGCATGACGGCCTGCTGCGGATGGAGCACGGCGCCCTCGGCGAGGCACGCGCACGCGCGCTTCTCGCCGAGCGATTCTGGATTCTGGAGCGTTCGGTCGATGTCGATGGCGCCGATTTACTCATTCAGAGGCACCTCTCTTGGCTTTCCGACAGGCAACAGCCACGCCTTGGTGTCGTGCAAGTCAAGTTCCTTCAAGACGAACGGACAACAGCCTACGTGAAGGCCGCCCACGTGGGAGATCAAAGGGGGCCGTTCCCCTTCTTCTTTCTACTTGCGCATACGGGTCTCGGCGATGGTGCGCGAACGTTCCTCCTTTCGGCGGAAGACATCGCTGCGGACTTCCACATCGCACCACAGGGCCACACCCGCGAGGGCGATTACGTCCTGAGCGGAAACGTGCTGCTCGGACCAAAGTACGGGATGCAGTCCGTGCGGCGCGCCTTGGACCGGATCGAACAGGCCCTCCGCTTGGCGGACCTTGACTGGAATCGACAATTCCTGTTCCACGCGACGCCGTTCTTCGGTCAGCCGTTACGCGACCAGATCGAACCCGAGTACCTCGTCAGTATCGAGAATGACTGGGTCGACATTTCCGAGGAGTTCTTCCGGCTCAAACAGCGCGCCCAAAATGCCATGTATCGCGCCGAGGACGTCGTAGAGTCGCTCAAGAGAATCATCGTTGCTAGCGATCCCGAGACGGCGCTCTCGATCGCGGAAGACCTCGACGCCGACCTGCGCGACGGCTCTATTTGTCTCGGTGAACGGATCTACAACCAAGATCTGCACCTGACGGTCCTGAGGCATCGCGAGCGCCATGATCGCCTTCGCGATGCGGGACTTCTGGATTCCTTCCTAACATTGAGCGAAGAGATTGAGGCTTTCGTCGCAGACGATCTCGCAACGAAACTCCCCCTACGCCATGGAGAGGGATACATGCTGGAGCTGAACTACGATCCCGCGACTTTTGCGACGTCGCGTCTCACAAGTGCGGTCGAACCTCTTCCCGAAGGGGTGAAGCCAGACGGCCCGTGGTTTGACGAGGCACGGCTGCTGTCCTCGACACCCGGTCGCATCAAATTTGTCTGGCCTGTGGGTCGAATCGCTGCCGATGAACCCGGCGCGAAGGGCTTGAACGAGATCCTGCGAAAGCACGTGTGGCAGGTGAGGCGCCCCGTCACAGACGCGATCTACGAATTGAAGTTTCTCCACGAAGAGTAGGTCTGAGTAGCAGCGCGTACGACCACAATGCGGTCCATACGGTGGCCGGTCTAGCACCGACTCGACGTCACGCCCTTGTTGCATTGAGGCACGATCGCAAGGCAGCGCTGATTGTCGATGCCCCTCTCCGTCAGAGATTCGTACTTGAACAACCGGGCCGAGAGCGCCATCTCCGTCCCCGTTAGTAGAGCAGACCCTGCTCGTCGAGCATTATTGCCAGGGCAATGATTTCAGCGCCCAGCGAGGTGAGGCGGTGAACGTTCTCAATCTCCCCATCGATGCCTGCCTGAGTCATGGGGAGCCGAAAGAAACCGACCCCCTGGTCAGACCACGCTGCCGGGAGTTCAACTATCATTGCAACGTCTTCGGGCCGGCCTAGAGGCTGCGAGAGGAATCCCGCTTCGCTCAGAACGAACCCGTGCTTGATCTTGTTGTAGGCACGCTGAACAAGTCGGCCCCGATCACGGTAGATTTCGGCGACCAATCGAAGGTTGTTGCTCTTCGTCGCGAAGTCATCGCGCTCAGCTGGGCTGACGTTGGTCGCCGTCGCGATCGTATTTTCGCTGGGAAGCTTCAAGGCCTCGGCGAATGAGGCGGCTTGCGGACCTTGCAGCAGGTATTCGTAGAACTGGTCAACCTCGCCTGGCTCCGCGTTGAGGTAGGACCAGAGGATGCTCTTCTGGCACCTTCTTCGAATCGACACGCATAGCATACCGAATGCTTCCATCAGGGCGACGAACTCGGCGAACATCTGTGCCCTGAAGATCTTCTGAAGCCGTGGTAGCTCGAGAATGCTGCGGTGAGGTTCGGGCCGCCCCTCGCCGCAGAGGACGTCTGGAGAAGCCAACGATTCGTACAGCGAAATGTGGGCCGCATGGTGCGCATACCAGCCGTACGAGTAAAGATCGCGCAGGAACTCCATGTCGGTCTGGCGATTCGGTGGCAAGGGTGTGCGCGTCTCCTGCAGGCGCGCACTGCACCATGCGCAATAGTTCCAGGCTGCCTCCTTCTCCCTCTTGCACCGCCAGCACACTCTCGCAGTTTGTGTCATGAGCCTTCCCCGACCCGCCGGCTTGTCTCGGCGCGGTGGAGGTTCAGGGCGAGGAGGGATTCGAGGAGCTGGTCATCGGACATGGCCGGGTCCCAGCCGTAGGCGGTGAAGACCGCGGCGTCGAGCTTGTCATGGGCGAGGGCGAGCCAGGTGGGACGTTCGTTGTACAGGTTCGTGAGCGTGCGGGTCTTGAGTTTCACCGCGCACTCGGCGTCCTTGGGGACGAGGCGCGGGTAACGCACGGTGCCGATGCCGCGCGCGTCGGGGTCGTGCACGTAACGCGCCCAGGGGCCGTCGGCCGAGCCGGGGAACTCAAGCACCTCTTCGCGCACCCACTCGGGCGGGTTGAGCCAGTTGGAGCGAAGCTCGTCCAGCCTCTTGGCGGCCTCGGCGATGGCCTTGACGCGGGCGTCGCCTGCCGGCTCCTGCCCGGGTGGCCATGGGAACGGGAAGGTCTCGAAACAGGTGGTCGGGGTGTAGCGGAAGCCCGACTCGCGCTCGCGCAGTTGTGTCCCTTGGGCCCGTGCCCACACCTCATGGAAGCGGGAGTGCAATACGCCGAAGAAGTAGTCGTCGGCGCGAGCAATCGCCACCAGTTGGTGGTCTGGAAGGGTTGGTGCTTCCAGCCAGGCGAAGACGCGGTGCTTGGCGACCGTGGGGGTGACGATGAAGCGAGGTAGCGGGGCCAGTTTCCTCCGCATTGCCGTACACGGCTCGGCATGAAGCCACCAGAGCTCTCGATAGCGCTTCCGCTTCACTTTCAAACGTTCGGGCAGGACCCGGGCTTTCACCAACTCGAAGGGTCGCTCGTAGAGTGCTGCTCGGTCCTCCGGCAAGTCAGGGCCGAAGTCAATGATCCAATACCCGTGGCACCGTTGAAGAATGTCCTGGCCGTTGACCCAGGGCAGCAAGACATCGCTACTGGGCTGGCGATTCGGGTTTGTTTGGGCCAGGAGGACGAGAGCTTCGGCTTCCGGCAGGTCGAACCGGCCCGCCTTCACGTCAGCGATGAAGCCGATAGCGGCGCTCTCGGCCAGCCGCTCAGACTGTGCGATGTCTGTCTTAGCAGTGAGGTTGGCGTAGATGGTCACTACGCTGTCGCCATTGAGAACTCGCTGCTGCTCGCTCCCGTCATCGAGGCCCACCATTGAGACGTGGACATTTGCGCCGTCCAGGACCCAATCCCTATCGCTCTCGGCCCAAAAAATGTCACCGGTTTCCTTGATTCGCTTCAAGACCTCCCGATTTAACCCGCCCCGGATGCCCTGCGTGGCGAGCAGCCCGGCGCGCTTGCACTTGCGCTCTGCGAGGTGTTTGCGGGCCTTCTCGAACCAGTAGCAGCAAAGGTCGCTGAAATTCGGAATGCGATCGGCGTAGAGCGCGAACAGCTTCTCAACGTATTCGTCACCCAGACCCGAGCGGAGTTTCTTCGTTCCGAGAAACGGGGGGTTGCTGACGATGAAGTCCACCGCGGGCCACTCCGGCTCCTTCGGATGCTCGGAATCGCTGAGGTCAAGGATCGCATCCCGGCACTGGATCGTGTCCATGGGCTTCAGGACCGGGTTGTCGGGGAGGTGGAAGCCCTGGCGGTTCAACGCCTGAAGGTACCCGATCCACACAACCATCTGGGCAAGCTCGGAGGCGTAGGGGTTGATCTCGATGCCGTAGAGCTGGAGCGGGTCAACGCGGGGAATGAAGCTCGGAACACCATGTGCGGCGGCGAAGTTGAGCACCTCGCGCTCCAGGGCCATGAGGTCCTGCAAGGTGACGTAGAGAAAGTTGCCGGAGCCACACGCCGGGTCGAGCACCTTGACAGTCGTGAGGCGGTCGAGGAAGTTGCGGACGAGCGAATCAACCTCGCGGTGCGTCTTGTCCATCGCTTTGCCCACCGGCGGTTTCTCGCCGCCAGTGGGTCGTTTCTTGCCGGTGGCAAGGACATTGAGAACCATCGTGCGGAACTCGTCCCACTCGCGCCTCAACGGTTGCATCACCACCGGTTCGACCAGCGTCTCGATGTCGTCCCGGCTGGTGAAGTGGGCGCCGATCTGTGACCGCCTGTCGGGATCGAGGCCGCGCTCGAACAACGTGCCGAAAATCGCCGGCTCCACCTCACTCCAGTCCGGTTTTGCGGCGGCATCGAGCAAGGCGATCTCGTTGGACTGGAGATCAAGTACCTCGGCATTGTCGAAGAGGTTTCCGTTGAAGCGCTTGATCTCATCGGCACCGAAGAACCCGCCTGAGGCCATCTTGCCGAAGAGGTCTGCAAGCATCGGACGCAAACGCCTCGGGTCCTGGCGCGCGCGCACGAGGATTTCGCTGAAGAGGCCCTTGCGCAGCAGCCCGACGTCCTCGGCGAACATGCAGAACACGAGGCGGTCGAGGAAGCGCGCCGCGTCAAGGGGATCGACGCCCCGTGAGCGGAGCGCCTGTGCCAGCTCGCCGACCTTGCTTGCGACCTCTTTCGTGATCTCGACACGCTGGCGCGTCGGACGAAGGCTCTCGGGGTCGAAGAAGACGGCGCGCAGCGTTCGCATTCCCTCCGGTGTGCCGAGAGCTTTCAGACTCAGGTCGTGCACCTGGGAATCGGTGTTGGTGAAGTTGGTGTGGACCTCGATGCGCTCCGTATCGCAGACGACGAGCAGGGGCGGGTTTTCGAGGTCTTCGCGGTAGTCGTTGAGCTGCTTGTAGGCGGCCTTCAGGTCCTTGTGCCTGCCCTTGTACTCCCAGCCAAAATAGCCCTTCTTCCAGACATCGGCCCAGCCATCCTCACCACCGAGTTTCTTTGCGCCGCGCTCGAAGCAGAAGCGCTCACCAGTCGGGTCCTCCGCGGCGGGCTTTGGGTGGCCGAGCAACTCACAGAGATCGAGGAAGTGCTCCTGGCAAGCCTGGCGCTCGCGCAACTCGACGGGCCGCCACTTCGCGATGAACTCGGACGCGTTCATTCCGATTTCTTCCTTCGGGGCCATGATACCGATTCCGCGACAAGGTTGTCATCGCCTAGAAAGTTCCCGACTTTCAGGCGGTCATCCCGAGGAGTCCCGCCAGTGAGGGGACGAAAAGGGATTTGGGTGTGGGCTCCAGATCCGGGCTTCCCCCACCCAGATTCCTCGCCCTGCCTGCGGCAGGACTCGGGATGACAGCAATGCGCTACGACGGGTGTGAAAACCCGGGCTCAGGGAGTCGGGGTCAAGCGGGGGCGGCCGGAGGCAGACCGGCCGACAGGCGAGCGATGAGGTCGTCCATTGTCGCCTGGAAGTCGGTGATGGCCTCCTCGGCGTAGACGCGGAAGTCCCTGTGGAGCCGGCGGTAGCGGCTGCGCATCCGTGCGACCACGCGGTCCCTGTAGGCCGTCAGCTCGGCGACCCTGACTTGGAGGTCCGCTGCCGACACGTTCCTCACCGTCTCTTCAAAGGAGCGTGCGATGTCCTCCAGGGTCCGCACGAACCGGTCCACCTCCAGGACGCACTTCGTCATCTTGAAGAAGTGGTGCCCCTTCACCGCCATGGTCACGGTCTCGGCCAGCATCCAGGGCTTGGCGAGGAACCCCCTCACGAGGAATTTCCAGTAGGCCCAGGAGTAGGACGAGAACGTCTGGCGCCAGAGCGAGAGAACAAAGGCCCTGAGCTCCGCGGTCTTGATCCTCCTGTGCGACGTCCTGTGGGTCTTCAGGGATCTCAGCAACTTCAGGCAGCGATCGAAGTAACGGTCGGGTCGGTAGATCTCGGAGAGAACCCGCTTGTAACCCGCGAGGAGCTTCCCAAGGTCCATCTTCGGCACGAAGTTGAGCCGGAGGTCATGCGTGTTGTTGCCGACCGACTCGTGTGTGAGGCGGCCCTCCGCTTCCAGCCGCCGGTAGAGCTGCGTGTTGGGGACGGCGGTCAGGAGGCCTACCATCGCAACGGGGATCGCGGCGTCCTGGATGAAGCCGATCTGGCGGTCGAAGATGTCCTCGGGGTCGGTGTCGAACCCGAGGATGAAACCACCTGAGACCTCCATCCCCTTGGCCTGGATCTTGCGGACGCTTGTCAGCATGTCGGACTTGAGGTTCTGCCTCTTGCCCGTGGCCTCGAGGGTGCACAGGTCGGGGGTTTCGATGCCCAGGAACACCATGTTGAATCCGGCACTCACCATCCCATCCATTAACTGGTCGTCGTCGGCGAGGTTGAGGGTGCTCTCGGTGAAGAGGCTGAATGGGTAGTCCCTCTTCTGCTGCCAGAGGGCGACCCGGGGCAGGAGCGCCTTGACCTCCTTCTTGTTCCCGATGAAGTTGTCGTCCACCACGAACAGGGAGCCCCGCCACCCTTCTTCATAGACGAGGTTCAGCTCGTTCAGAAACTGTGCGGGAGTCTTGGTGCGGGGCTTGCGCCCGAACAGCTCGATGATGTCGCAGAACTCGCAGGAATACGGGCACCCACGGGAGAACTGGAGGGACATTGAGGAGTACTTCTTCCCGCGAATCAGGTCGAACCGTGGCGGCGGGGTGAGGGCGAGGTCGGGCTTGGTCGGGTCCGAATAGATGCGCTCTGGCCTCCCCTTCTCGAAGTCCTCGAGGAACCGTGGCAGCGTGACCTCTGCCTCGTTGAGGACGAAGTGGTCCACGCCCTGGATGCGCTGATGGCAGCTCGTCGGATAGGGTCCGCCGGCCACGACGCGCGTGCCGTGATTCCTGCAGAGCCGGATGACCTTTTCGAGTGATTCCTTCTGAATGAGCATGGACGAGGTGAACACGAGGTCGGCGCCGGCAACGGCCGCCTCGGAGAGCGGCTCCACGTTCATGTCCACCAGCGTGACCTCGTAGTCCTCAGGGAGCATGGCCGCCACGGTCAGCAGCCCCAGCGGGGGCAGAGACGCCTTCTTGCCGATGAACCGCAGCGCATACTTCATGCTCCAGTACGTCGGAGGCATTTCCGGATAGACCAAAAGCACTCTAAGACCCATCACACCGTCCCCCCCGATACGTGGGCTTCAAAGCACAATCTAAACGCGTGTCAACCCGCATTCAAGGGCGTGTGATGGCTTTCGTCACGGGCGGCAAAGGAACGATTGTAACCACGGTGTCAAAGTTCCGTGCTATCAGGACTTCTGTCGCTCGGCCCGGGCGAAACGGCGCCCGTGTTAGGATCAGCAATCATGCGCCTCCTGAGGCGGGTCGGCGTCCACCTCCTCACCCTTGCAACGCTTCTCGCCCTCGATGCGGTCTGGCTCGGCCTCGCTCCGGCTGGCCACGACCGCGGGCGGCACATAGTCCCATGAAGCGCCTCGGCACCTACCTCGTCTGGGTCGGGGGCTGCGAGATCCTGGGGCTCCTCGGCGGGATCGTGACGTTCCACGCGGTCGCGACCTGGTATCCCGCACTCGTCAAGCCTTCGTGGACGCCGCCGAACTGGGTTTTCGGTCCGGTGTGGACGGTCCTCTACGCCCTCATGGGGATTGCCGCCGCGCGAGTCTGGATTCACCATCGCGGCACGAGAAGCGGCCGGTATTCGCTCATGCTTTTCGGCGTGCAGCTCGCGCTCAACTGCACGTGGTCGGTCCTCTTCTTCGCCGTGCGCGTCCCCGGCTACGCGTTCGTCGAGATCGTCCTCCTCTGGATCACCATCCTTGCGCTCGTCCTCTGGTGGTGGTGGCTCGACAGGAAGGCCTCGCTGCTTCTCGTCCCCTACCTCGCGTGGGCGGGCTTCGCCGGCGCTCTCAACGCTACAATCTGGAACCTCAACCCCTGACGCCTGCCTGGGTGGAGGCCCGCGGCCCGATCCTCGGACTCTTCAGGGCAGCAACAGAATCCAGATACGCCGTGCGGACGCGGTAGACGTACTCCACGAGCGGGCCGATCATGTCGAGCGTGAGCGCCTGGCCGCCGTCGCAGAGGGCTCGCTCGGGGTGCGGGTGGAAGTCGACCAGCACGGCGGAGGCGCCGGCGATGATCCCCTGCCCCACCGCGTGAAAGATGTCGGGCAAACCGTCCGGGGCTCGCAGGCTCGTGCCCACGCTGTGGGAGGGGTCGATGCACACCGGTAGCCGGGTCTGCCGCCTCACCACCGGCACGTGGGCGAAATCCACCAGGTTCCGGTGGGGCTCGCCCAGGTGTGATTTGACGCCGCGCAGACAAAAGACGATCCGCGGGTTGCCCTCGCTGGCTATGTACTCGCACGCGTTGAGGGACTCCTCAAGGGTGATCCCCATCCCCCGCTTGAACAGCACCGGAAACTCCTGCTGGCGCCCGATCTGTTTGAGCAGCTCGTAGTTCTGGGCGTTGCGCGTGCCGACCTGGACCATCACGGCCGTGGGGTGGCCCGCACTCTCGAGCGCTTCCCACAGCTCGTCCAGATGTGACGCGTCGGTGGCTTCCATCGCGATCAGCTTGATGCCGTGTTTTCCCGCCGACTCGAACACCCAGGGGAGGCAGTCCTTGCCCAGACCCTGAAAATCGTACGGCGACGAGCGCGGCTTGTAGGCTCCCATGCGCGTGGTGACGATGCCCTCGCGGGCCAGCCCGGCCATCATGGCGTTCACGTGGGCGGGCGTGTCCACGGCACACAGGCCCGCAAAGAGGTGCACAGTGCTATCGTCTATGCGCACGCCGTTATGGTCGAACCCCACCGTCTCGTGAGCGGGGTCGTGGCGCCCGATCAAGCGGTACTTCGCGGACACGCGCACCACCTGGCGGACGCCGGGCAGCCCCTCGAACGGGGCGGTGGGCACCGCGGCCGTCGAGCCGACGAGGTGCACCTCGGTGACGCGGTGCGTCGTTCCCTTGAACTCGTATGGTTTCACCGTCACGCCCGGATAACGCTGAGCGACCGAACGCACCGCATCCACCGCATCCTTCTGGGTGTCGAGGTCGGGTTCGAGGATGATAATCACAGCCTCACCTCGGGCAGGTTGCGCAGCGCCACTTTGATCGCCTCGCCGGGATCGGCCTGGTCACGCAGCGTCCCGTCGATGTGCGCCTCGTAGGCGGCGAGGTCGAACAGACCGTGACCGCTGAGGGAGAAAAGGATCGTTGCCTCCCGCCCCTCCTCGCGCAGCTCCTCGGCTTTCTTGACGACCGCCGCGACCGCGTGTGCCGACTCGGGCGCAGGTACGACGCCCTCGGTGTGGGCGAAGAGCGTGGCAGCCTCGAACACCTTCCCCTGCGCCACTGCCTCGGCTCCGATCACGCCCGCGTTAAGCAATGCGGAGATCAGTGGCGCGGCGCCGTGGTAGCGCAAACCTCCGGCGTGTGAGGCGGGCGGCATGAAGTCGTGCCCGAGGGTGTACATGCGAACGATGGGCGTGAGCTTGGCGGTGTCGCCGAAGTCGAAGGCGAAGCGACCCCGGGTGAGGCTCGGGCAGCTGTCGGGTTCCACCGCGACGGCGCGGATCGGCTCGCCTGCCAGCATCTGGGGAACGAACGGCAGGGCAATGCCGCCGAAGTTGGAGCCACCCCCGTGACAGGCGAAGATGAAGTCCGGCGTCTCGCCCACCATCTCGAGCTGGCGCTTCGCCTCCTGTCCGATCACCGTCTGGTGCAGGAGGACGTGGTTGAGGACGCTGCCGAGGGAGTAGTTGGTGTCGTCGCGGCCGGCCGCTTCCTCGACGGCCTCGCTGATGGCGATGCCGAGGCTGCCAGGCGAGTCCGGATCGCTCGCTAGGATCGCCCGTCCGGAGGCGGTGTTGGGTGATGGGCTGGGAAACACCTCGGCCCCGAAGAGGCGCATGTACGTGCGCCGGTACGGCTTCTGGTCGTAGCTCACCCGCACCATGTAAACCCTGCAGGTCATGCCGAATATCTTGGTGGCGAAGGCGAGGGCGCTCCCCCACTGGCCCGCCCCCGTCTCGGTGACGAGCCGCTTGATCCCGTGGATCTTGTTGTAGTAGGCCTGCGGCACTGCGGTGTTCGGCTTGTGGCTGCCCGCCGGCGAGACACCTTCGTGCTTGTAGTAGATGCGCGCCGGCGTCTTGAGCGCCTTTTCTAGCCGCCTCGCGCGCACCAGCGGCGTCGGCCGCCACATCGCGAGGATCTCCAGCACCTCCTCGGGGATGGGGATGAAGCGCTGCGGGCTCATCTCCTGCTCGATGAGACCGGGCGGGAAGATGCGCTCGAGCTCACCGGGCGTCACTGGCTGCCCGGTGGCCGGGCTGATCGGCGGCGCCAGGGGCACCGGCATATCCGCAAGGACGTTGTACCAACTCGTAGGCAACTCGCTCGCGGGCAGGTTGATCACGTTGCTGCGTTCTCTCTTGTCGGCCTTCGTCGCGGCCTTCTTGCTGATGGCTTCCATCGGTTCTTCCCCCTTTTCTTACAACAAAAAAGCCCTCCGGGTTCCGGAGGGCTGTGGTTGCAGTTCGGTATGACTCAGCCGGCGGCCACACGCCCTCCGTATACGCTGCGATACCACCACCACGAAGCGGCGGTGACGGCGAAGGTCGGGGCTGTCCGCTCAGTCCACATCGTGGCGCCATGTTCCCATCGGCCGGAGCGGATGTCAACACCTCCCCCGTAACCCGCGGCGGTACCGGTGGTGGATTCCGTGGTGGATCCGCTACGCAAAGGTCTTGCCGTCGTAACGCAGCCGCTGGATGCGGATGGATGTGCCGAACTCGATCACGTGAACGGTCCGGCTCACCGCCTCGGCCTGCGAGGCGGTCCCCGCCCGCGAGATCCGCACCGATTCGGCCCGCAGCGCACCATCTTTCGCCAGCGCCGAACGCTGCCGCCTGGTCAGTCTTCCGCGGCCGAACAGCTCATACACCCGCTCTTCCGGGGTGTGAATATGACCGCAGGCCACGAGGTGGACGGGCATCGCGGCCATGAACTTGAGCAGCCGCGTGGCGCTCGCGGCGTCGAGATCGAAAAAGGCACTCGTCGAGCTCAGGTCATGGTGCATCAGGAGAATGTTGGACGAGCTCCGGAGCCTCTCAGGTGTGACCTTCTCGCCGTCCAGCTCGCCGCCCTTCCGGGCCACTGTCCTCCACCGGTCCAGCAACGCGAGGTCGTTCTTGTGGATCCTGCCGGTCGCGAGCCGGAGCGAGTCGCCGACGTTGATGCCGCTCGACGAGTCGAGTCGGAAGATGAAGAACTGCTTTCCCCTGATGCTCAGGCGGTGCACACTCGGGGCCGGATCGTTGAAGATGCGTGCGTACGTCGAACCGTCCCTGAGGTAGAAGGCTGCCCGGCCCACCATGGAGTAGTGGTCGTGGTTCCCGGGCACGCAGAACACCGGTATGCCCGACGCGTGGGCCCGCACGCCGCCCGGCTTGCCCTTGACACTCGCGAGCCTCTCGTTTGCGAGCCCGTACGCCTCTGCCTCCTGGGCGGTCGCAACGTCCCCGCTCCACAGGATTGCGTCCGGCCTCTCGCGCTCCACCAACGTCCAGATCGCTCCCCAGGGACCCGGTTCGTGCCCCCTGAGCGGCACGACAACGACCAGTGGGAGAGGCCTACCCTCCGACCACAGGTGGGTGTCGCTGATGTGCAGAAACCTCGCGATCGCGCCCTCATCGGCCATGTGCCACAAAGGTTGCACCGCGGCCCGCCGCTGCGTCAAGGCGCAGCCCGGGTGCCCAGCATTGCAAGGCACCTACGGCCGGAGAACGCTGCCGAGCCGGTGCACGGCGCGGAGCGCAGTGTCGGTCGGCACGCTCGCGAAGCACAGGCGCATGAAACCCGGCTCCGCGACCCGGCAGGCCGAGCCCGGGGTGAGGTTCACGTTGGCCTCGTCCAGCATGCGCCTCCACAGCGCTCGCTCCCCCTCCCAGGTCGGCTCCGCCATGAAAGGCCGCATGTCGCAGAGGAAGAAGAAGCCGGCCCCTGCGGCCATGTACGGGATACCCTCCTCGTCGAGGGCGCCCGTGACGGAGCGGTAGGCCGCGCCCAGCCGGTCCCGCATCTCGGCGACGTAGGCATCCACCCAGGCGTCGTCCGAGATCATCTGCCCAAGCAGGAACTGGGTGTCGCCCGAGCAGCACGCCCAGTACGCCAAACTGTCCACTGCGGCGATCAGCGCCTCGTTCTCGGTCACCAGCACGCCGCAGCGCAGCCCGCTCGCGCCGAAGTCCTTGGAGAACGCCCACACGATGTGCACCGAATCGCCCAGCGCCGGCCGCAGCGACGCGCAGCTCACAAAAGGGCGCTTCCCGAACACCGACAGCGCGTAGATCTCGTCGAACACCACGTGCACCCGCGCCGCCTCGGCCCAGCGCAGGACATCCTCGATCTCCTGGGGCGTGTACACCGTGCCGAGGGGGTTGTTCGGTGAGGTGAAAAGGAGCGCTCGTACCGGCCGGCCGGCGGCCGCGAGCGCTTGGTCGAGCCGCCTCGTCGTGAGCCTGAAGCCGTCGGCGCTGCCGCAGTGCACCGGGACGATCGCGAGCTCGTCGCGCGTCTGCAGGTCGGGCCAGAAACCGGCGTAGCTGGGCGTGGGCACAAGCACGCCCTCGCCGGGGTCGGCAAGCGCATAGAGGAGGATCTCGAGCACGCTGCCTCCCCCGGCCAGGACCGCCACCTGCTCGGGAAGGATCCCGCGTCCCAGGAAGGCCCTGCCCATGAAGCGCGCCAGCTGCGTGCGGAACTCCATCGAGCCGATCATCGAGTCGTAGCAGAGCGCGCGGTGCGGCACGTCCCGGGATGCGGCCATCTTCGGCCGTAGAAGGTCCCAGACGAGTTGGTTCTCCGCAATGCACAGGGGAATGTACCCGTTCGGGTTCGCGGCTGGCTCGTAAGGTAACGCGGAGCGGAGGAAGTGCTCCCGCAGGTACTCGGCACTGGGCGGGCTTGCCAGCAGATGCTGCGCCCGCCCGGAAAGCACGGCGCGGTCCGGGCGTTCGCTTCCAGACATGCGGGCATTCTAAGGCCTCGGCCCGTCCCCACCGCCCTCGAGCTCGTGGTAGGCTTCACGCTCGGGCTGCCGAACGTTGGCGGCCGGCTTCTCGCACGGTTCAGCCCCTCGCGGAGGTGTCCTGATGCAGCACGTTCGCCTCGGCCGTACCGGACTCCAGGTGTCCCGGCTTTGCCTGGGAACGATGACCTTCGGCTTCCAGAGTGACGAGCCCACTTCGTTCGCGATCCTCGACAGCGCCGCCGAGAGCGGCATCACCTTCCTCGACACCGCCGACGCGTACCCGCTCGGCGGCGGCCTCGAAACCGTGGGCCGCACCGAGGAGATCCTGGGCAGGTGGCTCGAGGGCAGGCGCCAGAGCTTCATCGTTGCGACCAAGTGCTTTGCCCCGATGTCGGAGCGGCGTTGGGACCGGGGCAACTCCCGCAAGCACATCCTTGACGCGATCGACGGCTCGCTGCGACGCCTCCACACGGACTACGTCGACCTCTACCAGCTCCACGGCCCCGACCCGGAGACGCCGATCGACGAGACGCTGCGGGCCCTCGAGGACGTGGTCCGCTCCGGCCGCGCGCGCTACGTCGGCTGTAGCAACTTCCTCGCCTACCACGTGGCGCGCGCCATCGGGCGCAGCGAGGCTCTTGGCGTCGTGCGCTTCGACTCAGTGCAACCGCGCTACAACCTCCTCTTCCGCGATTTCGAGCGGGAGCTCCTGCCCCTCTGCCTAGAGGAAGGCATCGGGGTCATTCCGTACAACCCCATTGCCGGTGGACTGCTGAGCGGCAAGCACGACCGCCAGGCCGCCCCACCGGAAGGCAGCCGTTTCACGCTCGGCTGGGCGGGCAAGATCTATCAGGACCGCTACTGGCACGAGGGCATGTTCGACACGGTAGCGGAGCTCGGGTCGCTCGCACAGGACGCCGGCATGAGCCTCGTCACGATGGCCGTTGCCTGGGTGATGGCGAACCCGGCGGTCACTGCGCCCATCATCGGCGCCAGCCGCCCGGAACAGCTCCCGCCCGCGCTCGCCGCAGCCACGACGACCCTCGCCCCCGAACTCAAGACGCGCCTCGACGAGCTCACCGCCCAATACCGCAAGGGCGATTCTCCACGCTGAGCCTTTCGGGCGCCCCGGGCGCACGCCGGCCTGAAACGGCTCCCGCCAGAGTGAGCCCGAGCGCGAGAGCCCAGCCTGCCGGGCGTCGCATGCGACGGGTTTCGGCTCGAATGTTGCTGCCGCCCCCGCGCCAGCAGAAAGGCAAGAGTGGACGGCTTGATGCCCTCACCAAGCGACGGCCGCGCTCAGGCCCAGCGAGTGCGGACCGACCAGCGGCATCACCGTTACGGTCCGCTGCAGATTCCGCCCGCTGCGGTGGTAGCCGCTGACCCACCTGCCCACCGTCACGCCGATCAGCGCTCCTGCGAGCACGTCGGAGGCCCAGTGCGCGTTGAGCGTGACCCGTTCCCACCCCACGACGCCCGCAAGCCCCCAGGCCACGACGCGCAGGACGACGCTGTCGGTATGCGCCGCGACCACCGCCGCAAGGGTGAACGCCTCGGTGGCCTCACCCGACGGGAACGACCCGTTTCTCGAGATCGGCTCGATATCAGCGGATCCCCGTCCGGCATTTGGGCGCGGCCGCCCCACCAGCTCCTTGAGCACCGGCGTGATGAGGGCTGCGGAGAAGAGGCTTGCCTCGATTCCGTCGGCCCCGGTTGCGGCCAGCTCCGGGTTGTCGGACAGTGCCCCGGCGGCCCACGCCGCGCCCATCGCCGCGAGTCCTCCCCAGGTGCCCAACGGGCGGATCGTGTTGGCGAAGTTGCTCGATCCCGCAGAGCGGTGCGCCTGAACCGAGTTGCGTATCCGCGTGTCGAAGACCGCCACCACGCCGACCACCCCGGCACCCACCGCAAACCTCGACCAGTCAACGGTGTCGAACTCGAGGGGGCGAGCCACTATGCGGACGAAATCGCGCCCGACGCGGCCGGGGAACGCCGCCAGCGTCGGGATCCCCGGTGGCGAGGCCGCACGCCCCGGATCGGACGAGGCCGCGGGGGCCGGGCCCGCACCCAACCCCGCGTCGTTGGTCCAGGGACTGTCCCGCTCCAGCCCGAGACCGAAGGCGACGGGCTCGGGAGGCAGGAGCGCGGGGCTCTCCATGGTGTGCCCGGGCGGACGGGCTCCGAGGGTTTCCGGCAGCGTTCCGGCGGGCGCGGCGGTCGCGAGTGCAAGCGCGGCGGCCAGCACCAGGGCGGCCGCGTGACAGGCGGCCGGTGCGGGGAGGGGGACACCGGAGGACGGTTGTTTCTTCATGGACGTCTCTCCAGAAATTGAGTCTAGCCCTCGTTTGGTTCCTGTCAACCGGGCAGCCGACCGGCGCCCGAGGCCGGCCGTGATCCGGCCGCGGCCGTCAGCCCGTCCCGGGTTCCTGGCTGGCTGGAGCGGGGTCCTCCCGCGCCAGGAGTACCGCCCGGTCGCGGCCGATGGCCGGACGCCCGGCGACGCAAAGGCCTGCGTTTTCTGCGAGCGCCACGGACGCGGCGAACGCAGCGGGTCCGACGTGCCCCCGCGGCTCGACGAAAAGCAGCCTGCCTTCCGGTTTGAGCGCGCCGACGATCTCGGTGAAGAAGCCGGCAGCGCCCGGCACCTCGTGGACCACGTGGAGCGCAAAGGCGACGTCGACACGACCCGTCAGGTCCGCGATGTCCAGGCAGTCGGGCTGCGCAAGACGGGCATCGATGCGATCGAGTAGTTTTGCCCGGGCGGCTCGCCGCCTGAGGCCTGCGAGCATCCTCTCCTGCACGTCCACGGCAACGACGCGTCCCCTCGGGCCCACCATGCGGGCAAGGTCGAGGGTGAAAAACCCCATCCCGCAGCCCGGCTCGAGCACGAGCATGCCCTCGCCGACGAAGGGCGCCAGCGTCTTGACCGGGTTCTGCCAGAGGCGCCTGAGCGGGCTGACCAGCCAGTAGCCGAGCCACCATGGGCAGACGTGATGGGCCATGCATGCACCTCGGCGGCCCCCTCGTTCGAGGCCGCGATCTATTCTGGCAGAAAGCACAACGGGGAGCGCGCCGTCGAGTGCTGTGGTTCCGGTGCCTCTCTCCAAAGGGGTTGAGATAGCGGGACCTGCGAGGCAGGGTGCGGCCGCCGCCTCACCCCGGCCTCTCCGGCACCCGCGAGAACCGGCTACCGACGGTGCTCCCGGCCTGGCGTCACCGGTGATACGCTCACCAAGGTGAACTCCAGACGAGACGTTCCAAAGGCAGGAGCGTCGTCTCCCCAGCGCGGGAACCGGCTGAGCCGCGGCATGGCGCGGTGGCTGCTGCGTCGCGCCCAATGGCGGTTTGTGGGGACGTTTCCGGATGTCCCCAAGGCGGTGATCATCGTGGCGCCTCACACCTCGAACTGGGACTTCCCGCTCGGAATCCTGGTCATTTTCGCTTTGGGCCTGCGGATCAGCTGGCTCGGCAAGCACACGCTCTTCTGGTGGCCCCTCGGGCCGCTGATGAGGTGGTTGGACGGCATCCCGGTGCGGCGCGGCGAGAGCTCGGGCACCGTCGCCGAGATCGTGGCCAAGTTCCATCAACGGCCCTTGATGCTCCTCGCCCTGTCGCCCGAGGGGACGCGCAAGGCGGTGAACAGATGGCGGATGGGGTTCGCCCACATCGCCGCGGGCGCCGGAGTTCCCGTGGTGCCGGTCGCCTTCGACTGGGGTCGCCGGGAGGTCAGGCTGGGACACGCGTTTGAGCTCACCGGCGCCGTGGAGGCAGACGAGATGGCGCTGCGCTCCTGGTTCACCGGAGCGACCGGGCGGAACCCCGAGCAGACATACTAGGACTCGAGGCAGGCGCTGGTTCTCGCCGGAGTTGCTGCTGGTCCCCCGACCTCGGGTTCAACGACGTCGGGTTTCTTCCGTGCGGGACCCCGAATGTTACCAGGCGCGCCGCCCGGTAGTAGCATCACAAACGTGAACCGCAATCAGTCCACCCCCGACCCCGCGCCTGTGGGTCGCCGGCTCGGCTTCGTCCGGGCGCAGCTCGCCCCGCTGCTCCGTGATCCCTTCTTCTTCGTGACGGTCGTCCTCCTCCTCCTCAAGTCCATGCTGGTCGTCACCTTGATCAACAACCCCGATCACTCCGTCCTCGACACCGACCACTTCCAGGACTACCAGACGTCGCGCACGATCTTCATCTCCTTCGTCGTGATCCCCGTCTCCTTCGGCTTTCTGCTGCGGGGCAGGGGCCGGCTTGCGTACTACGTCGCGCTTGATCTGGCCTTCTCGCTTCTGATGCTCGGCGATCTGTGGTACTTCCGCACGTACAGCACGTTTCTCTCCTTCCTGCTCTGGCAGCAGAGGACGAACCTCCAGGGTCTCTCCGCCAGCGTCCTTGCCATGTTCCGTCCCGTTGATCTCCTCCTCTTCGCCGACCTCGCCATCCTGGTTCCCCTCTGCCTTCTCTGGAGGAAGCTCTACCGCGGTACGCGACGCGCCGTCGCCCTCGCCGTGCTGCTGCCGCTGGTGGCCTCCGGCTGCCTGTGGATGAAGCACCTCGAGCTCGACAAGAACGGCACGATCGCCGAGGTGCGTTTCGTGGAGCCCTGCTGGGAGGCGCGCCAGACCATCTCCTACCAGTCGCCCCTCGGTTTCCACGTCGTGGATTTCTACTCCGTGTATCTGAGGAACCGGCCGGTCGAGCTTTCCCCGGCGCAACGCGAGGAGATCCGCTCATGGTTTGCGGCCACGCGCGAGGTGCTCCCCGATGACCGGTACAAAGGCATGCTCAAGGGCAGAAACCTGATCATCGTGCAGGTGGAGTCGCTGGAGAACTTCGTCATCGGCCACAGCGTTGCAGGCCAGGAGATCACGCCGGTGCTCAACGGCCTGCTCCCAAACAGCCTGTACTTCACCACCATCTACGACCAGGCGCACGAGGGGTTGAGCTCCGACTCCGACCTGATGACCAACACGTCGGTGTATCCCGTGCGGAAGGGCTCCACGTTCTTCCGGTGGCCGAACACCTCCTACAACTCGCTGCCCAGGATCCTGCGCGGAGCGGGTTACCGGACCACGATCGCCATGCACCCCGACCCCGGCGCCTACTGGAACTGGAAGAACGCCCTCACCGCCATCGGCTTTGACACCTGCCTCGACATGGGCGCCTTCTCCAACGACGAGATCCTCGGGCTTGGGCTGTCCGACGCCGACTTCCTCCCCCAGGCGGCCGCGCGGTTGCTGCCGCTGCCGGAGCCGTTCTACGCGTTTCTGGTGACCCTCACCTCCCACGTTCCGTTCGAGCTCCCCGACGAGGAGCGCGAGCTCGAGCTCGAGGCGAGGCTGAACGAATCCAGCCTGGGCACCGCCTTCCAGTGTTTCCGTTACACCGACCACCAGATCGGGCGATTCCTCGACAAGCTCCGCACAAACGGCGTGCTTGAACGGTCCGCGGTCGTGTTCTACGGCGATCACGCCTCGGTCCACAGGTTCCTCAACGACGAGGTCGCGGCGCTCCAAGGTACCGAGGCATGGATGCGCGATAGCCGCACCCTCGTCCCGCTCATCATTTACGCGCCGGGGCACGCCGGAGAGCGCTTCACCGTGACCGGCGGTCACGTCGACATCATGCCCACGCTCCTCTACCTGCTCGGTGTGGACGAGGGGGTGACCGCGGGAACGGCCATGGGGCGCAACCTGCTGAACACCAGGCGGGACTTCGCCGTGCTCGCGGACGGCACCGTGGTCGGCACCGACAGGAGAGCTCCTTTCGCCAGGAAGGCCGTCCAGGGCCTGGAGATCGCCGACCTAATCATCAGCGGCAACTACTTCAAGCACGCCCGCCCCGCACGACGGTAACGGCCACCCCTTTCCGTCTCGCGCCCGGAAAGGTACCCCATACCCGACCGCCTCCGGGCACCCCCGGAGGCGGTCGGTCGGGTCGAATGGACTACTTGTTGTGCGGCACCGTGACCGTCACGGCCTGCGTTGTGACGTTGCCTTTGGCGTCGGTGGCCGTGATGGTGACGGTGTAGACGCGGCCGCTGCCGGTCCCGGCACGCTCGGCGCGCAGATGGACGTGGTGCGCGTCAACGACGACCCAGTCGGGGCTGGTGCTGCCGTCTCCCGTCCCGTTGACGGGTTCGTTGCAGCTGACGCTCAGCGTCGCCGTGACGGGATTGACGGTGCTGCACACGTTCTGGAGGTCGTAGCTGACCGTGATCGGGGCCATCTTGTGGTTGACGGGCCACAGCATCGGCTTGTCGACCGCGGTGTTGGCGATGAACACCGGCAGCTGGAAGTAGGCGACCGGCATGTCGTGGTCGGAGAACCGCTCCGGGCGCGCAGCAGCGCGCCCGCAGCTTTCGTCGGGGGACGCTCTCCTACACAAGCGCCGTGGGGACCTTACCCCATTCCCTCGCTCTCGAGGGTAACCCATCGGTGGACGCGATCGATGTTGACGGCGAGGTTTTGCCGTTGAGCAGATTCGGCTCGGCGTGGCCGCACCAGCAGTCGCCGGATTGATGGGGGCCCGTCGCGACCCACTCGTCCTCGACTATGAGGGAAAGAAACCTCCGGGCGGCGTGAGGTGCACGCCGTCCGGAGGAATGATCACTTCTGGTTCTTGGGGACGACTACTGTTGCGCTGCGCTGCGCAGCATTGCCGGTCGCATCCGCGCAGGTCGCAGTGATCGTATAGATCCTGCCGCTGCCGGTCCCCGCGCGCTCCGCGCGCAGACGAACGTAGTGCCCGTCAACGATCTGCCAGTCCGGCGCCGTGTCGCCGTCGCCGGTACCGTTGATCGGCTCATTACTCGACACCTGCAGCGAGCAGGCCGGAGTCGAGTCACCGAGGTCCGAGGCGCCGTACGCGACAGCCACGTCGACCATCTTGTGATTCGGCGGCCACAGTTGCGTGACGCTCGGCATAACGGTCGAGATCGCCGGCGGGGTCGAATCGTTGACGTTGACTCTGACTGTTCCGGTCGCACACTTCGAATCGGGATTGCCGTTCGTGGTGCCGTTGTCGCACACCGTGTACGTGAAACTTGCCGGACCGGCGTACGGGATCACCGGTGTGTAGGTCACCTGTCCGCCGGCGAGCGAGACGTTGCCATGCGTAGCGGCCGTGCTCGTGACGGCGGTGACCGTCAGCGTTTGGCTGCTCTCGTTTGCCGGGCCGGGTGAATCGTTCGAGGTGAGAGCACTGACCGGGATCGACAGCGTCGAGCCTGCTTCGACATTGCCGACATCATCCGCCGCGATCGGCGCGTCATTGACTTCCGAAACATGAACCGTAACGGTTGATGTATTCGAATCGAAGTGACCGTCGCTGACGGAGAACGTGAATGAGTCGTTGCCGTTGAAGTCGGGCGCGGGTGTGTACGTGTATGTGCCGGCCGGCGAGCTTGGTGTTACTGAGCCGTGCGCCGGATTTCCGACGGTGTACGTGAATGTCGCGCCGGTATCCGGACTCACCGCATTCAGCGTCACTACGTTCGCCGTGTCCTCAGATGTGGTCAACGACTCGTCATCCACGCCCGGCGGATTGACGCCGTCGGTACCTCGCTCGATGCTGTTCTGAATGATCGCCGGAACGTTCGAGAAGAAGTTGTAACCGGTGAGCTGCTCCACCGTGCGGACGGTGGTGAGGTATTGATGCCAATCGTTGTCTTTGATGCCTTGAATATTTTGAATGCGAATGGCGATCGTTCTCGTCGACGGAGTCACGCGCGCGACGTCATCGCCAGACATTTTCGGCAGGACGAGGGCAACCTTCCATGTGGATTCAGGGACAGTGACCTGCCCGTTGGCGACCCGGGTGGCAAAACCATTGCTGCCGGTTCCACCTTCGCCCAACGGTCCGGAGACGATGTAGATCTCATTGGCAGGAAGCAGAGTGCGCAGGTAGGTCTCGAACTGTTCCCACGGGCCCTGGTTGTTGTCGGGCGACTGCGGGACCATGTTCGTCATCAGGAACGTCGCCTGGTTGATCGGAATGCTGATATTGCGATCGGCGCTCGGGCACATGTGGCCGCGGTCGAAGCCGGAGCCGGAGTAGTCGGTCTGGAGGACGCGATACCAGGTCGGCGGCAGTGCGGGATCCGGCCGGAACGTATCGGTCCGGTTGCCGGTGATCGTCCACTCATTCGCGAGGTGCCAGCTCACCCAGTTGGCCGTGCCGCGGTCACGGTTGTACGACAGCGCGTACTCGGGCTTCTCCATCAGGTAGTTGTTCGGCAACGCGAAGCTCGGGATGGCGTCGGAGGGATTGCCCATCGTGAGGTGAACGTCAGACGTTTCCACCGGGGTGCCCGTCGCGATCGTGAATGACCACACGAAGTCGGTGGGGAGATTGTCGGTGCTCGGGCCGTCGTTCGTGTCCTGATCGGTGACGAAAGACTTGAAGATGTGCACGGTGCACGTTTCACCCGGAAAGAACGTGACGTTCGGTGTGATGATCCAGGTGCGGCCGCCGAATGCGGATGCGACTTCGACGTCGGTGTGCACGCCCGTTGATGTGCAACTGATGTTGAACCAGCCGTCGGCGACATTCACCGGCTCGCTGAAGTTGAGCGTGATACTGGCGTCGTACGGCGCGTCCGCTGGCTGCGGATCGAAGCTGCTGACGAGCGGTGGCAGCTCGACGAGCTCGCCGGTTCCGCGGGGATTTGGGGGAGTGAGGCGAGAGAAGTCGACGCTGTTCTGATTGGTATCGGAATTGGTGCTGCGGACGAGCGATTGTCCGTTGCTCGTCAGCGAGGGAGCGGCCAGGCCGCCTTCGAAACAATCCGCGCTGCCGTAACCGATGAAGTCCACGAGCGACGGGTCGCCAATCGGGCAGTTGCCTGATAGCGGCTCGAATCGGTTCACGAGCGCAAGCTTGCCGCTGGATGCCGACATGTTGATGTCGCCGATGATGCGGGGCGGGGGAAGGGGGGTTGACGGCGTGGCGCCGGCCGCCAGCTCGATGAGGAGGTAACCATGCGACGGGATGCTTCCGCCGAGCGGCTGCGAGTTGCTTCCCCAGCCGCTTCCAGTTGACGATGCGTACTGGATCGACCAGCCGTCGAGCGGCACATCGACATCGGTCGGGTTATAGAGCTCGACGAAGTCGTTGCTGTATGTAGCAACGCTGTTGCCGCCGCCTCCGTAGAGCTGACTGATCATGACGTGCGGCGTCGTCGGATCGACTGCTGTACTGCAATCGTTCGCCGGAGTCGCGGAGTTGCGCGGAGCCGGCGGACCGACGGCGAAGTCGGTCGCGCTGTTCGTATACGTGCAGCCGCCGAGCGTGCGTGACGCACCGACCGTGTTCGACAGCGCGGGCCCGATCGCCACCCGGCCGGAGCAGCTTGATCCGCTGCCGTAGCCGATGAAGTCAATGACGTCGCTCCTCGTCGAACAGATTCCGGCGGGCAGCAGCGTCGTTGAGGTGGAGAGTGCGACGGTGCCGGCAGTCGAGCTGACGCCGATGTCGCCGGTCGCATCAGGTGTCGGAAGGGGAACCGTTCCGCCGCCCGGAGTCGTTCCCGCCGCCTCCTGCACGAGGTAGTAGCTGTGCGGCTGAATCACGCCTGAGAGCGGCGTCGCGAACCACGTAGGGTTCGACGAGGAGAAGTGCTGCACGCTCCAGCCGTCGACCGACACCGGGTTGTTGCTGCGGTTAAACAACTCGATGAAGTCGTTCTTCAGCGTCGAACCGGCATTGCCGCCGCCGCCATAGAACTGGCTGATCACGATGGTGCCGGGAGGAAGTGCTGGTGGGTTCACCGCGATGTTGACCGCAGTCGTGGCGGCCGCATTGACGTTGTCGGATAGCGAAGCGGTGAATGTCGCGGTGCCGGTGAAACCACTCAGCAGCGTCACCGTGAACGTCGCGGTCGATGTTCCCTGTCCGCCCGTCACGGACACGGCTGAAACGCCTGTTCCGGTGGTCGCGGACCAGTTGAAGATGTTGTGGTCGTCTGACCCAGACACGGTCACAGTAAGAGGCGCCGCATCCCGAGTCACCGTCGCGATCGGGTTTGCTGGCGAAGTGATCGCCGGAGGGTTGTCGACCGCAACCGCGTTCACCGTGATGTTGACGCTTTGCGTGACGGCCGCGTTCACGGTGTCGGAGAGCGACGCGGTGAACGTTGCGGTTCCTGTGTAGTTGGTGACCAAGGCGACCGTGTACGTGCCGTTCGCCGTATCCTGACCGCCGGTGACGGTTACGCTCTGCACGCCAGCACCAGCCGTGGCCGACCATTTGTACATGCCGCGGTCATCGCTGCCACTCAGGCTGACCGTGAACGGCGCCGCGTTCTGCAACACCGTCACGATCGGATTCGCCGGCGCCGTGATTGTCGGCGGATTGTTTACGACCACGCCACACATATCCACCGGAGAACCGCTGTTGCGCGGTGTCGGAGCACCTGCCGCAAAGTCGGCCGAGTTGTTGTCCGTATCGGTGCAGCCGTTTGCTGCCCGCAGTGCTGCCGTTGTATTCGTGAGCGTCGGCGTAGTGGCGGCACCTTCAGAACAATTTGCGCTTGTACCAAATCCGACGAAATCGATGATGCTCGCGGCAAATGGGCACCCGCTACCGCTGATTGCGGTTGTTGCGTTGACGAGCGCAACTTTCCCTGACGTTGCGGACATGGCGATGCTTCCGGAGGCGTCTGGAGCCGGCAGACTTGTTGTGCCGCCTGAGCCGGCAGCTTCCTGCACCAGGTAGTAGCCGCCAGCCGGAATCGACCCGGCAAGGTTGGTCACCGCCCATGACGTACCGCTGCTCGAAGCGTATTGGACGCTCCATCCACTCACGCTTACTGCCGCCGTTCCGCGGTTGTGCAGTTCGATGAAGTCGTTCTTGTACGTCGCACCCGCGTTACCGCCACCGCCGTACACCTGGCTGATGACGACATTGGGCGAGGCAGCGTAGACGAAGCCCGTCAGAAGCAGCGCCACGAGAGCAAACGCCAGGGGGGTGCGTTTCATCGGACTTTCTCCTTTCAGAAGAAACCGCGAGCGCCTAGGCTTCGCGGCGATCATGCGGAGCAACCGTTAGGTCGGTTACTTGTGGGGGACACGCGGGGGAGTATATCCCCAAATCCTGAGATTTGGTGAAGCTCCAGCAGTATAGATTCTGAGTTTCGTGTGCAGATTGTTGCAAGTGCCGGAACGTGGTGCGCGCCCGCCGGGTGCGCGCACCAACACGCCGTGGACGACCATCTGCACCCTCACCCCGCCCTCTCCCGGAGGGAGAGGGAGCTGAGCGTCACGACGATGCAGGTAAGCACAGCACGGTCACCTATCCCGATTCCGCTCGGGCCCTCTGCAATCGGATTGGCCTGACCGCCGCGATATTGGCTCTAGCCAACCGGCCGGTTCTCCGGTAAGAGTGACCAATGCAGGCCGTCGCGACCGACTGAAGCCCCGCTCCGTGCCCGCGTGGGTCAGGGCCCCGGCGGGACCGACTTCTCGATGAAACCCGTCAGGTCGCGCTTGAACTTCGCCAGCGACTCGGTGCGAAGGTACACCATGTGGCCCGAGTCGTACGTCGCAAACGAAACGTTCCTCCGGTAATCCGGCGGCAGGCCGAGATGATCGAACGTGTAGTCCGCCGCGTAGTACGGCGTCGCCAGGTCGTAATAGCCCTCCATCACCAAGATCTTCAGGTAGGGGTTCTTGGCCATCGCCTGCCGGAGCGCCGTCGCGGTATCGGGGAAGCCCTCGATGGCTGAACCCCACTCCCAGTTGGAGAAACCGCCGCCGCCGCGGAACGCGGATACGTTGTACGGCATGTCCGTGGTGTAGCCGAGCTCGGCGCGGACGTAGCCGTTGAACACGGAGGTGAAGGGCGGGGTTGTCGCCGAGCCGGTCGGATCGTAGTTCGGGGTATCGAGCAGCCCGTTGGGATCCGGCCCTGTGAAGCGCCCGTCCAGCCGTCCCAGCCGCAGCTTCCGGTCCAGCAGCAGGTTGTGCGTGAACTGCTGCACGTTGACCCGCAGGTTCGCCTGATCGAGGAACTGAATGGTGAGGCCCGTGTAGCGCGCCAGCTGACCGATGATCGCCTGCCGTTCCGCGGCGGTCAGCGCGTCGCCCTTCGCAAGGGCGAGCGCGTACGCGTTCGACGCCCACCGCTCGACCTCCGCCCGCGTCCTGGCCAGGTCCTGCATCAGCTCCGGCGCCAGCTTCTGGTGGTACGCCGCGATCATCGCGTACGAGGGCAGGACCAGCACGTATGGCAGATCGTTGGTCTTGGTGAAGCGCAGCGTCTCGAAGCTCAGCACCGTCGAGAGCAGCACGATCCCGTTGAACGAGATGCCCCGGTCGGCCAGGTAGCCCGCGACCCCCGCCGCGCGCGTGGTCCCGTAGCTCTCCCCGAGGAGGAACAGCGGCGAGGTCCAGCGCTCGTAGCGGGTGATGTACATCCGGATGAACTCCCCGAACGCCTCGATGTCGCCCTTCACGCCCCAGAACTTCTTGGAGAGCTCCGCGGTGGCGGCGCGACTGAACCCCGTGCCGATGGCGTCCACCAGCACCAGGTCCGTCGCACCGAGCGGGGTGTAGGCGTTGGCCTGGTTCCGGTACGGGGCCGCCGGCATGAAACCGTCCGGCTGGAGTACGACCCTCTTCGGGCCCAGGGCGCCCAGGTGCAGCCACAGCGAGGCCGAGCCCGGGCCGCCGTTGAACGCGAACGTGAGGGGCCGCTTGCCGGGGTCCTGGCCGTCGAGCGTGTACGCCACGAAGAAAACCTCGGCCTCGATTCGGCCGTCCTCCCGCTTGATCGGCAGCCGGCCCGTGGTGGCCATGTATTTCAGGAGCTTGCCGTCCACCGTGGTCTGGTGGTGGGTCACCACGGGCGGCACCTCCGTCATGTCGAAGTGCTCGTCGGCGGCGCCCGCCTCCGGCTTCCGCTCTTCAGGCCTTGCCGCTTCCTGGGGCCTGACCTCCTGGGCCTTCGCGGCGGCCGGCGGCTGCTCGCTCCGCGCCCTCTCGGCCCTGCTTCTCGGCGTGTCCGGCTGCTGAGCGAAAGCGGCGCTGGCCAGCAGTGCTGCCAGTGCCGACATCACGAAAGAAGAACGCATCTCTGCCTCCCTGCGAATCGGTTAACGCTGCGGCGGATCGTACCGTTCCTCACGGCAGGACGCCACTGGGTTGGACCGCGATGCCGGCTGCACGACGAGCGGCTGGACGGCCACGGCGAGACGGAGGCGTGGCGCGTCTCACCCGGCGGGTGTACTCTGCCGTCTCAAGGAGGGATCATGCGGCGCCCATCGTGTTTCCGGTTTGCGCTCGTCGTTGTCCTGCTCGTGTCGGGTTGGGCTGTGGCCCAGGAGCTTGCACCGATCCCGCTCCCGGCTCCGCAGACCGAGGGCGGCAAGCCGCTCATGCAGGCCCTCAAGCTGCGGGCGACCGCCCGCGCCTTCGCCCCTGAACCGCTCCCGAAGCAGATCCTCTCCAACCTGCTGTGGGCGGCCTGGGGCATCAACCGTCCCGACTCGGGCAAGCGCACCGCACCCTCCGCGCGCAACTGGCAGGAGATCGACGTCGTCGTGGTCACGGCGAGCGGCGCCTACCTGTACGACGCAGCCGCCAACGTTCTGAAGCCCGTCGTGGCGGGCGATCTGCGGGCCCTCACCGGCGTACAGGAGTTCGTCAAGGACGCCCCGGTGACGCTGGTGTTCGTGGCCGACACCACGCGCATGAAGGGCTCGCAGGCCGACACGCAGCAGGCGTACGCCTGGGCCGACGCCGCGTTCATCAGCCAGAACGTCTACCTCTACTGCGCCTCCGAGGGTCTCGCCACCGGCGTGCGCGCGATGGTGGACCGGCCGGCGCTCGCCAAGGCGCTCAAGCTTGGGAGCAGCCAGATCATCGCCTTCGCCCAGAGCGTCGGGCTCCCGAAGAAGTAGAGGTCCACGGGCCTACTCGATCGCGAGGAGGGCCGGCGCGCGTTGCGGGGCACGGATCCGCCGATCCGACGCGCACGGGACCGACACGGCTCCGTCGGCAGGGCGCCGCTTGAGGCTCATGGGATTCATGCGCCCGAATCATCCCGATTCGGCTTGTGGAGTTGAGATTGTCCTTGCCATCGCTTGATCAAAGGGGTATCGTCGAACGGTGTCCACGAGGTCAATTCGAGAAGCGCAGGCTCTCCCCGGGGGCGTCGCACCGATGTCGACCGAGGCGGCCACGTCCCAAGGCAGCGAACCAAGCAAGGAGGCACCATGAGAAAGTTCGTCTTCGTCGTCGTCCTCGCAGTGCTTGTGGGTATGGCCGCATCCGGCGAGGCTGGGACCCTCACGCCCTACGGTAACATGTTGCCCGGCGACTACTTCTGGGTCGGACTAAAGCAGAGCGTCGGCTGGATGGCGAACGGGGTTGATCCAAAGACCAAGATCAAGGTCACGCTCCTCAGGAACGGCGCACCGCTCCGCGTGCTGGATGCGGGCCTTCCACTGAACAACAACAGCACGCCCGGCGCGAACGCGGGACCAAACACGATTGGATTCATCTGGTGGACGCCGGCCGTGTCTGATATCGGCTGCCGCTACGCCTTCCAGGTCGCCACCGAGACCGGCGGTCTGTCGTTCACGACGCAGATGTTCGGCATCTTTGCGGCGGCGAGTTTTCCGACCAAAGGAGCGCCCTCCTACGTCAAGCTTGAGGCGCCAACCGCCGGCAAGGTTCTCCTCCTCGGCCAGCCTGCCACCATCCAGTGGTCGCTGATCGCCGAGCCGAGCCGCTGGCCCTCGAAGAAGCTCCTGCTGGAGCTGTTCTGGCAGAACGGGAAGGTCGGCGACATCGCCACCATCCCGCTCGATTTCCACGGGTGCCCCACCAAGGGGTATTACACGTGGACGGTGGGCCAGGTGACCAACATCAGCAACCCCGGACAGATCACGGACGGGAAGAACCTCGCTCCGGGCAACTTCTACTGGGTCCGCGCCAGCGGAGACGGCAGTTCGTACTTCGGCGAGACGTTCATCATCGCGTACTCCGGAGGCAAGCCCACCGGTACCGGCACGCCCGTCCCCAAGTCCGGTGCGGGCATCGGACCGCCGAAGTCCTGATCAACAGCGGCGAACGCGATCACACCTCTTGGGCCGGTCCGCCTCCTCGGAACTGTCCGTCGCGTACCGATCTGGTCACCCTGGGACGCACCGTCGATGGAGGCGGGGCGCGACCGCGAGGCGCCCACAGGTGACGCGCCGCGCCGAGGGAACGAACGCGACCAATCAGCCCCGGCGCGCGGTTCTCTACCTCCGCACCAGCGGGTACAGGTCCTTCGGCGCGTTCTTGTACGGAATCGTCGTGACGTCCGCCGGCCCCAGCCCCGGCGCATCCACCTGGAACACCGCCTTGGCCAGCCCGTCCTCGACGAACCCCCTCCAGAAGTGCACGCGCGACTTCAGGACGATGATGTCCATCGTACCGAGGGCGATCCCGAGCTTGCCGAAGATGTCGGGGTCCGTCACCTGGTGCAGCTCCGGGGTCAGGATCACCCGGTTGCCGTCGCCGAACAGGAGCACCGCCACGGTCGGAAACTGCCCATACGCGCGCAGGGCCTCGACCCTCCCCGTGATCGGCACCGGCCGTCCGGCGAACTGGTCCTGGTAGCCGCCGACGCTCACGGTCACGGTGTCGCCGACGTTGGCTTTCGCCTTGATCTCGTTGATTGCCCTCTCGTCCGAGATCGTGGCGATGCAGAACCTGGACGCGCCCTGGCGGATCAGCTCCTCGAGGATGTGCGTGGAGTTGCCGGTGCGGTCCGCGTGATCTGCAATCACGACGGGCGTCTTCCCGGCCTTCGCCGCGGCGATCGCCAGCGCCACGCCCTCCTTCGTCTTCGGCAGCTTCTTGCCCGCGAATTCCTCCCGCTTCCTCCAGATGAACGCCGACATGTCGTCGGCGATCCGGGCGGCGAGCTCGGGGTCGTTGTTGGTCAGGACCATCACCGTGGCGCCGATGTCGGGCACGTCCGCGTAGGCGAAGCCGAACGCCACCGACACGTAGACGTCCGTGCGGCGCTCCTCCCAGATCCGCGCCCGCTCCATGATCTCGATCGCTGGCGACGTCCCGGTGCCCTGAACCACGCTCGGGGTCAGAACGCCCGGCTTGCGCGTGGCCATCGTCGGCCTGTAGGTACCCCGGATCTGGCGCAGCATCACGCGCAGCGCCCGCTCGCCCTGGAGCGCCTCGTCGTAGTGCGGGTAGCGCTTGATGATGAAAACCGCGTCGGCGGCGTCCGTCAGCTCGGAGTCCTCGTTGGCGTGCAGGTCGAGCGTCACGTAAATCGGCGTCTTCCCGACGGCCGCGCGGACGCGCCTGACCAGCTCGGCCTCGGGCTTCGGGACGCCGGTCACCGCCATCGCGCCGTGCAGCGCCAGGTACACGCCGTCGAACCGACCCTGCAGCTTGATGTCATCGACGATGCCGTTGGCGTATTTCTCGAACGCCTCGCGCGTGATCCAGCTCCCCGACGAACCTCCCTTCGAGTCGCGGGGGGAGAGGATGCCCACCAGCTCGACGCCGTTGTACTCGGCGGCTGCGGCGACGAAACCCGCGATGTAGCCGCGCTCCTTGAGGACCTCGCCGCCGCGCACCGGCGGACCGTAGTACTCCCACTCGGCGATGCCCGTCGGCTCGGGGCAGAACGTGCACGTCTCGTGCGAGAACGTCGCGACGGCAATCCGGATCTTCCTCGCCGCGGACGGGACCGCTGTGCCAGCATGCGCTCCCGCAGAGCACAGCAACGTCAGGGCGACTGCAAATATTATGAGACGTTGTCTCAATATTCACCCCTCCCTTCGACACCCTGCGAACGCCCTACCGGCGCCCGGATACATCACGAAGCGCGGCGATGGCGTCGATCTCCACCAGCGCGCCGTGGTGGAGGTCGCGCGTCGGCACGACGGTCCGGGCGGGCCGGTGCGCGCCGAACGCCTCCGCATACACCGCGTTGACCCGCCCCCAGAGGGCAATGTCGCTCACGTACACGGTCACCTTGAGCGTCAGGTCCAGCGCGCTTCCCGCGGCCTCCAGCACGGCCCGGAGGTTGGCGACCGCCTGGCGCGCGTGATCCTCGACCGGGCCACCGCACATCTGACCGGTGGCCGGATCCACCGGGAGCTGGCCGGCCGCGTACACGATTCCGCCGTGGACGACCGCCTGGCTGTAGTGCCCGCCGGGGCGCGGAGCCCGCGGCGTTTCGATCCTCTCCATGCCTTCCCTCCCCGCGAACGCTACCACCAAAGCCGTTCGGTGTGCGGAGCCCCCTCAATCCCTCACCAGTCCTGTACCCCAATGTGGGCCTGCCGCGGCCGGCCATGCGCGCACGACGAGCGCGCCCCACACCTTATCCCCTTCTCCCTCTGGGAGAGGGCCGGGGTGAGGGTCCAGCCGCTCGACCACGCCATGCTGTCTGCGTCCTGCCGTCCCCTCGCCCTGTGCCTCTCCCCATGAGAGAGGGGACCGAGATGGTCGCGGCTGCAGAGCAGTGACGCCCATCTCCCTCTTCAGCAAGACGGCGTCCGCGGGATATCGGGTAAGGCCGAGGCGTCGGGGACGCACGCGCGCGAGAACGAGGTGAAGATCCTCGTCGAAACGGGCATGCCCGCCTTCACCTCGAACCACGTGATGGGCGATCCGCCGAAGGCATCCGCCGAGAATGGAGAGGTTTACCTCGACCGCCTCGCCACGTTCCCGGCCACCGAGATGGGACCGCGGCCCGCCCCTCGATCCGCACCGACGGGTGGCGGCCGCCCGAGTAAATTCTTGACTTTCAAGAACTTTGGTGTATACTTCAACCCTCAGCCGGGCAACGCGCCATCGGGCGCACCGCCGGCCTCGCCTCCGAGCGGCACCTTCCGCAGGTCCGGGGTGGGATTTGCAGTGCGGAAGATGACCGGTCCCGCAACCCCCAGGACCAAAGGGAGGCTCACATGGCTTCAAAACTCTACGTCGGCGGTCTGTCCTACTCCACAACTTCAGAAGCACTGCGCGCGCACTTCGCGCCGTGCGGGACGGTCGTGTCGGCCGCGATCGTCACGGAGCGTGACTCGGCGCAGTCGCGCGGCTTTGGTTTCGTCGAGATGTCCAGCGACGCCGAAGCGGAAGGGGCGATCGCCAAGCTCAACCAACAGCCCCTCGACGGCAAGCCGCTCACGGTCAACGTCGCGAAGTCGCGGATGGAGAAGTCCGGACCAAGGTCTGACCGCACCCCGCGCATGTAGGCGACCAAGCACCAAGTGAACGAGCCCGGGGTTCCGCCTAATGCGGGATCCCGGGTTTTCCTTTCCCAGGGAAGCTGTCGGTAGCGTCTGACCCCGCCCCGCTCGGTCTTGAGGCGTGCGGGCCAGGAGAGCACTCCTACAGACGGCGAGATGGCGACACCACCTAGGAGCCTGGCCGAGTAATACTCCGGCTGCGAATTCCGATGGCAGCCGGCTGGCTGCGTCAGCCGTCGCGAAAAGTCCTCGATGTAGCTCTGGCTACGCCTCCGGGCTTTTCGCTCGGCTTCCTTGCCATCCGGCGCCCTCGGAATTCTCGCTTTCGTCGTCTACTCGGACAGGCTCCTATGCGCTCGCCTCGCGGAAGCCGACCATGCGGCGCGACCCCTCGTCGTAGAGGCGGAGGCGCAGCGAGCGCAGGCTCGAGAGCAGCGTGAGGCGGTCCACCCGCTGAAGGGCCGGTTGCTCGCGGAAAGCCTTCGGCAGCCGGTAGTTGGGAATCCGCGGGGAGAGGTGGTGGATGTGGTGGAAGCCGATGTTGCCGGCGAACCACTGCAGCACGCGTGGCAGGGCGTAGAGCGAGCTGCCCTGCATCGCCACGGCCACGTAGTCGCGCCTGTCGTGCCGCGCCCAGTAGACCCCTTCGAACTGGTGCTGGACGTAGAACAACCAGATGCCGGCCGCGCCCGCGACCGCGAGGAGCGGTAGTTCCACCAGCAGCGTCTTCTTCACGCCGATGGTCGCGAAGAGCAACCCGAAGATGACGGCGAGCGCGAGGTCGGTCACGACCACGCTCACCACCTCGCGCGCCCCGGCGCCGCGCCGGGGTAGCCGCTGCTTGAGGACGAACACGTACAGCGGGGCGACGGCGAGGAGCACGAGCGGGTTGCGGTAGAGGCGGTAGCCGAGGCGCTGCCAGAACGAGGCCTGTCGGTACTCGTTCACGGTCATCGTCCACACGTCGCCGGTCCCGCGCCGGTCGAGGTCGCCGGCAGTGGCGTGATGTCGGGCGTGCTCCGCCCGCCAGTCGTAGTAGGGCGTGAACGTCAGGATGCCGGTGATGGAGCCCACCACGTCGTTGGCGACCCGTGACTTGAAGAAGGAGCCGTGGCCGCAGTCGTGAAAAATGATGAAGACCCGGACCATGAACCCGGCGGCCAGGATCTCGACCGGCAACGCCAGCCAGAAGGAGACGGCGAGCAGGCGGTACGCGAGGTACCAGAGGGCCACGTAAGGAACCACGCTGTCTGCCAGTTGCCACACGCTGCGTTTGAGGTCCGGCCTTTGATAGGCGGCGATCATCTCCTTCCAGCCTTGCTTCACTTCGTCCAAGACTGCAGCCGACGGACCGAGCGGTAGATCTGGCATTCGGGCGCTCTCCAAACGCAAATCCATGGCGTGCTGACCTGCCGTGGATTATCCAAGCCTCATATTCCGCATTCCTTCGAAACCGTCCCCGGACAGATTGGAGGGAATCCAGATGGCACAGTCAGAACCCCTCCCGGTGCTCGCGCACCGACGTCAGAAATCTACAACTGACAGGTCGGGGCGGGGATTCCCCCACCCGCAATTCGCCAGACCGCCACGCCCGAGTTGAGCTAGGCTACCATGCGACGCATGACCGACGCATCCCCTGCCCTGGCCCGGGAGGCACACCGCCTCTTCGCGGAGTACCTCGACAAGATCGAGCGGTCGGCCCGTGTCCTCTCGGCCGAGCAGCTCTGGTGGCGGCCGAACACGCGCTGCAACAGCGTGGCCAATCTCCTTCTTCACCTGTGTGGAAACCTCTCGCAGTGGGTGCTGGCCGGCCTCGGCGGCGTGTCGTTTGAGCGCCACCGACGCGAGGAGTTCGCCGCCGTGGAGGGCGAGGACGGCGCCACGCTAGTGGGCCGCCTCCACGAGGTCGTGACCGCATGCCGGAACGTTGCCCAGAACCTCTCCGACGAGGACCTCGTCCGCACCTTCGTCATCCAGGGGTACACGCGCACCGGCTTCGGCGTCCTGCTCCACGCGGTCGAGCACATGTCCTACCACACCGGCCAGATCGTCTACGTCACCAAGCAACTCGCCGGCGAGCAGGCCGAGATCGAGTTCTACCCGCACCTCAAGTAGCAGCCGTCCGACGGCCTGCTGTGCGCGCACAGTGTGCGCGCCCCACACCTCATCCCCCTCTCCCTCTGGGAGAGGGGACCGAGATGGACGAAAAGGCCGGCCGCCCAACGGGCGGCCGCTACGAAACACGACGGCTTCAAATGTACCGGCGGGCCGACGGCCGGCCGTGCAACCTCCCTCTCCCTCTGGGAGAGGGCCGGGGTGAGGGTTCACCCGGTCGACCACCCCCCATGTCGTCTGCGTCCTGCCGTCCCCTCGCCCTATCCCTCTCCCCATGCGAGAGGGGACCGAGATGCACGAAAAGGCCGGCCGCCCAACGGGCGGCCGCTACGAAACACGACGACTTCAAATGTAGCGGCCGGCCGGCGGCCAGCCGTCGCCTTGCCCACTGAGAACGGCCCGGACTCGGGTTACCATACGACATGCCGTCACACGCGGACAGGATCGGCAAGTACGAGATCGTTGCCGAGCTTGGCCGGGGCGGCATGGGCACCGTCTACAAGGCCAAAGACCCTATCCTCGACCGTGTCGTCGCCCTCAAGACCGTGCATGCGGACGTCCTGGCCGAGACCGGGATGCGAGAGCGGTTTCTTCGCGAGGCCCGATCCGCGGCCCGCCTCCAGCACCCGAACATCGTCACGGTGTACGAGTTCGGCGAGGTGGAGGGTGCGCCCTTCATCGCCATGGAGTTCCTCGAGGGCGACACTCTTCCCGCTGCGATAGAGGGCAAGAGGCTCCCCGACCTGGCGAGCAAGCTCGGCGTAGTGACGCAGCTTTGCGCCGGGCTTGGGTTCGCCCATCGGCACGGCGTGATCCACCGCGACGTCAAGCCCTCCAACATCCACCTCCTCCCGAGCGGGGTAGTCAAGATCGTCGACTTCGGAATCGCCTGGATCGAGGGAGGGACGACGACCACCCGCACCGGGGAGGTGCTTGGTACGCCCGCCTACATGGCCCCCGAGCAGTTTTCCGGCGCGCCTATCGACTACCGCGTGGACATCTGGGCGGTAGGCGTGATCCTCTACGAGTTGCTGACCGGCCACCGGCCCTTCGACGCGAAGACCGTCGGCGCCCTGATCTACCAGATCGTCCACGCGCCGCCTGCGCCCATCGACCCGCGCCTGTGCCCGCTGCCGGCCCGCATGGCCGGGGTCATGGAGTTGGCCTTGGCCAAGGACCCTCAGCAGCGCTTCCAGGGCCTGGACGCCATGGCGCGCGCGCTCCACGACCTCGGGGAGAATCTCGCGACCGCCGCGCACGTGGCATCGGCGCCACACATTGAAGCAGCTACCCCACTCGAGAACGACCTCACTCTGAGGGACACGCCGTTCCCATCGCTCGACCCCCGCCCCGGCGGCGGACTCGTTGACCCCGCTGTCGCTCCTGCGCCGCGCCCCGCACCCCGGCCACCGACCACGGGGCGGGCCGTCTTCCTCGAGGAGGGCACCTTCGGCGAGACGCGCAAGGTGCAAGGGATTCTGTTGTCGCTGGACGACTCGATCCTGGTGGCGGGCGGGACCGACGGGTCCATCCACCTCTGGGACCTTTCGACGAGGACGAAGATCACAACGCTGCGCAACCGGGTCCACATGCGAACGGGCCACGGGTCGCTCACCACGTGCCTCGCTTTTTCCGAAGACGGCTCGCTCCTCGCCTCCGGACATCTCGACGGCGCCATCTACCTCTGGGAGGTCGCGGCGGGCCTCGAATTGGATGTCCGGCTTTCACACGATGGGGCGGTCGGCGGCCTCGCCTTTCCGCCCGGCGGTGCCACCCTGATCTCAGCCGGCGCGGACGCCACCATCAAGTTCTGGGAGCTGCCGGCCCTGCGGGCAAGGGATGAGCGACGGACCATACGGCGGCAGCCCGACGCCATCACCTGCCTGACGCTGGCCGGGACGGGCCGGCTCGTGGTCACCGGCCACGCTGGCCGCAGCCTCCGCGTCCACGAGATCGCAAGCCAGAAGCTGGTGGCCACGCTGCACGGCCATCGCGCCGCGCTGAGCGCCGTGGCCACGCCGCCCATGGGCGACGTGGTGGCGAGCGGGGCCAGGGACGGCGCCGTGCGGGTCCACCACGTGGAGACGCGAGAGCAGCGCAGCTTCCACCAGGAGCACGGCCGGTCAGTGGCGGCGCTGGCTTTCTTCCCCGGGGGGCAGCGGGTGGCCAGCGTGGCGACGGACAACACCGTGGTCATCTGGGACCTCAACGAGCCCGACGTTCCCGTCGCGCTGTCGGGTCCCGCGGGCGAGAGCTACTCGGGCGTGTGCATCACCAGGGACGGGCGCCGGCTGATCTGTGCCAACGCGGACGGCCGGTTCCGGGTGTGGCTGGCCGCAGGGCAACGCTCGCCAGAGCCTCGTTCCTGACGAGCAACCACGCCGTCGGAAGAAACGTGTTCTGTTGTCATCCCGAGTCCTGCCGCAGGCAGGGCGAGGGATCCGGGAGGGGGCTGCAGCATTCCCCACTCCCCCCACCCAGATTCCTCCCATTCGCTCCGCCCAGGGCAGGCTCTAAAACCGCTCAAGACCGCTGCGCTCCTCCGAATGACAAATCAAGCAACGGGCGGCCGCTACTTCATTGTGCTGATCTCGACTCGGCGTGCGGGCGCCGCCGTCAAAAATACAGCAGGTTCGCCCCGAAGTCAGGGATGCCGCCGCCCTTGACCATGTGCGTCCAGTCATCGAGCTTCGCGCCGCCCATCTTCCAGAAGCTTCGACAGAGCTCGAAGTACTCCAGCACGACGTCGCGCTCGCCGGCCGCCAGCAAGTCCTTAGCGAGGCTCATGTTCGGCCCGAAGCTGTTCAACTGCGGCGACCCCGGCGTGCGTCCCGCCGCCAGCAACGACGCCTTTGCCAGCGCCACGTTGTGGTCGCGCCGCAGCGCCACGCGGCCCACGACCATGTTGCCGTAGAAGATGGCGTTGCCGTAGTTCCAGTCCTTCGGATAGCGCGGCGCCAGGCCCAGTAGCTCCTTCGCGTAGCTCTCCGCCTTGTCCAGCTCGCCCGCATCGAACGCGGCATTCGCGAGCCGCGAGAGACCGTAGAACCGGTGTAGTTCGTCCGGTGCTACGGACCGTTCGAGGTCGGCCAGCTTCTGCTGCGCCGTCGGCTCCGCGGCCTTCTTGATCTTGTAGAGGCGCATTTGCAGGTCGATCGTGAGCCGAGCCGCCTTCTCGACGTCCCCTGCCTGCAGCGCCGCCTTCACCTGGTCCGCGAGGCTGGTGAGAGCCAGAACTTCTTCGGGGGTGAGACTCGGGGTCTGTTGCGCAAATGCTGAAACGGCCAGGACCGCGATCACGAGGAATGCACGACGGATCATGGCAGCCTCCTCCGTTTATTCTAACCCTCGGCCGCTGCCTCTCCCTCCGGGAAGGGGCCGGGGTGATCGCACAACCGGCCGCCCGGCGGCCGGCCGTCGCCGTGGCTGTGTACCATACGGTGCGAACAGTAAACGGAGGCGCCATGAACAAGCGCGATGTCATCCTTGGCCTGCTGGATCCCGGCAAACCTCAGGTCACCGTCCCCGCCGCCTTCTTCCTGCACTTCGACCCTTCCTGCCACTTCGGCCAGGCCGCGGTTGACAAGCACCTCGACTTCTTCCGCACCACCGGGATGGACTTCGTCAAGATCCAGTACGAGCGGAACTTCCCCCGCCTGCCCGCGATCCAACGTCCCGAGGACTGGACACGGATGCCGCTGTACAGCGAGGAGTTCTTCGAGCCGCAGCTCGAGGCGGTGGAGGGCATCGTCAAGGCCATCAAACGCGAGGCCGTGGTGGTCGTGACCCTGTACTCCCCGTTCATGTGCGCCGGCCACGCGCTCGGCGAGGACACCGTGGTCCACCACCTCCGCGAGAACCCCGACGCAGTTACCAAGGGTATGGAGATCGTCACGGAGAGCCTGATGACCTTCGTGAAAGCCTGCATCCGCCTCGGTGTCGACGGCTTCTACCATTCGACCCAGGGGGGCGAGACCCACAGGCTTTCGGACCGCGCCCTCTTCGACACGTTGGTCCGCCCCTACGATCTGGCCGTGATGAAGGAGGCCGAACGCTCCTGCATCTTCAACATCCTGCACATCTGCGACTACCTCGGAGAATACGACGACCTGACGCGCTTTCATGACTATCCGGGGCACGTGGTGAGCTGTCCTCTCAAGGCGGGCGGCCGTCCCCTGCCGCCGGCCGACGCGTACCGCCTGTTCAACCGCCCCGTGATGGGTGGACTCGACCGTCACGGTGCGATCGCCACCGGGAGCGACGCGCAGATCCGGGCCGCGGTCGAGGGCGTGCTCCGGCACGCGCCCGAACGGTTCATCCTCGGCGCCGACTGCACGGTACCCGCCGAGACGCCCTGGGCAAACCTCCGCACCGCGAACCAAGCCGCGCACGCCTGGCAACACGGATAGCGCCGCCCCGTCGTCGCCAGGTACCAGGTACCACTATCTCACCATCGAGATGAGCGCAATCGCATCGGCCGTGCGCGCGGCCAGGAGCGCGATCGTCTACTCGAAGTACGGATCGAGGGTGAAGGGGTGCTGGAAGTAGCTGTCCTTCCATCTGGCGTTGAGGCGGTCGAGCAGGAGGCCTTCGACGCCACCAAAGGAATAAACGACGCCACGCTTTGAGGTGGCGAGATCGATCTGTTTCAGCTCCGCGAGGGTTTCGGCTCTCGCCCTGGTGGCGTAGGCCGCAAACGACTCGAAGTCGGGGAGAGCGGCGTACTCGGGGGTCGGCTGATAGCGCGCTGCGGCTTCCGCGGCCGCGATCTGCGTGTAGCGCGCGATTCCTTCCTGCCAGAGCTGAAAACTCAAGTATTTGCCGTCGCCGGCGGCAAGCTTCGAGAAGAACTTCCTCCGGTCCGCCTCGTACTGCCCGGCCAGCGCCTGGAACTTCTTCTCGTCCGGCTCGTTCAATGCGGCGAGCAGCGAGTCGCGCAGGTGCGCAAAGGCCTGCCCCAACGCCGGGTCGTCATAGGGGAACGGGAAGTTCAGCATCCACATCCCCATGGTGTCGCCACGCGCCAGGCCGAGGTCGTCCACCCCCTGGAAGTAGCCGGGCCTGCCGTACTGCAACTGATGGAAATGCTCGTGCATGATGATGAAGAGCCAGGGCGTGCTGGTCTTGGCTTCCGTGTTTTGCGGCTCGCCGATGACGATGACGGATGGCGGCCCGAATGCAGGGAAGGTCGCCAGCATCCCGGTCGGGAAATGGCGCGGGCGTACATGGAAATCACCTGCGGTCCTCGTGAAGACCGGCGGCGGCGACGGATGATGGGTGATGAATTCCGAGCTGCTCGTGACGAGCAGGAGCGGCGCCGGCGTCCGGCTCCACTTCGGCCAGATCTGGTCCTGGATCTTGGACGCGAGGCGGTAGAACTCGCGGATGCGGACGGCGTCGTCAGCCGGGATCTGGGCGAGGTCCTGGGCCAACGCGGGCGCCGCCATGAGCATGAACAGGAAGAGGTGCCGCACGCATTGAGTCAGACGGCCGAGGTGCGCAGCCATGATGGAAAGCATACGAACTCCCCCTTCAATTGTTTCGAGCACCTTAGCGGTACCTGGTACCCGTCGAGATGGCCGAAAAACGTTTCCAGGTGCCGATGGATGTCGTGCCGGCATGCGGGTCGGCCACCGACAGGCGGCAAAGCCGCTCGCGTCGGGGCCGGTCCGGAGAGCTGGAGGCGGTGTAGGGACACCGCCGGTCATTCGTGGTGAAATGGAGGTCTCATGCCAGTCCCGCGCCTCGTCCGCAGGCTCAGGCGCATCCGCGAGCTCACACGCACAGCGGTGGGACGCGACGAGCTCCTGTTTGCCGGGCTGAACAAGACCTGGCCGCTTCTCTCCCGGGCGGCGACCTTGCACCGACGAACACTCGGGCGAAGGGCGACCCTGGTGGCTGTGGTCGGCTCCTACGGAAAGACCACGACTGCGCGGGCGCTGGCGGCGCTTCTGGATGTCGGCCACGGGCTGCCCCGCGACAACTGCCGGAGCCACCTCGCTGGGGCCATGCTGCTCCACGTGTGGGGGCTTCGACGCGAGGTCCTTGAGGTGGGGATTGACCTCCCCGGGCAAATGGCTCCCTACGCGCAGATGATCCGCCCCGACGTGGTCGTGGTGACGTCTATCGGGAGCGAGCACAACCGCTCGCTGGGCACGCTCGAGACCACGCGGCGCGAGAAGGCTGAGATGCTATCGGCGCTGCGGCCAGGCGGGCTCGCGGTTCTCAACGGCGATGACGACAACATGGCATCGATGAGGGGGCGGGCCGAACGCGTGGTCACCTTCGGACTCGGCCCAACGTGCGACGTGCGGGCCACGGACATCGAGCTCGACTGGCCACACGGGACGCGCGCGGTGCTCCAGGTGGCCGGATACCGCTGGCCGGTCAGGATCCGCCTGCTCGGGACGCACATGGTCAGGGCCACACTTGGCGCGGTGGCTGCCGCACTGGAGCTGGGGGTCACGCTCGATGAGGCCGTCCAGCGCATCGCCTCGCTGCCGCCCGCGCCCGGCCGCCTGGAGCTGGTTGGTCTCGATAATGGCGCGTTCTTGCTGCGTGACGAGTTCAAGTCGTCGCAGGAAACGGTCCACGCGGCGCTCGACCTGCTGGATACAACCCCGGCCAGGAGCAAGCTCGCCGTGCTCGGCGACGTGTCCGAACCGATGGGAAGCCAGGGCCCCGTATACCGGGCGATCGGGGAGCGCCTGGCACGCACGGTGTCATTCGCCGTGATCCTTGGCGGAAACTTCCAGCGCTACGCCGCGGGAGCGAGGCGCGAAGGCGCAGGCCGAATCGAGCTCAAGGACGCTGGTCGCAGCATAGAGCGTGCGGTGGCCCTCATCCGGGAGCGGCTCTCGCCGGGCGATGTGGTCCTGGTCAAGGGACGCGATACCCAGCGGCTCGACCGCATCTCCCTTTCGCTCATGGGTCGGGAGGTCCGCTGCGACCTCCCGGTCTGCTTTTTCCTCAAGACCCGCTGCGAGACCTGCTCGCTGCTGACGCGCCCCGACGCTCGGGACGTTACTCGATTCTCGTTTCAGCTCAAGGGATGACCGGATGAGCGATATCGTCCCCCGTGAGGTCGAGGAGTTGGTGGGCGCGCGGACCGAGGAGGCAGCGGGCGCCTGGTTTGTGGGGTACATGGGCAGCTCGTACCGCAGGGCCGTCGAACGCGGACTGGAGCGATTGTCGAACGACCGGGCGGTGATCCTCAAGACCGACCTGTGGAATGAGTGCCTCGGCGCGCCGCGTAACGTCCTCGGCCGGCTCGCGGCGACGAGCCAACATCGGCTGCTCGCCGTGGAGCTGTCCCACCAGCGCTGCGTCGAGGCCAGGCGGCTGGTGCCGCAGGTGGGTTCCGTGGCGGGGTCCATCACTGCGCTGCCGTTCCGCTCCGACTCCGTGGACCTGCTCCTTGACCTCTCGACAATCGATCATGTCCCAGAGGCCGCGGTTTCCGCGGCAATCGACGAGTACACCCGCGTGCTCCACCGTGGCGGCGTGCTGGTCCTCGTGTCGTGGCAAAGCAGCGCGCCGATCAAGCTTCGGCTCTGGCTCAAGCGACGCCTCGGGATCCCTGAAAACCCTGGACAGCATTATCACGCCCGTGGCGCGCTGCGGTCGCTTTGCGCGGATCGGCTCACGGTCACCGAGGAGTTCGCGGCCGGCACGCTCCTCGTCCTTCCGATGCGCGCGCTGGGACCAGCGCTGACTGCCCTGCCCCGGAGGGTGGTCACGACGCTCCTCGATCGCCTGGTGCGGCTTGAGCATGGCAGCTCGAGCGTGCTGCGGCAGGTCGCCGGGTTATATGGTCTGGTCGCGGTCAAGGATGGCCATCGCACAGGCCGCCTGTAAGCGGCAGCACGCCGCAGCGAGGGCTCTGACGAGGTGTTCCCTTACGACGAGGACCGGCGGAGGTGGCGGCGCGCCACGCCGGCGAGCACGCACGGCGTGCGTGCCCCCTCATGCGACATGCGCGGCCGTGGGGGGCGTGAATCCCTCACCCCGGCCCTCTCCCGGAGGGAGAGGGAGCAAAGCGGGCGGCCGCAAGGTCCGCGCCTGCATGACGTTAACGTGCCCGCCCATCGGCGGTGATGAGCCGCTCCCTCGACTCCCTTGACAAGTCACCCGCGAGGATTTAGTTTACCTACTGGTTAATTAACTGAAAGGTTAAACGCCATGAACCAGGATCACCTGAGCACAACGTTCGCGGCCCTCGCCGATCCCACCCGGCGGGCGATCCTGGCCCGCCTCACCACGGGCGAGGCATCGGTGACCGAGCTGGCCAAGCCCTTCGAGATGACCCTTCCCGCCGTTTCCAAGCACCTCAAGGTGCTCGAGCGCGCCGGGCTGATCTCGCGGAGCCGCGAGGCGCAGTGGCGGCCCTGCCGGCTCGCGGCGGCTCCGCTCGGCGAGGTCGCAGAATGGGTAGAGCACTATCGGCGTTTCTGGGAAGAGAGCTTCGATCGCTTGGACCAGTATCTGGTCGAGCTGAAGGCAAAGGAGAAGAAACATGGCCACAAGACGTAGTCCCAATGTTGAACCCGCCGATCGGGAGCTTGTCATCACGCGTGTCTTCGACGCGCCGCGAGAACTCGTGTTCAAGGCGTGGACCGACCCGAAGCACCTCGCGCAGTGGTGGGGGCCGAAGGGGTTTACGAACCCTGTTTGCGAGGTGGACGTACGTCTCGGCGGCGCCATCCGCATCCACATGTGCGGACCCGACGGCACCATCTACCCGATGAGCGGGGTGTATCAGGAGGTCATCGAGCCCAAGCGCCTGGTCTTTACCAGCGCTGCGCTCGACAAAGAGGGCCATCCGCTGTTCGAAGTTCTGCACACCGTGACGTTCGCCGAACACGGCGGGAAGACGACACTCACGACGAAGGCGCGCGTCGTCAGATCGACCCCCGAGGCCGCCCCGTATCTTGCAGGGGCGGAAGCGGGCTGGACACAAAGCCTGGAACGCCTCGGGAATCACCTGGCCTCGACCTTCATTCATTAAGGGGAGACGAGACATGACCCAAAGAACAGATGACGCGACGAGCACCGCCGACCGGGAAATCGCCGCAACGCGCGTCTTCGATGCGCCGCGTGAGCTCGTGTTCAAGACGTGGACCGAGTCCGAGCGCCTGAAACAATGGTGGGGGCCGAAAGGCTTCACGATGCTTTCCCTCAAGCTCGATCTCCGGCCGGGCGGCGTCTTTCACTACTGCAAGCGGGCGCCCAACGGCAGCGAGATGTGGGGCAAGTTCGTTTATCGCGAAATCGTGGCGCCGAAGCGGATCGTGTTCGTCAATTCCTTCTCGGATGCCAACGGCAACCTGACTCGCCATCCGTTGAGCCCGAGCTGGCCGCTGGAAGTCCTCACGACCTTGACCTTCGCCGAGCACGAAGGCAAGACGACGCTCAAGCTGCAGGGGAGCCCCATAAGCGCGACCGAAGAGGAGCGCAACGCCTTCGAGGCCGGCCACAAATCGATGCAGCAGGGCTTTACCGGAACCCTGGACCAGCTTGCCGCCTACCTGGCGAAGGCCCGAGGTCGGACGTGGAAGGGAGGTCTCTCATGAGCACCACTCCTGATACACCCGAATCCCGCGATTCCCGGAGGGCACCCATCATGAACCGTCTTGCGGGCGCAACACATTCGCTGCTGAGGATCGTCGCGGGCGTGCTGTTCATCTGTCCCGGCGGGATGATACTGCTGGGCTGGTTCGGCGGCATGCCGGCCCAGCCGGGGGGCGGGGGCCTGCCCCCGTTGCTCGTGGTCGCCGGCGTGATCGAGCTCGTGGGCGGTGTCGCGATACTGCTCGGGCTCTTCACGCGGCTGGTGGCGTTCATCGCGTCCGGCGAGATGGCGTTCGCCTACTTCATCGGGCACTTCCCGCACGGGTTCTGGCCGATCCAGAACCACGGCGAGCCCGCGGTGCTCTTCTGCTTCATCTTCCTGTTCCTCTCGGCCAGCGGTGCGGGACCGTTCAGCCTGGATCACATGATCCGGCGACGCCGCGCGGTGGAACGGTGACTCGTTCGGCGGGTTTCCCCAGGGCACGCCAGCGTTAACGGCTTCCGAGAGTTGATGCGGAAGGAGAAGCAGCATGGCAACACCAACAAGGAGTCGCGCCACGGAGCCCGCGGAGCATGAGCTCGTCATCACGCGTGTCTTCGACGCGCCGCGCGAGCTCGTGTTCACCAGGAACCGTGCCCGACACCGCGGCCGCAGGGCGGTGCCCGTCACCGGCGCCACCAGCGAATGGCACATCGCTCGAGCGGCGGCGAGCCGGTCAGGCAAGGCACCCACCGGCACCCATGAGCGGGGCTCCTTTCTTGACATCCGAGACGGGTTCGGCCAGAGTTGCACGCAAAGGAGAGACCAGAATGAGACGGGCCAATGCGGTTCGAGAGCTGTTCATCCCTTCTTTTGTGTCGTGCGCCTTCCTGTTGGCCGCCGGAGTCTCCGCCGGCCAGCCGCCGGCGCCCAAACCCGACCTCATCATCACGGCGTTCGGTCTGCAATCGTGGGGAACGTGCGCGCCCGGTCAGACCGTCTTCACCTTTTCAGTGACCGTCAAGAACCAAGGCAAGGCAAGCTGGTCGGGGGCTGAACCAGCGGTGGTCGTGAAGGACCTGCACCCCGGCGTCCTGGACGCGTGGGGAACAGGCATCGGAATCGACCCGCCGCTCAAGCCCGGTGAGTTCAAGACGCTCCTTGTCCCAATGGGCTACTACGCCGCCAATCCCGGCCACATGACCTCCAACGCTCCCCATCCGTTCCAGGCCGTCGTGAACCCGGAGCACGCGGTGGCCGAATCCAACTTCCTCAACAACGCCAGTCCCGGGCCGGCAGTGTGGAACGGCATCAAGGTAATCATGGTGGGGGCCCCAAAGGGCTGTCCGAAGTAAGCGCGCGACCGCGCCCCTGCCACCGGCCACAGACCGAGATATCGGGTTCCACCGCGACCGCGCGTACCGGTCGATTGCCCGACGGCCGCGACATGTGGACCAAAGGCGTCGTTCGCGAAGTCGTCGAGCCGGAGCGGATCGTCTTCACCGATTCCTTTGCGGATGCGGAAGGCAACCCGGTCTCGCCTTCGCACTACGGCATGAGCTTGGGCCACCCGCCGGAAACCTTGGTGACGGTGACGTTTGCCGACCATAAAGGCAAGACGAAGCTCACCCTGCGGCACTCCATCCTCGAGTCGGTCGAGAAGCGCGGAGGGATTCAGCAGGGGTGGACCGAAATGTTCGACCGTCTCGCCGAAGAGCTGGCGAAGACCTGAGTCCTCACACGACAGGATGGGGATAGCAGGAGACCGACCTACTCATGTAATCAGGCACCGGTGTGCTACCGATGAATTCAGGCGAGGGCGCTTCGCAAACTGCGGCATCCGTCGCGGTCGCGGAAGTTGGTCAGACCTCGCCGTAGCCCGTCTTGAGCTGGAAGGGTTGTCGGGCGATGCTCCAGGTGTGGACGACGATCGGATCATCGAGCAGGGATACATGCTCGGCGTCATGTACGCCAACGGCACGGGCGTCCCGAAAGATGGTCTCATCTTGCCAGTCGCCCCGTTGACCCTGGCGGCCCGGTGAAGCCCCGCCCGGCAGGCCTGCCGCGCAGGGCTTCACCACTGTTCCGGGTTGCTTCAACCACCTTTTCGCCGTCGTCTCTCTCCCAGATGGACCCTGAGACCGCCCGCTTGGCCTTGATTCCATCTTTGAGTGAGTGCATCCTGCAACCCAGTGAAAATCAACTTCCTATCCATGAACTTCGCATCGATCTCTGCTAGCAAACACAAACTGCCACCGGGCCGGAGGGGGGCGACGATCATGAAGGCCAATCGCGGTCAGATCACGGGACTCGGGATGAGCTGGCTTCTTTCCCTGCTGGTAACGATCGCCGGAGCCAAGGCGTTGCCGGCAGGTCAGACCTCGATGCCAATCGTAAACGGTGCCTCAGCGAGAGAGCAGATTCTCGCGATGAACGAGGAACTCGAGAGTCTCGCGAGAGCATCCACAAAACAGACCCAACCTTTAGAGCAGGCACGGGTTGGCACCTTGCTGCGACTGAGGGCTGGGCTCCTCGAGCAGATCATTAAGCGAGACCCGGCCGGGGCATTTGAGCTGGGGCTGCCGCCGGCGGCCAGTGTGGGCCTGGCGATGCAGGCGGTCGAGGCGGGAGGGGCGCTGGAGTCGAGGGGTGAGTGGGAGGGCCAGCTCGAGGTGGTTGTGGAGGATGATTTCCAGAACCGACGAAGCCGCACCCTCTACTACCTGAGTGGCACGGACGGCGTCCTGGAGGTGTATTTCGCCGCAGGAGTGCCTCCTCCGGGCACCAGCCGGCCCATCCATGTGAGTGGCATGCGTCTTGGCCAGCTCCTGGCAGCAAGTCAGTGGCGATCCGTGGACACTCTGAGCGCCGCCGCCGCGTGCAGCACCACGGGTGAACAACGGGTAGCCGTGCTCCTAGTTTCGTTTCCCTCCCAGCCTCTGCTCAGCGCCATTACGGCCGACATGCTCCACCAGACCTACTTCGGCTCCGGGTTGTCGCTCGACGGTTTCCTGCGCGAGTCGTCCTACGGAACGACCTGGGCCACCGGGCAGGTGTTCGGTCCCTTCGTCCTGGACGCGGACTACTTCGGTCAACCGGCGGCGGTCCGTGACGCCGCGGTCCGCGTCGCGTCGCCCTCCGTCAACCTGAGAGTCTTCAACCGCATCGTTCTCGTCGTGCCGCAGGCGAGCACCGGTCTCACGTCGGGGGGGCTTGGGACGATCGGGTGCTCCGAGATCCCCCTCGGCCCATCGGGCTCCTTGGTCGCATCGACAGCCTGGCTTGGGGATGCGACTCTGGGATCCGAAAGCGTGAGGGCAGAGACAGCTAGCCATGAGATGGGTCACAACCTAGGCCTGGAGCACGCCCGGGCGGCTGATTTCGGGGGTGAACCGCTCGGGCCAGTCGGGGAGTTGCCGGCCCCCTGGGACCAGGCTCACGATTACGGCGACAGCTTCTCCAACATGGGCCGAGACCTTGGGCACTGGGCTGCGCCACACAAGCTGTTGCTCGGCTGGCTGCAAAACGGAACGACCGTCCAAACTGTGGAGGCCAGCGGCTCCTTGGTTCTGCAACCATACGAGGACGGCGCCAGCGGCGTGAAAGCACTCCGGATCCGACGTGGCACCGGGAACGACGCATGGTTGTGGCTGGAGAACCGCCAGCCGCTCGGCACTTACGATTCGACCCTGCCTGCGAGCGCTTTCACCGGAGCCATGGTCCACTACGAGGATTCCGCATGGAAGGACAACGAGGCGCACACAAACCTGCTGCGATTCGCTGCCGACGCCCCGCGTGGCCTCTTCTTCGGAAACGCACCACTGGCTGCCGGCAGTCATTGGACCGACCCCTATTCCAATCTCGCGATCAGTGCGAGCCGGGCCGTCAATGGCGGTCTGGAGGTGGGAGTGGCCTTCGCCGCGGCACCAGTCTGCCCCGCCTCGCTGAACCCAGGACGGCTGAGCGTCGCCCCGGAAGGCGGTACTGCGGGCATTGACGTGGCTGCTCCGGGCAATTGCTCGTGGACAGCGACCTCCTCCGTTTCATGGATCACGATAAGCTCCGGCGCGGCCGGAACCGGTTCCGGCCGGCTCACCATCTCCGTTTCTGCGAGCCCCGTAATCGCCGACAGGTGGGGCAGGATCGTCGTCGGTCAGACGACGGCGGTCGTCATCCAGACCGGAGTGGCAGGAAACGCCAGCGTGTCACCCCTTGCGGTGACATTCCCGGCGGCCGGGGGTGTAGGGGAGCTCTCCGTGTCTACAAATGCTCCTGACTATTCCTGGAGCTTTGCCAGCAACGCACCCTGGATACAGAGCCTGTCTTGCTCCAAGGCCCCCTCAATTGGGCCAGCGAACCTGCGCTACATCGTCGCGCAGAACACGAACCCGGAGTCGCGAAGCGGAACGATTAGCGTGGCGGCCCAGACCGTCAGCGTCAAGCAGGCTGGGGGCGGGCCGGCGGCCAGTCAGCTCGTGTGGCAGAAAGTTGATCTTCCGGATGCGCCGATCTCCAGGACTTGTATGGCCATGGCCTCGTTCCCTGCCCGCCAACAGGCGGTTCTGTACGGGGGGGCGGGGTTCGGCACGTCTCTCACGGACACGTGGGTGTGGGACGGGTCGCGCTGGGCGCAATCGGTCCCTGCACACAACCCGGGGCCCCGATGCGGCCATGCCATGGCCTACGACGCGGCCCGTGGTCAGGTGCTCCTGTTTGGGGGCTTCGACGCGTCATCGCAGACCTCGAACGAGACCTGGACTTGGGACGGCGTCGATTGGGTTCAGTTGCGCCCCCAAACCAACCCTCCAGGAAGGACATTCCACGCCATGGCCTCTGATCCCGGCTCCAAGAAGATTGTGCTGTTTGGTGGAGCCGATTACCTCGCCGACACGTGGGAGTGGGATGGTTCGAACTGGACAGAGAGGGTCGTGGCCAAGGCGCCGCCCTTCCGCTACTACCATGCCATGGCCTACGATGCCGCCAGGAACGTGGTCGTCCTGTTTGGCGGAGCCCGGGATCTCTACTCTGCGTCCACCCCCCCAACCTTCTTCTCGGACACATGGGTGTGGGACGGTTCTGTCTGGGAACAGAAACCTACTGCTGTCAGTCCGTCCCCCAGGTGGGGACACCGGATCGAGTACGACCCCAAGCTCGGACAGGTGATCCTGGTCGGCGGCGCCGGCGGCTTAGATGTCCAGACCTCGCCACCCTACAGCTACGGTATCGATCCTCGAGAGGAGACGTGGTGCTGGAACGGAACGAACTGGGTACAGAGGTTCCCGGACAAGTCGCCCGAGTTTTCCTACACCTACGGCCTCGTCTGGGACTCGGCTCACCAGGCCTTCACGGCCCACCTTGGCGACGATCTGCACTGCGCCGCGCGTGGCCCGAAGACCTACGCGCTGACGGCGGGACCGGGGGCGATCCTCCTCGACCGCTATCGAGCGGAGTTCCCGGCCTCAGGGGGGCAGGGATCGGTCGCGGTCACCACGAGCGCGCCGTGGACAGCAAGGAGCGGGGATTCCTGGATCACCATCACGGCGGGTGGGGAAGGCGCTGGCAGCGGGACTGTGGCCTATACGCTCGCTGCCAACGCCGGGTCCGCGAGGACAGGCACCGTCTGGATCGGCGGTCAGCCCCAGGTCGTTTGGCAGGCCGACGGGGGCGGAGGTCTTCAGGCTGCCTTCACGTGCAGCCCACCGAACCCAACCACGGGAGTGGCTGTCACATTCACAGATACCTCGACCGGTAGTCCTACCTCCTGGTTGTGGGACTTCGGTGACGGGACAACCTCGACCGCCCAGAGCCCCACACACGCCTACCAAACCACCGGGCGCTACACGGTCTTGCTGACCACCTCCAAGGGTTCCGCCACTAGCAAGGCGTCACGCACGATGTCGGTTCTTGGGCGCCTCAGGCTCCACCTCTGAGCTAGCGCGATCGGCGGGTCGCGCTGGAACGCGCCAGCGTCACGTCGGAACTCCGGTCCGCTCGGAAATCCGGATGGACAGGAAGCTCCTTTCTCATTGAGATCGATGGATTGGTACCAGATCGGTACCGCAGGTACAACTTTCTCCGGCGGCGTCATTCACTTCTGCGTGCGATTGCCCGACGGCCGCGACATGTGGACCAAAGGCGTCGTTCGCGAAGTCGTCGAGCCGGAGCGGATCGTCTTTACCGATTCCTTTGCGGACGAGGAAGGCAACGTGGTGCCGCCTGCGCACTACGGCGTGAGCTCGGACTGGCCGCTGGAAGCGCTGATCACCGTGACGTTCGCCGAACAGGGCGGCAAGACGAAGATGACCCTCCGCCACTCCGTCCTCGAGTCGCTCGCGAAGCGCGCCGGAGCCCTCCAGGGCTGGACCGAGGGTCTGGACTGTCTCGCCGAGGAGCTGGCGAAGGCCTGAGTCCTCACACGACAGGATGGGGATAGCAGAAGACCGCCCCGCTCATGTAATCAGGTACTCGCACAAGGGCAAAGTCGGTGAGATTCGCGATGCGGCCGTGCCGGGCGTTGACATCGGGCCCCGCGGACATCCACAATGACGCTACGTTACCGCGCAACAAACAACTCGTCCGTGTGACAGGTCCCGCGGTTCAGGACCGCAAGGAGGGCATGATGAACAAGGTTCCGAGGCTGACGACCGGTCTTGTCATGGCGGCACTATTCTCGATCGGTCTCGTCCTGGCGCAAGGGCTGCAGCAGGGAGACCTCAAGCCTGGCAGCGACCTCTGCTGCGTGAGGGGCGAGTACCGGGGTACGCGCACCGACACCAAGAGTCCGACCTGCACCAACCCCAAGAGCGAGGACTTCACCTTGGTCATGAATCAGGACCCCAACTGCGGTTCGAAGATCTGGGGGACGATCAAGAGCGCCACCGGCCCGGTGCAGAACTTCACCGGCACGATCGGCAAGGGCATGCGGCCCTGCTGCACAATCGAGCTGACCGTGACCAACCCGAAGAATGGCGAGCAGACCAAGGCCTCGGGCAACATCTGCTGGAAGAACAAGAACTGGGTCGCCAGCGGGACCTACAAGAACTCGGGCGGTTGCAGCGGCACCTGGACGATGACGAAAAGCTGAAGGGTCACGGGTCACCGCCCGACGGCCCCGACGTATGGGCCAAGGGCGTCTTTCGCGAAGTCGTCGAGCCGGAGCGAATCGTCTTCACCGATTCCTTTGCGAATGAGGCAGGCAACGTGGTGCCGCCCGCGCACTACGGGGTGAGCTCGGACTGGCCGCTGGAAGCGGTGATCACCGTGACGTTCGCCGAACAGAGCGGCAAGACGAAGATGACCCTCCGCCACTCCGTCCTCGAGTCGCTCGCGAAACGCACGGGGGCCCTGCAGGGTTGGACCGAGGGTCTGGACCGTCTCGCCGAGGAGCTGGCGAAGACCTGGGTCTTCACACGACAGGATGGGGATAGCAGGAGACCGACCTACTCATCCAATCAGGCACCTCTGCCGCCGCGCAGCGGAGGATGTCGGAGGAGGCCTTCGGAGACCTCGCGGAGGAGCTCGAAGAGAAGCTGAGGGCGCGATGAACGAGGGCGAGTGTCGATTCGGCAACCTAGCCGGACCCGGTACCTATAAATGGTAAGAAAGGGATACCAGGTACCCATGTGCCGTCATGTACACCTCACCGAGGCGGTCGTAGGCGTTCCAGGACTGGGCGTTCTCCTCGACGTCGAGGGCGAGGATCGCGACCGCGTCGTCGGTGCGGCCGCCCGCAGCCAGCACGTTGCTGCCGGGAAGAATGATCAGCGAGCCTCGAATCTTGAAGCGGGCCCTGGCCATGCTGTCGGTCGAGTTGTCGCGCCTGCTCGCCAAGATCAACGCGCGGCTGCGGTCGTGACGCCCGACAGCCGGAAGCTGCCGTGCCCGCTTGAAGAAGCGGCCGGTCGCTACCGCTCGCCGAAGCGCACCTGCTCCTCGGTGGGCTAGTGAGCCGTAGTCTTGGCCACCGCGGGGCGTGGTGGCGGCGACGTCCGCTGCGTCAGCACCACGAGGAGCGAAAGGCCCGCCACCGCCCCTGGCGCCCCGGCCGGAACCGCGGCCGGGGCTACGGCTTCGCCTGGCTGGACGGCGGTACCTGGCCCTTCAGTCGCAAGTAGGTAACGATGTTGCCGTAGTGCTCCCAGTTGTGCGTGACGTCCAGCAGCAGAACGCCGAGGCGGGTGCGCTCCTGTCCGAAGAACTTGACCTTCGTGCCGGTGTCTGCGTCCGGGAGCGCAAACGCCCGGTTGCAGTACTCGTACGAGGCCTTGAGCGCCGCCGCCAGGTCCGCCTTCGACGTCTTGCTCTTCTCGACGCCCGGCGACGGGTTGGCCTCGCCGAGGACGGTCGAGCAGAAAAAGTAGTTGGCGTCGGCGACGTGGGCGATGATCTGGCCGAAGCTGCGGACCTCGGGCGTCGGTTTGAAAGCGTAATCGGCCTCGGGCATCTGCTCCGCGCTCTTTGTGATCATGTCCTTCGCGTAGTTGAGATTCTGTCGCAACGTCTCAACCATGCCGACCCCCGGAGCATCCTTCATCCCCTGGGCGAGCACCGGCGCGACAACGACGAATGCGATGAGCAGCAACGAAAATCTCTTCATGGCAACCTCCCCTTTTGGCGAGATAACCGGCGCCATGGGTCAGTTGTTCCCGCCGCCCCGCGCCGGGAGCGCCGGCACTTGTCTCTGTGGGGCGCGCGCCCCGCGTGCCTTCTTCGGCTGGAGTGTCATCCTGAACCCGCCCCGCCGAGTAGATCGCTCCGTGGGTCGCCACGAACTGTGTGCCCTCGGGGAACTCCCCGGCGAGGGCGGCCAGCGTCGCGAGGTAGCTGGCGAGTGTGCCGCCCGCGTTCATGTCGATAAACGGGAAGCGGTCGGGAAAGATCAGGTCGCCCACCGCGACCACGCCGGCGTGCACGAACTGGACAGTGACGTCGCCGTCGGTGTGGGCCCCCGGGCGGTGACACAGGCGCACCTCCTCGCCGGCGAAGCTCACCATCAGTGTGTGGTTGAAGGTCATCGTGGGCGCGGTGCCGGTAGGCGGCGGGGCGAGCAGCGCCAGGCCCGTCTTCATGCGCCGACCCCCTTCATCCAACTCACCGTCTCGCGGATCCCCTCCTCGTACGGCGTCGGCGTGAACGCGAAGCGGCGCTCGAACTTCGATGAGTCGAAGACGTAGTCGTGCTCGCTCTGGTACAGCATCTCGCCGACCTCGCGGAGGAGGGTGCTGAACACCCCCGCGGTCCGCACGACCCAACCCGGCGTCACCGTCAGGCGTGCCGGAACGCCCAGCTCGCGCGCCGCGAGCTCGACGAACCGCCGCGGCGTGAGCGGCGGGCGCGCGGTGGGGAGGTGCCACACCTGAGAGTACGCGTCATTCGTCTCGGCGAGCAGCCGCAGCGCCCGTGCGCAGTCGAGCGTGTAGGTGTACGAGTGCACGACGTCCGCGCGCCCGAGGACCTGCGCCGGCTTGCCGGCGGCGAGCTTCTGGAACACGAGGATCGCGGGGATGCTGCTGTGCTCCGCGTGCGGGCCGTAGAAGTCCGCGGATCGCGCGATCATCGCCGTGATCCGGCCGGCCGCCATCTCGTCCTGGAGGTAGCCGGCGATCTCGGCGCGCACCGCACCCTTGACGCTCGACGGCCGCACCGGCGTCGCCTCCGTCATCGGCCCCTCGACCCTGCCGTACATGTACACGTTGTCGAGGAAGATCAGCCGCGCGCCCTTCGACTCGCACGCCGCAACGACGTTCTTCATGATGCGCGGCCACTGCTCGCGCCACACGCGCCGCTCGTACGCCAGGCCCGCCAGCAGGTACACCGTGGCGCCTTCCCCGACAACGCGCAGCACGTCGCCCGCGTTCGTCAGGTCCGCGCTAGCCCTCTCCGCCCCTTCCGGTCCGCGCCCGGTGCGCGACACCGTGAGCAACCGCGCGCCGCTCTCGAGGAGCTGCGCCGCAAGCGGCGTGCCGATCGCGCCGCCCGCACCGAGGATGACGTGGAGATCCCCGGATCCGCCCATGACCCCCTCCCGCGGCGGCGCTGCCGCCGTCCCGCCGCCAGTGCTTGATTGTTCTGACAGTAGCACGGGCCCCCGCGTCGTCAACCTCCACGGCGGTCTACTGCATTGCCGACGATTCTTGGTAACTCCTCGCCCGAGCCCGATGGTGTGTCTGAAGAATGGCTGAGAACCTGAGTGAGGACCGATGCTCCGTGCTGGCCGCGAATTTGCGCCGAACCGCTTCCTGCGTTCGGGCGAGTCGCCAGGCTACTCCAAGCCCTCCGGATCAGGACGCCGTCGGATAGTCGGTGTAGCCCTTCGGCCCGGGCGTGTAGAACGTCGCGAAGTCCGGCGCGTTGAGCGGCAGTCCGCGCTCGAGCCGGGTCACGAGATCCGGGTTGGCGAGGAACTGTCGCCCGAACGCGATGAGGTCGCCACGCCCCTCGTTGAGCGCGACCTCCGCTGTGGCGCGGTCGAAGCCGCCGGCGAGGATGAAGGTGCGCGGCCACGCGCGGCGGAGCGCGCGCTTGAGCTCCTCGGGGACGGTCGGTGCGCCCATCGCGGAGTGGTCCACGATGTGGGCGTACTGAATGCCGGTGGACGCGAGCCGGGCACCAGCGTCGTGTAGGTCTCCTCGATTTCGGGGTAGGGCTTCATGCCGGCATTGGCCCCGTAGGGCGAGAGGCGGATGCCGACGTGCTCGCCGCCGATCGCGGCTGCCACCGCTTTCGCCACCTCGAGCGCAAAGCGCTGGCGCTTCTCGACGGAACCACCCCAGGCATCGCTGCGCTGGTTGGTCTGGGGGCTCAGGAACTGCTCGATGAGGTAGCCGTTGGCGCCGTGCAGCTCGACGCCGTCAAAGCCCGCCGCGATGGCGTTGCGCGAGGCGTGAACGAACTCCTGGGCGGCGGCGCGCACCTCGGCGTCGGTCATGGCGCGCGGTACCGGGTGCGGCTGCAGGCCCTTGGCGTCGGTGTACATCTCGCCCTCGGCGGCGACCGCGCTGGGGGCGAGCAACTCGGCGCCCGTGGGCAGGTTGAGCGGGTGGCCGACGCGGCCGGTGTGCATGAGCTGGACGAAGATGCGCCCACCTTGTGCGTGAACCGCATCGGTGATCTTCCGCCACCCGGCAACCTGTGCCTGCGACCAGATGCCGGGGATGCGCGGGTAGCCGGTTCCGTTTGGCGACGGAGATGTGCCTTCGGTGACGATCAACCCGGCACCGGCGCGCTGGCCGTAGTACTCAGCCATCAGGTCGTTGGGGGTGTTGGCATCGACCGCCCTGCTGCGCGTCATGGGCGCCATGACGATTCGATTTCGCAGCGGCAATGAGCCGAGTTTTGTTGGTGCGAACAACGAGATTCTTGCCATGATCTGTCTCCCTCACTGCTGTTGCCAGGGTTTGCGCCGTACGCACTGGCGCCCCCGGTTTGCCACGCGGCCTCCGCGGCCACGTGACGCTTGCCAACGCACGCCTGCAGGCGGGCATTCCTGAGGTATCCCTTGCGTCACGTCTCACCCGCGAATACGCCCAGGCGAAGCGATACGCGAAGGGATATCTCAGCACCCTCAGACGCCGCCCGACGTCCTTGCGCAACCCCGGCAACCATGGACGCGGCACTCGGGCTGTATAGGTACCAGGTCCGGCTATAGGTTATAGGTACCAGGTCCGGCACAGTTGATGAATCGAGCACCTCGCGGTTCACCCTTCATCCTTGCCTCAGCTCCGCTTCGACGGCGTCCACCCGACGCCCGAACGCCTCCTCCGCCATGCACCGCCGACCCGCCGCTCAACGCTTGGTGTTTTGACGGTAGCACCGACCTCCGCGTCGTCAACCTCCACGCCGACGGCTCCCCTGCACGCCCCTGCGCGATCAACCGGCCTGCCGCGGATTCGGGCTCGTCGCCGGCCGGGACGGCTTCGAGCTCTACTCCTTCGTCAGAGAGCGGCGCCCAACCAGCGAGATGGTGAGAAGGTGATCCGCGGCGCCCATGGAACACCTGTCAACTCAGCCAGACCTGGTACTTATCGCCGTGGTCAGGTCACGGCATAGTGAGCTTCCGGGCCGGGCCAACGGGACCCTCATCGAGGTCACGCCCGAGAGCCGGTCACTTCCCCTTGGCAATTGCCTTCGCGATCTCCTCGAGACCGTTCTCAACGGAATCCTTGATCGTCGAGCCTCGGGACTTGTGGCGGACGAACCCCAGGATCGCCCCGTTCGCGTCCTTGCAGATGACCTCTTCTCCGGCGCCCGGATTGGCGAACACCCCGCCCCAGAAACGCGCTCCCCCCGACGGCTCCCATGCGTTGAAAATGTTGCCCTCGATGACCATGTCGGCGTGGCCCGAGTCAACGACCTGGAAGCCCTGCTTCTCGAGCCATCTCTTGAAGAAATCGGGAGCGAACTCTGCGGCGTGCTTGCCGTCCACCTTGTGGGTGTCAACGGCATTGCTCGAGAAGGGCTTGATCTGGACCGTCTTGAATGACTGCAGGCTTCCGTTGGGAAAGTAGACCCAGTCGGCATCGTCCCCCTTGACAAGCTTGGAGTAGTCGGGAAGATACCCCTGCGGCTCGTCGCTCTCCTTGGCGTCATCTGAAGCCAGGAAGGTCTTTGCCTTCTTGGCCCAGGCCTGGTCCGGGAGCGAAAGCGCGACCACGGTGAGAACGACGGCAAAGCTCGCAATTAGTGTCTCTCTGCTCATGTTGAGTTCCCCTTGCGACAAGCTTAACAGAAGCCCTCAGAAGGGGCGATAGGAGCCAGATAGGTACTAAGTCCGGCACAGTTGATGAATCGAGCATCTCGCGGTTCACCCTTCATCCTTGCCTCAGCTCCGCTTCGACGGCGTCCACCCGACGCCCGAACGCCTCCTCCGCCATGCGCCGCCGGCCCGCCGCTCAACGCTTGATCACTTGGACGGTAGCACGGGCCTCCGCGTCGTCAACCTCCACACCGGCTGCCACCAGCTCACACCTACACGATCGACCGGGTTGCCGCGGGTTCGGGCTCGCCGCCGGCCGGGACGGAGTCGTGCTCTACTCCTTCGTCAAAGAACGGCGCCCCACCAGCGAGATGATCAGAAGGTGGTGCCTGGCACCTATGGAACACCTGTCAACTCAGCCGGACCTGGTACCTATCGCCTCCAGCGGTCTGGATCAATCCGCCCGATACCACACCCGCTATCCCCGAGGAGCAACACTAAACATGAGCCGCCGGTGTCTCAAACCGCTTGACACGCACCGGCCCGCCGGGAGCCAAGAGTGTGAAGTGTGTTGGGCCTGGCACCCATTCTCATCAGTCCGTAGCGGACTTCAACTGTGGCAAGGCAGCTTTACCTTCGATTGCTTTGGTCTTGGTTTCCGCGCCACCTGCTTTGATGACGACCTTCACAGCATCTTCCATCGGATCTTTGAAGGGCACCTCGATTCGGAGCAGGCCGTTCTCGTAGGTCGCTTCGGCTTTGTCAGGCTTAACCGGCCAACCTAAAGCCAGTGCTGAAACATACTCGACGTCCCTTGCTGGCGCCGTCAGGTGGACGCTGTCTTCCAGGATCTTCACATCGATGGTCTCCGTTGGCGCTCCTGGGATGGCGAACTCCACTACTAGCTTGAGGTTCTCCCGGTCAGCATACGCTACTGTATTGGGTGCAACCCTAATCCGAATTTCCGCCATTTCGCACCCTCCTTATCCGGGATTTCCAGTTCTGCCGGACGGTTGGAAGTATACGCCAGTCCGCCGTTGCGTGGACAGTTGAAGCCCGGTTTCGTATTGGTTATCGAAGCAGGTACGTGCTTCGCTTGTGAAGGAAGCCTAGGTACAATACTGCGAAGTTGCGTGAGACTGAACCTGGCGGGAGGGAGGCGGTCCAGAATGGAGAAAATGACGCGCTGGTACCACTATGTTGCCTATTTCTTCGGAGGGGCCTTTCTCGCGAACACGCTGCCCCATCTCGGTAATGGGATCTCGGGGCACCCCTTCCAGAGTCCATTCGCGTCACCGCCCGGGGTAGGTTTGTCCTCCTCGACGGTCAACGTTTTGTGGGGCCTCTTCAACCTTGCCGTCGGCTACTTGCTCGTCTGTCGCGTTGGGAGCTTCGATCTGCGCAAGACCCGGCACGTGCTTGCCCTCGCGGCGGGCATCCTGATCATGTCGGTTATGCTTGCCCGCGGATTCGGTCGGTTCCACGGGGGACTGTGAGCTTGCTTTCGCTCAAGAAGGGCAAGATCAACCGTTCCCAAGTCAATCAGCTGTAAGACCTCGCCGTAGCCCGCCTTGAGGAGATGCCTCCCTGGGATGATCCTTACGGGATGAGCGACGACCTCATCGAGGACGATGGTCGAGGGTTCAACCATCGCCCTCATGCGCCTTCTGGCAGGAACCTATTGAAGCTTGCACAAGAAATGTGACACCACCTTGCTCGGAAAAGCCCGTGAATCAACGGGATTCGGACATAGACGCGCCACATTACTTACGCAAGAGTCAATAGTCGCTTGAACCTTCTAAAGACTCGACCTCCTTCACGCGCCAGCCAATGCCTGTCTTTTCGACCGGAATCCAGTAGAAGTCGGCGCCCGGTCCGGGCATGACCCAGAGTAAGGTCGTGCCGCGGCGGGCGAGGCTCTCTGTCAAGGGCCTGATCTACCATGAGCTTCGCCGGGTGGGGCGGGACGAGCCGGCGGATGAGAACCCTGGATGCGCCGACCAACTGGACGAGCCTGACCGCCGTCTCGCATTGGGTTTCCACAAATGACGGGCCCCACCTACAAATCAGCTAAATGCGTACCTGGCACCTTTTTTCACCCGAGGATACGCCCGAAGGGATATCTCAGCACCCTCAGACGTCGCCCGACGCCCTTGCGCAACGTCGGCAACTAGAGATCGGAGGCAGCTCTTCTGGCCCGGGCTTCACGGTTTGGGCGCATCGCCACGACCTTCGAGCATCGCGCAGAGCAGCGCCACCGCTTTCTCTACCCGTGCGCGCTGGCCGGTCGCCACCAGGTCGAGCGCGAGCCCGCGGGTGGTCGCGAGCAGCAGGGTCGCGGTCGTGGCGTCGGTGCGCATCCCGGCACGCCGCGCGAGTTGCTGCCAGTACTCGACCGGGTCCTCCAGCACGCCGGGGAATCGCTCGGGGTGGCGCAACGCGAGCGCGTAGAGCTCGAACACGAGCCGGATGGCGGGTGCCGCTTCACGCGCCCCCAGCCGTTTCCAGAACCACCGCACGAATCCCGGCAGCGTACGCGGCGCCGCTTCGTTGTCCCACCACGCCGCGATACGCGCGTCCTCGCGCTCGCGCAGGCCGGTCAGGACCTCACGCATCAGGCCCTCGCGGCTCCCGAAGTGGTAGACGAGCATTCTGGCGCTCGTGCCGGTTGCCTTGGCCAGGGGCCGCAGCGACAGCTCGGCCACACCATTCTCCAGCACCCAGTCGATGGCTGCCTCAAGCAGCTTGCTTCGAGTCTCGGGTTCGCGGGGCCTTGACATGGGCGCCTCCGAACGTTAGTGTAACACATGGTACGCTAATTCGGGAGGCCTCGATGAAGAGAGCAAACATGATCACTACCTCCGCGGTGCTGCTGCTGACGGCCCTTGCCGGCTGCGGCTCCGGCGTGCGCGAGAGGAACAAGGCAATTGCGCGGCGGACCTTCAGCGAGGTGCTGAGCGATGGCCACTTCGAGCGGGCCGGCGAACTCTACGCGCCCGATTTCGTCAACCACGACCTTCATCGCGACGCCTCGCTTGCCGAGGACCAGGCCGCGGCGCGGGGGTGGAAGCAGGCATTCCCTGATCTCAACTTCACGTTGGAGAAAGTGATCGCCGAGGGCGACACCGTCGCGGTCCTATGGGTGGGTCGAGGGACCAACACCGGTGAGGGCAACGGCCTGCCGGCTACGGGCCGCAAGGGCGCGCTGCGGGGCGTGACGATCTGGCGGATCGTGGACGGCAAGATCCACGACGAGTGGACGGCGTTCGACAGCGCACAGATCGCCCTTCAGCTTGGACTAGGCCAGACCGCGAAATGACGGGCTGAGGGCCACGACGTCCGGCATACTTGAAGAATCGAGCGTCGCGCGGCGTATCCTTCATCGTTGCGTCAGCTGCGCCGCGAGCGGCGTGCCGATCGCGCCGCCAGTAGGCTCGCCAGGATAAGCCCGGGCAGGAAACCGCACACTCTTCTCATGGACGCCTCCCGTGGCGAGACACCTTGTCTACGAGGTCTGCCGGCGGAAAATTCGGATTCCCATTGGCCCGCGGTCCGACGCGGCCAATGGTGAGATAGTGATACCAGGTACCCATCTCACTGCTGTTGCCAGGGTTTGCGCCATACGCACTGGCGCCCCCGGTTTGCCATGCGGCCTCCGCGGCCACGTGACGCTTGCCAACACACGCCCTGCAGGCGGGCATTCCTGAGGTGTCCCTTGTGTCACCCCTCACCCGAGCATACGCCCAGGCGCAGCGATAGGCGAAGGGATATCTCAGCACCCTCAGACGTCGCCCGCGCCGATCGGGGCGACGACCTCGTACGTGCCGAGGCAGGTGCCCGGCTGCACTTGAAGGGTCTCCTTGTTGAGATTGTACTGCGAGTCGCAGAAGGGAGCGTAGATCTCGGAGCGGACGATGCCAGACGTTGGCCGGCGCCGGCTTCCATAAGCCAAGGCGGGCCAGTGGGGGGGGAAACAACGGAAAGTGGACTACGAAGAGGAATGGGTCACATGAGGCAAGTGACGTCACCTTTCCCAGCCGCGCCGACCTTGGGCGGCTAGACCGGGTGTCAATCTTGAAAGTAGCCCTTGATTTATGCGCATAGACTCTTTATACTCTGCGCAGGTAGGACGATTTCAATCGGCGGTGCCCTGCCAGAAGGGGGTCCAGCATGACGCCAACGCGGAACATCTACGTCAAGGAGGGCGACCGGGACACTTGGGATCGTGCGCAGCAGATCGCCGGCGGCAACCTCTCATCGCTGATTACGAGGCTTCTGGCCGACTACCTCGAGGGAGCCAGGCAGGACGAGGAGAAGCTCCAGAAGGTCATCAAGCGCCTGGCAAAGAAAGGGATCGGGGCATCCAAGGTTCGGGAGATCGCCCGGCGGTTCGATCCTCACTACGGCATTCGGAACTACGCCCTGGAAGACGCAGAGAGGGCGATCGAGACCGTTGCTCGTGGCAAAGGGTCGCCGGTGGTCGAGGCAGCCGTACTGGAGGTGATGAGTGACAAGACGCTCGCGCCTGCGTTAGTCCAGCGGGCCTTGCAGGCGCTGCCGAAGCTCACGGAGTTGCACCGACAGGTACTTGTCAGCATCTACTTCGAGGGGCGGTCTGCCGCCGATGTGGCGAAGGCTTTCGGCCGCTCTCCCGCCTGGGTCAAGAGCACGATAGATAGGGCCCTCCGCACGCTGAGAGGGAAGATGATGGAGCAGGACGAAACCCGCGCGGTGGCGGGCCCCGGCGTAAAGAGGGGTTCCTGAGGCCGAGAGGCGCCCGCCCCGGGAAAACCTCGGCCCGGTCGATCCGGTCAAGTTCGCCGCCGCCCAGCGTTCGGGCACTCCCCTGCCCTCGATCCACTCGCCGCAGTTCGCCCCGGCGTACGAGCCCACGATCAAGACCGCCACGGTGACCGAAACGGCAGCGCTCTTCGAGCTGCTCGGCCGCTAGAGAATCCGGGCCGCGTAGGGGGCGGTGGCCAGCGTCGTCCGGGATGGGCTCAGCTACCTGCTGTAACCCGCGATCGGACCGCGGTGAGCACGAGCACCAGGCCGGACACGATCACCGCGAGGCCGATGACAGGGATCGAGACACGTGCGAGGCCGCCGATCCCGGAAACGAGGCCGACCACCCCGAGGACGATCGTGCCCCACGTCGGCCGAAGCCGGAGTGAGAGGCCGACGATGCTGGCGCCGAGCAGAATCGCGCCCGCACCGACCAGCCACACGTGCCAAAGCACGCCCAAGTCGCCGGGCAGCAGCATCAGCGTGCCGGACCACAGCAGGAGGAGACCCCACCCGGCCGTCTCGAGCCGCTTGTTCAGGCTGCGTTCCCGGATCACGCTGTTTCCATTTGACGTTCCATCGACCCTCATCATGGTTTCCTCCTACCAGCCAGACTCCAAACCTCAGGCTTCGGGCTTCAGGTAGAGACGTGCTGTCTCAGCATGTTGCCGACGGCCCGTAGCCTTCTTCATTTCACTCGCACACTGCAGAGACGAATCCGGCCCTGCCCGAGATACGCCCCGGCTGGAGTGGGCTCGTATCTTTCGAAGGTGCCGCTTCGTCTCCAGGTCAGCGGAGGTCCCTGGAGGGCGGAGGCAGGCGCAAAGATCCCCCCAGGGACTGCTTGGTTGACGAAAGGAGAATCAGATGGCGCCAGCGAGCAACGTCGGTACCGATGGCCCTCCGGGTGAGCCGGCGACGGTCAGGCTGGAGGACGTGATACCGATCGCCGTCGTGATCGCAGCGGGGTGCGAGTCCTGCACGGAGAGTATGGTCGAACGGGCCCTGAATCAGGGGACTCCGGCGCATCTGGTCAGGCGGATCTTGGGGATCGTCGCGCGCCTGCGCTCGACCGACTGCTTCGTGCAGGCCGTCGGCCCAGAGGTCATCGCGCGGATGGAGAAGCCGCTTCAAGCCGGGAGGAGGACCCTTCTGGAATCGGGCCTCTCGGCGAAGGAGCCGACGTGCTGCGGGTAGGTGGCGCGGACGCCAGGACGCGTGGCCAGCCGAACCGCCATATCAGGAGGTATATGATCAATCGGAGTAGCCCAGAGGGCTCCCAGGTGAGCGAGAACACGCTTCCCGCCGTTTCCCAGATCTACGAGGCATACCACGAGAAGGTGCTCGCGTACGCCGCGAAGCTCATCGGCCGCGACGATGCGGATGACGTAGCCCAGGAGGTCTTCATCAAGATCGGTCGCTCGCTCGACAGCCTATCGGACCCGTCGAAGCTGGCCTCGTGGGTCTACGCCATCACCCTCAACACCGTCCGGGACCTGGCAAGGAAGCACGCGTGCTCGAAAGAACGCCAGACCTCAGGCACCGGCCTCGGGCAGAAGGATCGTGAGGAGGATGATCCACTGGCTCGGGTCCCGGACAGTCGTTCCCCTACGCCGGAGGAGGCCGCGATGCGACGAGAGATGCTCGCGTGCTACCTCGACTACGTGGAGGCGCTCCCCGCGAACTACTTCGACGTGTACAGGCTCCGTGAGTTCGACGGGCTCTCCAACGAGGACATCGCGCGGCGACTGTCCGTCACCGTCGGGACGGTCAAGATCAGGCTGCATCGGGCCCGCGCGAAGCTCTTCGAGCAGTTGCGCCGCGACTGCCAGTGCTACTTCGGCGAGCGGGGCGACCTCATGGCGCGGCTGAAGGACGGTCGCCCGAAGCGAAACGACCTCAGGGGTGCGAAGCGCTCGACCCGGCAGGTGCCATCCTGAACGCACACCCGTGCAGGCAGACAGGTACCGCGTCAACGAGGTCGGATATCACCCCGGGCACTTCCGGGCCGGGGCCGACTCCGTGACGATCACCGTGTTCGGCCGTGGCGGCCACGGCGCGTTCCCGCTTGGCGGATGCAGCGCCTTGAGCCGGATGAAGCCGCTCGTCTCGTCCTGCTAGTGATTCCCGCGACGCCGGATCGGGTCGACTTCCGTGGTGGAGCAGTCAGTGCTCCTGATCAGGCAGCTGCCTCTTGCGGTATTCGTCAACGTAGATGGTCATCGGCTCAGCCATCACGTCGCGATACAAACCCATCTTGAAATAGAACCAGGAGGGGCTTGGATAGCCGGTGGTTGCGTTTTCGGGATAGGCGTTCACCCCTGAATAGTCCACGACCTGCTTGTCGTCGAGCCACGCCTTGATGAGACCATTCTCATTGGTCGCGAACCGGATCCGAAATTTGAAGTCGAGCCACCGGTTCCGCAGCTCTTCCTGCGTCTGATAGAGGGTCGTTGGATGGGGGCCGAGCTGGTGGGTGATCTTGAGCGTGCCGGAGACGTACCGGATAGCGACCACCGGACTGTCGTCCGAACAGCCGGCGCCACCTGGGCAGTTCTGTTTCCACTGCGCGATGACCAGGCGCGTCGGCACGATCGGGAAACTTGTCGGGATGAACATGCTGAAGGCGTACTCGTACGTCACGTTTTCCCTCGAGGTCAGTCTTCTCGCCTCCAACAACTCCGCCCGCTCGCTATCGCGGCTGCCGTTGATCCCGGCTTCGAACATGTCGCGGGTGCGAACGACGATTCTGGCCGCGCCGTGGCCTGCCCGAACGGTTTCTCTCTGCATCGTCACCGCGCCGGGAACGAATCTGCTGGTGTCCCACAGCTCACCAAGACGGGCCGATTCAAAGCCGTCGTAGATGTCAATCGGCGGGACGGGTTTTGTCTTTTGCGCGCAGGCAATGGCGACTGAAAGGAGGACCGACCCGACAACGAACCGAGATCTCGACCTCAGCATACGCACCTTCCGATCTCTGAGTTTCGTGATTCTCTCCCGCCGTCAATCATGTGGCAGCTGCTTTTCACTGGGTCCGAGTGTAGATCTCGCCGGAGGGCTGTCAATCACGGGAGAGATATCGCTGCGACTCAAGCTCCCTCTCCCTCTACGAGGGGGCACCTGGGCGGGTGGCCGCAGGAGGGGTCCCCTACACCGCCGCCGTCACGTCGCGTTGTCGTAGGGGTCGGTCGCGTCCCCGCCCGTGTCGTGATCCCCACGAAGGCGCGAACCCAGCGCCCCTGCCCCTTTGGCCCAGTGGGAGCACCTCCCGGGTGCGATCCTCATGACTCCCGAGCCGGCGCCGGCCGCATCACCGTGCCTTGAGCCGCTGGAGCATCACGGTCGCGTTGGTGTTCGCCGGGTTGAGCTGGAGCGACTTCGTGTAGTTCGCGATCGCGAGCTCCTTCTTCCCGGCCGTCCCGTAGGCCTCGCCGAGGCTGTCGTAGGCGTTCCAGGAGTCGGGGTGCTCCTCGACGTTGAGGGCGAGAATCGCGATCGCGTCGTCGGTGCGGTCCCTCGCGAGCAGCGCGTAGCCCAGGCGGTTGATGTCGTCCTCCAGGAACGTGTAGGCCGGCGGCTGTTGCGCCTTCAGGGTGCGGTAGAGGCGGACCGCGTCCTCGCCCGCGACTCGTCACGAGGGCGGGCACGAGGCGGGCCGGCGTCGAGCATGGCGAGGTAGCCGGCGAGCGTGCCGCACGCGTCCTGGAGAGCCGTTAGGCAGGCCCCTGCCTGCCAAAACGATTGCGATGCGTGAAGTCGCCCGCTTCACGCCGGACGCGCAGCTCGGTGCCGGCTATGGCCTCGGCATACCCCAGCCGGATGGCGTACCCGATCCTCAGGGATGCGGGGACCCCGAGGATGCGCTTGACCTCCGTTTCGATCTCCCCTCGGCTGAACGAGCTGACGATGTGGAAGGAAATGCCCAGAGACGTCGCCATCAGCCACATGTTCTCCGTGACGCAGCCCAGGCTGATCACGCCGAGG
>CAVWFZ010000013.1:0-226468 GCA_963754345.1 Thermoanaerobaculaceae bacterium | reverse complement strand
ATTGGATGAGTAGGTCGGTCTCCTTGTGACGGCGTGGCAGTATGCCCGCCAAGGTGACACGGGCTCGAGGCCCAAGAAAGGAGACCGACCGTGGAGCATTGTGGCATTGACCTGCATGGGAAGTCGAGTGAGGTGGCGGTGGTGGATCGAGGTTGGGGAACTCGTCGAGCGGGCACGGATTCCGACGACGGAAGCGGGGTTGAAGCGCTGGTTTGGGGGGCGGGGCGGATGCGGATCTGCATCGAGGCGAGCGGGCTGTCGGCATGGGCGGAGCGGATCTTGGTTGGGCTTGGGCACGAGGTGGTGGTGGCCAATGCGCAGCGGGTGCGGCTGATTGCGGAGAGCACGCTGAAGAACGACGCGGTGGATGCGGAGACGCTGGCACGGCTGGTGCGGATGGATGTGCGGTTGCTGCGGCCGATCCAGCATCGCAGCGAGAGGACGCAGCGGCTGAGGGGGATGCTGCGGGTGCGGGGCATTCTGGTGGCCAACCGGACGGCGTGCATGAACGGGGCGCGGGGATTGCTGAGGTCCTTTGGGTACCGGGTGCCCGGGACGACGATTGGGCGGCTGGCGCAGGCTTTGGCCACACGCGAGATTCCGGAGGAGCTGCTCGCCCTGGTGGCGCCGCTGGTGGCGACAGCGCTCGAGCTCGATGAGAAGATCCAGGGGCTCGACCATGAGGTGAAGGCGGTGGGTGCGGAGTACCCGGAGGTTGGGCGGCTGCAGACGATCCCCGGGGTGGGGCCGCTGGTCGCGCTCGCCTACGTGTTGTGCCTGGAGGACCCGGCCCGATTCCGGCGCAGCCGGGACGTCGCGGGCTTTGTCGGATTGCGGCCGCGGATGCGGGAGTCGGGGCAGACGTCTCGATTTGGCTCGATCACCAAGACGGGGGATGCCGAGATGCGGCGGCTGCTCGTGCAGGCGGCGCACGGGTGCCTGCGGACCCGCCAGGATTCCGACCTCAAGCGGTGGGCGGAGCAGCTCGCCGCACGGATTGGGAAGAAGAAGGCCGTGGTGGCCCTGGCTCGTAAGCTCGCCGTCGTGATGCACGCGGTGTGGCTCCGTGGCGAGGACTTCAGGCCCCTCCAGAGCAGCGAACCGGCCGCAGCCTAGGAACGACGGGATGCCATCGATCGAGCGAGGTCAGGGACGGACAGCATGCGGTGGGGCAACTCCGTGTGATACCTGGGGCGGCGAGCAGAGCACCGTTCGTCAGCCCGCGTACCTGATGGGAGCGCCCCCTGCTTCACCGGCTCCAACCATGCACCGGCCAGGAGGCTGGCCACAACGAGTGCGGATAGACGGTTGATGCGCAGACCTTGGCTGAGCTTGATCGTGCACAGAGGAAAAACGACAACGACGCCACCTGGAAGAAAGGATCAAACCCCTATCCGCTTGACATGACCGACCTACTCATAGATACCACCATCTCACCATTCTATCTCGGCAAGGGCCCGACATCAAGCCGGTTTCACGAACAGGACCGGGCCTCTTGTGTCATGGTCCACGCAGGTGCTCCGTATGTGCTCAACCGCTCCGCCGCTGGCTCAACCGAGAAAGGTTAGGAAGCGGTAGCTGGTACGCGAACGCAACGGGCCGCTCGACGTCGCCAAGGCAGTCCGTCAGCTCGTCGCCTGACGGGCCCCGAGGTCAGGCCGCAGGAAGGTGTTTATCAGAACCTCGGAGGAGCGTTCCTCCCACCCGGGCCAACCCGAGCGGCACGCCGGGAGGAGGAGCCTCCATTGCCCTCCCTCTCCCAGACAGAAAGAACCGCCGGCGGTTGCCGGCGGCGGAGTTTCAAGAGTTTGGCGGTCAAGCTTAGTGGTTGGGAATCAGTGAAAGGAAAGTTTTTGTGGGGCTCTTGTGGTGGGCCTCATTGATTGGCTTGCAAGGTAGGTGCATGGCCGCCATCCTCCTCTTGCTCCCTTCAGCAACCTCGCGGTCGCTGAAGGATTGTTGCTTGCCGTAGATTGAAGCAAACAGCGTGCCAACTTGATCCACCCCCAAGAAATGCCGCAGCGACGGAGTTCTCACAGACGCAACGCTGCCTCGGCCGTCCCCTCGTGAGGACACGGCGTCTCCCATGCCGGCCGGTCCCACGTCCGGGGAAAGGCACCTCTATTAGAAGTCAAGGCATTCGAGATTTGTCTTGGTTGTCGGCATCGGTTACGCCGCTCGTGAGCCGTTGTTCGGAGTCTGGCGTTCGCGATCGAGATGACTCGCGATGAGGATCTCCTTGTCGTACACCGCACCGGTGGTCATCAGCTTGTACTTCACCTTGAAGCGCTGGCGCGCCAGGGCAAGGATCGCCACGACATGGCGCTTGGGATGGCCCTGGTGCCGTTCGTACTGCTTGTGGTAGTAGGCCGCATCCAGGGCGCTGTCCCGCACCGCGGCCAGGGCCGACAGGTAGTTGGCCCGCAGTGCGTGCTTGTTGACCCCACGTGCCAGGCGCGGGCGGCCCTCGACTTTGCCGCTGCTCCGCGACAGTGGCGTCAATCCCGCATAGGTCGCAGCCTTGCCCTCGACGACGTTGCGCGCCAGCGGCAGGATCTCGCCCACATCCGCAGCGGCCGTGAGGTAGCCCACCGCCGGCATGGCCACCAGCTTGCGCCCGACCGGATGCCGGTCGACGCGCTGCCGGATCTCGGTGTCGACCTCAGCCAGCGAGACGTCGAGGGTGCGGAGCTCCTCGATGAGGGCCCGCATCTCGATGGCCACCACCGCCCGCTCGGCCCCGCTGAGGCGGACCCGCGCCGCTGCCGCCTTGAGTGCCTCGGCCATCGGTCGGCAGCGTTCTCCGTATCGGGTCGAGGTCCGCAGCAGGCGCTCAATCGTCGTCACTCGGCTCGATTCCAACCCAAGCAGTGCCGGCCAACGCGCCAGGACGGCCAACATCCCCTTGCCAGGAAACGCTGGCCCCTCCCAGTCCTCACCCAGCACTTCCGGCGCCAGGTCGAGCACCCGCGCCCGCAGCTGGCTCAGCGCGGCGGACCGCTTGCCCTGGAGCTGAGCGTGAAGCCGACTCAGCCGGCTCAGCGCCCGCTCCTCCGGCTGTGGGTCCAGCACCTTCCGGCAGCCGGCCACACCACCCATGCACATCCGCGCCGCCAGCCACGCATCGCGGTCATCGTCCTTGCGCGGCTGTCCTTCAACCTCCCGGTAGCGCGCCAGCGCCTTCGGGTTGACCTGCCACAGCTCCACGCCCAGCGACGTCGCCACCTGCGCCAGCACCCCACCCAGGGATCGAGTCGCCTCGGTGACCACCCGTAGCCCCACCCCCGCCGGCAGCCCAAGCACCAGCTCGGCGATCGCCTCCTCGATGGTGTCCACCCGGTTTGCCACCCACCGCGAGCGCTCCCGCTCGCCGTGCTCGTCCACCAGCACCACCCGGTGTCGCGCCTCGCCGCCGTCCACCCCCGCTATCCACCACACCTGCTCTGCGTCACTTCCTGTCGCCATGCCTGGCCCTCCTCCGCTACACTGGTCCTGCCACGCGCCGTCGTACCTCTATGAGCCATCCTCGGCGAGGTCCTTATCAAACAGGCGCGTATGGCTCGAGCACGGGCGGACGCTCCAGGTCCAGCCATCAGGCAGGTACCTATCAGCCATGCCCGTGCTCACCTTTACTTATAGGACCTCCAGGTCCGGCGTAGCTGACAAGCAGCGGTAGCGCACGGGAACCGGTTTCACTACCTCAGTTCCTGGACCCTTTGGCCGCGAGGCGGTTCGAGCCGATGCGCGGGTTTCTCCGCGGCCTCAGCGCCATGGGATCGCGGGGTCCTCGTGGACATCCACGGATCGCCAGTTACGGGCCGCAGAAACCGAACTGTGCGGCCTCGGAGGCCAAGGTGTTCCAGAACCCAATCGCCTCGAGCGTCGCCACGGGGTAGAGCTGAAGGTATGGCGATCCTTGCACGGAGGCGAGGACTGTCCCGTTGGCGTGGCTCAGTGCGTGCGCCGTGTCGTAGCAGTACATGTTCAAGTGATCGTCGTCCGGATACTTGATGAACAGCAGCTCAAAGACACGTCGCCCCACGTTCACCGAGTCTTGATTGGGCCCTTCGAACCAGTTGGAGAAGTCGGCGAGGGTGATCGGATACTCGCTTGCCTTGGGGTGCTTGTGCCAGTGCTGCCAGGTACTCGGATCACCAGGGTCGCTGCCATTCTTGAATGGGAAGAACTCCACATCGTCGCCGTGACTGAGCGACTTGCCCACCGTCCACCAGACCGGCATTCCGTGGCCGAACTCGGTCCGATAATCGACGGGGATGTTGATCGTGCGCAGCAGGCCGCGGTAGAGGGTGACGACACCGTGGCAGCCGTAGATCCAGTTGTGCGGCGGAGGCTCCGGGTAGGGGGGATGGTCTTGTAGCGTCCGATGGTTCCGGCGAGGATGCGCGACGCCGGGGAGGCGCCCCGATAGTCCCACCAGCCCTCGAAGGCGAGCGCGCTTATGTCTTCCCAGTCCAGGATGTGGAGCAGGTGGAAGCGCGACCAGTCGATCAAACGCTCGATGGTCGCTTCGTGGTTGCCGCGGATCATGTCGTTGTCGACCAGGAACTGGAAGAACGTCGTTGGCGGCGCTTCCATCGTGTCGCCGGCCGGCTGGTAGCCGAACCACGGCGTCGGATCCGGATAGTTGGCCCAGCTATTGAGCCAGCCGGCGTTGAACATGTACTTGGAGTGAAAGAGGGTCTGCAGCTCGTCGGTCGTGTACCCGGTGATGGACCACGGCACGAAGCCGCCGATCTCCACAGCGAGGCTGTGCGCGATCGTATTCAGGTAGAGCTGCCATGCCGCGTCCGTGGCCAGCCCGGTCTGAGCGGGGGCTGCGTCGGGCTGTAAGAGCTGGTTGATCGGCGGATCGAGAAGCATCGTGCCGTTGAATGTTTGCAGGCCGCCCTTCATCCACTGAAAGGCATGGAAGAACGCCGTGTTCAGCTGCTGCTTTCGAGCGGGCGACCATTGCGTGTAGGTACGCTCGATGACGGTGTGGAAATTGGGATCGGCATCTACCCATACGATGCTGTCGCGGACCTTCGGGTTTAACTTGAGGAAGCAGCTCAACAGTTTCCCAGTATCGTCCAGCGTACCGCAGGCCAGCTCCCACTTGATCTCGGGCGGCTCGCCGTTGTCTTCGATCAGCGAAAGATACGAGTACCACCACGGTTGTATCAGTTCGTTCGGCACCTGACTCGCGATCGGATTGTTGATCTTGTAGATGTCGCTGTATTGCGAGACCTGCGCGTGTTTGATGAACGCGCTGTTCGAATTTTCGACACCCTCGCGATACAGCGACGCCGCGTCCACGAAATTGAGCCCTCGCGCATAGATGCGGACGTCGTCGAGCAAGCCGTTGAAGGCCATCGGCTGTCTCGCGTTGCTGCCCGACCCAATGCGAACTGGGTACTCCGTCGTTGGTATCGAACCGGGCCCCTCGAGCGATCGGGGCTCGGCGACTCCATCCACGAAGAGCCGCATGACTCGTCCGTCGAAGCTCGCGACCACGTGATGCCAGTTGTTCAGGACGATGTGCACGCCGTTGCTCAGGCTCGTGTTGCCGACCGTGAAACGCACGAGCCCCGGGTTTTCGATGCGCAGCGAATACTGGGTGAGCTGGCCCCCGTCCTTGCTGATGATGATCTCCGGACCCGACCTCCCTCCGGTGAACGAGTAGATCCAGGCGCTGAGCGAGACCTGCTGCGGGGGATTGAGCGCCGGCGCGCTGGGAATGACCACCGCATTGCTGCCGGTCGCCGTCGAAGGCGAGGGCGCGGCCGAGTTGACCTTGCAGCCAGCGCGGTTCTTCGAAGCCGACCAGACGGCCGGTATTCGCTCCGGCGGCATCGCGTGCGACGAACCCTTCGCCTTCATCGAAACGCCACCATCCGACGATACCGATGGGAAGAGCCGTGTCGATGTCGACATCCCGGTTGGGATCGAATGACAGCGGTGCCGTGTCCGCGGGAATGCCGCCCCGGGTTTGGGCGTACACGAAGCCGGTGCTGCCACCGAATGCGATCACCAAGCCGGCCACGAGACAAAGACGTTCGATTCTCGACACAGTCCGCATCGTTCCCCCTTTGAGCCAACCTATAGCGCAGGCTAGGCCGCCATTGTAGCAACTGAGACTCGGTCTGTCAAGCAGATACCATTGCGGTCGCAAACGACCTGGCCCAATACGGGGAGCCGGAACCATCTTCGAGCGCTCACCGGGGCTCGGTAGGGCGGTGGCCATCTTCATCATCGGCGGCGAGCGGTCACCCGAGTGGCACCCGTTGGCCCCATGGGCACGAGCCCATTTGCCAATGGTCCTCGAGTCGAACGCGCACCTCCAGAACGAGGACTGCGAGCCTCGGGTCTCGCTCCTGACCGAGGCGATTCGCCTGACCCGACCCCTTGGGACGTGGCCGGGCTGGGAGAGTCGTTGAGGGCGTGAGCCGCCCCGAGAAACCGGCCAACGCCTGCCGTGTCCCTCCAGGGCGTCCAAGGGAGCTTCCTATCCTTCTGCCTGGCCGCCGCACGCGGCCCCCCTGGCCCGCATCGTGAAGCCGATACCGTGCCGCGCGTGGGCGCCCGGGCCGGCTCAGGGACCGCCGAACAGCCGCTCCACCTCGTCGTGCACCCGCTGTGCGAGCTGGGCGCGCTGCGCGGTCGTGAGATCGCCGGTCGGGATTGGGCGCCCCACCCGCACGCGGATCGTGCCGGGGCGCACCCGGAAACCTTCCGGTGGCAGCACCGCGCCGGTGCCCAGGAGGGCAACCGGCACGACCGGCACCCCGGCCTCGATCGCCATTGAGAAGGCGCCGCTCTTGAAAGCGCCGATCCTGCCATCGCGGCTGCGCGTGCCCTCCGGGAAGCAGGCCACGCTCTGGCCCGAGCGCAGGATCTCGGTGACCTGTCGCAGCGACTTCACGGCCCGGCTCCGCGCGCCGCGGTCGATGAACACCATACCCAAGGCGGCGACGTACCAGCCGAGGAAAGGGACGGCGGACAGCTCGCGTTTGACCACAAAGCGCAACGGCACACGCAGCCCGACGAACAGCGCCGGGATGTCGATCATCGATTGATGGTTCGACGCGAACAGGTACGCGGAGCCCGGCGCCAGCTCCTCCACCCGCTCGACTTCGACTCGTGCGCCCGAGCCGCGCAGCAGCCCGGGAGCCCACAGCCACCGCGCCATCCCGAGCGGCAGCGCAGGCCGCCGCGTGACGGTCAGCACGATGAGGGCGGCGGTGATGCACGCCGCCGACCACAGCAGCGTGAAGACGAGCTGGACGGCGTTGATCACCGTCCAGGCGATCCGCGCAAGCGGCGACGGAGCCGGGCGCCGCTTCGGTGGCGTCACACTGGAGAGGGGCACTGGTCCTTGGGCGTCAGCCCAGCCCATGAAGAGAGTTTGGGCTCCTTTCGTGCGCCCACGATGGTACCAGTTCGCGACCCTGGGCCATCCCGACTCGGGCGGCCCTTGCGGTCGCCCGCCTCGGTCCCGATCGGTACCTTAAAAAAGGTATCACCATCTCACCATTCATCCTAGCCCGCGCTCAACATCGAACGGATTTGATCGCTAGCAGGTGCCTCCACGGACTGGGAGAAGCAGCACCTTGAGGCCCTGCGGACCCTTTGCAACTCGGTGCGCTCGGACTTCTTCGCCGCCGGCAGCTTCGCGCTGTTCTGACGGTTGGTCCCGCGATAGACAGCTGCGCCGTGCGAGGGCACGAAGGTGAGAAGAAGGTGATACGTAATACCCATTCTTCTCATTCGTGCATCTCACTACTGCGGGCCGGGCCCGGCGGGTTGTGCCGAAGCTGACTCGACCTGGATCGTCATGGCAGGGTCGGCTAGCGTCGCCGTTTGGGCGACCGAGGCGACGACGAACCCGAGCGGGCGTTTCTTCGCCGTCTGCCAGTAGGGCTGTTCCGTGATCGACAGCTCGATCGCTACTCGCTCGGTCGTCTCATCGAGCACGAAAGGACGGAGCAACAGGGTCTGAGGACCTCCTGGTACCCGCAAAGCCATGGTGGCGCCCTCGGTGTCCTGCAGCACCACAGGCTGGTACCCGGCAGGTTGCAGTCGCAGACGGACCACGCGGTTGGCGAGTCGCAGGGCAGGGAACCTCTCGCGCTCCGCCGTCGGCAGCTTGAGGTAGACCTCGTTGACCAGCCACTGGGCGTAGGTGACCAGGTCGCCCTCGCTGGAGAACTGTTCGCGGTCGAAAGCGACGCACCCGCCGACTCCGTCGGTGCGCGCCCGGTAGGCGGCGCCCCACATTTCGACCGGCCCGGCGGGGGAGCCGGCGCGAGAAAGCTCCCAGGCGCCGCTGCGCGGAAGAGCAACGCGGAACGCTCCCCCGCTTGCCTGGCCGACCGGGTGTCCACCCAAGAACTTGGCTCCGGACAGCAGCAGCATCCCCCGCTCCGGGTCGAGGAGCACGACGAACGCTCCGTCGATCGCCGGGCAGCCCGACGCCGGCGCCGACACCAACAGCTTCGGGCGCCTGCCTGCGGCTGCAGCCACGCCGACCGACACCAAGAGCCAGATAGCCGTAAACGCGGCCAGCCCGTTTTGAACAGGTCGTCTCATTCCCATCACCTCTCGTTCGAGCCTATGCGACCACAGGTAAGATCGGTGCCAGGGACCTCCATCTCACGAGTGTCCTGCAGGATTCCACGGAACCAGGTTGGAGGTCAAGGAGCGCGAGGTCTCGCCCTTTGGCGTCAGGGGCCCATGAGGAGGGAGCGCGTGATGTCCTCGTGCGACCCGTGCCGTCGTGCTACTTCCCCGCCTTGAGCTTCTCCAACGCCGCCACGGCGCCGAAGTTCTTGGGGTTCAACTCCAGCGACTTCTCGTAGTTCTTGATCGCCAGCTCCCGGTCACCGCGGTTCATGTAGGCCTCGGCCAGGCTGTCGTACACGTTGAACGAGCCGGGGTACGCCTCGACGTTGAGCTTGAACACCTCCACGGCGAGGTCGAGCTTCTTCTGGCCCATCAGCTCGTACCCCAGCGTGTTGAGGTCGCGCTCGGCGCTGACGTAGGCGTTCTGCGGGTTCGCCTTGAACTGGCTGATGGCCCTGCGCGTAGCTTCGATGTCGTTCCTCTCGACCGCGTCGCGCACCTGGGCGCTGATGCTCCGCTGCGGGGTGTAGTGCAGGATGGCCTCCATCGCCGGATCCACGTTCCGCCGGTAGTCGTCGAAGCTCATCTCCGCGGCGATCTGGGGCGGCAGCCACCTGCGCGTGTCACGCTGGTCCATGTCCTGCCACCACAGCGTCGAGGCGCGGACCTCGATCCCGCTGTTGGGCAGCTTGATCAGGGCCGGGTCGCCGAACATGTTGGGTGCCTCGCCGGTCGGGTCGCCGACGAAGATCGTCGGGGTGTACTTCTGCATCATGTTGACGAAGTTCTGCGCGGCGGAGAACGTCTGGCGCCCGATGATCGTGAACATCTTCCCGGGCTCGTTCACCTTGTCGTTGCGCAAGATCCAGCGCAGAAGCGGGAGGTTGAGGTAGTTGTTGCCGCCGCCGTTGAGGCGCGCGTCAAGTACGAGCTTGTCAACCGGGTTGGCGTCCATGAAACGCGACACGCGCTCGAAGAACGCCGCCACGGGTTCGTCTTTCTTGTCCGCCACGGCCGTGTACTGGACGTAGACGACCCGCGCATCCTTGAGGTACTCGAACCAGTAGTAGTCCTCCGGGTCCTTCAGCCAAAGCGGCGTCGTCGAGGTGTCACGGGCGTCCACCCAGTTGGCGGGAAGCGGCGGCCAGGCATGCCACGCCTGGTGCGCCTCGCCCGGCCCGGGGTGCAGCACGGCCGAGACGTCGCGGTCACCCTTCCGTACCACGATCGTGGCGTTTTCCATGTCATCGATGAGGCCCAGCCCATGCAGCACCTCGGGGATGCTCAGCAGGCGCGGCCCCAGGTTGCGGCACCACATCTCGTTGTCGCGCTCCCGAGGGACGATTGTGCGTACGGCCTGATACGCCTGCTCGATCGGTGTGTTGCCGATTCGCACGACGCGGCCGCCGACGATGTCTGCGTTGGCCCGCGACGCGGTGATCACATAGATCCCGTCCGTGAAGAAGTACAGCCGCACCGGGTACACCCGGGCGCCGGCCGAGGCAAGGTCCAGGTGCGTGTGGCCGTCGGCGACCATCGCCACGAGCTTCGCGAGCCCGACAACGATGTCGTCGCGCCCCAGCGCCGGGATCCGCCGGTCGAGGTCGCGTACGGCCGCGTCGAACTGCTCGCTCGTCATGTCGTGGAACGCGTTCATGTGCACCTTGGGGAGCTGCTCGGCGAAGAAGCGCAGGTCGGCCCGCCACTGCGCGGCGTCCATCGACGGCGGGGCCGGCGTCTGGGCGACAGCGGCGGACGTGAACAGCAGCGCGGCGAGCGCAGCCAAGCAAACCGCACGTCGGGTCAGCGGCATCGTGGCCTCCTCGATGGATCGGAAACCCCGGCGATGGCCCTGCGACGCCCACGGCCGAAAGACGCGGGAGGTTTCCGGTCCATTCATTGCTACTACGCACAACCGTCGCGCCCGGTTCCACCCACCCGGGCTCCCGAGGTCGGGCAAGCCTCCGCCTGCGAGGCCGGTCCAGCGTCGGCGCCTGCTCCTCGTGGTATCGTCGCCCTACGCGATCAATCGCTTTGGATCCCCCCCGGCGACGCGGAAAGGGGAGAAGGGTATGCCAGCTGCCAATGCCGGAAGCACGGTGCGCGTCAGCATGGATGTGACGCTCGACCCGTCGGTTGCGTTCGACGTCTTCCTTGAAGGGCTGGCCACCGCTCTCGCCCGCGCCGGTCTCGACTTCGAGCCGGGTGCGACGGGACACGTGAACGAGAACGGGCACGAAGTGGGCCGTGTCGTCTCCTGGAAACCGGGGGAGCGGATCGTGCTCCAGTGGCGTCCGGCGGACTGGGCCCCTGAAGAGATCACCGAAGTTGAAGCGAAGCTCGAGCGGGTGGACGGCGGGACGCGGCTGGTACTCGAGCACCGCGGGTGGGGCGGCCTGATCGGCGACGCCGGTGAGCTGGCGGGCTGGTTCGCCGGGGAAGTCGCCACGCCGCTACTTCGGGCGACGGCACCGCACGCGTTCGGGGACTGGCTCACCGACCGGCGCGCCCGGCGGCCATCGGGCGCGCAGGCACGCGCCGTCTACCGCGACCCCCTCTACCACTACCCCAACTTCCGCGTGATCCTGGCGGAACTCGCGCTGACCTCCGGCGACTTTCTGATCGAGGTCGGTTGCGGCGGCGGCGCGTTCCTGAACGAGGCGCTGCGGAGCGGGTGCCGCGCGGCGGCGGTGGACCACAGCCTGGAGATGGTGGCCCTCGCGCGCGAGGTAAACCGCGATGCCGTGACCGAGGGCCGGCTCGAGGTCCGGCTCGCGAGCGCCGACCGGCTGCCGTTCCCCGATGCGACGTTCACCTGCGCGGCCATGACGGGGGTCCTGGGCTTCCTGCCCGATCCGGTCGCGGCGCTGCGGGAGATCCGGCGGGTGCTCGCTCCGGGTGGCCGGCTCGTCGCCCTCGGGACCGACCCGGAGATGCGCGGGACACCGGCCGCCCCCGAACCGATGGCGTCGCGGTTGCGCTTCTATGAAAGCGACGAGCTCGAGCGGCTGGCGCATGAGGCCGGCTTCGACAGTGCAACCGTGGTGCGGCGTAACCTCGAGCCGTACGCGCGGGAGGTGGGCGTCCCGGAGGAACACCTGGCGCTTTTCGGCGGGCCGGGTGCGCGCTTCCTGCTCGCGCGTAAGGGCTGACCGACGCTCGGAGATCCAGCCGCCGGGTACCGCGAGGGCCCGTTCTCGATCTCGGATCGTGACCAGACCGCCCCGGGCTCGAGGTGAAGGCGAAGACGCGTACTCCGCCGGCGGCGGGTCGGGCCCCAACAAACGAGTCCTGGTTGTGGCCACCGAATGGGTACCCGGTACCGCCATCGCACAATTCTAGCTGGGCAAGGACCCGACATCGAACCGATTTCGCGAAAACGAGCGGGCATTCTGTGCAATCGGGCCGGTACGTGCTCACTCGCTTTGCCGTTGGCTCAACCGAGAAAGGTGAGAAAGTGGTACCTGGTACCCGCAGTTTGGTACCCGCGGCTAACGGCCTTGCACGAGGAACGGGTCTCCGCTCGCGTTGTCGATGACCGAGGCGTAGGCGAGGAACCGTCCCCCAGGCTTGGCCAGGCGGACGACCGCGAAACCATCGTTCACCTCGGCGGACACGAGGCGGAAGACATCCGTGATCTGCCGCCACTCCAGCGGCGCCAGCGTGGCCGTGAGGGTGCCGACTGCGGTCGACGGGCTGCGGTAGAGGTCGACCTCGACCGTGATGGGGAGGCCGCTGACGTTGACGAACCCGATGTTGGTTCGGAAGCCCGTGGCGCGGTCCGCGGAACCGGAGGGTTGCAGGAGCCTCACTTCTTCGCCGAAGACCGCCGCGTCGCTTTGCAGAGCGGCGGGTACAGCCTGACCGAGCCTCCCAGGGGAGCCGGCGTTGTAGGTCGTACTGAACGCCGCAGCAGTGCTGCTTCCTGGCGTGATCCGGAGCGCGCCGGAGCCTTCAATCCCGAAGAGTGAACCCACCACGTCCGGCACCCTTGCGCTCGACATCCCCTGGAGCGTGACCGGCGCTGCCGGTGGTCGCGCGGCCGTGCCTGAGGTGAGAAGCTCCACCGCGAAGGTGGCCGGATCCGGGCCGGGGTTGAACAGCTCGAGATCCGAGCGCCAGAGGCTTCCCTGCAGGCCGGCGTTGTGGGCGGCGGTCACGATGATGAGCGGCTCATCGGCCGGCGCAGGCGGAGCGATGAGCGTCGCCTCGCCGGACTGGTTGTTCACCACGGAGGCATAGGCGATCACCGCGGTTCCCGGGGTGAGCGTCTGCACACTCGCAGTTCCGTTCACCACGTCAGCGGCTGCAACGACGCGGTAGATGTCTGTAACCTGGCGAAAACCGAATGGCGGCAGGTCGTACGTCACGCTTCCCACAGTTGTCGCGTCGTCTGCGAACAAGTCGACCTGGACCGTGATGGGCTGCGAGGCGAGGTTGAGGAAGCCGAGGTTGGTGCGCGACCCGGAACTGCGATCCGCCGAGTAGAGCAGTCCCACCAGACGGGCCGCGTTGCCGAAGCCCACAGCCGAGGCCGACGACAGCTCGGGGAGACCCTGCCCGCAGGTCCCGTTCCCGCTCGGCGTGTAGGACCTTGCCACCGGAAACAGGTTCCCGCGTACGACATCGAGTCGGAGCGCCACGGTGCCGGTCAGGCGAAAAAGGCTCGCAAGGACGTCGTTGATCCGCTGCTGCATACCCGGCGCCAGCGTGAGGCGCGCCATGAGGGGCCACGAGTTGTCCTGGCCCTGCTCGAGGGCAACGACCGAGAACTCGGCCGGCTCGGGTCCGGCATTGAACAGCGAGAGGTCGCTTCGCCAGCGGGTTCCGTTGAGTCCCGCGCTATTCGCGATGGCCGGCAGGTGCATGACCTGCCGGACCGTATAGGTAGTCGTGACGGCGACCGACTGCGCGCTCAACCCGCCGAACCACCAGAAGCCGTCGCGGACCATTTGCCACCGGGTCAGGTACGTGTCCCCGGCATCCGCCGCCTCCGCGGGGGCGAGGAAGCGGAACGTGAAGGTCGTGACGCCTCCGGGGCGTACGCTGTCGCCCGGCCCGAGGTCTTGCCGCGGGGCGGCGAACGTATCGTGGTCCCCGACCGCTCCCAGGTGGTAGTTGGCGTCACCGGTCCACGTGGTCGTGCCGGTGTTCCGAACCGTCACGCTCACGGCGACCTGTTCGCCGGGGCGCAGGACCGCGGGCATGCTGGCGCTCACGACCTCCGCGTCGTCGACCGCGGTCTGGGTCGCAAACCCGCCGTAGGCGGCAACGGCCGGTTTCTGTCGGTAGTCCGGCGGGGGACCGAGCCACCCCCACGTGCTGCCTGGATTCTGCGGATCATCGCTCAGCTCGTAGAAGAAGACCTTCTGGACCCAGTCCACCGAACGGCTCGGACCGAACAGCTGGGAGAGCAGGCCGGACACGAAAAGGGCCTGGATCGTCTCTCCCACTTTCTCGGGGGAGTGACTGTCGTACCCCGTTTCCGTCAGCCAGAAGGGGAGGCGTTGCCATCCCCTCGTGCGGAGGACTTCGCGGACCGAGCGCGGCTCCCAGGAGTGCTGCCGGTCGCGGGTCAGCGCCTGGACGACGGAGGCGGGATTGGCGTTGGTCGGGTAGATGTGGTGCGTCACCACGTCCAGGTAGTCCGAAGCGCGGCCGAGCACATCGAGGAGCCACCCGTCCCAGTTCGCGCTGTCGAGGTGTGCAAGCTCGGGGCCGCACACCTTCGCCCTCGGGTTGGCATCATGCACCGCTCGGCTGCCGGTCTTGAGGATGACTTCGATGTACTGGTTTCGGTCCCCGGCCCAGAACGTGGAGAGGTTTGGCTCGTTCCAGAGCCCGAAGTACTCGATCCGGCCTCGGTAGCGCTGGGCCGCGCGGAAGCAGAACGTGTACCAGGCCTGAGAGTCGCTTGGGACACCGGTCGCCGGTGGTCCTTTGGTTGCCCAGGCGGGCGTGCTGCCGAGCGTGGCGTAGATGTTGAGCCCGCGTGCCTCGGCGGCATCCACCAGCGCGTCGTAGACGGTCCAGTCGAACTGTCCTGCTGAGGGCTGCACGGCGTCCCAGTTCAGGTCAATGCGCACCCACTCGAGGCCGGCTGCGGCTGCGGCGGCGATGAGCTGCGACGACGGGACATGTGCGTTGATGCCGTACGGGAGGGCATGAGCGGCAGGGGCGGCAAGGCCGGTCGCGAGCGCGATACAAGCCACTCCACACAAACGATGCAGCGCCGTTTTGATCACCCTCATCTGGTAAACGCCAAACCCCAGGCCGAGCTGGCGCCTCTTATTGATGCTATCAGATCCGATTGCACGGCCCCGCTAGCCTGGAACTTCTGTGGCAGCGACCCGAAATCTGATCCGGGGCCCAGTCCTCTCCGGCGCCTGGTACCACTCTTGGATTCAGCCGCGCAGGTTCTGAATGATCGCCTTCAGCGTATCGTGCTCGTTTTTGATGATGTTGGAGATTGTCTGCACGAATTGCTGCTGCTTCTGCAGCTTGTCCTGCACGTCGAGTTGAAGGAGCTGGCTAATGTCGGCGGTCTCGGCGAAGGCCAAACGATGCGACCATGCACGCCTGACCCTGCTGCCGCTGTTTTTCCAACGGTACGCGGCACGGCGGGGCGGCGAGGCGGCCAACCAATGGCGCCCTTTCCGGGCTTGAGGCCGCAACCCGCGACGCCGAAGGCCGGTCCGGGCTCAGCGCAGCATCTTCCAGAGGTACGCGAACTGGAGCGCCTCGATATATGCCTTTTCCGAGTTGACCGAGCCCGAGCTGTGACCCCCCTCGATGTTCTCGAAGTAGTAGACGGGGTCACCGAACGACTCCAGCTTGGCGACCATCTTGCGGGCATGGGCGGGGTGAACGCGGTCGTCCCTCGTGTTCGTCCAATAGAACGCTGTCGGGTACTTGACGCCTCCGCGCAGCAGCTCGTACGGCGACCATTCCTTGATGTACGCCCAGTCCTCGGGCTTGTCGGGGTCACCGTACTCGGCCATCCAGCTTGCCCCGGCGAGAAGATGGTTGAACCGCCTCATGTCGGCCAAGGGGACCTGTGCGACCACGGCGTTGAACAGGTCCGGGCGCATGGTGAACGTGCCACCGACCAGGAGGCCGCCCTGAGAGCCGCCCATGATCCCGAGGTGGCGCGGGGACGTGATCTTCCGTGCGATGAGGTCCTCGGCGACGGCGCTGAAGTCCTCGAAGTTGTGCATGTGGTTTTGCTTCATCGCGGCCTTGTGCCAGCTCGGCCCGAACTCGCCGCCGCCGCGGATGTTCGCGAGGACGAACACACCACCGCGCTCGAGCCACGATGCGCCGATTGTGCCGCTGTAGCTGGGCAACTCGGGAATCTCGAACCCGCCGTACCCGTACAGCAGCGTGGGCGCCTTCCCGTCGGCCCTGAACCGCTTGGGGGTTACGACGAAGTACGGGATCTTGGTCCCGTCCTTCGAGGTCGCCTCGAACTGGTCGACCTTCATCCCGGTGGTGTCGTAGAACGCCGGCATGGATCGGACCTTCTCCACCTTCGGGCCTTCGGCCATGAAGAGCGAGGAGGGGGTCAGGAAGTCCTGATACGTGTGGAAAAAGACGTCCGCCCCGTCGGTGGTCGTGATGAGACGTACCGTCCCGAGTGTGGGCAGAGGGATCTCCTCACGCTTCCACGCTCCGCCCGCGAAGGTGAGCGTCGAAAGCCGTCCGCGTACGCTGTCCAGCCACGACATGACGATCCGGTCCCGTGTGGCGTTGACCGAGCCGAGGGAAGTCCGCGCCGTGGGCTGGAAGAGGACGTCGAAGCTGCGACCCCCGCGCAGGTAGTCATCGAGGCCGATCGCCAGGAGCGCGCCGGCCGGATAGACCTTGCCGCCCACCGCCCAGTCGGAGCGGAGGGACACGAGCATGTGGTCCTTGAAGATCTCCTCGAGGTCCGCGTCCTCGGGGATCTCGAGCTTGACGAGCCGCCCGCCCAGCACGAGGTACTTCTCGGAGCGGAAGAACGCCGGCACGCGCAGAATTAGGTCGTAGCGGCCCTCGGGGGTGAAAATGGTGTGGCCGGCCGACGAAACGTCGCCTGCCTCGCCTGCGAACACGGTCGTGGCCGCGGCAAGCGGAGTCCCGCGCTTCCACAGCTTGACGATACGTGGGTAGCCGGAGCTGGTCAGCGAGCCCTCGCCGAAATCGGTGCCGACCCACAACGTGTCCTCGTTGCTCCATGCCACCTGCGACTTGGCCTTCGGCAGTGAGAACCCGTCCTTGACGAAGTCCTTGGCGACCGTGTCGAACTCGCGCTCGACCACCGCGTCGCCGCCCCCGGGAGAGAGGGCCACCATGCAGCGCCGGTACTCCGGTGGCAGGCAGGCCGCCCCCTTGAACACCCACATGGTGTTGTCCGCCTTTGAGAGGGCGTCCACGTCGATCAGGGTCTCCCAGGCAGGGGCCGCCGTGCGGTACGAAGCGAGCGTCGTGCGGCGCCAGATCCCGCGCACGTGCGAGGGGTCCTGCCAGAAGTTGTAGACCGCGAGGCCGTGCAACGACGGCATCGCGATGCGATCCTTGGAGTCGAGGATCTCGAGGGTCCGCTTGTAGATCGGCTTGAACTCCTTGATCGCCTCGAGCTCTCTGGTCGTCCGGGCGTTCTGCGCCTTGACCCACTCCAGCGCCTTCTGACCGTTGATCTCCTCGAGCCACGCAAACGGATCGTTGTCCTCGGCGGCAAAAGCGAATGTGCCCGTGAGCAGGCACGCGCCCAGCACGACGGCACGTCGTAGCATTCCCCGTCTCCTTCCTGTCTTCGTTTGTCCTTCCGTGGCGTGCAAGACCATGAGGCCGGAAGTCTAGGACGATCCGTGCCACTTGACCAGGGGACCCACGCTGAGCGCTCGGGGTGCATCTCGCCGGGGTGGTTGCTCGAAAGGGTAGCTGATTGAATGAGGAGGTCGGTCTCCAGCTTGTGCCACGTCGCGTAGAGCTCGCCAGCGGCCCGATGACTGCCAGGTACAACCATCTCACCGCCAGTGCCGTGGTAGTGTCGGGGGTCGTGCGTGCGGGTCGCGACGGTCGGAGGGCAGGATGAAGGGGTTGCGCGCGGCTCGCGGGCTTGCCGTGCTCGGTTCCGTGGTCTGGGCGGGGGCGGGTCAGGGCGTGGCGGGCCGCCCGCTGTTGGTGACGGTCGATGACCTGCCGGTCGCGGCCGGGCGGCTCCACACCGACGCGGGCGAACGGGCGAGAATCACCCAGGGGCTGCTCGCGGTGCTCGCAAAGCACCACGTGCCGGCGGTCGGGTTCGTGGTGTGGGGCAACGTCGCTGGCGCGCAGGACGCGAAGATTCTCGAGGCCTGGCTGGAGGCTGGCCACGAGCTGGGCAACCACTCGAGGGGTCACCTGGACTACAGCCGGACGGCCGCCGAGGCGTACATCGCCGACGTCGAGGCAGGGCGAGCGGGGCTCGCCGGGGTCCTCGCGCCCCGGGGGCGTGCGGTCCGGTTCTTCCGGTTCCCCTTCCTGCGCGAGGGCAACACCGAGGTCAAGCTCGACGCGATGCGCTCCTACCTCGAACGCTCGCGCCAGCGCGCCGTCCCTGTGACAATTGACGACCAGGACTGGTCGTATGAGGAACGGTGGGTGACGGCCCGACGGGCCGGGGATCCGCAGGCGATGGCGCGCGTGGCCGAGGAGTACCAGGCGGCGCTCCGGGTCGAGGTGCTGGCCCAGACTGAGACGGGCGACGAGCTGTTCGGGCGCCCGGTGTCGCAGGTCCTGCTGCTGCACGCCAACGAGGTAGGCGCGGCGCAGTGGGATGCGCTCTTCGCGTGGCTCGAATCGCGCGGGTACCGCTTCGCGACGGCGGACGAGGTGATGGCCGACCCCGCGATTGCCACGCCGCACCGCTACGTCAACGAGCCGGGCGGCTCGCTCTGGTATCACGTCGCGCACGAGCGGCAAGCGCTGAAGGCGCGCGAGCAGGTGGCCAATCTCCTCGAGACGCAGGCCGCCGCATGGAACCGCGGCGATCTCGCGGCGTTCTGCGCGGTCTACGACGAGGATGCCGTGTTCGTCACACCGTCCGGGCTTACCCGCGGGCGGCAGGCGGTGCTCGACCGTTACCAGGCCCATTACCCCACGCACGATGCGATGGGCGCCCTGACGCTCGAGCCGCTCGAGGTGCGCGAGGCGTGGGGGAACGAGGCGACGCTGCTCGGCGACGCCGTGCCGTCGAGGGTCCACGGTGTCAGCGTCGTCGCTCGCTGGACGCTCCGGATGGGGGACGGCTCGCAGCGCACCGGCCTCACGCTGCTGGTCCTTCACCGGCGCGACGGCCGTTGGGTCATCGTCCAGGACGCTTCGATGTAAGCAGTACCAGCAGGTACCAGGTACCTCCATCTCACCATTCGAACAAGCAAACGCAAAACCTTAGCCCGCCTGACGCCGTACAATCGCCAGGCCCTCGGTCTCCGGGGGCGAAGCCGTGCTCAGGGAGGAGCGATGAGAGAGAAGGGACGTGCGCGCAGGGTCGGGTTCGGTTTTCCTCTGGTCTTGGCGTTGGTTGCGGCGGTCTCGACTTCGGCGGCGGAGCGTGCGCTCTGGCTGCGGTACCCGGCGATCTCGCCGGACGGCAAGGCCGTGGTGTTCAGTTACCACGGCAACCTCTGGAAGGTGCCTGCAACCGGCGGCACGGCGGAGGTGCTGACGCTCTCGGACGCGTACAACACGATGCCGGTCTGGTCGCCGGACGGGACGAAGATCGCGTTCGCCTCGGACCGCTACGGGAACTTCGACGTCTTCGTGATGCCCGCCGAGGGGGGCGAGGCGAAGAGGCTGACGTTCCACTCGGCCGACGAGACGCCCACCAGCTTCACCCCCGACGGCAAGGCCGTGCTCTTCACCGCCGCCATCCTGGACGCGGCGTCCAACGTGCTGTTCCCGACCGCGGCGCACACCCGAGCTGTACGAGGTCAGCTTGGAGGGTGGCATGCCCAGGCAGGTTTTGACCACCCCGGCGCTTTACGCCGCCTTCGATCGGGATGGCAAGCGCCTCGCGTACACCGACCTGAAGGGGTACGAGCACGAGTGGCGCAAGCACGACAACTCATCGTTCGCCCGCGACCTCTGGCTCTTCGACGTGGCAAGCGGCAAGCACACGCAGCTCACGCCTGCCGGGGCGCGGACAACCGCCAGCCGGTATGGGCCCCCGACCAGAAGTCGCTGTTCTTCCTGTCGGAACGGAGCGGATCGTTCAACGTGTGGCGGCTCGAGCTTGCCGATCCGCAGCATCCCGTGCAGGTCACCGCGCACAAGACCCACCCGGTGCGGTTCTTGAGCGTCTCGAGAAACGGCGACCTGTGCTACGCATACGACGGCGAGATCTGGGTGCGGCCCGCCGGGAGCAAAGAGAGCCGGCGGCTCGACGTGTCCGTGGCGGCGGACCAGCGGAGCCTCGAGGTGAAGCCGATCGACGTCACGGAGGAGGTCACCGAGTTCGACGTCTCCCCGGACGGGAGCGAGATTGCGTTCGTCGCCCGCGGTGAGGTGTTCGTGGCGTCCACGGAGCACGGCACCACCCGGCGGATCACCAACACTCCCGAGCAGGAGCGCTCCGTCAGTTTCAGCCCCGACGGCCGCAGCCTGCTGTACGCCTCGGAGCGCGGCGGGAGCTGGAAGATCTACCGCACCGACCTGACCGACAAGGACGAGCCGAACTTCTTCAACGCCACGGCGATGAAGGAAACACCGGTGGCGGCGACGGACGCGGAGACGTTCCAGCCGCACTTCTCGCCGGACGGCACGGAGATCGCGTACCTCGAGGAACGGACCACCCTGAAGGTAATCAACCTGAAGACCGGAAAGGTGCGCACCATCCTGCCCGGCGACCTCAACTACTCCTACTCCGATGGAGACCAGTGGTACGAATGGTGCCCCGACGGCCGTTGGTTCGCGGTGCAGTTCCTGAGCCACACCCGGTGGTCCTCCGAGGTCGGGCTGATCCCGGCGTCGGGGGAAGGCCAGCTCGTCAACGTGACCAAGAGCGGGTACGAGGACGTGCTGCCGCACTGGGCGATGAAGGGCGAGGTCCTGTTCTGGTTCACGGACCGCTACGGCCTGCGCGCGCAGGCCGGGGACGCGCGGGAGCAGGACGTCTACGCGGCGTTCCTCACCCGGAAGGGATGGGACCGCTACCGGCTCGACCAGGCCGCGTTCGACCAGCTCAAGGCGAAGGAGAAGGAGAAGGAGAAGGACAAGGAAAAGGCGAAGGACAAGGGGAAGGAGAAGGGCGTCGAGGAGGCGAAGGGACCGAAGCTCCCGGAGCCCGTGGCGATCGATTTTGCCGGCCTCGATGACCGGATTGTCCGCCTCTCCCTCCACTCCGCCGACCTGGCCGGGGCTGCGCTCTCGCCGGACGGCGAGACCCTCTACTACCTGGCGAAGTTCGAGAAGGGGTTCGACGTCTGGAAGTACGTCCCGCGCAAGAAGGAGGTCAAGCTCCTGGCCAAGCTGGATGCCAAGGAGGCCGACTTCAAGCTCGACCCGGACGGCAAGAAGGCCTTCGTGCTCGCGGACAACCGGCTGATGACCGTGGACACCGAGTCGGGCAAGAACACGCCGGTGAAGGCGTCGGCGAAGATGGAGCTCAACGCGCAGGCGGAGCGCGCGTACATGTTCGAGCACGCGTGGCGCCAGACGCTGAAGAAATTCCTGGTGGTGGACATGCACGGCGTGGATTGGCAGGCGATGAAGGTCGCGTACGCCCGCTACGTCCCGTACATCGACAACGACCGCGACTTCGCCGAGTTGATCTCCGAGATGCAGGGCGAGCTCAACGCCTCGCACACCGGCGGGCGCTACCGTCCGACGCGGCAGGACGGCGACGCCACGGCCGCACTCGGCTTCTTCCCCGACCCGAAGTACACCGGCGAGGGGGTCGCGATCCTCGAGGTCATCGAGGGCGGCCCGCTCCAGAAGGAGGGAACCAGGATCAAGGCCGGCGTGGTCATCGAGGCGATTGACGGCACGAAGATCGCCGCCGGGGCGAACTGGTACACGCTGCTCAACCGCAAGGCGGACACGCCGGTGCGGCTCGCCCTGTTCGATCCCAAGGGCGGAGCGCGTTGGGAGGAGAGCGTCAAGCCGATCTCCTGGATGGCGCAGTCGCGTCTCCTGTACCAGCGCTGGGTGCGCTCGCGCCGCGACGAGGTTGACCGGCTCTCCGGCGGGCGCCTGGGCTACGCCCACATCCGCGGCATGAACGACGGTGCCTACCGCGAGATCTTCGAGGAGATCTTCGGCCGCGACGTGGACAGGGAGGCGATCGTCCTCGACACGCGCTTCAACGGCGGCGGCAACCTGGTGGAGGCCTTGACGGTGTTCCTCAGCGGCAAGGTGTACGCCCGCGACGTGCCGCGCGGCCGCAGGTCGGCGTGGAGCCCGTGCAGCGCTGGACCAAGCCGTCCATCGTCATCATGGGCGAGGGGAACTACTCCGACGCCCACTGCTTCCCGATGGCCTACACCCAGCTCGGCCTCGGCGAGACCGTGGGCATGCCGGTTCCGGGCACGTGCACCTCGGTGTGGTGGGAGCGCCTGCAGGACCGCAACCTGGTGTTCGGGATCCCGGAGGTCGCGCTCATCGACATGCAGGGCGACATCATGGAGAACAAGCACCTCGCCCCGACCTACCTGGTTGCCAACGACCCGGCGCTCGTGGCGGCGGGGCGCGACCAGCAGCTCGAGAAGGCCGTGGAGGTGCTCCTGGCGAAGCTCCCGAAGCGCTGATTCGCTCGGCTCGGGTGCTCGGGTACCACTCAGCCATACCCGCGCTCACCTCTCAGGTATAGGGCCTGGTACCGGAGTGGCCGCGAGTTCGGAATGGTTCCGGATTAGCCGAGTTTGCCGTTGCTGTGCCCTGTGCCCTGATCAGTCAAGGTGCATCCGGGCCATGAACCCGGATGCGGCGGGATCGCGCGGGCCCGCGAGGTCGGCGAGGCGCTGGCTGCGCAGCAGCGAGCCGTACACGCAGAGGTCGCGCGCCATCATGTGCAGCCGCTGGCGGACCCTCCGGCCGCGCACCTCGCCGGTGTTGTCGAGGGTGTCGGGCGGCGCGCCGACCCCGTAGGGGAGCGACCAGCCGTAGCACTGGCGGACCGTTGTCCGCAGGTGGTCCTGCGCGGTGAGTCCCTTTTCGAACGAGGACACGACGATGCCGAACAGCTTACCGGAGAACTCCTTCCAGAAGTGGTCGAGGAAGTTCTTGATGATCCCGGACGGCGCGCCGTGGTAGTCGGGGGTCCCGAGGACGAAGGCGTCCGCCCACATCACCAGCTCGCGGGCCGTGGCGACCGCGCCGTTGGTATCTTCCTCGGGGTCGAAGAGGGGGAGCGGCTGGTGGCGCAGGTCGAGCTGGTGCGTGGCGGCGCCGCGGGCGCCCGCCTCCGCCAGGACCGCCGCCACGAAGCTCGCGCTCACCGAGTCCGAGCGCGGACTGGCAATGACTCCGAGAATGTTGACCGCCGAGGCCGCCATCGTTTCCCCGCCCGCCCTCGTAACCGCTCCTCGGCCCACGTGATTCCTGGGCGGGCGGGATGGGCTACCATGAAACGATGCGGGTCCTGATCACGGGAATCTCCGGCTTCGTCGGCTCCCACCTCGTGGAGTACCTGAGCGCCAGCCATCCGGAGGCGGAGGTGTCCGGGCTGCGCCGGTGGAGGTCTGCGATGCGTGGGGTGGCGCTCCAGTCGCCCGCCATCCGCATCGTGGAGGGAGATCTCCTGGATGCCTCGTCGCTGATGCGTGTCGTGCAGGCGACGAAGCCGGACGTGATCTTTCACCTTGCCGCCTCCTCCTCGGTCGCGAGCTCGTGGGACACGCCTGCAGAGATGGTGCAGGTCAACGTCCTCGGCACGCTCCACCTGCTCGAGGCCGTGCGGCAGGCCCGACAGGGCGCGCGAGTGGTGGTCGCCTGCTCGGCCGAGGCCTATGGCTCGGTGTCGGCGGATGAGCTGCCGATCCGTGAGAGCCAGCAGTTCCGGCCGGTCTCGCCCTACGCGGTCAGCAAGGCGGCGGTGGACATGCTCGCCTACCAGTACTTCCAGAGCTTCCGCCTGGACACCGTGCGGATGCGGTTTTTCAACCACTGCGGGCCGCGGCAGCCGGCCCGCTTCGTGGTCTCCTCGCTGGCGCGCCAGATCGCCGAGATCGAGGCGGGCGTCAGGCCCCCCGAGGTGAAGGTGGGGAACGTGGAGGTGCGCCGGGACTTCGTGGACGTCCGCGACGCGGCCCGCGCGTACTGGCTGGCGGCCACCTGCGGCGGGCCCGGCGAGGCGTACAACGTGGCGGGCGGCCGGGCGCGGGCGATCCGCGAGGTCCTGGAGCAGCTCCTCAAGCTCACCGCCGCGAAGATCGAGGTGGTCAGCGATCCGAACCGCCTCCGACCGACGGACATCCCGGTGCTCGAGGGGGACGCAACGCGCTTCCGGGAGGCCACCGGGTGGCGTCCCGAGATCCCCTTCGAGCAGACCCTCGCGGACACCCTCGCCTACTGGCGCGCCGCCATCAAGGCGTGAGAGGCGCCGTCGCGGCCGAGCGTAGCTATACTCCAGTCATGAGTTCCGAGCTTGCCCTCCGGCCCCTGGTGACGTGGGACGGCTTTGCGCTTCGGGTGGACCTCGACATGGTTGAGCTGGTTGCCAACCGGGAGCTGGCCCACCGGGCGCCGGCCCTCCGCCGGGTGAGCATCTCCGGCGACGGCGAGGATCTGGAGATTCACCTGGAGGCGGCCTGGAAGGGTCTGCCGGCCAAGCTGACGGCCCGCCTCTCCGAGCTTCGCCTGCACCGGCGCTTCTTCGGGTGCCGCCTGGATTCGCTGCTCGGGCCACTCGGAATTCCACTTCCCGTGTCCCTGGCCGGGAGGGTGGCCAGGCATCTGGCGCCGGAGATCCTCCGCTTCGACCCGGACGACCGCATCCTGCTGGTCGACCTGCGGCGCCACCTGCCCGAGGGGCTCGAGGTGCGGATCTCCGACGTGCGGTGCGAGGGTCGGTGGCTGACGGTCGAGTTCGCCGGAGGCTCGGTGGCGGCGTTGCTCGCCGCCGCCCCCCGGGGCTGAGCGGACGGGGAGGGGAGACCGGGCCGCACGATGGACCACCTCGTCTACTGGCTGAGCCACTACGGCTACTTCGGGCTGTTCACGCTCCTGATGTTCGGCATCATCGGCCTTCCGATCCCCGAGGAGACGCTGCTGACGTTTGCAGGCGTCCTCGTCTACCGCGGCCACCTGGAGCTTGCCCCGACGGTTTGCGCTGCGTTCCTCGGCTCCTGCTGCGGCATTTCCGTGAGCTACGGCCTCGGCCGGGCCATCGGGCCCGTGCTCACCGCCAGGTTCGGGCGCCTGCTAAATGTGACACCGGAAGGGGTGGACCGGGTGGAAGCATGGTTCGAGCGCGTCGGGCACTGGGCGCTCCTGTGGGGCTACTTCCTGCCCGGTATCCGCCACCTGACCGCCCTCGTCGCCGGCGGGACAAAGCTCCGATTTTCGGACTTCGCGATCTTCGCCTACTCCGGAGCGCTGGTGTGGTCGTTCACCTTCGTCTCGTTGGGCGCGGTCGCCGGGAGGCAGTGGGCACGGGTCTCGGAACAGGTGCACGACAACCTCCTGATCGCCTCCGGGATCATCGTGGCGTGCCTCCTGCTGGCGCTGCTCGTCAGGCGAGTGCTGGTGCGCAGAAAGTGAAGTCCTCGGTTCCCCCGCCCGCGCCGCTTCCTTCCGCGTCCCTGTGCCATAATTCTGACCGGTGAGAGACAGCCTGACTTCGAGAGGGATTCTGCAGCGGGCGGCACTGTACGCGGTCGTCTACGCCGTCGTCTCCGCCGTCTACATCTGGGTCTCCGACCATCTGCTCAACGAGCTGGTGAACGACCCCGTGCGCGTAAGGCAGATCTCAATCATGAAGGGCTGGGCGTTCGTCGCCTTCACCAGCATCGTGCTGCTCCTGGTTCTATGGCGGCTCGGGATGGCGACGCGGCGGGCCTCGGCGGCGGAGACCGCCTCGTCGCGCGGCGAGGAATTGTGGAAGGCCCTCTTCGACCATGCGCCGGATGCGGCTCTCCTGCTGGAGGGTGACCGGATCGTGGACGCCAACACCAACGCCGGCCTGCTCCTCGGATACGCTCCGCACGAGCTCGTCGGGATGTCGCCCGTTGACCTCTCGCCTCCGGTGCAGCCCGACGGTACCGACTCCGGTGAGGCGGCGAGACGTTTCCTCGCCGCGACAAAGGAGGGCGAGGTCACTCACCTCTCGTGGCGGGCCGTTCGGAGAGACGGAACGGAAATCGAGGCGGAGGTTTCGCTCTCGGTGCTTCCCGGGGAGCCGCACCGCGTGCTGGCATTCGTCCGTGATGTTTCGGAGGCGAGGGCGGCGGCCCGGAAGCTCGCCGACCAGAGCGAGCAGATGAGGCTGCTCGTTGAGGGCACACGGAACTTCTTCTTCTACGTCCAGAACCTCAAGGCGAACGTGAGCTACATCTCTCCGAGCGTGGAGCAGATCACCGGGAGGCCGATCAGGGACTGGCTGGGGCAGCATCACTGGTGGGCGACCGACAACCCCATGAACGAGTCCGCCATCGCCACCACGCACCGGCACCTCCGGGGTGAGCTCGACACGGAGCCGGTGCTGGTGGAGGTCCAACACTCCGATGGGCACCCCGTCATGCTCGAGATCTACGAGTTCGGCCGCTACGAGGACGGGAAGCTGGTCGGGCTGCAGGGGATCGCCCACGATGTCACCCGGCGCAAGCGCGCGGAGGAGGCGCTCCAGCGCAGCGAGGAGCACTTCCGCCAGATGGAGGAGAAGTACCGCAAGATCTTCGAGAACGCGGTGGAGGGGATCTACCAGGCGTCCTCGGAGGGCGAGTACGTCACGGCCAACCCCATGATGGCCCGGATCCTGGGGTTCGACTCGCCCGAGGACCTGGTGGCCGAGAGCACCAGCCGCGAGGACCATTTCTATGCGGATCCCGGTCGCCTGGACGACCTCCACCACCTGCTCGAGGACGCGGACTCGGTGAGCGGCCTCGATTCCGAGATGGTCCGCCGCGATGGGACGGTGATCTGGGTTTCGGAGAGCGTGCGGACGCTGCGCGACGCGAACGGCAACCTCACCGGATTCGAGGGCTCGCTGGTGGATATCACGGAGCGCAAGCGGGCGGAGGAAGCGCTGCGGGACAGTGAGGAAACGACCAGGGCCCTGCTTGATGCCCCCGAGGCCACGGCCCTGTTGCTCGACGGCAACGGGATGGTCCTCGCGGTCAACGAGATGGCCGCCCAGAGCCTGGGCGTCCCGGTCGCCGCCCTGATGGGGAACTGCCTTTTCGATCTCTTCTCGCAGGAGCAGCGGGAGCGCGCCCGCCGGTCCCTGGCACGCGTCTCCGGCACCGGGCAAAGGATCCGCTTCGTCGAGGAGTGGCGCGGACGGTCCTATTCGATCTCGATCTATCCGGTGCTCGACTTGCGGCAGAAGGTCTCAAGGCTCGCGGTCTTTGCGCGCGACATCACGGAGCAGCTGCGGGTGGAGCAGGCGCGCGCCCGCCTGGCGACGGCCGTCGAGCAGGCGGCCGAGGCGATCATGATCACCGACATCGACGGGACCATCGAGTACGTCAACCCGGCCTTCGAGAGGGTAACCGGGTACTCGCACGACGAGGTCCTCGGAGACAACGCACGGATCCTGAAGAGCGGCAAGCATGACGCGGCCTTCTATGCCGGCATGTGGAAGGTCCTCCTGGCGGGGGGCGTGTGGTCCGGGCACCTGGTCAACCGCCGCAGGGACGGCACCATCTACGAGGAGGAGGCGACCATCTCCCCGGTGCGCGACACCGCCGGGAAGGTGGTGAACTACGTCGCGGTCAAGCGCGACGTCACCGACCAGATGGCGCTGCAGGCCCAGCTACGGCAGGCACAGAAGATGGAAGCCGTTGGGCAGCTGGCCGGCGGCGTCGCCCACGACTTCAATAACCTGCTGCAGGCGCTGATGAGCACGCTCGAGCTGCTCCGGGCCCTGGGAGAGGACCCTGCCCGGCGGGCCACTGCAATCACCGAGCTGGAGTCCTACGTGAAGCGGGGGGCCTCACTGACCCGGCAACTGCTGCTCTTCTCACGCCGCGGGGTCACGAAGCGCGAACGCCTGGACCTCAAAGAGGTCGTGCGGGAGGCCAGCTCGTTGCTGCGCCGGCTCGTGCGCGAGAACATCCGTGTCAAGCTCGACTTCGAGCCCGCGCCGCTGCCCGTCTACGCCGACCGCAGCCAGCTCGAGCAGGTACTCGTCAACCTCGTGGTGAACGCTTCGGACGCCATGCCGGAGGGAGGGGAGCTTCTGCTCCGCACCGCGAGTCGGGACGGCGAGAGCGTGTGCTTCGAGGTCCAGGACTCAGGGCTCGGAATCCCGGCCGACCTTCAGGAGAGGATCTTCGAGCCGTTCTTCACGACGAAGGGGGTGGAGAAGGGCACGGGCCTCGGCCTATCGGTCGTGCACGGCATCGTGACCGGCCATGGCGGGCAGGTCGAGCTGGAGAGCAGGGTCGGAAAGGGGACGCTCTTCCGGGTCGTGCTGCCCCGCTCGGGCGAGCGCCCGAGTGAGCGGAAGGGGGCACCGCGAGGGGTGTCACCGCGTGCCGGAGCCGGGGCGGGCCTCGGCGAGAGCGTGCTGCTCGTCGAGGACGAGGAAGGGGCGCGTCACGGGCTTGCCGAAATGCTGACCATGCTCGGGTACCAGGTCACCTCGGCGAGCAGCGGCGAGGAGGCCGAGGCGTTGCCCCCGGAATCCCCCTTCGACCTCCTTCTCACGGACCTCCTGCTGCCGGGCATGCACGGCGGCGAGGTCGCCCGCCGCATGCGGCAGCGATGGCCCAGGGTGAAGGTCATCGTGATGTCCGGCTACGCGGAGGACGAGGCCGTCAGGCAGGGGCTCTCCCAGGAAGGGACGCACTTCCTCCAAAAGCCCTTCACCCTGGAGGTACTGGCGCGCGAGCTGCGCACGGCGCTTGCCGAGCGTCGGCGCTGAGGCCCATCCCCGATCTCCGCCTCCCGCTCGCAGCGAGCGTCCCTACCTTCCTGGAAGCCGCCGCCCCTTAGCTGGTGTTACACGAAAGGGTGGTCAGGGTGAAGCAGACCACAGAGGTCTTCTACGACGGCGCATGTGGCCTGTGCACGGCCTCGCGGGACTGGGCGAAGAGGCGCGACGTGCAGGGCCTGTTGGTGTTTCGCGACGCCGGCGGTCCGGGCGCGACCGACGGCCTGCCCGTTGACCTCCAGAGGCGCCGCCGGGAGATGCTCGTGCGGTTACCGGACGGGCAGCTGGTGGGCGGCTTTGCCGGCTGGCTCGCCGTCCTGCGCGTGCTCCCGCGCTGGCACGCAATTGCGGGCGTGCTGGCGCTCCCCCCGCTGCGCTGGCTCGGACCTCCGCTCTACCGACTGGTGGCACGCCACCGGCACCGTTTCCGCTCCACGGGGCGGCCACCGGCCTGTTAGACTCGCGGACGAGGCGGTGCCCCGGGCGTCGCAACTGAGCCCATCATGCTCTGCCAGGAGGGTGCGAATGCCTGAGCGCGGCGTGGATGTCGCCGTCATCGGTGGCGGGATCGTGGGGATGGCCACCGCGATGGCGGTGCTGTCCCGCCGGCACGTCTCGCTGCTGGTGCTGGAGAAGGAAGGCCGCCTTGCGGCGCACCAGACGGGAAACAACAGCGGCGTGATCCACTCGGGGCTGTACTACAAGCCCGGGTCGCTCAAGGCTCGCAACTGCACGGTCGGGCGCGAGGCCCTCTACCGCTTCTGCGCAGAACACGACATCACGGCCGAGCGCTGCGGCAAGGTGGTGGTCGCCACCCGCGAGGAGCAGCTCCCCGTGCTGGAGGAGCTGCGGCGGCGCGGCGAGGCGAACGGCCTTGCCGGCGTGAGGCGGCTGGGGCCCGAGGAGATCCGCGAGGTCGAGCCGCACGCCGCCGGCATCGCGGGACTCCTGGTACCCCAGACCGGGATCGTTGACTACGTGCGGGTGACCGAGGCCTATGGCGCGGAGGTTCTGAGCGCCGGGGGCGAGGTGAGGCTCGATGCGCCGGTGCACCGCATCGGCCGCGAGAACGGCGCGATGGTGCTGGAAACCGGCGCGGGCGAGGTGCGGTGCCGGTCTCTCATCAACTGCGCGGGGCTGCAGAGCGACCGGGTCGCACGCCTGGCGGGGGTGGAGCCGGGCGTGCGCATCGTGCCGTTCCGCGGCGAGTACTACGAGCTTGCGCCCGAGCGGCGGAAACTCGTCAGGAACCTGATCTACCCCGTGCCCGACCCGGAGTTCCCGTTCCTGGGCGTGCACTTCACCCGCATGATCGCGGGCGGCGTGGAGGCGGGCCCCAACGCGGTGCTGGCGTTCAAGCGTGAGGGGTACACCCGCTGGAGCTTCTCCGCGCGCGACCTCCTCGACGTGTTTTGCTACGGCGGCTTCTGGCGCATGGCCGGAAGCTACTGGAGGATGGGGTTCGGCGAGTTCTGGCGCTCCTGGAACAAGGGTGCTTTCGTCCGGGCTCTGCAGGTGCTGCTGCCCGAGATCACCGCCGCCGATCTCGTGCCGGGCGGCGCCGGTGTGCGGGCGCAGGCGCTGGACGCAGATGGCAAGCTGCTGGACGACTTCCGCATCGTGGAGGCGGAGCGACAGGTGCACGTGCTCAACGCCCCCTCTCCGGCCGCCACCGCGTCCCTCTCCATCGGTGAGGCGATCGCCGATCTGGCCCTGAAGAGCTTCGACCTAGCCTGAGTCCGGCCCCTGCTCCGCGGCCTTGCCCGCGGCGTGTCCTGCGGCGACAGCCGACGCCTTCAGAAAGTCGCGGTTCATGCGTGCGATGGCGCTGATCGAGATCCTCTTGGGGCACACCGCCTCGCACTCGCGGTGGTTGCTGCAGCTCCCGAACCCCTCGGCCTCCATCGCTTCCACCATCGCCTTGGCCCGGGAATGGCGCTCCGGCTGCCCCTGTGGCAGCAGGCCGAGGTGGGTGATCTTGGCCGCCACGAAGAGCATGGCGGCGCCGTTGGGGCAGGCCGCGACGCAGGCGCCGCAGCCGATGCACTCGGCGGCGTCCATGGCGAGGTCGGCGGTGTCCCTGGCGATCGGGATGCTGTTCGCCTCCGGCGCGCTGCCGGTGCGCGCCGAGACAAACCCGCCGGCCTGCACGATGCGGTCGAAGGCGGAACGGTCCACCACGAGGTCCTTGATCACCGGGAACGCCCTGGCGCGCCAGGGCTCGACCCAGACCACGTCGCCGTCGCGGAAGTGGCGCATGTGGAGCTGGCAGACCGTGGTGCCCCTCCGGGGGCCGTGGGCGATCCCGTTGATGACCACCCCGCACGAGCCGCAGATCCCCTCGCGGCAGTCGTGCTCGAACGCCACCGGCTCCCCGCCCCTGGTGATGAGGTCATGGTTGAGGACGTCCAGCACCTCGAGGAACGACATGTGCTCGTGGATGCCGCCGACCCGGTAGGTGACGAATCGCCCTTTGTCAGTTGCGTTCCTCTGCCGCCAGATGTGCAGTTCAAGGTTCATGGGTAGGCTCTCCTGAACCGCCGAGAGACGCGACGGGATCCCTCGTGGCCCCTGAGAGGCCACTCGGGATGGCGTCCTGCTTGGCCGATCCAAACCACCGTTGGCAAGTCCCGTTCCTCCGTAATCACTTGTAACTGCGCTGCGCCAGGTGTACCGCCTCGAACGCCAGGGGCTCCACGTGGCGCACCGGTGGCCGGCTTTCACCTGCGAACTCCCAGACCGCCACGTGGCTGAAGCGCTCGTCGTCTCGCTGCGCCTCGCCGTCCGCGGTCTGGTGCTCCTCGCGGAAGTGGGCGCCGCATGACTCGCGCCGCTGGAGGGCGTCCCTGCACATCAGCTCGCCGAGGTCGAAGTAGTCTGCCACGCGCCCCGCCTTCTCCAGCTCCTGGTTGAGGTCGGAGCCTTTGCCGGGGACGCGCACGTCGGCCCAGAACCGGTCGCGGAGCGCGGCGATGCTCGCAGTGGCCGCCTCGAGACTCTGCTCTGTTCGGCTCATGCCGCAGCTCTCCCAGAGCAGCGCGCCCAGCTCGCGGTGAAACGAATCCACGGTGCGCGTGCCGCCGATCGCCAGTAGCCTTCGTGTGCGTTCGGCGACCTCTCTCTCGGCCTCGACGAAGGCCGGCTCCGTCCCGCGCAAAGCGTCGAGCCGGTTACCGGCCAGGTACCCTCCGAGGGTGTAGGGGGCGATGAAGTACCCGTCGGCGAGCCCCTGCATCAGGGCACTGGCGCCCAGGCGGTTGGCGCCGTGGTCCGAGAAGTTCGCTTCACCGAGCACGAACAGACCGGACAGCGTGTTCTCGAGGTCGTAGTCCACCCAAAGCCCGCCCATCGTGTAGTGCGGCGCCGGGTAGATCCGCATCGGAGTCCGATATGGGTCTTCACCGGTGATCCGCTCGTACATTTCGAAGAGGTTGCCGTAGCGGTCGCGGATCTCCTCCTCACCGAGCGTCGAGATCGCGTCTGCAAAGTCGAGGTAGACGCCGCGGCCTCCGGGTCCCACGCCGTACCCCTCGTCGCACATCCGCTTGGCCGCCCGCGAGGCCACGTCGCGCGGGGTGAGGTTGCCGTAGTTCGGGTAGAGGCGCTCCAGGAAGTAGTCACGCTCGTTCTCTGGAATCTCGGCGGGTTTGCGGGCGTCCCCCTTCTTCCGCGGCACCCAGACGCGACCGTCGTTACGGAGCGACTCCGACATGAGCGTGAGCTTGGACTGCTGGTCGCCGGACTGAGGGATGCACGTTGGGTGGATCTGCGTGAAGCACGGGTTTGCGAAACCAGCGCCCCGTTTGAATGCGCGCCAGATGGCGGTGGCGTTGCACCCCTTGGCGTTGGTCGAGAGGAAGAAGGCGTTCGAGTAGCCGCCGGTGGCGAGGATCACCGCGTCGCCGGCCCAGCGCTCCACCTTGCCGGTCAGGAGGTCCCGCGTGACGATGCCGCGCGCCCTGCCGCCCACGACCACGAGGTCCAGCATCTCGGTGCGCGGGTGCATCTCCACCTTCCCGAGGCCGATCTGCTTCGAGAGCGCCGAGTAGGCGCCCAGGAGAAGCTGCTGGCCGGTCTGGCCGCGTGCGTAGAAGGTGCGGGAGACGAGCGCACCCCCGAACGAGCGGTTGGCGAGCAGGCCTCCGTACTCGCGCGCGAACGGCACGCCTTGAGCCACGCACTGGTCGATGACGTTCACCGAGAGCTCGGCCAGACGATAGACGTTGGCCTCGCGGGAGCGGAAGTCTCCGCCCTTGATCGTCTCGAAGAACAGGCGCCAGGCGCTGTCGCCGTCGTTGGCGTAGTTCTTGGCGGCGTTGATCCCTCCCTGGGCGGCGATCGAGTGGGCGCGCCGCGCGCTGTCGTGGAAGCAGAACGCCTTCACGTTGTAGCCGAGCTCCGCAAGGGTGGCCGCGGCGGACGCTCCGGCGAGGCCGGTGCCCACCACGAGGATCGTGTGCCTGCGCTTGTTGGCCGGGGAGACCAGCTTGACCGTGCTGCGGTAGCGTGTCCACTTCTCGGGGAGGGGACCGGCGGGTATGCGCGGATCGAGCTTCATTGTCGCCCCCTATCCGACAAGCCCAGCGAGAACCGCGAGCGGGATCGAGCAGTTGCCCACCACGATCACCAGCGACGCCGCCAACGCGGAGGGGCGCCGAAAATCCGCGTACGAGGGGTGGCTGGCGCCCACGGACTGGAGCGCGCTCCACAAACCGTGGTAGAGGTGCGCCCCCAGCAGAACCTGCGCGAGGATGTAGAAAGCCGAGACGTACGGGACCCGGAACCCGGCGATCACGTTGTGGTAGACGTCCCCGGGCACGAAGTCCGGATGCACGCTCCCGACGCTCAGGTGCAGGATGTGGTACACGACGAACGCAGCGATGATCGGACCGCTCCACACCATCGTGCGTGAGGCGTAGTCGGTCGCGCGGTACACCTGCCTGTGGTAGCCCACCGGCCGCGCCGCCCAGTTCCGAAGGGTGAGCTGCACGGCGGCAACAATGTGGACGGTCACCGCGGCGAGGAGCAGCAGCCGCGCTCCCCAGAGCAGTGCCGGCTCGACCCTCAGGAGCCTGGCGTACCGGTTCAGGGCCTCGGGCCCTAGGAAGACCTGGAGGTTGCCGAGCATGTGCAGGAGCACGAAGCCGAAAAGGACCGCTCCGGTGACGGCCATGACGAGCTTCTTGCCCAGCGTGGTCCGGTACGTGCTCCCCAACCAGCGCATCCCTCGTCTCCCGCCGGCGCGCCGCACGGTCGCTCTCGTGAGGGCCGGCGGCGCTTTGAATTGGGGGGACGACCGGGTGCCCGGGCACTGCACGGCGCCGGGAACGGCGGTCGTGTTTGGGAGCCTAGCGCGAACCCGCAGAGCTGTCAATTCAGAGTCTTTGTCGCAGTCGCGAAATCACGACCAATCAGCCCGTTTCGACGTCGCTCACGGAGGAGTCGCGACCAGCGAGGCGGCGGTTGGCGCCCGAAGGCGGCTACCGCCTCCGGCGGCCGGCGACGACGGCGAGCACGAGAAACCCGGCGATCAGGAGTACCCCGCCCACCGGGGTCACCACGCCGAGCCAGCGCGGGCCGCCGAGCGCCATGGCTGCCACCGTGCCGCTGAAGAGCAGGGCGCCGGCCGCCAGGCACGTCCCGGCCACCGTCCACCCTTGCACGTGCGGGTCGCTCGCAGCGAGGCCGAGGGCGAGCAGGCCAAGGCCGCCGAGGGCGAGGTAGCGCACCGCCGTCTCCCAGAGCGCGAGCGAGGGTGCGTCGAGGCGCACGCGCAAGGCATGCGCGCCGAACGCCCCAGCCGCCACCGTGACCGCCAGCAGGAACGCCCCAACGGAGAACCAGCGTGTGCGCACGGGCAGAGGATACACCCCGGTTCTCCGCGACCAGCCCAGGGCGCCTTGCTGTCCCCCAAAGGCGGCACGCCGTCCTCCCGGCCGGGCACCTGGCGCCGGGACCGCGAACAGGACTGAGATTCGATCTGGCATGAACCTTGCTTCATGCGGGTCGGCCATGCGGAGAGGCGTAGACGGATTTCGATGCGTCTGGCCGACCCGAGAGTGGCGGGCGCACAACCTTGCACGGGTATCACTGGACGGTCACGGGGGACACACCATGAGGATCGCGCGCATTCTTCCCGCTCTTGCCCTGCTTGCCTCGGCGGCGGCGGGGCAGACCTTCAACGCAACGCTGCAGGGCGGACGTGAGACGGGGGGCGGGGGAGACCCGGCCGGGCAGGGCCTCGCCGTGATCACCTTCGACGGCACGTCCGTCAGGTACTTCCTGTGGGTGAAGGGCATCGTGGCGCCGAGCGCTGCGCACATTCACACCGGGCTCTCGGGCCAGAGTGGCGCCGTGCTGGTGGGCCTGTCACCCTCGTTCACGAGCCCGGCCACCGGGGTCTACGTGGCCGTGGGTTCGGTAACCGCCGATGCGGCGACGATCCGGGGGATCCTGCAGCAGCCGAACGCGTACTACGTCAACCTGCTTAACGCGAGCTTCCCCGCGGGCGCCGTGCGCGGCCAGCTGCTGGGCGACGGGCCCAGCAGCATCGCGTACGCCTCCACGATGATGGGATCACGCGAGCTCGCGGGCGGGGACCCGAGCGGAAGCGGGTACGCTGCGGCGGTGCTCAACGGCACCACCGTCTACTACTACCTGTGGGTCAAGGGCATCGCCGCACCCACGGCCGCCCACATCCACAGCGGAGCGAGGGGCCAGAGTGGGCCCGTCGTGATCCCCTTCGCCCCCTCCTTCACGGACGGAGCGGCATCCGGGAGCGTGACGGCGGATGCCGCCACGCTTGCCCAGATCGTGGCCCACCCGGAGAACTTCTACTTCAACGTGCACAACGCCTCCTTCCCGTCCGGAGCATTGCGCGGGCAGCTCGGCTCCACCGAGACCGACCTCTACTTCCCGGTGGTCGCCCGCAACCCCGGCCTGGGGACGAGCTTCTTCAAGACCGACTTCCGCATCCTGAGCCTGACCGACAACCCCGCGACCGTCTACGCCGAGTGGTACCCCAAGGGCGCGGGCGGCGCGAGCGGGCCTGCAACGGTGGCGACGGTCTCGATCGTACCGAACGGCGAGGCAGTGCTCGACGACGCGGTGAGCCTGGTCTTTAACGCCAGCGACCGCGGCGCCGTGCGCCTGCTCTCGACGTCCCCGGTGCTGGCGATCACCCACAACTACCACGACCAGCGTGCGGCCGGTTCCGGAACGTTCGGCCTGGGCTACGACGGGCTCACGATCGGGGATGCGCTGACCTCGGGGGCCCTTGTGTTCAACTCGCACCGGCCCAAGGCGGACGGCCTGGACTTCCGCACCAACGTCGGCTTCTTCAACCCCAACCCCTCGGAGGTCCAGGTCACCTTCAACGTCCGCACGCCCGACGGGTCGCTCGTCGGCCAGCCGGGAACCGTGACGATTGCGCCGTGGGCCAACGACCAGGGGACCTTTTACCAGACGATCCCGGGCATCCCGGCCGAGCAGCAGAAGCTGGCCGACTTCTACGTGACGTTCACGGCCTCGAAGCCGATCTTCTTCTTCTCCACGGTCGTGGACAACCTCACCGACGACGCGCTTCAGGAGGAGGCGAGGCCGGTGCCCGCGGCGCTCACTCAGGCTCCCGTCGCTCCCCCGACCGCGACCATCACCAACCCGAGCGGCGAGGTGACGGTCGCGACGGGGCAGGCGGTGAGCTTCGTCGGAACAGGGAGCGACCCTGCAGGTCTCAGCCTCACCGGGCACTGGGACTTCGGCGACAGCGTGAGCGCGGACGGTCTGTCGGTGACCCACACGTATGCCGCCGCCGGAACCTACACGGTGAAGTTCACGGTGACCAACAGCCAGGGGCTCACGAGCACCCCCGACCAGCGCACCGTGACCGTGACCCTGGCCTCGGCTACGTCGTTCTCCTCGATCCAGGCCCAGGTCTTCACGCCCATCTGCTCGGTCTGCCACCCGCCCAACCAGGGGATGGACTTGCGTCAGGCCAACGCCTATGCAAGCATTGTCGGCGTGTCCTCGATGGAGCAACCGGCGTTGATGCGGGTGAAGCCAGGTGATCCGGACAACAGCTATCTGTACCGGAAGATCACCGGCGCCCCGGGCATCACGGGGGCGCGCATGCCGTTCGGAGGCCCGTTCCTTTCCGATGCCCAGATCCAATTGATCCACGACTGGATCCTCGCAGGGGCGCCGAACAACTGACCATGCGACACGAAGCCATCATCGGACTCCTTGCCACGGCGCTCGTCACAACCGCATGCGGTACCAAGAAGACCCTGCCCTTCGAGCCGGGCGGCGGCCCGCCGTCCCCCGATGCGACGTTCACCCGCGTGCAGTCCGAGGTCTTCACCGTCTCGTGCGCGCTGTCGGGCTGCCATGCGGGCAGCGCCCCAACCGCGGGGATGAACCTCTCTGCCGGCGTCTCGTACGGCAACATCGTGGGTGTCGTCTCGACGGAACGCGGCGATCTCCAGCGCATCGCACCGGGGGATCCCGAACGCTCGTACCTCGTGAAGAAGATCCGCGGCGACGCCGACATCGTCGGTTCGCAAATGCCGCTGATCGGCTCGATCACAGCCGCGAAACGGCAGCTCGTGATCGACTGGGTGCGGCGGGGGGCACCGAACGACTGAGGAGGGGACATGAATGCGAGGGTCCGCTGGCTCGCAGCGCTGTGTATCGTTTTCGCGGCCGTCGCGCACTCGCAGGCAGTTCCCGAGCCGGAGCTCGGCGAGCGCCTGATCAATCTGCCGACCCACCTGGCCCTGCCGCCGGCCACCCTGCAGTTGATCTTCACCCACCGGTTCAGCCAGACAATCGGTGACGCCGGCGCCGGTAACCTCGGGGGCCTCGACTCGGCGGCGGACATCGGGATCGGTCTCGGCATGGGCTTCGGCCACGGCCTGGAGGCCGAGATCTACCGTTCCTCGTTCCTCAAAGAGTACGAGCTAGCGGGGAAGTGGACCGCGATTCGGCAGGGGAGCGCCTCGCCGGTCGGGCTCGCGGTGCGGGCCGGCACGGACTACCGGGCGGCCACCGGGGTGCAGAAGCGCTGGTCGGGGTTCGGGCAGCTCGTGGTGGCGTGGCGGCCGGCACACGCCGTGGACCTCTTTCTGGTGCCCACCTACGTGTCCGACACGGCGACCCTGCGCAACGCCTTCAACGTCGGCCTCGGGGCCTCGTTGCACCTTCCCCACGCGTGGGACATCGTGACCGAGGCGACGCCGGCCAACCGTGATACGCCCGGCTCCTCGGTTGCCTGGTCGGTCGGCTTCAACAAGCGGATTCCCGGCCACTCGTTCCTGATCTACTTCGGGAACTCCCGCGCCACCGTCACCGACCTGATCACCGGATCGGACATCCCGGGCGGTTTCAAGTCCTCGGACGTGCGCCTCGGTTTCAACCTGATCCGGCGCTTTCCCGAGTAGAGCCGGGCCTGCGCCTTGCATCTGCGGGAATGGCAGGCGCGCGGTGGGCGGTTGCGTGACGGGGAGCCGAAACGCGTGGAAGAGCGGGGACATCGGTGGCGTGGGGCAGGCATGGCGGCTACTGGTATCGTTGCAGGTCTGGCGGGTCTCGTAGCCCTCGCATGCGGCCGTCAGGCGCCCGCCCCTGCGGCGCCGCCGCCTCTCACGCCGGCCAACGCCGCGGACGTGCTCCGCGAGGTGGAGCGCTCGCGGGGAAGTGTGGTCCTGGTCAACGTGTGGGCCACTTGGTGCACGCCCTGCCGCGAGGAGTTTCCCGACCTGCTGCGCGTACAGAGCGAGCTGGGGAGCCGGGGGTTCAGGCTGATCCTCGTGTCGGCCGACTTCGCCAGCCAGCGGCCGGCGGCTGCGGCGTTCCTCGCAAGTCAGGGCGTGGGTTCCCCGACGTTTGCCAAGGCGCAGGGCGACCAGGAGTTCATCAATGGGCTCGATAGCCGGTGGTCGGGCGCTCTTCCCGCATGCCTGCTCTTCGACCGCGAGGGGCGCAAGGTCGGCTTCTGGGAAGGGAAGGCTTCGTACGACGATCTGACCAGGAGAATCAATCCCCTGCTGGGAAGCAGCTGAGGGCGAGAGGAGAAAAGACATGGAACGCAAGGCTCGTGTTGCAGTACTCGTGGCAGTGGCACTCGTGGCCGCCCCGCAGCTCGGACTGGCGCTGGGCATCGGCGACCGGGCCCCGGCTGCCGACGTGAAGATGAAGAACGTAGACGGGCGGGAGCTGACGATCAAGGAGGCGGCGGGCGCGAAGGGCACGCTCGTGATCTTCTCCTGCAACCACTGCCCGTGGGTGAAGGCCTGGGAGCAGCGCCTCGTCGAGCTGGGCAACGCCTACCCGGCCAAGGGGATCGGCGTGATCGTCGTGAACCCCAACGACCCGGCGGCCTATCCCGGGGACTCGTTCGAGGCGATGGTTGAGCGGGCCAAGGAAAAGGGCTATCGGTTCCCGTACGTGATGGACGCCACCTCGGGCGTGGGGCGCGCCTTCGGCGCCACCAGGACCCCTGAGGCGTTCCTGTTCGACGCGGCCGGGGTGTTGGTCTACCACGGCGCGATCGACGACAACGCCGAGGATGCAGCGAAGGTCACGAAGCGCTACTTGCGGGACGCCCTGGACGCCGTCACCGCCGGGTCAAAGCCTGCGGTGGCCGAGACGAAAGCGCTCGGCTGCTCGATCAAATTCCGCAGTTAACAGGGGACAGGTGACAGGGGACAGAATACAGGCTTTAGCAGAGACAGGCTTCAGGCTTCAGGTACGACAGGGAATGGACCGGACGCGGATTCGTTCTTCGTTCCTGTAGCCTGTGGCCTATCTCTATTCAGGCACCAGCCTGGTGGAGAGGTAGCGCTCGCCGCGGTCGCAGGCGACGGTCACCACCGTGCAGCCCTCGCCCAGCTGCCTGGCTTTTTCGAGCGCCACCGAGAGGATCGCCCCGGTCGACGGCCCGCAGAAGATCCCTTCCTCGCGGGCCAGCCGGCGAGCCGTCTCGAAGGCGACCTCGTCGCCGACGCAGCGCTGCTCGGTGATGAGCGATGGATCCCAGATCCCCGGCACGAAGCTGCCGTCGAAGTGCAGGAGGCCCTCGATCTTCGACTTCGGGTTGTCCGGCTCGATGCCGACGATGCTGGCCGCGCAGCCATGGTCGCGCAGGAACCTCGCCACGCCCACGAGGGTGCCGCCGGTGCCCGCGCCGGCCACGAAGCAGTCGATCTTCCCGCCGGTTTGGGCGAACAACTCCCCGCCCGTTCCGTGGTAGTGCGAGAGCACGTTGCCCTCGTTGCCGTTCTGGTTGAGGTAGAAGAACGTGTCCGTGTCCTTGGCTGCCTTCTCGGCTTCCCAGATGTGGGAGTTCTGGTCGGCGCCCGAGGTGAGGACGACCTCGGTCCCCCAGATCTTCATGATCTTGCGGCGTTCGATGGACTTGGTCTCCGGCATGTAGATCCGCGAGCGGTAGCCCTTGAGCGTGGCGACCATGCCGATCGCGATGCCGGTGTTGCCCGAAGAGGCGTCGATGATGATGTGGTGCGGCTGCAGGGTGCCGGCCTTTTCGGCATCCTCGATGATGAACTTGACGATGCGGTCCTTCAGCGACCCGGAAGGGTTCCAGGCCTCCATCTTCATGAGGATCGTGGCCATTCCGGGCGCCGTTATGCGGCGCAGCGGGACGAGCGGCGTGTTTCCAATCATATCCAGGACGCTTGTCGTGCTCACGTGGACTCCAAATCCGCCAGAGGCGGGCAACCTCCATCGCGATCGCGAAAGCATACACCACACTCCGGTGCGTGTGTGGTAGCCTCACTCGATGATTTCCGAGTGGCTTGTCAGAACGTTCGTCTCAACTCCGCAGGAGGTCGGTGACGGCTGCGTGCGCGAGTCTTACGGCGTGCTCGAGGGCTGGGTAAGCATCCTCGTAAACCTCCTGGTGTTCGTGGTCAAGCTGGTGCCGGGCATCCTGATCGGCTCGATTTCGCTCATCGCCGACGCAATCCACTCCCTGGGCGACGTGCTCTCGTCGATCGTGGTGATCTGGGGGTTCAAGGCCGCGGCACGCCCTTCGGATCCCGAGCACCCCTTCGGTCACGGGCGGATCGAGAACGTGGCCACCCTGGTGATCGGAATCCTGCTGTTCGTGGCTGCCTGGGAGTTCGGCCAGAACTCGGTGCTCCGGCTCATGCACCCGAAGGCCGTCCATGCCTCTTACGGTCTGCTCGCGGTGCTCGCCGCGACCCTGGTGCTCAAGGAGTGGCTCTCCCGCTTCGCCCGCGACCTGGGTCAGAGGATCGACTCGAGCGTGCTCGAGGGCGACTTCTGGCACCACCGGAGCGACGTGTTCGCCACCGGTGTCGTGATCGTGGCCCTCTTCGCCGGTCGGTTCGGCATGGAGTGGGTGGACGGCGTGGCGGGGCTGGTCGTTGCGGGTTTCATCGCGTACGCCGCCTACCAGCTCACCCGGGGGGCGCTCGACCCCCTGATCGGAGAGGCGCCTTCCCCGCAGCTGCTCAAGGAGATCCGCGAGACGGCCCTGGCGGTTGCCGAGGTGGACGAGGTTCACGACATGATCGTGCACTTCTACGGCGGCCTCGTCGTAAGCTCCCTGCACATCGAGATCTCGTCGGACATCGATCTGACCCGCGCCCACGACGTGGCGGAGGCGGTCGAAAGCGCTCTCACGAGGCGCTTCGGCGGGTGGGCCGTGGTCCACGTGGATCCGGTCAACCGGCGGCACCCCCTCTACGCCGAGGTGAGCTCGTTCCTGCGCGAGACCGTCCCGGCTATCCCGGGTGCGGAGGGCTTCCACGACCTCCGCATCGTCGGGAGCCAGCACCCCTGTTACGTGATCTTCGACCTCAAGGCGGACAGCCACCAGGCGCCGGTCATCGCCGACCGGCTGCGCGATGCGGTGGCGGGGCGCTTCCCGGACGTCGCCAAGGTCGTCGTCAACGTCGAGCCGAGGTACGTGTACTAGGCCCGGCACCATTGACTCCGGGCATCGGGCTGTGCGAACTTGACGCGCTTGAGGAGAGGTACCCATGCCCGACATCGCACGCATCCAGAAGGAGCTGAAGGCCGTCGGCGCCGACGGGTGGCTGCTCTACGATTTCCGCAATCGCGATCCCATCGCGTGCGGCATCCTCGGCCTGGACTTCGGGAAGTTCACCACGCGCCGGTGGTTCTACTGGATCCCGGCCAAGGGGGAGCCCGTGCGGCTGGTCTCGTCGGTCGAGTCCACCAAGCTCGACAGCCTGCCGGGTGAGAAGCACGTGTACCTTTCCTGGCGCGAGCTGCACGCGGGCCTCAAGGCAATGCTCGGCCCGGCGAAAAAGGTGGCGATGCAGTACTCGCCCAACGCCGACGTGCCGTACATCTCGATCGTGGACGGCGGGACGATCGAGCTTATCCGCTCGTTCGGGTACGAGATCGTGTCCTCCGCCGGCTTGGTGCAGACGTTTCAGGCCCTGCTGGACGAGGAGGCGTACCGCACGCACCTCGACGCCGCGGAACGGGTGCAGCGCATCCGGGCCGAGGCGTTCGCGCTGGTCGGCAGCGAGCTCCGAGCCCGCCGCACGCTCACCCAGTACGACGTGCAGCAGTTCATCGTGAAGCGGTTCGGCGAGGAGGGGCTCACCTGCATGAGCGAGTACCCGATCGTGGGCACCAACGAGCAGCCCGCCGACCCGCACTTCGAGCCCACCAAGGAGAACGCGAGACCGATCAAGAAGGGCGACACGCTGCTCATCGACCTGTGGGCTAAGCTGGACCGCCCCGGGGCGGTCTTCTACGACATCACATGGTGCGGCTTCGTCGGCAAGAACCCTCCCCCGAAGTACATCGAGATCTTCAACGTCGTGCGCGACGGGCGCAACGCGGCGCTCGAGTTCATCCAGAGCCGCTACGCCGCGGGCAAACCCCTCTTCGGCTGGGAGGTGGACGACGTCTGTCGCGCGGTCGTTGAGAAGGCCGGCTACGGGCGCTACTTCGTGCACCGCACCGGCCACTCGATAGGCGAGGACGTGCACTGGAGCGGGGTCAACATCGACAACCTGGAGACCCGCGACGAGCGCGAGATCGTTCCTGGCGTGTGCTTCTCGATCGAGCCCGGCATCTACCTCCCGGGGGAGATGGCGGCGCGCTCCGAGATCAACGTGTTCATCACTCCCGACGGCAAGGTGGACGTCGCGGGGGAGATGCAGAAGCACCTGATCCTGATCGACGTGCCGTGAGGCCCGCGGTGGTCATACCCGAGGACCAGGTCGAGCTACTCAAGGTGGGCGGAGCCATCAACGCAGAGCCAATTCTGGCGGCGCTGCGCGCCAACGGGATCCCCGCGGGTCTGGTCGGCGAGGCCGTGGGGCGCGTCTACGGGCTCACCCTGGACGGCCTCGGAGTGGTGACCATTGTGGTGCCGGGGGAGTTCGAGCAGCAGGCCCGCGAGCTGCTGGAGGCCGGCGAGCTGCATCAGCTGGAGATCGGTGAAGACGATAAGCTGGAAGGGTAGGGGCGCGAGGTATCCCCGCCATCGCTGTGAGTGTCGTGGGGGGGCGGAGGAAAAATGAGCTGGTACCTGTGGGTGATTCTCGGCTACCTGTTGGTGCTTGCGGGCCTCAATCTCTACCGTTCGCGGCAGATCAAGACGCAGGAAGACTTCATGGTGGCGGGCCGCAAGCTCTCCCTGACCACCATGGTCTTCACGCTGGTGTGCACCTGGATCGGCTCCGGCACCTTCATCGCCGGGGCAGAGTACGCGTACTACGCGGGCTGGAGCGCCATCTGGCAACCGGCCGGGGCGTTCCTCGGGATCGCGATCATCTACTTCGTCGCCGCCAAGATCCGGACCTTCGGGCAGTACACCGTGGGGGACATCCTGGAGGTGCGCTACGGTAAGTTCGCGCGCCTGTTCGGGGCCCTCGCGCTGATCGTGGCCTTCACGACCATCGTCTCGTACCAGTTCCGCGCCGGCGGCTACATCCTCAACATCGCGACCGACGGGCGCGTCTCGTTGGAGGTTGGGCAGACAATCGCCGCGGCGTTCGTGATCCTCTTCGTGGCGATCGGCGGCATGGTCGCCGTGGCGCACACCGACCTTCCCAACGGTATCATCATCGTGCTGGCCTGCTGCCTGGCGGTCCCGTTTGTCGTTCTCGCCGCAGGCGGGTGGTCGCACGCCGCCCAGGTCCTTCCGCCGGGGAACTTCGAGGTCTTCTCACCGGACTTCGGCAAGTACCCGGCCCTCAAGGGCCTCGCGTACTTCCTCTCGACTCTGTTGCTGCTGATGGGCGTTCAGTCCATGTACCAGAAGTTCTACGCGGCCCGCTCGCCGAGGGAAGCCAAACAGGCCGTTGCCATCTGGATCGTGGGCACGATCGTGGTCGAGACGATCGTGATCGCCATTGCCGTCTACGCCTCCGCCTACAACGCCGAGCACCAGCTGCACTGGGACCCGCGCTCGCTCGTGCTCAATGCGGCGCGCCACATGGTTCCAGCCCCGGTCGGCGTGCTGCTGCTGGGCGCCGCCTGCGCGGTCGTCCTCTCCACCGGCATGAACTACCTGTTGTCCTCGAGCTCCAACGTCATACGCGACATCTACCAGCGCATGATCCGGCCGGACGCGGACCCGGCCAAGATGGTGGCCCTCCAAAAGGTTTTCGTCGTGGGGCTGGGCCTGTGCGCCTTCGGGATGATCTTCATCCCGACGGTCCTCAAGCTGCAGATCTCGGTGCTCCAGTACGCGTACTTCGCCTACACCATGTACGGCGTGGCGGTCACGCCGGCCCTGTTTGCGGCGCTGACGTGGAAAAGGGCGACCCGCCAGGGCGGCCTCGCCTCCATCGTCGGAGGCGCTCTCGCGACGATCTTCTTCGAGCTCGTCCTGCCCCGCATCGCGCCTTCCGTGATGCAGGCGGCGCAGGGCCAGACGGGCTCGCAGGTGTTCGGCGGCGATCCTTGGGGGATACCGAGCATCTACCCCGCGGCACTGGTGTCGATCGGGGCACTCGTGATCGTGAGTCTGGTGACGCCGCGCCCCGGCCCCGAGCAGCTCGAGCCGCTCTTCGGGAAAAAGGTGTCCTGAGGCCGGCCATAGCGCGCCGTTCTTCGAGGCGGCGCGAGTGCTTGCTCGATCTTTCGCAAGGTGGGCTACAATGAGCGGGTCAGAATAGGCTGGAAAGGGGGTCGGCGTGGACGAACAGGACAGAGCGGCCGCTGTCGAGGCTGCGGACCCTGCACTCTCGGAGCTCTTTGCCCCGACACACGTCATCCCGGAGCTGAAGGCCGCGACCCGGGAGGGTGTCATCACGGAGGTCGTCAAGCAGGTCGCGCAGCGCGGGCTGGTGAGCGACGCACGGTGGCTCGAGACCGCACTCACCGAGAGAGAGCGGATGGTGCCCACCGCCATGCCCAACGGCATGGCGTTCCTGCACGCCCGCCACCGGGCCGCGGAGAAGTTCCCCAGGCAGTTCCTCTTCCTTGCCCGCTCGAGCAAGGGCATCGCCTTCGGGTCACCGGACGAGCGGCCGACGCACCTCTTCTTCCTGCTGGCGCTTCGGAAGGACATGGCCCACCTGCGCTGGCTGGCCCGGCTCTCGTGGATCTGCCGCAACCGCACAACCGTGGCCAACCTGCTCAAGGTCGCCGGTCCGGACGAGATCGCGCGAGCGCTGCGGCTGGCCGTCGAGGAGCTACCCGGCAACCTGAGACAGAAATAGGGCACAGCGCGCAGGGAACAGGGAACAGGGAACAGGGAACAGGGAACAGGGGATTCTTGGGGGGGGAATCGATCAAGTTAGCAGAAGTTGCCCCTAGCTGACCCCTGACCCCTGACCCCTGACCCCTGTCAGTTGAGGTAGCCCGCGAGGGCGCGAGACTCCGCGCCGCGACGCAGCTTGGCAAGCGCCTGGTTCTCGATCTGGCGGACACGCTCGCGGGAAATCCCCAGCGCATCGCCGATCTCGCGCAAGGTGCGCGGGTTGTCGTCCCCGAGGCCGAAGCGCATCGAGAGGATCTGGCGCTCCTTTTCGGAGAGCTTCTCCATCGCCTCCCGGAGCGTCTCCGTGAAGGACTGGCGCAGAATCTCCTCGTCGGTGCCCGGGACAACGTACTGCTCGAGGAGGTCGCCGAACTCGGCCTCGCCCTCCTCGTCCACCGGCTCGTTGAGCGACAGGATGTTCTGGTTGGAGGAGAGGAGCAGGCGCACCTCGTCGGCTTCCATGCCCAGCTCGTCGGCCAGCTCCTGCTCGCTTGGGGGACGCTCGAGCTCGCGGCCGAGCGCCTGGCGGGAGCGTTCCAGCCTGTACAGCACGTTGGCCTGCTTCTGGGGCAGGCGAAAGGTGGCGCCGTGCTCAGAGAGGGCGTGCAGGATGGCCTGGCGGATCCACCAGACCGCGTAGGTGATGAACTTGACGTTCTTGTCGGGGTCGAACTTCTTCGCAGCCTGGATGAGGCCGATGTTGCCTTCGTTGATGAGGTCCAGGAGCGAGACGCGCGAGTGCCGGAACCGCTTTGCGTAAGCGACGACGAATCTCAGGTTGGTTTCGACCAGACGCCGTAGGGCCTCGGCGTCTCCCGCTTGGACCCGCTTTCCCAGCTCTTTCTCCTCATCGGGGGTGAGCTGCTTGAAGCGCCCTATCTCCTGCAGATAGCGGCGCAGCAGGGCGGCTTCCGGGTCGCGCTGGCGGTCGTCGCGGCTCATTCGCCCTCGTTGGGGACGAGTCCCTCGCGGGGCCGAAGCGCAAGGGCGTGCTCGCGTTGCACCGAACCGCGGCGTGCGGCATGCCGCTCCACCTGGGCCATCAGGCGCTCGACCTCCGCCTGAAGCGCGTCGATCTGGTCTTTCATATTGAGGATGACCTCCACCCCGGCCAAGTTTACCCCAAGGTCTCGTGTCAGGGTCAGGACGAACTCCAAGCGCTTGCAGGTCTCCTCATCGAACAGGCGCGTGTTGCCGACGCTGCGGGTCGGCCGGATGAGGCCTTCGCGCTCGTAGAGGCGCAGGGTCTGCGGGTGGATTTCGTAGTGCTCCGCGACCCAGCTGATCATGTGGTAGCGCTTCTTGCCTTCGTTCACGCTCCCTCCCTGACGATGCTGACCCGGCGTCGCGAGCCGCCCGCCTTTGGCAGTCGCACCTGCAGGACCCCGCCCCGCAGAGCCGCGGTCGGCGAGCCCGCAACGTCCACGGGCAGGGCAACCACGCGGTGGAAGCGGCCGCGCGGGCGTTCGATGCGCAGGTACGCCCCGCGGGGCTCGGAGCTCTCGGGCAGCTTGCCCGAGAGCATGAGAGAGTTGCCCTCGAGGTGGAGTTCGATGTCGGCGCTGCGCGATCCGGGGAGCTCGGCCTCGACGATCACCTCGCTGTCGCTCTCCCAGACGTCGATCGGCGGCTCGAAGGTCGCCGGCTGTGCCACGGCGACGGGCGAAGAGGGCAGGAGCGCCCGCTCAACGACCTCGCGAAGGCGCTCCCCCACCGCCATCAGCTCACGAACGACGCGCCAGTCAAGGTCGCCCATTCATTCCTCCGTGCTCTGCGCCGCCAACAGGCTCGGTCGATGATCGCCGCCGCAACACAACCGGATCCCTCGATCCGCACGAAGCGGAGTTCGGGATGACGGCGGCGCGCCTCGGCGACGTCTTGCTCTCATGTGACGGGACCAGTTTCATGCGCCTGCCTCCGGCGCGGCTGCACCACGAGATCCTTCTGCCGCCTGTGGCGACATCAGGATGAGTCTGGCTCGCCACGGCGACGTCTTGCTCTCATGCGACGGGACCAGCTTCATGCGCCTGCCTCCGGCGCGGCTGCACCACGAGATCCTTCTGCCGCCTGTGGCGACATCAGGATGAGTCTGGCTCGCCACGGCGAGCCAGACTCAGTTCGTGGGCTTGGACTCAACGTCCACGTACTCCGCGTCCATCACCTCGCCATCGCCTGCCGGTGGCGGGGTCGGCCCACCCGCCGCCGCGGCCCCGGGGGAGGCGGCCGGCGCTGCGCCGCGGTAGATCTCCTCCGCGAGGCGGTGCGAGGCCTTGGTCAGCCTCTCGTAGGCCGCGTCCATGGCGTCCTTCTTGCCCTCTTCGAGGGCCTTCCTGGCGTCGGCGATCGCAGCCTCGAAGTCCTTCTTCTGGGCCTCGGGCAGCTTCTCCTGGTTCTCCTTGATCAGTTTCTCGGTCGAGTAGATCAGCGAGTCGAGGCGGTTGCGGGACTCGATCTCCTCGCGCCGCTTGCGGTCCTCGTCGGCGTTCTGCTCGGCCTCGTGGACCATCTTCTTGACCTCGTCCTCCTTCAACCCGGAGGAAGCCGTGATCTGGATCTTCTGCTCCTTGCCCGTGCCGAGGTCCTTGGCTGAGACGTGCAGGATGCCGTTGGCGTCGATGTCGAAGGTCACCTCGATCTGCGGAATGCCGCGCGGCGCCGGTGGGATCCCGATCAGGTGGAAGCGGCCCAGGGTACGGTTGTCGTGGGCCATCGGGCGCTCGCCCTGCAGCACGTGGATCTCGACCTGCGTCTGGCTGTCGTCGGCCGTCGAGTACACCTTGGACTTGCGCGTGGGGATCGTCGTGTTGCGCGGGATCACCACATCCGTTACCGAGCCGAGGGTCTCGACGCCGAGCGAGAGCGGTGTCACGTCGAGCAGCAGGAGATCCCTGACCTCGCCGCCGAGCACGCCGGCTTGAATTGCCGCGCCGACCGCCACTACCTCGTCCGGGTTGACGCCCTTGTGGGGCTCCTTGCCGAAGAGCTCCTGCACGAGGCGCTGGACGCGTGGGATCCTCGTGGAGCCGCCGACCAGCACCACCTCGTCCACGTCCTTCGGCTCGAGGCCGGCGTCCTTGAGGGCCTGCTTGCAGGGGCCGAACGTGCGCTGGATGATGTCCTCGACGAGCTGCTCGAACTTGGAGCGGGTGAGCTTCATGTTGAGGTGCTTGGGCCCGGAGGCGTCCGCCGTGATGAACGGAAGGTTGATCTCGCTCTCCTGGGTCGTGGATAGCTCGCACTTGGCCTTCTCGGCGGCCTCCTTGAGCCGTTGGAGCGCCATGCGGTCCTTGGAGAGGTCAATCCCCTGGTCGCGGCGGAACTCCTCCACGAGCCACTCGATCAGGCGCTGGTCGAGATCGTCGCCGCCCAGGTGGGTGTCGCCGTTGGTGGACTTGACCTCCACGACACCCTCGCCCACCTCCAGGATGGAGATGTCGAAGGTGCCGCCACCGAAGTCGTAGACGGCGATGGTCTCGTCCTTCTTCTTGTCCAGCCCGTAGGCAAGCGCGGCGGCCGTCGGCTCGTTGACGAGCCGCACGACCTCAAGGCCGGCGATCTGGCCGGCGTCCTTGGTGGCCTGGCGCTGGGCATCGTTGAAGTACGCCGGGACGGTGATGACCGCCTTCTCGACCTTGCCGCCCAGGTAGTCCTCAGCGGCGGCCTTGAGCTTCTGCAGGATCATCGCTGAGATCTCCGGCGGGGAGAAGAGCTTGCCGTCCACGTCCACGCGCGCGGTGTCGTTTTCACCGCGCGCGACGTGGAAGGGGAACATCTTGATCTCCTGCGTCACCTCGTCGTAGCGCCGGCCCATGAAGCGCTTGATCGAGAACACGGTCTTGTCCGGGTTGGTGATGGCCTGGCGCTTGGCGACCTGACCCACCGGGCGATCGCCGTTCTTGACGAACGCCACGACCGATGGGGTGGTGCGGCTCCCTTCCTGGTTGGCGATGACAACCGGCTTGCCGCCCTCCATGATGGCGACAACCGAGTTGGTGGTGCCGAGGTCGATTCCTATGATCCTTGACATTGATGCAACCCTCCTCAGGTCGACTGCACGAATGAACAATAAGACCTGAGTCGTCTATTGTCAAGGTGTTATGAGGATCGCGCCCGGGCCGGCTGCCCTGTCGTCCGGCTCAACTGCCAAGCGGTGTGAAAACAACAGGTTGGAGTCCGGATTGCCGTTTGCGTTGTTGCCGGCCAGCAGCACCGACTGCTCCCGGAGCACGTAACGGTACGAACGGCCCCAGGGGTCCTGGAGCTGGTTGGAGGGGATGTAGCGCTCGCGGGTGAGCTCCACGAGGTTGTCCGGGAAGCTACCGAGTAGGAGCGCGCGGCCCTCCAGCGTGTGCCAGATCCCCGCCATGCGCGCCCAGGAGGAAGCAGCCTCGATCCGCGGTAGCAGCTTGGGACCCGGCCCGAGCAGGGGATTGGCCGGGTTGCGGCGGGCAAGGAACACGGTGAAGGCGAGGAGGGGGAGAAGGACGATGGCGAGCCAGGGGACCTGCCGGTACCAGGTGGGGGCAGCGCCGACCGGGGCCGCAGCCTTCTGCGCCGCCTGCGCGATCTCGTCCCTCGTGGCCTGACGGATCAGGGAGCGGGTTAGGAGCGTGTAGAGGGCCTTGCAGGTGTCGAACTCTCCATGCGGGCTCTTGCGGACGATGTCGTCCACCGCGTTGACACCGTCCACCAGAACCAGAGTGTCGCGCTCGATGGGGTTGATCTTCACCCTGCCATGGGCGGTAGTGGCGGGGAAAGGCCTGATCCGGTCCGTGTCCAGCGGCTCCAGGTCCTCCGACTCCGGCTCGAGTGTCACCTCGGCCTCGTGCGCCTCTTTGGTGGCGACGAAGACCACGCCCCTGTGCGGGATGCGCTTCTCGATGATGGGCCATTCGTCGAGCATCCGGGCGCCTTCCATGAGGATGCTCTCGGAGCCCATCGGCATGACCAGCTCGGCGTCGTAGTCGACGTTGGTCTCCTGCGAGAAGTGGTACTCGCCGTCCTGCCAGCGGAACACCCTGTAGATGATCTGCAGGATCTGCTGCTCGGCCGCCTTGCGCAGCTCCTCCTTGGAGATCACGGTTCGCTCGAGCAGGATCCGGCCGAGGCGCTCGAGGGTCTCCATCTGGGTCTTCAGAGCCGCATCGAGCTCGGCCTTGGTGACGGTCCCGGTCTTGAGCAGCACCTGTCCCAGGCGATCCTCGAGGCGCTTGTTGAGGGAGTCGGCCCCGACGACCTTGCCTTCCAGGAATGAAACGGTGACCACGTCCTCGGTGCCTCGGAGGGTCAACACGCCGGTCTTCCGTTGCAGCCCGATGAGCTGGAAGATGTCGGAGAGGGAGAAGTCCCGAAGCGTTCCTTCGAGCGCCACGGCTACCTCCATTCCGCCGGCAGCAGCTGGGCGATCACCGCAGCAGACAGCCAGAACACGCCGAACAGCGCCTGGAGGGGCCAGACCGACGTCGCCATGAGCGCCTGATACACGAAGGCCGGCAGCCAGACCACCACCGCCGTCGAGCACACCAGCGCCACAAACGCCAGCATTCCACCCAGGATGGGCTTGCCGCCCAGGGCCAGGCCGAGGCCAGGGAGAATCACGTCGCTCGCCCGGCGCTCGATGTGGAGCCAAAACTGGCGTCGGGCGAGCTGGTGCCGCTTCGCAAGCTGCGCGTCGATACCGACCATGTCCTTCTTGAGGAAGATGTTGATGCACTGTGTGCAGTAGCTCTGGCTCTCGTGGGAGAGCTTGCACCGGCGGCAGAAGGTGCGGCCGCACTTCAGGCACGCGGAAGCGAATCCGCCGGTGCGCTGGCGGATGAGGAAGTGAGCCAGCGCCACGACCAGAGCAAGCACGCCGCCGATTGCGAGCGGGTGCGTAAACGTCCGCTCCCGGACGAGAGGCGGCGGCGAGAGGCCGCGGTTGAGGAGCACGAGCGAATCGACGCGGTTCAGGATCGCCTGCGCCTGATCCTCGGTCATCGGCACGAGGACGATGTCGTGCTGCCTGCCGCGCGTCAGAGCCGTCAAACGGCGCTCATTGGCCTGCCGTGCCGCGACCATGGCCTCCTCGCTCTCCCTGAAGTGGTAGGTCTGAGCGTATGCGAGGTAAAGGTTGTAGTTCGCGACGACGGGGTCGTAACCCGCCTCGCGAGCGGTCTGGAACGCCTGCAGCGCGGCGTTGTAGTCGCCTTCCAGGTAGTGCACCGTCCCGAGCGCCTCCGCGAGAGCGGCGTGGCGCGGCGAGATGCGCAGGCCCTCTCGGTAGGAGACGGCGGCCGAGTCCAGCTGGCCGAACTGGCGATAACAGTCTCCCAGCAGACGGTAGTACTCCGGATCAGCCGCCAAGACTTCCTGCACCGACGCCGAATTGAGATCGTCAATGATCTGTGGATCGTAGCGATGGTCGGCGAGTATCTCGGTCGCACGCAGGACCGCGTTTGGCGGATGGGTGGCGTTGCGGAAGGCCACCTCAACGAGCACGGGGGTGGTGGCCAGGAGCAGCAGCCCCGCGGCACCGATCGCCTTCTGGAGCGGGGGCAAGTAGGCCCAGCACAGAGCAAAAAGCCACACCAGCACCCATACAGGGTCGCCGCCCGCGAAGAGCGGGAGCGCGATGATCAGGATCCCAAGCACCACGCCGTTGGCCCCAAGGCTCCACTGGGAGCCCGTCTCGGAGAGGTCGTGCCAGAGACGCGGGACGGACCTCCTCATCACCAGCAGGGCCCAGACGGTGAAAGCGGTCATTGACCCCAGCACGGCAGCCAGGAGGACACTGGCGCCCAGGAATGCGGCAAGCCTCGGGTCGCCGAGGAGCGCGAAGAAGCCTCGGGCGATGGCGGCAAACCCGGAACCGAGATTGAGGCGTCCGAGACGCACGTTGGCGAGGGAGAACCAGACCTCCGGGCTCTCGGGGTCCAGGCGGCTCGCCTGCGTGAGTATCGCCTCAGCCCTTCCGGGGGTCTGCGCCCTCGACTCCACCACCATGGCGAGCGCCTGCGGAGTCAGGCGCCGGATCTCGGACTTGGCGGCAATCTGCAGGAGCTCTTCGGTACGCTCTTTGAGTGAGTCGGCGTTGAACTTCTCGAGGCTCTGCGCCATCCGGAACCACGCCTGATCGATGTCGCCGCCACGGGCGCGCTGGGGCGGCGCCGCGGCGAACGCCACCGCGGGAAGCAGGGCGAGCGCAAGCGTGCTAGCGCGTCGCAGCAACGAAGAGCGCGCGCAGTTGGAAGAGGACGTCGTCAAGGTAGCGGGTCTCCTCGGGGGCAAGTCGCCCGGCCGTCTTCTCCTGTACGACCCCAAGCAAGTCGATGAAAAACCGGGCCATCTCGGGGTCGCGGCCACGCCCCGGGACCTGCCCGGAAAGAAGAGCCACCGCCTGTTGAGCCAGGAAATCCACCAGGTCCAGGAAACCGACCTTGGAAGGGAGCCCTGCGACGTCGCCGGCGAACGCCTGCTCCTGCGGGGCTTGCGGCGTAGGGGAGGGTGGTTTCGGTGGGGGCGTGGGAGCGGACGGGGGCGCCGGGGCTGCCGCCTTCGGGGCCGCCGGGTCCTTGAGGTCGCCCTCGGCGGTGAACCACCGGCGGTCGACGACTCGAACCTTTTCGTCCTTCCTGTCCTCGGCCACCACACCCTCCACGCCGCGAGCCTCCTGCTATCTTACGCACTCCTGGGCCGTTGAACAAGCGGGCACCCGCACAAGCTAGGAGCCTGCCCGAGTAAACGACGAGAGCGAGAATTCCGAGGGCGCCGAATGGCAAGGAAGCCGAGCGAAAAGCCCGCAGGCGTAGCCAGAGCTACGTCGAGGACTTTTCGCGACGGCTGACACAGCCAGCCGGATGCCATCGGAATTCGCAGCCGGAGTAGTACTCGGACAGGCTCCTCGGCCGCGGCGCTATACTGCGCCGCCATGGGCGAAGAACATCCGTTCGACGCATTGCGGGCGCTGTCCGCGCGCCTGAGGGCTCCCGACGGTTGCCCGTGGGACCGCGAGCAGACGCTTGAAAGCCTCAAGACGTACATCATCGAAGAGGCCTACGAGGTGGTGGACGCGGTCGGGGCTCAGGACCCCGGCATGCTCGCGGGCGAGCTCGGGGACCTCCTGTTCCAAATTGTCTTTGCGGCCCAGATCGCCGAGGAACAGGGCTGGTTCGGCATCGACGGGGTCTGCCGGAGGATCCACGCCAAGATGGTGTACCGCCACCCCCACGTTTTCGGCGATGTCGAGGTGTCCGGGGCGGGCGAGGTGGTGCGCAACTGGGAGGCGCTCAAGTCGCGGGAGCGCAAGGCCAGCGGTGCCCTTGCCGGTGTTCCCCGGCAGCTTCCGGCCCTGCTCAAGGCGTTGCGGATCACGGAGAAAGCGGCCGCGGTCGGGTTCGACTGGGAGCGCGCCAACGACGTGGTTGCCAAGCTCGAGGAAGAAGTCGCGGAGCTCGCAGCCGAGCTCGGCCCCGATCCCGCCGCGCGGCCCCGGGAGGGGGTCCGGGAGGAGCTCGGCGACGTGCTGTTCGTGCTCGCCAACCTGGCACGGCAGCTCGGCATTGATCCCGAGGCTGCCCTGCAGGGCGCGAACGAGAAGTTCGCCCGGCGCTTCGCTTCCATGGAAGAGCAGGCCCGCGCCCGGGGTGTTGAGCTTGGCTCTTTGAGCCTTGCCGATCTCGACGCCCTCTGGGAAACGGTCAAGAGCAGCGAACGCGGCGGCGAGTAGCAAACAGAGAACCCTTCTCAAGTTGACAATTCCCTTGCCGGCGCCTACCGTGCTGCGGTTCCGCCGCGAGCGGAGCCAAGGAGATTCCATGCCTTCTATGCGGCTCGTCGTCGCGACACTCACCGTCCTCGTGGCGTCTGCGGCATTTGCCGCAAAACCGGTGCTTCGGGTCAACGGCGTCGAGGTGACCGACACCGACGTCACGATGGCGGAAAGGGCGGTGGGCAGCCAGATGCAGCAGCAGGGTCTGCAGCCCACCCAGGACGTCTTGCTCCGGCACGGCCTCGACCAACTCATCGGCAAGATCATGCTCCTGCAGGCCGCACGCGATGCAAAGGTGACGGTGGAGCCCCAGGCTGTGGCGGCGGCCATGGACGAACAGCGCAAGCAGCTGGGCGGTGCCGAGGCCATGACCAAGGCGCTCACCCAGGCCGGGCTTACCGAGCAGGATGTCGCACGGATGGTGACGGAGCAGCTTACGATCCAGACATATGTCGAGAAGGTGCTCGTAAGCCAGGCCGTGCCGACTGGCCAGGAGGTGCAGGCCTACTACAGCCAGCACCCCACCGAGTTCCAGCACCCGGAGCAGGTCAAGCTCCGGATGTTGTTCATCCAGGTAAAGGACGGAGCCGACCAGGCCGCACAAGATGCCGGCAAGGCCAAAGCCGAGGCGGCCCGCAAGCGTGTCGTTGAAGGGGAAGATTTCGCCAAGGTCTCGACCGGGGTCTCGGACGACCCGAGCAAGGCCCGCGGAGGCGAGGTCGGTTGGGTGCGGCAAGGCCTTCTGCTCAAGGACCTGGAGGCGCCCGTGTGGGCGCTCAAGGTTGGCGAGCTCTCACCGGTGTTGAAGACCCAGCTCGGATACTTCGTCTTCAAGATGGATGACCGCCGGCCGGCAGGCACGAACAGCCTGGACGAGGTCAAGGACACCCTCACCACCTACCTCAAGAACAAGAAGCTCGATGAGTCCATCCGCGCAGTGGTCCAGGCGCAGCGCGCAAAGGCCAAGATCGAGGCGCTCGACCCCGCGATCAAGACCGCTCTCGAGGCGCCCACGCAACCGGTGCCGGGAGCGCAGAAGCAGTCGGTCGGACAGGCGAAGCAGGGCCCGGCAGAACAACCCAGCCCGGCCGCCAAGCCAGCGCCGGATGCTCCAAAGAAACCGTAAGCCGACGAGCCGGATCGTGGTGGCGGCCGTCGTCCAGCGCGACGACGGCCGCTTTCTGCTTTCCAGGCGGCTTCCCGACTCGCACCTCGGCGGGCTCTGGGAGTTCCCCGGAGGGGCCGTCGAGGACGGGGAGACGCCGGATCAGGCGCTCCGGCGGGAGTTGCGAGAAGAGCTCGATGTCGAGATCGAGGTGGACGAGCCGCTCACCTTTGCTTTCCACCGCGACAAGGAGCGCGACGTGCTCCTGCTGTTCTACCGGTCCCGTATCGTGGCTGGCTCTCCGCGCGGGCGGGAGGGGCAGGAGGTCCGGTGGTTTCAGCCGCGGGAGCTGCGTACGCTCAAGACGCCTCCCGCCGATGCTCCGCTGATCGCCAGACTGGCAGGTGAGGTGGGAAGCAGATAGAGGGCAGGCGAAAGGCCCGTGACAAGCAGGGGAGGGGCTTGACCCCTCCCGCCAGGACGTGCCACCTGCCTACTCGAATAGCGGCTTGCCCTCGCGCAGGATGACCTCTCCGTCGAGCTCGAGCGTGGGATTGAGCACGATGCCGTCGACGTGGAACGGGATGTCCACGGTGCCGCCCATGGACGCGTTGTTGCCGAAGGCGACGTGCACAGTTCCGAGGATCTTCTCGTCCTCGAGGATCTTGCCGGTGAGGACGGCGCGGTCGTTCGTCCCCACGCCCAGCTCGGCCGCGTTGCGCGCCTGCCGGCCCACCATTTCCAGCTGGGCCGCGAAGCGTTCGGCCTCCTCGCCTCCCGCGACCTCGACGGCGAACCCGGCTTTCACGGTGATGCGGACAGGCGTCTTCACCATGCCGATGCCTGCGAGCGCCCCGTCGACCACCACCACACCCTCGGTCTTTCCCTCTTCGGGGCGGAGGTAGGCCTCGCCCGAGGGGAGGTTCCCCCACTGGCCGGGCTGGAGGATCAAGCCTGTCGAGGGGATGGCCGGGATCCCTTCGATGGGAAGCGTGAGGTCGGTTCCCAGCCTGGTCGTGAGGCGGGCGACGCTCGCCCGCGAGAGCAGCTCCGTGACCCGAAGCGTGCGCTCGGCGATGGCGCGGTAGTCCGCGTTCATGGTCCTGATCAGGCAATCCTCGGTGATCCCGGGCATGGTGGCCACGCGGGCACCGGCGGCGGTGGCTGCGCGTCGCGCCGCGGTGTGGGTGACGGACTTGGTGGTGACGGCAAGCACCGCATCCACGGCAGCCATCGTCGCGGGGACGGGGGGAGGTGGTTCCTGGCCGTTGAGCTCGCGCTCGCCGTACTCCATGAGCACGACCTCGCGTGCCAGCGGCTGCGCCACCTCGGCCAGAACCCGGGCGATACGGCTCGCTTTGGGGTCGGTGAGGACAAGCAGGGTCTCGGTCGTCTTGATCCCGAGGCAGTCCCGCACCGCGGTGAGAGCCGCGCTTTCGAGGGCGCCCATAGCGAACCTCCCGCCCGGATTGTAGTCGTTGGGACGCCTTAGGCGGTAAGGGCGGCACGCGGCGCCGAGCTTTTCTTGCCCCGCGGGCTTGGAGCGGTATCTTGTTTTGAACAACTGCGTTGCGGTTTTTTGTTTGCCCAGAGGGTGGCTGCGCGCGCTCGCTTTGCTCGCGACGCCTGCGCGAGCGACCCGACAGCGCTTGCCGACGCGGGGCCCCTCGGCGTCGGCGTGAAGCGGCCGCGCCGTCTCCCCACGCCGGCCAGCGCGTCGGGGACCCCGCTCGCTCCGGCGTGATGGCTTCGCCACCCTCCGGGCGGAATCACCCCCACCCACCCGGTGCGCGATGGCGCTGCTCTCGTCGTTCCGCAATGCCTGCATTCTCGACCTCCCGCACCTCCTACCACGGTGCGGGAGGGTGGGGTGAAATCCGCCCAGCGGGCGATAGGAGCGATTCCGCCGGAGCGTGCGGGCACCGAGCGGCCAGACCGGCGGGTGGAGACGCTCGCCGAGCACGAGCGCGCAGCGCGAGGCCGAGGAACAGCGAGGGTCCGCACGCCGGGCTATGCCTGCTCGGTCGCACGCGGAGGCAGATCCGAGGCGCGGCCTCGATGGCCGCGCCGAGCGACCGCTCCCAGCCCGTGGGGCAATACAAAATGCGAAGCCACGCCCCGGGCAAACAAAAAATACGACCACGTAGTGGGAAAAGGAAACTAAGCGCGGGTGACGCACCAGACCGGGACGCTCGCCCGGCGGGCGAGATACTGGCTCGTCGAGCCCAAGACCATCTCCACGATTCTTCCGTGTCCGTGGGCGCCCAGGAAGACGAGGTCGAAATCGCCCGGCTCCAGCATCGCCAGCAGCTCCTGCTCCACCGCCTCCCCGCGCTGGAACTCGTATGCGACACGCACGTCGAAGGGCGCGAGGTAGCGGGCGGCCTCGTCCAGGCGCGTGCGGGCGCGATCCTCTTTCTGGTCAACGGTCACCACGGTAAGCGGGAGTGCGAGGGCGCGGGCAAGTTCCGCCGACTGTTGCAACGCCCGCACCGCCTTCGGGCTGCCGTCGTACGCGGCCAGAGCGTGATGGGGCACCTCCGCGTCCTGGGGAACCACCAGCACTGGGAGCGGCGAGCGGCGCAGCAGCGTGTCGGTTGTCGAACCGAGGAGGTCCTCATGGAAGCGCGCGTTGACCCCCCGCTGGCCCACCACCAGCAGGTCGGCCAGCTTGGTGGCCGCGAGCATACCGTGGGGGACACTGGCGCGCTCGAGGTGGAATTGGCTGTCGACACCCACGGCCTGGCAACGGGCTGCGAAGTCGGAGCGGATGACGCCGGCGAGGTCGTCGAGGGTGGCCCGCATCTGGGCCTGCAGGTTGAGGAAAGGCTCGAAGCCCATCGCACCGGAGATGTCGGTGATGAAGGCACCCTCCAGGAAGGTGGCGTCAATCACGTGGATACCGTGGACGACGCCGTGGAGGCGATGCGCCAGGTCAATGGACAGTTTCGCCGCAGTGGCGGCGCCCGCCGAGCCGTCGAGACCGACCGCGATGTGTTTGACCATCGTGCGCCTCCTCAAGAGCAGGGTAGCGCCGGAGGGGTGCAGCGGCAAGGGCCGGGAATGCTGTCGGGCGGATGCGGATTCAGCTTAGAATGAGGACCTTGACCTCCGGCCGGGCCCGCCAGCGGGGCGGTGGCCTCGGCAGGAGCAAGGAGGGTTGCATGGCCACGGTCGCGAAGAAGGAACCAGCGGTTCTGCCGCTTGCCGAGGTCCTCGGCGCCTATCGCACCATGCTCACCTCGCGGCGCGTGGACGACAAGGAGATCCAGCTCAAGCAGCAGAACCTGACCTTCTTCCAGATCAACGGAGCGGGGCACGAGGCGGTCCTGGTGGCGGCCTCACGGCACCTGTCCCCGGACAAGGACTGGTTCTTCACCTACTACCGTGACCGGGCCCTTGCGATCGCTCTCGGCCAGACCCCGTACGAGATGTTCCTCGGTGCCGTCGGTGCCGACGCCGGGCCCGACTCGCGCGGCCGGCAGATGCCGAGCCATTTCGGCCAGCGCCGCCTTCACCTCCCGAGCCCTTCCTCTCCCACCGGGACGCAGTGCCTGCAGGCGGTGGGTTTCGCTGAGGCCGGGCGGTACCTGCGTGCGATCGAGAAGGCGGCGGAGCGCGCCGAGGTTGCGGTCGACGAGGTGGTGTGGGTCTCGCTCGGCGATGGCACGACCTCGGAGGGCGAGTTCTGGGAGTCCCTGAACACGGCCTGCAACTGCAGGCTACCCGTGCTCTTCGTCATCGAGGACAACGGGTACGCGATCTCGGTGCCGGTGGACGTGCAGACGCCGGGCGGCTCGATCTCCAAGCTCTTGACGGGATTCCCGAACCTCGAGATCTACGAGGTGGACGGCTGCGATTTCGTGGAGTCCTACCGCGTGATGGGTGAGGCTGTGGCCAAGGTGCGTGCGGGGGAGGGGCCGGTGCTGGTGCACGCCCACGTGGTGCGTCCCTACTCGCACTCCCTCTCGGATGACGAGCGGCTGTACAAGCCCGCCGCGGAGCGGGAGCGCGAGGCCGAGAGGGATCCTATCGCGCGCACGGCCCGGCTCCTGCGCGAGCACTACGGCGTGACCCCGGAGGAGCTCGATCGTCTCGAGGCCGAGGTGCGCGCCGAGATCAACGCGGACGCCGAGCGGGCCATGGCATCTCCCCAGCCGGACCCCTCCACATGGGCCGACTTCATCTACTCCTCCGAGGTGGATCCCACCTCGGAGCGCCTGGCGAGCGAGCCGGCCGTTGCGGAGGATCCGGCGCCCAAGACCATGGTGGACCTGCTCAACGCCTGCCTGCGCGACGAGATGGAGCGGGACGAACGCGTCATCGTTTTCGGCGAAGACGTCGCGGACGCCTCGCATGAAGCAGCGCTCGCGGAAGTCAAAGGCAAAGGTGGCGTCTTCAAGGTCACGTATGGCCTGCAACGCCGCTACGGGTCCCGCCGTGTGTTCAATTCCCCGCTGGCGGAGGCCAACATCGTGGGGCGCGCCGTCGGGATGGCGCTCCGGGGCCTGAAACCGGTCGTCGAAATCCAGTTCCTCGACTACATCTGGCCGGCCTTCATGCAAATCCGGGACGAGCTTGCCACAATGCGCTGGCGCTCCGGCGGGCAGTGGTCCGCGCCGGTCGTGGTGCGCGTGCCGGCGGGCGGCTACCTGAAGGGCGGCGGCCCCTATCACTCACAGTCGGGGGAGGTGCTCTTCACCCACATCCCAGGGCTGCGCGTCGTGATGCCCTCCAACGCCCTCGACGCCAACGGCCTGCTGCGCACCGCCATCCGCTGCGACGATCCGGTGATCTTCCTCGAGCACAAACACCTGTACCGCCAGACCCACAACAAGGCGGCGTACCCCGGGCCGGACTACACGGTGCCCTTCGGCAAAGCTGCGCTGGTCCGGGAGGGCCACGACCTCACGGTGGTCACCTACGGCGCCACCGTGGTCCGGTCGGTGCAGGCCGCCAAACGCCTCTCCGACACCGGCGGCGCCGAGGTGGAGGTGCTGGACCTGCGCAGCCTCTCGCCGTACGACTGGGAGGCGATCGTGGCCTCCGTGAAGAAGACGGGTAGGGCGCTGGTCGTCCACGAGGACACGGTGTCGTTCGGGTACGGCGCCGAGATCGCTGCGCGCATCGCCGACCAGCTGTTCGCCCACCTGGACGCCCCCGTGCGGAGGTTCGCGGCCAAGGACTCGTTCGTCGCCTACGCGCCGTCGCTGGAGGACGCGATCCTCCCGCAGGTGGACACGATCCTTGCAGCGATGAAGGACCTGTTGGCCTACTGAGGAAACAGGCTCCAGACTACAGGCTTCAGGCTACAGGCAAGAGGCGAGAGGCAAGACACAAGGGGCGACGACTGGAGAACGCCCTGCGGCGTCTCGCCTGCAAGGGGGGAGGCCGGGTAAACTGTGCCCCGGGCCGTACGCGTGGAGGTCAGAGGTGGGCGTTTTCCGCATCGCGAAGCGTTTCGACATCGAGTCCGGGCACCGGCTCTCCAAGCACCCGGAAAAGTGCAGGTTTCCGCACGGCCACACTCGCACCATCGAGGTGGTGCTGCGAGCCGAGACCCTCGACGCCAACGACATGGTGTGCGACTACAAGCCGCTCAAGACCGTGGTGGAACGGGAACTGGAGCGCTTCGACCACGCCATGCTGCTGGCCGCCAGCGACCCCCTGAAGGGCAGCTTTGCCCCGTTCTCGGAGCGGGTCGTGCTCCTCGAGGAGGGCGACCCCACCACCGAGGTCCTGGCCCGCCACCTCTTCCATCGCATCGCGGCCGCCTTCCGGCCCGGGATGGACGTGGTCACCCCCGGCGGTGCCGTGTACAGGGTCCCGGAGTCGGTCCGGCTGGAGCGCGTGCGCATCTGGGAGACCCCCACCACCTGGGGCGAGTACGGGGAAGACCAGGGCACGGGGCACAGGGCACAGGGCACAGGGGAATGAGCAGCGCCGGAGGGACCCGGTGGCGCGCGCTCCCGGCGGCAATCGCCCCCGATGAGCTTCGCTCCTGGTTTTCCCGGGTCCCGTCGCCGCTGGCCGTGACCGGGGCCACCGGCTTCGTGGGGTCGCACCTGCTGGAGGCGCTGCTCGACGGCGGCGTGCGCCCGCGCCTGTTGGTGCGCGACCCCTCGCGGCTCCCCGCACGTGCAAGGACCCAGACCGAGACGGTGCCGGGCAGCTTGCATGACCACGACGCCCTCGCCGGGCTGGTCTCCGGGTGCCGCGCCGTCGTCCACCTCGCGGGGCTGGTGCGGGTGGCGAGGGCCACGGACTTCGACCGCGCCAACCGTACGGGGACCGAAAACCTCGTCCGTGCTCTGCGCGAGCACGCCCCGCAGGCCCGACTGGTGCACGTCTCCTCGCTGGCGGCCGCGGGACCGAGCGCGGACCCGCTGGGCCGCCGGCCGGAGGACCCTCCGAACCCTGTTTCCGGCTACGGGCGCTCCAAGCTCGCCGGGGAGGCTGCAGTCCGGCTACATCGAGGGAGCTTCGTCATCCTGCGCCCGCCGACGATCTACGGGCCGCGCGACACGGACGTGCTGCAGTTCTTCCGCCTGGCGGCCCGCGGGGTGGTCCCGATCCCGTCGGGCGAGCGCTGGATCACGGTGGCCTACGTCGCCGATGTTGTGCGGGCGATCCTGGCGGCGCTGGCGGGGGCGGGGGACGGCCGCACTCTGCACCTCGGCGAGCCGGCGCCCCATACCTTGCGGTCCTTGATCGGCGTCCTGGCCGCGGCCGGCGGCGTCCGGGCGCGCTGTGTGTCGGTGCCCCCGGTCCTCGCGCGAGCGGCCGGGCTGGGCGGCGATCTGCTGCACCTCCTCGGGATGAGGGGGATCGCGATGACCACCGACAAGGCCCGCGAACTGGTGGCCCGACACTGGTCCGCCCGTACCGTGGAATCGCTTGAAACACTTGGTCTTGAGGGTTTCGTGCCCTTCGAGGCGGGTGCCGCCGCCACGTGGACCTGGTACCGGGACCACGGCTGGGTAGCTCGTGCTAGGATTCACAGGCGGCCGAGGCCGAACAATATTGGGGGTTAGGAGGCTGGGTGGATATCTTCGAAAAGTGCTACAAATTCCGTGACGCGGACGTGGTCAAGGAAGCGGGTCTCTACCTCTACTTTCGCACCATCTCATCGGCGCAGGACCCGGTTGTGACAATCGAGGGCAAGCCCGTCTTGATGCTGGGCTCCAACAACTACCTCGGTCTCACAAACCACCCCGAGGTGAAGCGCGCGGCCCAGGATGCAATCGCCAAGTACGGTACCGGCTGCGCCGGCTCGCGGTTCCTGAACGGCACCCTCGACATCCACATCCAGCTCGAGGAGAAGCTCGCGGCGTTCATGAACAAGCCGGCGGCCGTGACGTTCTCCACGGGGTTCCAGGTCAACCTCGGGGTGATCTCCTGCCTGGTGGAGCGCGGCGACGTCGTCTACCTCGACAAGTTGGATCACGCCTGCATCATCGACGGGGCCAGGCTGGGCTTCGGCTCGGTCGTCAAGTTCAACCACAACGACATCGAGGACCTGGGACGGCGCCTCAAGGTGCACGACGCCCGTAAGGCGGCCCTCGTGGTCGTGGACGGTGTCTTCTCCATGGAGGGGGACGTCATCGACCTCCCGGCGCTCGTCAAGGTGGCCAGGGCCCACTCCTGCCGGGTCATGGTGGACGACGCCCACGGCATCGGCGTCTTCGGCGCCAACGGCCGCGGGATCGCCGAGCACTTCGGGCTCGAGGACGAGGTCGACCTGATCATGGGCACGTTCTCGAAGTCGCTGGCCTCGGTCGGCGGGTTCGTGGCCGGAGACGAGAGGGTCATCAACTGGATCAAGCACCGGGCGCGCTCGCTCATGTTCTCGGCGGCGCCGCCGCCGGCCTCGGTGGCCGCGGTGCTCAAGGCGGTGGAGATCATCGAGCGCGAGCCGGAGCGCCGTGAACGGCTCTGGGAGAACACCCGGTTCATGGCCGAGGGGCTGCGGACGCTCGGCTTCGACACCGGAGACTCGGCCTCGCCCGTGATTCCGGTGCTGGCCGGTGAGGACACACTGGCGTTCGTCATGGCCAAGCGACTACAGGAGGAAGGGGTGTTCGTCAACCCTATCGTCTCGCCGGCGGTGCCGCCCGGCCGCGCGATGCTGCGCACCTCCTACATGGCGACCCACACCCGCGAGCACCTCGAACGGGCGCTTGAAGCCTTCGCCAAGGTCGGGCGGGAAGTCGGGGTCATTCGGTGAACGCCGCGCCGGTGCGCGTGACAATCGCAACGTCCCGCGCCGATCTGCGGAAGTTTGTAGATCTCCCCTGGCGGCTGTACGCCGGCGACCCGTGCTGGGTGCCGCCGCTGAAGAAGCAGGTCCTGGGCTACCTCGACCTCAAGCACCCCTTCTATGCCAACGGCGCAGCCGGGCGGGAGGTCTTCCTGGCCTGGCGTGGTACCCGTGTGGTCGGCCGGATTGTCGCCATCACCAACCGCGCGTATAACACCTTCCACAAGGACAGGTCGGGCTTCTTCGGCTTTTTCGAGTGCGAGGACGACCCGGCTACGGCCAACGAGCTCGTGGCGGCGGCGGCGGGGTGGGTGAAGGCGCGCGGCTGTGACGCGCTGGCCGGGCCGATGAACCCCTCCACCAACTACGAGGCGGGCCTCCTGGTCCACGGTTTCGACACGCCGCCGTGCGTGATGATGACCTACAACCCACCGCGCTACGCGGAGCTGCTGGAAGGCACCGGCCTCTCCAAGGTCAAGGACCTTGACGCCTACCAGTCTTCGGTGCACCCGAAGTCTCTCGACCGGCTGCAGAAGTTCGCCGAGCGGACGCGCAAGCGTGAACCGCACCTGCTGGTCCGCGACCCCAACCTCAAGGATTTCGTGGCCGAGGTGGCCATCGTCCGCGGCATCTACAACCAGGCCTGGGAGAAGAACTGGGGCTTCGTGCCGGCCAGCGAGGAGGAGTTCGCTTGGCTGGCCAAGGAGCTGAAGCCCCTGGTGGATCCTCCGCTGCTCCGGATCGCGTTCATGGACGGCGACCCCGCGGGTTTCCTTCTCGCCATCCCGAACGTCAACCCGGCCCTCGCGGTGCTCAACGGCACTCTGACCAACCCGATCCGTCTGCTTCGGGCGACCCTCATAGGGCGGCGGCGGGACGGTCTGCGCGTCATCACCATGGGGGTCAAGGAGGAGTACCGGCTGCGCGGCATCGAGGGCGTCATGTTCTATGAGGGGCTGAAGGCCGCCCTTGAGCGCGGCTACAAGTGGTCCGAGTACTCGTGGATCCTCGAGGACAACGAGCTCGCCAAGCGCACGGTGCGGCTGATGGACGCGGTGCACTCGAAGACCTACCGCGTCTACTCCAAGCCGCTCTAGCGCTGCGCTTGCGCCGCCGATATCGGACGATCTGCGGTGTTGCGCTCGCCGGTTCGCATCCTCAACGTACCCTCCGGGTACGCCTCCGGTGCGACCGGCTCGCGCGCCTTGCATCTCGCCCAATCTCGGCGGCGCGGCCTAGCGGCAAACGCGACGCGCATCCCCGAGAGCGGGCCGAATCTCGATCAGGAGCGGTCGGCCGTGCTGCTCCGCTGGCAGCGCCAAGAAGGAGTCCGACGCAAGCGAGCGATGCGGACTCACATCAGACGAGCGACGGCCAAGGGAGATCGTCCGAGCGGATAATACTGAAACCCCCGTCCTCCTGAAGGAAGTAGGTGGCGCGGCGGCATCGAGCTGCGTGGCTTGAAACGAAGAACCACCAAACCAGGCTGCCAAAGTAGAACACAGCTACTTTTTGACCGTCGTAATCGCGGCCCATGGTGCCGGGGACAATCAGTGTTTTTCCGAACTTCTCTTGCATTGATGGGTTGATGACCGCGACACATGGGAAGTCCGACCAGGCACCCGGGTCATCTGCGGCGACCATGGCTCGCAAACTCTCCTGCCGCGGGCCAAGAGCCACACCCTTGAACTCATCCCGGGTCGAGGCGCTCGCCTTCCAGAGCACCGACATCTGGAATAGTTTCATGTGTCGGTAGTCAAAGCCGGGAAAACGAATCGCATCGGGCGTGTCGACAACTGAGACCTTCGACTTGAGGACTTTCGCAACGTAGTCTTCGTGCTTACCTATCTGGCTCTCGCAATCGGTGCATAAGAATCGTTTCTGGTAAATCCCCTTGTGCCGACGCTGAGGTAGCTCGGGCGTTGCAGTCGCGACTGACACAAGACTGTGTCCCTCGTCGTAAAGGTCTTCGTAGAGAAACTCCGGAATGATGTGCGAGCCGCACAGATCACTTTCGCGTCGTTCGAGTCTGCAAAGCGGGCACAGAGCCATCTCTTTCCCCAGCCCCGAGGATACGCCAACGTGCGAGTGAGCGACGCAGCCTTCCGCGTGACCGCAGCGGCGAGGAGGGCGTGTTGACCCGCGCGCGGCGCGGGCTACGCGCCGTTCGCCGCGGCCCTGCATTCGTGAGACTTCTCGGTTGTTGCCGTTCCGGACCCCTGACTCCTGACCCCGAACCCCGGCCCCCTGTCTTCTCCGCGGCGCGGCCTACACGCCGTTCGCCGCGGCCCTGCAGTCGCGTTGCTTCTAAGCTGTTGTCGTTCCGGGCCCGGGCCCCGGGCCCCAGATCCCTGGTTTTCCGGCGGTGCGGGCTACACGCCGTACGCCACGGCCCTGCATTCGTGAAGCTTCTCAGCTGTCGTCGTCTCGGACCCAGGAGCCCTGACCCCGGATCGCTTACGCTGACCCCGGCGCCGCGGTGAGAAAGGAACTTCCTATCCATTACGTTTTCCAAGCAGGGCGGGTAGTTTCTACCTGAGTCGTGATTTCGCTCCTGGGTAGAAAGTGCGCTTCTGGGTGGGGGGCCGGAGGGCTAACCTCGAAAAGCGTTCGAGATCTGATTGGTGGCTCGCTGGCGACCTCGAAGGGAGAGAAAGACCATGACGCTGATCATCCTGATCGTTGTGTTGGTTCTTCTTTTCGGTGGAGGGGGCGGCTACTACTACAGGAGACGAAGACGTTGATAGGACGTTGTCCTGCACCTCACAGGAACCTAGCCCCGAAATCACAGCCGGCAGATGACCTGCCCGCCGAGAGCGAGAAGAGACGAGAGATTTCCATCGCTTCGACGATGGCCTTCGCGTACGCCGATACGGTGAGATCGTTCGAGCTCCCAGAACATGCTCTTGAGCGCGAGGTTCAACACGGGAGGATGCGATGGAAGACAACAAGGTGACCGCTGACGAAGCCCGCCGTGCGGCTCAGCATGAGTTGATGAAGTCACAGGTCGAGCGGGATGTGAATGCCGATATCGCCGAGCGTGCCGAGCACACGACCCGCACCGAAGCGCAAGAGATGGACAAGGTCGCCGGACGGTTTCGTGGCAAGGCCATCGACGAGGTCGTCGGGACGGATCGCGAAGTTAGACGTGCGCGCGGCCTGGCGCGCATCTCGCAGGTCATCGACTATGTTTTCTACGTCGTCTATACGCTGCTGGCGATTCGGCTCGTGCTCGCGTTGATCGCGGCTCGATCAAGCAGCGGGTTCGTGCAACTTATACGAACCGTGACAGATCCTTTTTACTCCCTGTTTCGCGGGATCGTGGCAAGCCCAACGGCAGGTGGCTACACGCTGGTCTTGCCGATCGTGATTGCGATCATTGTCTATGCGTTGCTCCACGCGGGCATCACCCGGCTGCTGCGGTTGATCGCACACCGCAGGACCGAGATCTAGCCGGCACAACGTCTTCTCGTTCCAGCAGGGAGAAGGGCTTCTGTCCGAGGAGCCCGTGCGGCTGCTGCTGTCCTGGCGGCATTCCGATCTCTCGGTGCACACCTCGGTGATGCCGTGCGCCGCGGCCCTGCATTCGGCGGCGCTGGTACAGCTCGGTGATCCCCTCGACCACGTAGTCGATGTGGCTCTGGGTGCGGACGCGGCGGGGGATGGCGAGGCGAACGAGGCCGAGCGCCGGCCTCGATGGCCCTGCTGCCCGTTGCCGGGTCGTGGTGCTCATAGGGTCGTTGTAGCGTCACCGATGCCGCTTTGATATACAATCTCTCAGGAAACCACAGTCATGTCGTTGGGGCACGGCAGCCGCCTTGGATCATACGAGATCGTTGGCCTGCTCGGCGCGGGCGGGATGGGGGAGGTGTACCGGGCGCGAGATGAGCGAATCGGGCGTGACGTCGCAATCAAGGTCCTCCCGCCCGAGTTCGCCTCCGATCCCGAGCGACTGCGGCGCTTCGAGCAGGAGGCGCGCGCCGCCGGCCGGCTCAACCATCCCAACATCCTCGCCGTCCACGACGTGGGGACGCACGAGGGCGCTCCCTACATCGTGACCGAGCTGCTCGAGGGTGAGACCCTCCGGGACCGGCTCGCCGGCCGGGGTCTGACGATCCGGAAGGCTGTAGAGCTCAGCGTCCAGATCGCTCAGGGCCTGTCGGCAGCGCACGAGAAGGGGATCGTCCACCGCGACCTCAAGCCGGCCAACGTCTTCGTCACGAACGACGGTCACGTCAAGCTCCTCGACTTCGGGATCGCGAAGCTCGTCGCACCGAGGAGCCCCGGGGAGCCGGCACAGGCGACCACGGTGGTCGAGTCGACGGAGACGGGCACGACGCTGGGGACCGTGGGGTACATGTCGCCGGAGCAGGTGCGCGAGCAGGCCGTCGACCACCGCTCGGACATCTTCTCCCTGGGGTGCGTGCTGCACGAGCTGCTCTCGGGCCGGTCGCCGTTCCGGAGGGACACCGGCGCCGACACGGCGAGCGCCATCCTGCACGACGACCCGGCGCCACTGCCGAGCGACGTCCCGCGTGGGCTGGACGGCATCATTCGCCGATGCCTGGAGAAACGCCCGGAGGACCGCTTCCAGTCGGCGAGGGACCTCGCGTTCGACCTTCAGGCGGCAGCCGAGGCGCTCACGGCGGGGTCGGTCGCTCGCCCCGCGGCCCAACCGCGACGTCTTCTCTGGGCGGGCGCCGCAGGCCTGGTTGCACTTGCCGCTGCGTCGCTCTACCTCGTCGTGCTCCGCGGGCGTTCGGTTGCACCCGCGACAGCGAGCCAGATCCGCTCGCTCGCCGTGCTGCCGCTCGCCAACCTCTCCGGCGACCCGGCGCAGGAGTACTTCTCCGACGGGATGACCGAGGAACTGATCACGAACCTCTCGAAGATCTCGGCGTTGAAGGTCATCTCGCGGACCTCGGTGATGCAGTTCAAGGGCACCAAGAAGCCGTTGCGGGAAATCGCGCAGGCGCTCGGCGTGGACGGGATCATCGAAGGATCGGTGCTGAGAGCTGGGGATCGGGTGCGCATCACGGCGCAGCTGATCAACGCGGCCACCGACACCCACCTGTGGGCGGAGAGCTACGAGCGCGACATGCGCGACGTGCTGGCGCTGCAGGGGGAGGTGGCCCGCGCGGTCGCCGGCGAGGTCAAGGCCGCGGTAACGCCGCAGGAGAAGGCCCGGCTGGCCAGCGCCCGCCCCGTCAACCCCGAGGCGTACGACGCGTACCTCAAGGGCCTCCACCACTGGTACGCTCTGACGCCGGCTGATCTCGACACGGCGCAGCGCTACTTCGAGCTCGCGCTCGCCAAAGACCCGAACTACGCACTGGCGTACGCGGGCGTTTCGTTGGTTTGGGCGGGCCGCCAGCAGATGGGGTTCACGGCACCCAGCGAGGCCGCGCCGAAGGCGAAGGCGGCTGCTCTGAGAGCCGTGGCGCTAGACGACACGGTCGCAGAAGCGCACTACGCGTTGGCGATCGTCAGAGCCTGGTCCGACTGGGACTGGTCCGGCGCCGAGCCGGAGTTCAAGCGTGCGATCGAGCTCAACCCGAGCTTTCCGGACGGACGGGCGTACTACTCGCACTACCTGATGAACATGCAACGTCCGGACGAGGCGCTGCCGCAGATGGAGCGCGCCCTGGAGCTGGACCCGTTCAACGCGCTCCTCCAAACCCTGTATGCCGTCGATCTGCTATACGTGCGACGCTTTGACGATGCGATCGCGCAGGCTCGCCGCGCGCTACAGACGGCGCCGGACTGCCCCCCCGCCAATTGCGCGCTCTGGTGGGCCTATGAAGCGAAGGGGATGGACAACGAGGCGTTTGCGGTGGCGAAGCCGCTCTACAACAGTGTCTACGGCGTCCGTGAGGTCGCAGAAGCGCTCGATCGGGGGTACGCGGAGGGGGGGTATCGCGTCGCGATGAGGCGCGCCGCGGACGTGCTGGCGGCGCACGCCCGCACAACGTACGTGAACCCCACGGACGTTGCCAACCTGTATCTCAGCGGCGGCGACAAGGACCGGGCACTCGAATGGCTCGAAAAGGGACTCGCGGCCCGTGATCCAAACTTGCCGTATCTGGGCGTGCCCTTTTATGACGGCGTTCGCTCCGACCCTCGTTTCCAGTCCCTTCTGCGCCGCATCGGCCTCCCACCGACACGAAGCCGCTGAGCTGCGGGACTCCCAAGCCTCGGCCCCTCCGCCGGCCGGTCCGCGGCCTGCGGTGGACTCGCTTCGTTTTCCGGTGCCCGGTGCCCTGCGCCCGGCCTCTACACCAGTTCAAAGGTCGCGGTGAAGTGGGGGAGGACGGCGGGGCGGTGCACGAAGCGGAGGCCGCGGATTTCGCGGCGGCGCTGGTACAGCTCGGCGATCCCCTCGACCACGTAGTCCATGTGGCTCTGTGTGTAAACGCGCCGAGGGATGGCGAGGCGCACGAGGTCGAGCGCCGGCCAGTGCCAGGCCCCGCTGCCGTCCCGCGTTCCGAACATGACGTTGCCGATCTCGCAGGCGCGCACCCCGACGTGCTCGTAGAGCGCGATTGAGAGCGCCCAGCCGGGGAGTTGCTCATCCGGCAAGTGGTCGCAGAACGCGCGGCCGTTGAGGTAGACGGCGTGACCGCCGATCGGCTTAAGGAGCGGCACGCCGGCCTCGGCGAGGTGCTTGCCGACGTACGCGGTGGAGGCGATCCGGTACCTGAGGTAGTCCTCGTCGAGGATCTCCTCAATCCCGATCGCCAGCGCCTCGAGGTCGCGGCCGGCGAGCCCGCCGTAAGTCGGGAACCCTTCGGTGAGGATGAGTAGCGTGCGGATGCGCTCGGCCCACTCGTCGGAGTTGATCGAGATGACGCCACCGATGTTTCCGAACGCGTCCTTCTTCATGGACATGAGGGCGCCGTCGGCGAGTGAGAACATCTCGCGGGCGATCTCCCGCGGCGTCTTCTCCGAGTAGCCCTCCTCGCGAACCTTGATGAAGTAGGCGTTCTCGGCGAAGCGCGCTGCGTCGAGCAGGAGAGGTATGTGATATTTTTCACAAATAGCGCGGGCGCCGCCAAGGTTGGCCATGCTCACCGGCTGGCCCCCGCCGGAGTTGTTGGTCACGGTGACCAGGACGAACGGTACCTTCTCGCGCCCGACCTCGGCGAGGCAGCGCTCAAGGGCGGAGAGGTCGATGTTGCCCTTGAAGGGGTGCTCCACATCGGGGTCGAGGCCCTCGGGGATCACGAGGTCGCGCGCCTCGGCGCCGGTGTCCTCGATGTTGGCGCGGGTGGTGTCGAAATGGGTGTTGCCCGGGATGACGTCGCCCTTCCTCACCACGGCGCGGCAGAGCAGGCGCTCGCTGGCCCGTCCCTGGTGCGTGGGGATGACGTGGCGGTGGCCGAAGATCCCGCGCACCGCGCTCTCGAAGCGGAAGAAGCTGCGAGCGCCGGCGTACGACTCGTCACCTTCCATGATGCCCGCCCACTGCCGGGTGCTCATGGCGCCCGTCCCGGAGTCGGTCAGGAGGTCGATGAGCACATGCTCGGCCCTGAGGCGGAAGGGGTTGTAGCCGGCGTCCCTGATCAACGCCGCCCGCTCGTCGCGGCTTGTCATGCGGATCGCCTCGACGACCTTGATGCGGAAAGGTTCGATGATCGTTCTCATGCTGACCCCCAATCTCAACGGTGTCCCGGCCGGGCGGCCCGCCGGCACGCAGCGTACACCAGCCAGCGAGACGCGGGATGGAGGGCGGGGAAGGCAGCTACCTGGCGGCCTGGACCGATGGGCTCTTCCCCACGCGGGCCTTGGCCTGGAGTTTGGCGGCCTCGTCGAAGAGCTTGAGGGCCGTCTGGATCTGCTCGTCGGACTCGGTGAACATCCGGTAGCCCTCGGTCAGCGAGACGCCGACGTTGAGGACCTCGGCGCGAAGCCCGATCTCGATCTCCCTGCGGTCGGTGGGGTCCGCGAGCGCAGCGTCCATGTCCTCCTGCGGGAGCCACTTCTCGGCAACCGCACGGGTGCGTAGCGCCTTGAGGGCGCTCTCGTCCGCGACGAAGGCGCGCGCCGCGGCGGCCTTGTCCGGCTTGTCCGCGAGGTAGGCGACGGCGAAGTTGAAGAACGCGGAGTTGCCCAGGAGGCGCGCCACACGCTCCGAGTACTCGCCAGGCCGCACCTCGTAGTCCGGGGTGATTCCGCCGCCCCCGTACACCTTGCGTCCAGAGTCGGTGTAGTAGACCTTGCTGTCAGGTGAAGGCGTGGGTCTCGGCGCAGCGGGCGGGCGGACCTCGCCGGGCGCAGGGGGGGTCGCGTCGGCCGCTTCCCTCGGGTGAACGTAGTCGAAGAACGAGTCGAAGTCACGCTGGATGCAGCGCCCGGACGGCGTGTAGTACTTCGCGGTGGTGAGCGCGAGAGCCGCGTCGCGCACGGGGTAGATCGTCTGGACCACGCCCTTGCCGAAGGTCGGCTCGCCCACGAGCAGGCCGCGGTCGTGGTCCTGGACCGCGCCGGCGACGATCTCCGCCGCCGAGGCCGAGCCGCGGTTGACCAGCACGACCAGGGGCCCCTGGAAATGCAGGCCGTCACGGGAGGCGCGGTAGTCCTGGAAGGAGTCGGCCGTGCGTCCCTTGGTGGAGAACACCTCCTGCCCGGGGTCGAGCAGGATGCCGGAGCTCGACACCGCGGAGTCCACGATGCCGCCGGGGTTGTCGCGCAGGTCGAGGAGCAGGCGCGTAGCGCCCTCCTTCTGCAGGCGATCGAGGGAACGGCGCACGTCGTCGCCGGTCGTGCGGATGAAGTCGGTGATGCGGATGTACGCGGTGTCCTTGCTGATCATGAAGGCGTAGCGCACGGATTCGGTTGGGACGCGGGCGCGCTGGATCGTGAGCTCGAGCGGGGCGGCGAGACCGGGCCGGCTGACCGTGATGTGCACCGAGGAGCCTTCCGGGCCACGCAATCGCCTTGCAACCTCGTCGATGTCCATGCCCTCGGTGGCCTGCCCGTCCACAGTCTCGATGATGTCGCCGGCGCGGAGACCGAGACGAGCGGCCGGCGTTCCCTCGATGGGCGTGATCACCGTGATCCTGCCACCCCGCAGCGAGATGAGCACCCCGATACCGTGGAACGAGCCCTGCTGCCGCTCGCGCATGTGGGCGTAGGCGTCGGGGCGGAGGAAGTTGGTGTGTGGGTCGAGCAGCCCCAGCATGCCATCCAGACTGTCGTAAACCGTCGTCGCCGGATCGGCCTTCAGCGGAGCGTTGTCAAGCACCAGCCGCAGGAGCACCGTGTACCGGCCGAGGAACTTGTCGGAGCGGGTGTAATCGGTACCGCTGGTTTCACCGGCGATTGCGCCGGCCAGCGCTCCCGCCCCGATCACGACCACTGCCAGGAGACCGCGCTTGAGGCCCCGCATCAACCCCCCTTGGGATCGAGACTGTAGCACACTATACTCTCGGCGCTGGGAGTGGCACGGGGCCACGGGGGGTCGTATGTTTGGGTCGATCGGTTTTCCCGAACTGATCATGATCTTCATCGTTGCGTTGCTGCTCTTCGGGCCGCGCAAGCTGCCGGAGATCGGCAAGACGCTTGGCAAAGCGATGAACGAGTTCCGTCGAGCCTCCAACGACCTGCAGCGGTCGTTGGAGGAGGAGGTGGCGGCCGACGAGCTGAAGGCGGCAAAACGCGAGATCCAGGATGCCACGACGCTCACCACCCCTGCCGAGCCCGGCGCCGCCGCCAAGGAGGCCCAGCCGCGACCGGCGGAGACCAAGCCGCAACCGATGGAGCCGAAGTAGCCGATGGGCGAAACCTGGCAACGGTCGGGCGAGGCCGGCGAAGACCTCAAGCGAATGACGTTGCTGGAGCACCTGGAGGAGCTGCGCAGGCGAATCGGCTGGTCGCTGGTCGCAGTTCTCGTTGGTTTCCTGCTGTGCTGGTACTGGGCCCAGCCGATCTTCGCCTGGATGGCCGTGCCGATCACCCAGTTCCTGCCGCCCGGCGAGAAGCTCGCGTTCACCGGGCTGGTGGACCCCTTCATGCTCTACATGAAGGTCGCCCTGCTGGCCGGCATCTTCCTGGCGTCGCCCGTCGTTCTCTGGCAGTTCTGGCTGTTCGTGTCTCCGGCGCTGTACCGCCACGAGCGGCGGATCGCGGTCCCCTTCGTCGTCAGTACGACGGCGTTCTTCCTCGCCGGGGGGTACTTCGGCTACAAGATCGCGTTCCCGATGGTCGTACGGTTCCTGCTCACGGTCGGACAGGACTTCCGCCAGGTGGTCACGATCAACGAGTACTTCTCGATGGCCAGTAAGGTGATCCTGGGCCTCGGGCTCGTCTTCGAGATGCCGGTGCTGATCATGCTCCTCGCCCGCCTGGGGGTGGTCACCCACCGTTTCCTCCTCAAGTACTTCCGCTTCGCGGTGCTGATCATCTTCATCATCGCGGCGGTGATCACCCCCACCCCGGACATCCCCACGCAGTGCGTGTTCGCCTTCCCGATGATCGGCCTCTACCTCCTGGGCGTCCTAGTCGCGTGGATCTTTGGGAAGAAGAGGCCTGTTCAGGAGAGCTGAGCGCGGAAGCCAGGGGACAGAGGACCGGGAACCGCGACCAGGGCTGCTCTCTTGGGGATCAAGAAAACTGGCGGAGATTGCTTCTTACGGACCCCGGACCCCGGACCCGAGACCTCGGACCTACGCAATCAGTCGTTCGTACAACCTGACGTACTCGCGCGCCGATGCCTTCCATGAGAAGTCTCGCGCCATGCCGTTTCCGCGTACCTTGGCGAGCTGCGGGGGGTTGGCGAGGAGCTGCTTGGCACGGCCAAGCGTGGCCGTGAGCTCCGCTGGCGACAGCTTGTCCATGACGAACCCGACGCCCCCCTTGCGGCTCGCGTCCGTCACGGTGTCCGCCAGGCCGCCGGTCCTGTGGACGACCGGCAGCGTGCCGTAGCGCATGGCGATCATCTGCCCAAGGCCGCACGGCTCGTAGCGGCTGGGCATGAGGAAGAGGTCACTCGCGGCGTAGATGCGGTGGGCCAGGGTCTCGTCGAATCTGGTCATCACCGCCACGTGCCCGGGATGGGCGGCCTGGGCGGCGCGCAACGCCTCCTCGTAGCGGCGCTCGCCGGTGCCGAGCACGACGATGTCGAAGCCCAGGCTCACGATCTCATCGACGGCTGCGGTGAGGAGGTCCGCACCCTTCTGCTCGGCGAGGCGCGAGACCATGCCGAGCAGAGGCCGCGGCCCGGTGCTCACGCCGGCGTCCTTTGCCAGCAGTGCGCGGGCCGCCCACTTGCCGTCCGCGACATCGGCCGCGCCGTACGGACGCTCCAGGTACGGGTCGCGGGCAGGGTTCCACTCGTCGGTGTCGAGGCCGTTGAGGATCCCGAAGAGCGACTCGCGGCGGTCGGCAAGAACGCCCTCGAGCCGGCACCCGAACTCCGGCGTGAGAATCTCACGCGCGTAGGTGGGCGAAACGGTCGTGACCGCGTCCGCGCTGACCAGGCCTCCCTTGAGGAAGTTCACCTGGCCGTAGAACTCCAGGACCAGCATGCTGAAAAGCTCTCTCGGCAGCCCGCACGGCTCCAGAACCCAGGGGGGGAAGACCCCCTGGTAGGCGAGGTTGTGCACGGTGAGCAGGGTTCGAGCGCCGGGGAACGAGGCCGATCCCTGCGGGACGCGGCGGATGAACACCGGCGCGAGCGCTGCCTGCCAGTCATGGGCGTGTACGATATCCGCGCCGCCCAGCTTCCGGAGCGCCGCCAGGGCCGCCTGCGCAAAGAACGCGAAGCGTACCGCGTTGTCGGGGAAGTCCCCGTCCGGCAATGCGTAGAGGGCAGGCCGCACGTACAGGGCGGGGCAGTCCAGAAGGACGACTCGCACGCCGCGGTGCGCCACGACGTTGAGCCTGGCGGTCAGGCCGAGCGCGCTCACCTCACCGCCCGGCTCGCCGGGCAGCCCTTCCTTGAGGGTCGTGCGGTGGCCGGGTGCAACGACCGTCACGTCGTGGCCGAGCGCGGCCAGGGCCGGCGGAAGCGCACCTGCCACGTCGGCCAGGCCGCCGGTCTTGGAGAAGGGGACCACTTCCGAGCTGAGGTGGGCGACGCGGAGGCGCATGGTTATCTCCTAACCGACAGCCTAGCCCGGACTATTCACGAAGGTATCTACTGCGAGCGCAGATCTGGCCGTCCTGGCGGGCGTACTCGGGACTCGGAGGGTGCCGCCGTACTGCACGAGTACGGCTCCCCTCCTCGCCCCTACGTGCGCCCACCATGACAGCCACCTCCGCGCTCTCGCTACGACCCCTCATGAATAATCCGGGCCAAATCGACACCCAGGTTCCCAAGTCGTTTGTGGCTTCCTCAAGCTCTCAGCCGTGGGCTGTCAGCTGCTGTCGTCCGTGGTGACTTCGCGCAGGAAGCGGGCCGCCTCTTCAGGCGGCGTTGGGTTGATGCTGAAGCCGGACCCCCACTCGAATCCGGCGATGCGGGTGATCCGCGGGACGAACTCGAGGTGCCAGTGGTAGTCGTACTCGATGGTCGTCCAGTAGCGCGGCTGGCCGGGGCGGGGGTGGGGGCTGGGCGCGGTGTGCAGGATGAAGTTGTAGGGTGGGTCGTCGAGGAGCCTGCGGATGCGCCGCAGGAAGTCGCGCACCAGCCTCGCGAGATCCTCGAAAAGCTGGTCGGTGCAGAGCGCGAAGTCGTGGCAGTGGTCCTTGGGCAAGAGCCAGGTCTCGAACGGGAACGATGCGGCAAAGGGCTCCAGGAGCACGAAGCGGTCGGTCTCGAGGGCGATGCGGTTCGCGAGCGCTTTCTCCTGCCGGATCAGGTCGCAGAAGATGCAGCGCTCCTTGCGCCCCCAGTGCTCGCGCGCGACGTTGAGCTCCTCCACGACCGCCGTGGGGATGATCGGGGTGGCGATAAGCTGGGAGTGCGGGTGGTAGAGGGAGGCCCCGGCCTCGCGCCCGTGATTCTTGAAGAACAGGACGTAGCGGATCCTGATGTCGCGCCGCAGGTCAACGAGGCGCTCTCGCCAGGCCTTGAGGACCATCGTGATCTCCTCGGCGGTCATGTCGGCGGTCGCGCGGTGGTGATCGGGGGTCTCGATGATCACCTCGTGGGCGCCGATCCCGCTGACGCGGTCGAACATGCCCACCGCCTCGCGCGACAGCTCGCCCTCGATGCCGAGGGCCGGGAACTTGTTGGGCACCACGCGCACCTGCCAGTTCGGCCCGTTGGCCTGGCGCGGACCCTTCGCGATCACGAAGATCTCGCCCGGGGTGGCGGTCTCGTTGCCGTACTCGAAGGGGCAGGCACCGACGTCACCGGGGTGCTCGGGGCCCGGTCTCTTGAACTCGTGGGGGCGAAAACGGCGCTCGGTCGCGATGATGGACCAGCGCCGCCGTATCGGATCGAATCGCAGCTCTGACATTTGCTACTCCAGTCGTTCCCGCGCGCAGACCGCGTGGCCTTGCATCTCCCCCGGGCCTCGCGCCTCGACCTTCTTGCCTGCCTTCATGGTTCGTCAACCTTCAGCAGCTCGATCCTCCAGAACCCTTCGGGCGGCAGCCTTTCGCCGCCGCTCTCCAGGGCCAGCATGACCTGGCCTTCGGGGAGCGGGATGGCGGCCTCCAGGACGTGGCCCACCGCGGACGTGTCCGGGAGGTCAGCCGGCAACGTCAGGACCTGGCGCTTCTTCCCGGCCATCACCGTGACCACCAGCGGAACCGGCGGTGGCGTGCCCGGCCTGGGTTCCACCCGCAGCCAGAGACGCCCGGGCTCGGCGCGCAATGCGACACGCGCGAAGCGGCGGTGACTGGCGGGGGCGTCCACCCAGGTAGCGACGCTCCACTCGAAGTAGCTTGTCGTCTCGCCGTCGAGCACCGGCGGCGGCCACTCGCTCGAGACCGGCACGCGCAGCCGCACGGCGGCCGAGCGCACGGGCGCCACAAGCTCCGCCGGCGGAGCGATCCCGGCGGCGAGGCAGGCGTCCCTGAGGTGGGCACGGAAGAGCTCGTCGTAGAGGGGAGCCAGCAGCGTCGGGTTGTCGTCCCCGAACCACCACCACCAGTCGCTCCCCTCGGCGGCCAGCCAGGAGGACCCGCCCCGGAAGCCTCCCAGGGCGCGCACGCGGGCGAGGAGCTCCCAACCGCGGTTCTTCTCCTCGTGTCCGATCCACGTGCCGAAGGTGCCGCCGATCCAGGAGCCGGGATGGAGGCGCCGCAGGGGCAGGGGCGTCTCCTCCTCGAGGCGCTCGGCGAGCGTCACCAATCTCAGCTGCGTCGACTGCTGCAGTTCACGCGCCAGAGTCGCGAGGAACCTCGTACCGCCTTGAGGGTAGCTCGTCCACGGGTTCTCGCCGTCGAGCGCGACCACGATGCCCGCGTCGGATGGCAGGTGTGAGGCGGTCCACCGGAGCTGGCCTGCGAAATCGCGGGCCACTTCGGCCTCGTCGGCGAATCGGGAGCCCTGGAAGCCGATGAAGTCGGAGAGACCGCGGTGGCGGAAGAACAGCACCGGGCCCCCCGCTGCGAGCCGCCAGGGGCGGAAGAGTTCCGGGCCAACGCCCGTCTCGCCGGAGAGCGCCCGGCCCAGCGAGGAGGCCAGGATCCCCTCGTCGGTGGCGAGCCAGCGGACCCCGTGCTCGCCGTAGAGCGCCACGGCCGCCTCGGAGACCGAACCCTCCGGGGGCCAGCAGCCTACCGGATCGAACCCGAAGCTCCGCGCCACCTCGAGGCCGGTGCGGAGTTGGGTGCGCGCATCGTCGGGCGCGGAGAAGGCCGGTGCGGGAGGCGGGGGGTGGGGCGCCCACGATTCGACCACCACGGCGGTGTTCAGGAGCAGGGGGATGATCGGGTGTGCGAACGGGGACGTGGAGACCTCCACGCCCTTCTGCGCCGCCAGGGTTCGGTACCCCTCGAGCAGGCGGCCCGGGCAGGCGGCGAGCCAGTCCACGGCCCGGCGGCGTGCCCCCTCTCCGTAGCCGGAGCCCTTCTCCGCCAGCCCCCTGAGATCCGGCTCCCAGGCGAGATTCGGTGCGGCATAGGCGAGGACGAGGAGCACCTGCAGGTCGTTGAGGTCCTGGACCGTGAAGCGGCGTGCGGCCTCCTCGCGCGATGCGTTGCTGGTCCGGGCGGCAAGCTCGGCCAGGCGCGGCCAGCGCCGGACCTGGTTCGGGTGGAGCAGGAAGGCCCAACGCAGCAGCTCGCGCTGCCCCTCCGGCGCGAGCGAGCGCGCGGGCGTGCGGAGCGCCTCCAGCAGCGGGTCGTACGCGCCGCCGTCCCGGTAGGCGGCGAGCTGCTCGAGGAACACCGGCGTGAGGTTCAACACCTGGCCGGCGAGGCCGGTCTCGGAGAGCGCGTGGACGAGCGTCAGGTACTCGCCGGCGGCGTGCAGGAGGACCCACGGGGCGTGCACGTGCCCGTCGGCCGTGCGGTACTGCGGCTGGTGGAGGTGCCAGAGGAAGGTGAGCTTGGCCATCGAGAGGTCAAGCGCTCCGCACCAGCCTCTGCACCTCCTCCCGGTGCTTGCCGAGGAGATCCCGGGCCGACTCCGGGGTGTCCGATTCGGCGTGCAGGTGGAGCGTGGGTGTGACCCGGTCGGGCCGCAACAGCACCCAGCCGCCGTCGAGCTGCACCTTGATGCCCTCCAGGTAGGAGACCTCCTGGCCCTGGACGTGCTCCCCGAAGCGCCGCATCACCTCACCCTTCCTGTCGATCGGGCACGGCACGGTCGCGCGCGCCATCGGGACAGGGGGCGCGAGCGTTGCAACCTCCTCGAGGGAGCGGTTGGAGCGTGCGAGCAGCTCAAGCAGCTTGCCGAGGGCGAACATGGCGTCGGGGGCATGATGAAGCGCGGGGAAGATGAAGTCGCCCTCGCCGGCAGAGGCAAAGATGACGTCGCGTTGCCGGGACGCCTCGGTGAGGGCACGCGGGGCGGAGAGCGTCTCGCGCAACCGGTGGCCAGCGGCCTCCAGCGCCTTGCGGAACGTGGAGGGAGCATAGGCCGGCAGCACGACCTCACCGGGCGGCAGCTTGGCCGCGATGGTGGCAGCCACGAGCAGAGAGGCCAGCTCCATCTCGGCCCACAGCCTTTGCGCGCGGTCGGCGACCACCATCCGCTCGCAGCTCGGGTAAAGCCAGACGCCCAGGTCGGCGTCGAGCGAGGCGACGATGGTTCCCAGCCGGCGGTGGGCGAGGGCGATCTCGCTCGCGAGGAGGGCCTCGTGGACCCCCTCGGTGTGCGCGTTCAGGGTGACCACGTCGCACCCGAGATCGGCCAGCAGGCGCGGCAGGACCGCCACCGCGGCCGAGTGCGCGTAGTCCACCACGAGGCTCAGGCGGCGGGAACGTATCTGCTCGACCGAGAGCGCTTTCAGGAACGACTCGGCGTAAAAGTCCACCAGGCGGGGGTGCTCGAAGATCACCCCGATCTCCTGGTGCTGCGCCCGGCGGAACTCCTCGCGCAGAAAGACCCTTTCTACGGACCTGGCGAAGCTCGTCGAGATGTCGAGCCCGTGCTCGTCGAAGAAACGGATCGAGGTCATCCCGCGAACGAGCTGCACCTCCTGGAAGGAGACCCCGCCCACCTCGCCGAAGCCCTCGAGCTTGTGGCGCATGACAGGGACCGGCAGCATCCCCAGGTCCACGACGTTGACCCCGGTCGAGCTCATGCCCCCGACGAACGCCCGCCGAAGCATGCGCGAGGCGGGGTGGTCGTCACGAACCGTGAGGATCGTACTTGCCGGCGGCAGGAGCGTACCGTAGGCGGCCCCCAGGCGGGCGGCCACCTCGGGTGTGAGCTCGAGGTTGGTGAGGCCGGTGACGGCCCCCTCCTCGAACGCCGACGTCCGCCAGCGCTCGGCATACACGAGGTTCGAGTAAACGACGGCGTGGTCCTCGACCACCTTGGCGGGCCAGATCTTGACCGCCTCCTTGATCCGTACTTCCTGCCCGAGCACGGTGTCGTCTGCGATCACCGCGCCCTTCTCGACCACCGTGCCGGCGCCCACATGTACCCGCGCCCCCAGCACCGCTTCCTCGACTCGCGCCCCCTCGCCGATCACCACCTCTTCCCACGCCACCGTACCGCGCAGCTCCGTGCGCGCGTCCACGGTCGTGCCCGGACCGAGCACCACGTCCTCGAGCCGCACTCCGGCCGCGACGCGGCACCCCGGTCCGATGACGACGGTGCCGCGCACGTCGACGCCCGGGTCGATCTTCGCATCGCCCTCGATCCACAGCGGCTTGCCGCCGATCTGGCGCAGCTCGCCCGGCGGCATCAGCCGCATCGTGCCATCGAAGTAGTCGCGGTGCGCGGCCAGGTACGACTCGGGGTCGCCGATGTCGCGCCAGTAGCCGCGCATCACGTGACCGTAGAGCGGAGTACCGGAAGCGAGAAGCCGGGGGAACAGGTCCCGCGAGAAATCGTACGGCTCGTTGCGCGGCACCTGGGCCAGGGCTTTGGCCTGGACCGCGTAGATCCCCGTGTTGACGGTGTCGGAGAAGACCTCGCCCCAGGTCGGCTTCTCGAGGAAGCGACGCACGCGGGTGTCACCGTCGATGATGACGATCCCAAACTGCAGCGGGTTGGCCACACGCGTGAGGCCGATCGTGACCGCGGCCTTGCGCTCGCGGTGGGCGGCCACGATCGTGTTGAGGTCGAAGTCGCAGATTACGTCTCCTGAGAGCACCAGGTACTCGTCCGACTTGACGAGGTCGGCACCGTGGGCCACCGCGCCCGCGGTACCGTAATCCTGGTCGGCGTTGTTGTAGTGCAGCTGCATGCCGAGGCGCTTTCCGTCCCCGAAGGCGCCGCGGATCTTCTCCGGGTCGTAGTAGGTGAGCAGGACCGCCTCGCGCATCCCGGAGCTCGCGAGGTGGTTGAGTACGCGCTCCAGGATCGGCCGGTTGACCACGGGCAGCATGGGCTTGGGGCGGTTCGCGGACAGCGGGCGGATCCGCGTCCCGAACCCCCCGGCCATCACGATCGGGATCATCAGGCGGCCCCCAGGCACCGGCGCACCGCCTGCCTCAGCTCGCCGAGATCGGAGGACTTGACCACGTAGGCGTCGGCGAGCCACGAGGAGAAGTCGTCCTGGTAGCGGGCGTAGGCCGTGGAGAGGACTACGGGCAGGCGGGCGTCCTTCGCCTTGATCTCCCGCAGCAGGGCAAGCCCCGAGACCTCACCGAGGCGGATGTCGAGAACCACAAGGTCGATGCCTCCCTGGGCAAGACGGTCGTGGGCGCCCTCGAGCGTCGCGGTCGTCTCCACCGCGTACCCTTCGCGGCTGAAGGCTGTCCGGTACAGCTCGAGGAAGCCCTCCTCGTCATCCACGAAAAGTAGGCGAGACCCAATCACGACCACCTCCGCAGGAACAAAGTGAAGCGCACCCAGCCCGGTTCCCTCTCATCGTACTCCACCTTGCCGCCCATCGCTTCGGCCAGAGTGCGCACCGACGCGAGACCCAGGCCGCTCCCGCCGCGGCGAGTCGTGATGCCCCCCGCGAAGGGGTCCCCGCGCAGGGGAGGCGGGAGGGGCTGACCGTTGTCGGCCACCTCAAGGAGCGCCCAGGGGGATTCTTCCCGCACCGCAACCTGGATCTCACCACCCCTCTCACCCAGGGCCTCGAGCGCGTTGGCGAGCAGGTTCTCCAGGCAGCGTTCGAGGGACGGTGTCGCTGCAGCCGCAACGACCGGGCGGGCCGGGTGGTAGCACAGCAAGTGCACCCCGCGGCTGGTGGCGAGCGGCCGGAACGCCTGCGCCACCCGCTCGGCGAGCTCCCCGACGTCGACTTGCCGGAGAGAAACCCCGTCGGCCCTCGTTGCGAGCCCGTCCACCAGCTCACCGACCCGCTGCTCCGCGCGAGTCACGGCATCGGCGGCGATGGTGAGCTGCCGCGCCAGGGTCTCGCGGTCGGCCGGAGGGGCCGTGATCAGCTCCCGTGCCAGGCCCCCCGCCAGGGCGAGCGGGTTCTTGAGGTCGTGCGCCAGCGTGCGCGCCGTCTCGAGGAGAGCCGTGGCGTGCTCGGCCGCCATGCGGCGCCGCTTTTCGTCCTGGAAGCGCTGCAGCAACTGCGTGCGCTCGAGTGCGCCGCGCAGGTAGTGGGCGAGGGTCTCCGCGGCCTCCAGCGTCGCGTGATAGACCGGAGAGTGCGTGACGAAGTTATCGGCCAGCACGACGCCCCACGGCCGCCCGCTGGCCATGAGCGGGACCACCACGAGCTCGCTCGAATCCAGCACCGAGACCCAGTGCCGGACGCAGTGGTTCGGATGGCCGGCGCGTCCGATGAAGGCGCGTCGCCACGCACCGCACCCTTTGACCATCTGGTACGAGAGCGCCGAGAGGATCGCCTCGTGGCGCTCCCGCTCGGCCTTGACCGCCTCCTGATCGGGCCGGGCCATGCCGTCCAGCGGCATCACCTGGCGCCGACGCAGCTCCGCCCACAGCTCTCGCGCCTCGTCCCGGTTGCGCGGCCCTACCCCGAACCACCCCCGGATTCTGTCGCCCTCCGCGAGCAGGAGGAACGCGCGGTTGAAGCCCAGACCCTCGCCGGCCGTAAAGGCCACCAGGACGCTCCAGGCCGCCACCTCGGGATCAACCACGGTTTCGAGGACCTCGCTCACGCGGCGGAGCAGATCGAGCACCCGCCGGGGCCGCATCGTTCGCAGCGCCGGCCCGCGCTCGCGCACATGCCGGTCGCGGCCGGATCGGTCCCCCGGCCCTTTCCGGCGTGCCATGGTTGGCAGCTCGGTCATGGCCGTCGAAGCGAAGACGGGCGCGCCCGAGGCGCCCGGTGCCGCCCCGGCAGCCTCTTCTCCGTCAGAGCGTTGGATGCGCGCGAGGCCAACTCGTCTCCCACCCACGAGTGTACCGCCGCCGGCGAGCGCCGAAACCTAGGAACCACCTGAGACCTCGGGTAGCTCCTTCCAGCCGGCCTCGTCGAAGAAGCCGAACCGGCGCTCGACCTTGGCGAACAGGCGCCCGCCCGGCGGGATGAGCGCGCCGGGGAGCAGCAGGTCGCCAAGCCCGTCCTTGCCGCGGAAGCGGGCCTCTCCGACGACCGCGCCGTTCCGCGGGTCGCGCACCGGCACGTCACGGTCGCGGTCCGGCAACTCCACTGTGACCCGCACAGCGGCGGAGGACGGCGGCTGCGCCACCAGACACACGGTCCTCGCCCCGAATGCGCGCAGGTGGGTGCGCGAGGAGAGAGGCACGCGGAGCGACCCTCCGGTACGCACCGCTCCGCACACCGGGTGCTCGGCGAGGCCGGTCGGCGACTCTGCGAGGTAGAACCTCTCCTCCATCTTCGCGAAAGACAACAGCCACGAGCTGCGCAACACCAGCTGGGTCCGGTGGCAGGCGATGGCGGCCCTCTTGCGTGCGCGCTGCTCGTCCGTCAGCTTCAGCACCAGGGAGCCCTCGTGACGGTGGAGAAGGCGGGGGTTGTGCACCAGGTACCGCACGTGATTCCGGGGGGCCATGGTGCTGGCCAGGCCGTCGAGCGCCAGGGCAAGGATGACGCCGAGCGCGCTGTGGTCCGGGTGCAGGTCGAGAAGCGAAGGCCCCACCACCACCGTCGGGTGGAAGTCGCGCAGAACGTCGGTCAGGGCCCGCATCGCGACCTCGTTGGCATGGAGCAGCATGTCCGTCGCACCCTGGTCCGGAAAGCCGAGGAACCTCACCAATCCGGGGCTCACGCCGAGCTTCTCGAGCGCCCGCCCGGCCTCCTTGCGGCGCCGCACCGCGAACCGCGCGCGCTCGATGGCACCGATGCGCCAGCGCAGCTCGCCCGCCCGCTGGGCCCACGGGTTGTTGTCGCCGTCGGTGAAGAACACCACGAGCATCTGGGTGCCTACCTCGAGCGCGTGCTGGAGCAGACCCCCGGTGCCCACGCTCTCATCGTCGGGGTGCGGGGCGAGGACAAGGAGACGGTCGGCCGGCCTGAGGGCAAGGGTCTGGATCATTGGGCTGTCCCGCCCTGGCGGAACGGTGAGAAGCCACGCACCACCGCCTGCGCCCACACGACCGCCAGCCTCCCGGACGGAACCCCGGGGACGAACTCGTGCCGGCCGGCCGCAAGCTCCCGCGGACCCTCGTACGGGGTGCCGTCGAGCAAACCCCGTACCGTGCCGCGCTCGGCCGCGACCGCGTACGGTCCCGGGATGACCACCGCGAAGGGGAGCGGGTGCAATGCGGGGTCCGGCTCCCCCAGGACCCTCCCGGCCACGCGCAGGAGCCCGACCGGCACGTAGTTCTCGGCAAGGAAGGCCCGCGCCCGAGCGGAGAAGCGCTCATCTTCGACGGTTGCGGCCCAGCAGCGCATCGCGATCGCATCCTCGGCCAGCGTATCGCGGATCAGGCCACGCCGCAGCCTCTCCCTCGTGATGCTTTCGAGGACCCAGGGCAGCGCCCGCCGGCGGAAAACCGTCTCGCCCTTGGCGTCGATGATCCAGTCGCCCGGGTCCGTCAGCCGGAGGGTCTCGCACACGAGCGCCGCCTGGGGCGCCGTACGGTCCTTCCAGACGGGTCCCTGGAAGACCAGGACACCGAGCTCCACCACCACGAGCGCCGCCAGCACCGCCGCTGGGCGGGAGACGTCACCACGCCGCTCCGCCCAGGCCGCAAACCCCGCCACAACGAAGATCACGAGCAGCGGGAGGAAGGGCAGCCAGTCCTGGGCGGTGACCAGCGGCCAGAAGCTCTGCACCGAGAGGTAGTAGATCGCGGCCGTGAGCGCCAGCAGGAGCCGTATCGACCGGAGACGGTCGCCGTCGGCGGAGCGGATCAGAGGCGCAGCCAGCCACAGCACCACCGCCAGGCCGACCGGGAAGAGCAGGAACCGCCAGACGTGCCGGGTCTCGCCCATGCCGGGCAGCAGGTTGTGCTGGATGGCGCCGTAGAAAAAGGCATCGAGGGCGGCAGCCGCCGCGAAGAATGCGACCAGCAGCAGCGGCACCACCAGGAAGCCCGCGGCGGCCGCCCCGACCAGCGCCACTGCCCGGGGCAGGGGGAGCTGCCGCCGCGTCTGCGGGGCCAGCACCAGCATGAGCGCCGTTGCTGCGGCGAGCGAGGCGGCGAGGAGCAGGGTTTTCTGGGACACGCCCGCGGCCGTACCGAGGAGCAGGCCGAAGGCGAAGGCGCGGCCTGCGGTCAGCCGGCCGCCCACCAGGACGGTGAGCGCGGCGAGCCACGCCACCGTCCACAGGTTGTCGGTCCGGAACTCGATGGACGGGAAGAAGAACTCGAAGTGGACCGCGAGCAGCACGGCGGCCCACAGCCCGACCCTGTCCGAGAACAGCCTGCGGGCGATGGCGAACGTCAGGGCGAGGGAAACCAGGTACAGCGGGAGCATCGCGAAGCGCATCGCGAAGAGGGTCCAGGCGTGCTCGCCGAACAACGCCAGGAGCGGCGCCATCGCGAGGTGGAAGAGGGGAGCATGGTTGTCGAGCGTGTCGCGGTACTGGATCAGGCCCCGGGTCCAGCCCCAGACCACGTGCAGGTGCTGGGGCTCGTCGGAGTTGAAGCGGTAGTGCAGGACGTATGGGACGCGCAGGAGGACAGCAGAAGCGAGCAGCGCCAGCGCGGTCACGCGCTCCGGGATGGAGATCCTGGTCTCGGCGGCGGGGCTCAAGGAAATGGCGTCCTCGCTCAGGGTGGCGAGTCTAGCAGGCCCAAGGCCCTCGCGAGCCGGGCGGCCTGTGCGTGGTGGCCCGGGGCGAGAAAGGCGGGGCGCGATGAAGTAACCTTACGGCTGCGGAGGAACGATGAAGACGAGATGGCGTGCACGGGTGGCAGCGGTCGGGATCGCAATGTTGGCTCTGTCCGCGGCACGGGCCGCGACGCCGCCTTCGCCGAAAGCGGTGCTCGGCATGGACGTCGGCCAGAACCGGGTGCTGGCGAGCTACACCGAGAGCGAGCGCTACCTGCGCGCCCTCGCCGGGGCCAGCGACCGGGTGAGGGTGTTCGAGATGGGCCCGACGGTGGAGGGCCGCACGATGCTGGCGGCGGCAATCTCGGCGCCCACCAACATCGCCAGGCTCGACGAGCTCCGCCGCCAGTGGGCGAGGATCGCCGACCCGCGCGGCCTCGACGATGCCGCGCGGGAGGCTCTGATCGCGAGCCTTCCCAGCTGCGCGCTGATAACAGCGGGAATCCATGCCAACGAAGTCGCGGGCCCGCAGGCGTCGCTCCTCCTCGCCTACCAGCTCGCCGGAGCGCCCGAGGGCAGCCCCGAGGGACGATGGCTGCAGAGCACGGTGGTGCTGCTGGTGCCCTCGCTGAACCCCGACGGCCAGGAGGCCACGGTGGCCTGGTATCGCAAGTGGCTGGGTACGCCCTACGAGGGCGCAAACCCGCCCTTCCTCTACCACCGCTACGCCGGCCACGACAACAACCGCGACTTCGTCTACCTCACGCAACCCGAGAGCCGTGCCTTGAACCGCTTCGCCTACCACGACTGGCACCCCCAGCTGTTCCTGGACCTCCACATGATGGGTTCCACCGGTCCGCGCCAGTTCGTGCCGCCGTTCGCCGACCCCATCGCCCCCAACGTGCACCCGTTCGTCTGGCGCATGACCTCGCACCTCGGCACCCTCATGGCGTTGCGCCTGGAGGAGCGGGGTGCGAGCGGCGTTATTTCCGGGTGGACGTTCGACGGCAACTGGATCGGCGGCACCCGCAACACCGGCTGGTGGAAGAACGTCTTCGGCGTGCTCACCGAGACCGCAAGCGCGGCGCTGGCTTCCCCGGTCCAGGTCGACGAAAACGAGCTCCGGGGAGGGGGCAAGGGGCTGGTTGAGTACCGCGCCCAGGTCAACTTCCCCAACCCATGGCGAGGCGGCTCATGGGGCCTGGCCGATGCGGTCTCGTACCAGCTCACGCTGATGCGCGCGTTCGTGGAGTTCGCCGCGGTCCAACGGGAGGCGCTGCTGCGCGACGTTTCTCAGATGGCCGCCCAGGCCACATCGCGCGGCGAGCGCGAGGCGCCGCGGGCCTACCTGGTGCCGCCCGAGGGTGACCCGGGGCGCCGCGCGCACCTGGTGGGGTTGTTGCTGACCGCCGGCCTCGAGGGGTTCGTGGCCGAGGAAGGGGTGACCGCCGACGGCATCGCCTACCCGCGGGGTACGGTGGTATTTCCGGCGGCCCAGCCGTACCGCCAGTACCTCGTCGAGGTCATGGAGCGGCAGGTCTACCCCGAGATCGCCCCGGCGCCGGAGGCGGAGATCCTGCTCCCGTACGACATCACCGCCTGGACCATGCCGCTCTGCCTGGGTGTCCGCTCGGTCAGGGTGGAGGGTGAGCTGCGCGGCGACCTTTCCCGCATCGGGCCCCGGTGGGCTGCTACGGAGCCGCGCCCGACCGGCGAGGGGACGGTGCTGATCGTCCCGTCCGGGCAGCTCGGCGCCTTTTCGGTCGCCAACCGCGCGCTCAAGCGCGGCGCTTCCGTCACCTGCCTGACGGCTGCAACAAAGGCGGGCGGGAAGGACGTCCCGGCCGGCTCTCTCGTGATCGAGGGTGCAGATGCCGCCGCGCAGGCCGAGGTGCTCGCGGGCGCAAACGTGGCCTCCGTGCGCAGCGGGGCGAGGCCGGCGGATGCGAGGCCGCTGCACCCCGTGACCGTGGGCGTCTACCACCCCAACTTCGGCCTCGAGGACGCGGGCTGGCTGCGCTTCGTCCTCGAGAGGGCGGGGTTTGCGGTTGAGGTGGTTGACTCCGCCGCGGTGAGTTCGGGCGGTTTTGCCGGACGCGTGGACGTGCTGGCACTGCCGCCGATGGAGGGGAAGGTCCTGGTCGAGGGGCCGACAGCCCGCGGCCCCGCGCTGCCGCCTCCCGACTACCGCAAGGGCATCGGTAAGGACGGCATCGAGGCGGTCAAGCGCTTCTTTGCCCAGGGGGGCACCGTGCTGGCGTTCGGGGCTTCCGCCGAATGGCTGGCGGAGGCGCTCGCGCTGCCGGTCTCCAACTCGCTGAAGGGCGTCAAGCGCGAGGAGTACCGCTGCCCCGGCGCACTCGCGGCGGTGGAGGTGGACGGCGGGTCGCCGATCGGGTGGGGGATGCCGAACCGGATCGCGGCGATGCTGGAGGGCGAGACGGCCTTCCAGACCAGGCCCGTCCTGGGCGACGACACGCGGCTCGTGGCCGCGCGCTTCCCGGACGGCCCGGTACTGCTCTCCGGTTGGATGCGCGGGGAGGACAAGCTGCACCGGCGCGCGGCCGTGGTGGAGGTGCGGCGGGGCTCGGGTCGCGCCGTTCTCTACTGCTTCACGCCCTTCTTCCGCGGCCAGACCGAGGCGGCCCTGCCGCTGCTCTACAACGCGATCCTGGAGAGGATGATGGAGCCTCCGACCCCCGCTGCGGGCAGGAAACCGGCCGAAAAGCCGTAGCTCGGGGTCGCGGGAGCGCTATCCTTACACGTGCAGGAGGTGGTCATGGACCCGATGCGGATCGTTGAGTCGCAGGCCGAGCAGACCCCGTCGCGAATCCTCTATCTCGTGATGGACGGCCTGGGTGACCTGCCACGCTACGGCGACGGCCTCACGCCGCTCGCGGCGGCCAAGAAGCCCAACCTTGACCGCCTCGCCAAGGACGGCTGTTGCGGGCGCTTCGACCCGGTCGGGCCGGGAATCACTCCGGGGTCGGGCCCGGGCCACCTGGGCCTTTTCGGTTACGACCCCACCGAGTACGAGATCGGGCGCGGTGTGCTCTCGGCGGTGGGGATCGACTTCCCGCTCCGGCCCGGGGACGTGGCGGCCCGCTTCAACTTCTGCACGCTCGACTCCGAAGGCAACGTCTTCGACCGCCGGGCGGGCCGCATCTCGACGGAGGAGAACCGTCGCCTGGTCGTGCGCCTTCGGCAGATCCGGGCACCGAAAGGGGTGGAGATTTTCGTCGAGACCGAGGCGGAGCACCGCGGGGCGTTGATCCTGCGGGGTGAGAAGCTGGGCCACAGCCTGGCCGACACCGATCCCCAGCACACCGGCGTTCCGCCGCACGCCGTGACGGCGCTCGATGCCGCATCAAAGCCCACCGCGAAGGTGGTGGGAGGTTTCGTGGAGGCGGCGCGCGAGGCGTTGGCCGGCGAGCCCAAGGCGAACGGCATCCTCCTGCGGGGCTTCGACTCCCTGCCCAAGATCCCGTCGCTTCCCGAACGGTTCCGGCTCCGGCCCGTTTGCATCGCCACCTACCCGATGTACCGCGGGCTGGCGCGGCTGGTCGGAATGGACATGCCGCCGGCTCCGCAGTCGCTGGCGGACTTCCCGGCGGCCGTGCGGGCGAACCGCGAAGGGCACGACTTCTTCTTCGTGCACGTCAAGTACACCGACCAGGCCGGCGAGGACGGCGACTTCGAGCGCAAGCGCACGGTGATCGAGGCCGTGGACCGCCTGCTCCCCGACCTGCTGGGCGACGGGTTCGAGGTCGTCGTGGTCACCGCCGACCACTCGACGCCCGTGGCCCTCAAGACCCACTCCTGGCACCCCGTGCCGGCGCTGATGTGGTCGCCGGGGAGAGTGTTCCGCGATCCGGTGACCGCGTTCTCCGAGGTGGCCTGCATCGGGGGCGCGCTCGGCCGCCTGCCGCTGCGTTTCCTGATGGCGCAGGCACTGGCCGCCGCGGGCAAGGTCGCCAAGTACGGGGCATGAGGGAAGGGCTTTCCCCCAAGCCGCTGGCCAGCTGACAGGTCACAGCTGAACGCTGGCGGGCACGCTTCCTTCAGGTCTTTCGGATGGGTGGGGGAAGCGTCAATTCTCAGCTTTCGGCTGTGGGCTTGGCGTGACCAGGGGCTCCACGTGGATCACGACGCGGCCGAGGTGGGGCAGCTTGGCACGCAGCGCCTGCTCGACGCGCTCGGTCAGTGCGTGGGCGGCGGTGATTGCGGTGTCTGCACCAACGGCGCAGTGGAAGGAGACCGCAAGCCCCCCTTCGCTCCAGCGTACCGTGAGGTTGTAAGGGTGGCAGTCGAGGTCGTCCTCACGCGTGAGCCGGTGGAGGACATCGAGCACCATCATCTCGTCCTCGGCCCGCGCCTGGTGGCTTGCCCTTGCAACGCCGGCGGGCTCAATGTGGGTGACAATCTGGCCGATCCGCGGGAACGCCTCTCTCAGCGCCTTCTCGAAGGCCGTCGCCTGCTCGTGGGCCGCCGCCACGCTCAGCGAGTCGTCCACCTCGAGGTGCAGCTCGAGGGAGCGCGCTCCAAGCACCTGCTCGACCTTGATCTCGTGGGCGCTCAATCCCATCCTCGAGGCGATGACACGCACCACGGTCGGCGCGTCCTCGGTCGTCTCCTCGCTCGTGGTGTCGGCCGGCTCGACATGCACGACGACGTCGGCGCCTGGCAGGCACTTTTGCACTGCGGCCTCGGCCTCGGTGGCCACTTGGTGGGCCCGCTCGACCGATGTACCGCGATCGACGGTCAGCGTGACGTCGGCGAAAGCCTCCGGACCGCTGCGCCGCACGCGCACCCGCACGACCTCGTTGACGCCCGGGATCCGGAGCGCCTGCGCCAGGTCGTCTCGCAGCGCCGGCGGGACCTCGTCGAGGAGGCTGGCGATCGTCTTGCGTCCGAGCTGGATGCTCACCCAGACAACGATTGCCGCGACGCCGAGGGCGGCGAGCGCGTCCGCCTTGAGCAGCCAGCGGAGCCCCGGCCGGGTCGAGAGCAGCACGCCCAGCAGGCCGAGAAGCACGACGGCCGAGGACCAGACGTCGGTCGAGAAGTGGAGGGCGTCGGCCTCCAGCGCCTGACTGTCGTACTTCTTGGCAGCACGGTTTAGGGCGCGTGAGCGTGACACGTCGACCACGATCGAGATGACCATGATGATGAAGGCCCAGGCGGTGGCCTCGACCTCCACCTGCTTGAAGAAAAGGCGCTGCACGGCCTCGTGGATGATCCAAGCGCAGGTGACCAGCAGAAGCCCGGTCTCGAAGAGCGCCGAGAGGTTCTCCACCTTGCCGTGGCCGTAGGTGTGCTCGCGGTCGGCGGGGCGGCCGGACACTCGCACGGCCAGCAACGTCACGGCGGCCGCCACGAAGTCCAACCCCGAATGAGCGGCCTCGGAGAGAATGCCGAGCGACCCGGTCATCAGGCCGACGACCAGCTTCATGGCGGTCAGGAAGAGACCGGCAAAGACCGAGCTCAGGGCCACGTTCCGCTTCTCGCGGTAGGCGCGGTCCGTGCGATGCGCTGGCGTGGAGTCCGGTTTGTTTAGCGACATCTCAGAATCAGACCCATCTGGAAAAGGATTCTACACAAAATCGGGCGAAGGAGGAATCACCCGTTCGAGGGTATGCGACCGAGGATCCGTCGACGCTCATGGAATCACTCGCCGAGGCGTCGGGTTGTTCTCGGGTGGGGAGGACAACAATGCGCACACTGTTCCTGATGCTGGCGGCGCTTCTGACGGCTGGATCGGTTCTGGCCGCCGAGATGCTCAAGCCAGGCGAGGCCTTTCCGGCCTGGGAGCTGCCGAACCAGACCGGTACCGTCGTTTCATCCAAGGACTACGCCGGCAAGACATACCTGCTGTGGTACTACCCGAAGGCGATGACCTCGGGGTGCACCGCGGAGGGGTGCGCGTTGCGTGACAACTTCGCGGGCTTTCAGAAGGCGGGTGTCCTGGTTTTCGGGGTTTCCTTCGACGACCCCAAGGACAACGCCGAGTTCATCGCGAAGAACAAGTTCCCATTCCCCCTGCTTTCGGACGCCAAGAAGACGCTGGCGCTCGCCGTGGGCGCCGCCGACTCGCCCAGCCGCATGTGGGCGCGCCGCATCTCGTACCTGGTCGGGCCGGACGGCAAGGTGCTGAAGGCCTACCCGGACGTCGCCCCCGCCAAGCACGCTGAACAGGTACTGGGCGACATCGAGAAGCTGCGGGGGGCCGCCAAGTAGTCGCTGTGCGACAGCCGAGCGGGACAAAGGCTACAGGCTCCGGGCTTCAGGTAAGGCAGGCTTTGGGAGAGACGGGCTACAGGCTTCAGGTACGACAGGTACGACAGGGAATGGACCGGACGCAGGTTCTTCCGTCGTTTCTGTTGCCTGTAGCCTGCCGTTCTATGCGTCCCAGCGGTGTTCGATGATGGTGACCGTGGCCTCGTGCTGCAGCCGGCGCGCCCAGCCGCCCACGTCAAGGGCGGCCTCCGCCTCCTCGCACGCCGCGTGGGTCGTACGGGTGGCGGGGTGCTGGGGCTGCAGGAACGAGCAGCAGTCCTGGTGGGGCAGGATAGAAAGCTCGTACGTCAGCGCGCGCTCCGCGAGGGCGATGATCTCCTGCTTGTCCATCCCGACCAGCGGGCGCAGCACCGGCATGTGGGCGACGCGGTCGATGGCCGCCATGTTCTCGAGCGTCTGTGACGCCACCTGGTTGAGCGATTCGCCGGTGACCAGCGCCTCGCACCGGGAGCGGCGGGCGATGCGCTCGGCCGTGCGCAGCATCATCCGGCGGTAGAGCACCACGCGCAGGCGCTCCGGGCAGAGCGCCACGATCTCCCGCTGGCAGTCGCCGAAGGGGACCACCGTCAGGCGGCTCGTGCCCTGGTGGCGGGTGAGCACGCGAACCAACCTTTCGACCTTGGTGACCGATGCGTCGGAGGTGTAGGGCGCCGAGTGGAAGTGCACGTAGTGCGCCCTGGTGCCGCGCTTCATCGCGAGGTACGCGGCCGCAGGGGAATCGATCCCGCCGGACATCAGGACCAGGACCCGGCCGGAGGTGCCTGCGGGGAGGCCGCCCGGCCCGGGGAAGCGCTCCCTGAAGACGTACAGCCCGTCGCTCTGCACCAGCACGTGGACGGTGACGTCCGGGTTTTCGAGGTCCACCGCCATGCCCGTGAGTTCATTCACGAACGCGCCCAGCCTGCGGTTGACCTGCTCCGAGGTGAGCGGGAAGCGCTTGTCGGAGCGCTTGCAGCGCACGGCAAAGGTCTTCCCCTCGAAGTCGGCCTTGCGCTCGCCCACGAACCGCTCGAGCTGGTCGTAGGTCGTGCCGGCGCGCTCCACCGGGATGATGCCGTTGAGGCCGAACACGGTGGAAAGCCTCTCGAGGACCTCGTGCCAGGGCACCGGCTCCTGGAATCGCACCACTACGCGGGCCGGGATCGACACCTCGGCCACCGGCAGCCCCTTGAGGGCGTAGCGCACGTTGTGTACCAGCGTGCGCTCGAACCACCCGCGGTTGGCCCCCTTGAGGGCCACCTCGTGGACGGTGGCGATGACGTGGAAAACGTGCTCCATCTCGGTTCCGCGCCGGAGCGTAACACACTGAGAACAGAGGACCGGGCACAAGAATCAGGGGACCGGGTACAGGGCACCGGGCACAGGGGTCAGGGCGAAGAGGAGAGGGCACAGGGCACAGGGGAGCGACAAGGAAAGCGCTCCGGGCTCGGGGATCGGGACGCCGGCCCCGACACACCCGGAAAGACGAGGCACAAGGCGCAGGTCGCCTTCGTCGTGACGCTCGACCCGATGCGCGACCCTCGCTCTCGTGTTCTTCTGCTAGTGGCCGACCGTGGGTGGCCCCTCGTCGAGCTTTTGCCGGACCGCGAGGGCGAGCGCGTGCATGTCGAACGGCTTCTGGAGGAAGCGCACACGCCCACTGGCTGCGAGATCTCGCATCGCCTCGTCTTCCAGGTATCCGGACATCATCAACACCTTGAGAGCCGGCCAGCGGTCGCGCAGGCGTTCCGCGACCGCAGCGCCCGTGATCCCGGGCAGGACGACATCGGTGAGGAGGAGGTCGGGCGCCGGTTCGGTCGGCCGCGCGCCGGCCTCCTCGCCGGTCGCCGCGGTCGTCACCGTGTAGCCGAGCGACCGCAGAATCCCCGAGATGCTCTTGCGGACGCCGTACTCGTCCTCGACCACCAGAATGTGCTCGTTGCCGCCGACGGGCAGGTCGCTGGGCGGTTTGGGTCGGTCGCCTAGCTCTCCCAGTGGGGCTTCGGCGCGTGGTAGCCACACGATAAACGTTGCGCCTTCGCCAGGTGCGCTGGTGACCTCGACGCGTCCGCCGTGTGCGGTCACGATACCGTGCACAACCGAGAGGCCGAGGCCAGTTCCTTTGCCCGGGGCCTTGGTGGTGAAGAACGGCTCAAACAGGTGTGCCCGAACCTCTTCCGTAATGCCATGGCCGGTGTCGCTGACCGAAAGGAAGACGTGGTCGCCGTCCGCTCCGGCTCGCAGCGTGATCTTCCCGCCGGCGGGCATCGCGTCAGACGCGTTGAGCGCCAAATTCAGCAGCACCTGTTCGAGCTGGCCCTGATCGGCCCGGACCGGCAACGGTGAGTCGGTCAGCTCGCTGGTGATGGCCACGTTCTCACGCACCACCCGGCGCAGCAACGTGGCAACACCACGCACCGCGTCCTTGAGCTCAAGCGGCACGCGTACGGCGGGCTGTCGCCGTGAAAACAGCAAGAGCTGCTGGGTAAGCGACGAGCCGCGCCGCACGAGCTGGTCCAGCTCTTTCAGCGGCTCCTCCGCGGCGCCGGCGCCACGCAGGTGCAGCTGTAACAAAGCGGTGTTGCTGAGCATGGCCTGCAGGATGTTGTTGAAGTCGTGGGCCACGCCCCCCGCGAGGCGTCCGACCGCGTCCATTTTCTGCGCCTGGCGCAACTGGGCTTCGAGCTGTCTGCGTTCGGTAACCTCGACGACGATTGCTCCCACGCCCTGCGGCTTCCCAGTTGGTCCCGCAATCGGGAAGAACGACTGGAGCCAGTGCCGCTCCACTCCCGGCTGACTCCGCGTTTCGCCGCTCACCTCGACGTCCAAAACAGGTTCTCCTGTCGTGAGCACACGCCGGAATAACGGATCTACGACCGGCGCCAGCTTTGGCACGACTTCCCGCACGGTCCTGCCCAAATGCTCATGGGCAGGCACTCCGTTCATTTCCGCCAGCGTGTCGTTGACCTGGACGAAGCGCAGCTCCTCGTCAGCAAGCATGAGGCCGGCGGTTGCGCCCGTGAAGAAGGAGTTGAGCTGTTGCTCCCGCAGCGCCACCTCGCGTTCCAGCTTCTTGCGCTCGGTGAGATCGCGGAAGACGCCAACCAGGTGCGGACGCCCGTCGCGTTCCACGAGGTTGGCCCGGATCTCGACGTCGCGCTGACTGCCGTCCCTGGCCAGGAGCTTGCTATCGACGATCTTTCTCAGCATCTCGCCCCGACTGTCGGCGAAGTCGGCCGTCACGCCGCCGATCAGGGGCTCTGGCGGATGCAGGATTGCCTGCGACTGGCCGATCAGTTCCTCGCGGGTGCGGCCGACCATGGAACAGAGCGCCTCGTTGCAGTCCGTGAGAATGCCGGTTTGCGCATCGGCGACGGCGATTCCGTCTATTGCCGACGCAAAGAGCTGGCGGTAGCGTGCCTCGCTTTCACGCAGGGCCTCCTCGGCGTGCTTGCGCTTGGTGATGTCGGTGATCGTGCCGACGTAGCCGGTGATACGCCCCGCCGCGTCGAACACAGCAACCGCGTGTCCGACCACCCAGACGACCGTGCCGTCCGGATACAGGAATCGGTAGTCCTTCAGGGACGTGTGCCCCGCCTGGGTCGCGTCGCGCCAGCCGGCGGCCAGGCCGTCGCGGTCCTCCGGGTGCACCGCCTGCAGCCACCCGTAGCCCACGGCGTGTTCGGCTGCCATGCCGGCGATCTCCGTCCAGCGCCGGTTGACGTACGTGGTCGCGCCGTGCTCGTCGGTCTGGAAGATGCCGACGGGTGCGACGTCGGCGAGCAACTGGAAGCGGGCCTCGCTTTCTCGCAGCGCGTCCTCCGCCCGCTTGCGCTCGGTAACATCCTGCACTGTCGAGATCATCAGGTTCTGCTCGAACAGCGGAATATTGACGGCGGTGACATTGCGGCGCTCGCCGGTCTCGGTGATGATCGGGATGTCCTCCCAATGCATCCGAGCGGCGTCTCCGCTCGCCATGTCGGCCATCATCCGCTCCCGTATCTCCGCGCGATGGACCGGATCACGATAGACGTTCTCGAAGTACTCATCCACGGTGTGAAGAGAACCCCGCGGCACGTGATAGATCTCGTCGAACTTGGCGCTCACGAATTGCCCGACGCCGTCGTCAATGGTGTTGACGGCGAACCCGATGGGAGCGTTCTCGAGGATCGTTTCGACGAATTGCGTGTGCTGCCGCAGCGTCTCCTCAATGTGCCTGCGCTCGGTGATGTCCCGGCCCGCCGTATGCATGAAGCGCGTGCCGCCGATGATCACGACCGTGTTGTTGAACTCGACGACCACCTTGCTGCCGTCCTTCTTCCGGATCGGCGCCTCCGAGAGAATCCGCTCTCCACCCAGGATGCGCTGGTGAAAGGCGCGGTACGCCGTAAGATCCGGCTCCTCGTGGAGGTCGGGAATCTGCATCGCCAGTAGCTCGTCGCGAGAGAAGCCGGTCAGCTCCGTGGCCGCGTGGTTGACCGCGACGAAGCGCGCCTCCTCGTCGCTGATGAACACGGCGTCGCGCGAGCCCTCGAAGATCTGCTGCTGCCACGCGAGCGCCTCCTCGATCGCGCCCTTGGCTCGCTGCAACTCGCTCAGGTCACGGTAGATTCCGAGCAGCACCTTGCGACCGCCGAGCTCGAGGCGGGCGCCGCGGATCTCCACCAAGCGTCGCTCGCCGGACACCGAGAGAAGCTCCTCCTGGCGAGACAAGCCGGTGGGGACACCTTCATCTTCCACGAGATTCTGAGGGAGCTCACCGCGCGGGTTCTCCGACCGGTACAGAACCCATTGGGGCTTTCCGATCAGCTCTTCGGGTCGCCGCCCCACCATGGTAGCCAGGGCCGGATTGCAGTCGAGGATTTTGCCGGTCTCGATGTCCGCCGTCGCGATGCCGTCGGTGGCGGCATCGAACAGCGACCGGTACCGCTCTTCGCTTTCACGCAGGGCCTCCTCGGCGCGCTTGCGCTGGGTGATATCTCGGTTGATGCTCAGCACCGCCTTCCGGCCTTGGTACTCGATGAGTGAGGAGTTGACGAGGACGTTGATCTCCCGACCATCGCGCGAAAGATGGACCGACTCGAAGTCGCGGATCGAGCCCTCCTCGAGCAACTTCTGGATAGAGGCTTCGCCCCGTTCGACGTGCTTCGTGAGTCGTTTGAAGCTCATCGCCACGAGCTCGGCCCGCGGGTAGCCGTACACCTCACACGCTCGCGCGTTGACGTCGAGAACCTTCTCGCTCTCCGGCTCGAAGACCACCATGGCGTCGTTGGCCTCCTCGAAAACGGTGCGGTAGTTCCGCTCGCTCTCGCGAAGTGTCTCCTCGGCGGCTATTGCACCCATGGCGAACGAGAGGTCCCGCGCCAGCTCCTGGAGCAGCTTCACCACCTCGTCGTCGAACGCGCCAGGGCCCGAGTACACGGCCAGGGCGCCCCGCGGCGTCCCGGCCGCGCGAATCGGGAACGAGGCACTGGCGCAGAACCCTCGCGCCAGGCCGGCCTCGCGCCACGGTACCAGCGTGGGGTCGGTCGCCCAGTCGCGGGCGACAACCGTCCGCTGTTCGCGGATTGCAGTTCCGGTCGGGCCGGCGCCGAGCGCGGTGTCGTCAAACCGGATCTCCGTCTGGCCAAGGAAATCGGTCCCTGTGCCGAACGCGGTCGCCGGGACGACGACGCCTCGATCCTCGTCGGCGAAACCGACCCACGCCATCCGGAACTCGCCGTGTTCGACGAGGATTCGACACGCGTCGTCGATCAGCCGGTCGCGGTCACGCTCCCGGACGATGAGCTGGTTGATCTCGGAGATCGTGCGCAGCAGGCGGTTGAGCTGCCGGATGCGCGCCTCGGCTGCCTTGTGTGGCGTGATGTCGCGGACCGTCGCGATCAGGAACTCCTCACCTTGCACGTGGGCCGAGCGGATGCTCACCTCGACGGGGAAGACGGAGCCGTCCTTGCGGCAGTGGACGGTCTCGAACGTCATGCCGCCACGCTGCAGCACGTCCTGGATCGTGGCCCGAGCGCCATCCCTCGCCTCTGGGGCTCGCAGGTCGGCCGTGGTCAGGCGCCGCAGCTCCTCCGCCGAATATCCGTACAGCTCCGCGCCGCGACGGTTTGCCTGCAGCACCCGGCCCTCGGTCGAGAAAACGAAGACGGCGTCGTTGGCCTGCTGGACAAGCTCGGCAAGGCGATGTTCGCTGGCCGACAGGGCCTCGCGGACCAGCGCCCGCTGGCGCTGGCCCATCCCGTAGCCGAGTCCCGACGCGGCGAGGAACACCGCTGCCAGACCGGCCAGCGCGCCGCCGAGCCAGCGCCGGTACGGCAGCAGGGCCTCGTTTCGGGCCACCTTGGCCACGAGCCCCCATGGTGCACCCGCTAGCCGCCGCGTCACGGCGAACACCGGCACGCCCCGGTAGTCCACGTACTCGGAGAATGCCTCCTGCCCGCCGACCGCAGCCGCGGCGGCGGACCCGGGCTGGTCGAGAGGGCGCCGCAACGTGAGCGGGGGGTCGGGGCGGTGACGGAGAGGGGTGAGGTACAGAACCTGACCGTCTTCCCGGCGCAGGAGCACCGTCTCGGCGGTGTCGGACACCACCGCCTGATGGCGCAGGAACGGATACACCCACGCCGCCGGGTCGACGACCAGCAGGACGGCCCCGGCGGGCTTCGTCGCGCCTGCCGCGGGGAGGGGCGCGGCGAATTGCACCACGGGCGTCGCGCCGCCGTGCAGGTGAAAGTCCGTAAGCGGGCGGCCGCTGGCGAGAGACCGCCGTGGCAGGTCGAGGCAGTCCTGTTGCAGGTCCACCGACGGCCCGACGGCGGCAACCGCTCGGCCGTCCGGCCCGAGGACCATGACGGCGCGGTACCCGTAGCTCACCACGGCCGACTCGAGCATCGCCGTGACGCGCGAGTGGAGCCCTTCATCGCGGGCTACGCCGGCGATCTCTCCGGCCGGCCCTGCGGCGAGCCGCGCGACATCGGGGTCGCGGGCTAGGACGGCCGCGTCGCCGAACCGTTCGTAGAGCCAGCGGTCGAGCGAGGCCTTGCGGTCGTCGGCCGTCGCCGACAACTGCGCGCGCCATCGCTCGACGGACAACGCACGCTCACGGGGCGCCGCCACGAGGGCGAGCCACGCCCCGGCGAGAAGGGTGAGTGCCGGCGGCACCAGCCACCACCAACCACCGGGTCGCGGGCCCGGTCGCGCGCGTGGGCCGACCATGCCGGATGCCACCCTCCCCGAGCCAAGCTAATCTCTGTGTAAAGTTTAGCACAGGAGGCGCGGTCTCGTCGCGGCGGCGGGCAGCGCGTCGCCTCCCGGTCGGGGTCGTTGCCGGCCCTGGTCCTGACGAGCGAGGGCGGCCTCGTGGCCGCCCCGTTCTTTCTGTACTTGTTCTTCCTGTGCCCGGTCCCCGGACCCCGGCCTCTACGGCTTCCACCCCTGCAGGATGCGCATGTAGTTGGCGCGCTCGAGAGCCTGCGGGTTGGGGGAGTTCTGGTGGCTCATGCTGGCGTGCATCTGCGAGAGCGAAGAGTACTCGTGCTCCTCCATCCAGCGCTCCATCCCTTCGCGCACGACCTTGAGGTACTCCGGCCCGCGCGCCAGGAGCGCCGAGACGAGCTGCACCGCGTGGGCGCCGGCCATCACGGCCTTGACCGCGTCGAGGGGCGAGTGGACCCCGCCGCTGCAGGCCAGGGACCCCTTGAAGTGCCCCGAGAGGATGGCGAGCCAGCGCAGGCGGAGCAGCAGCTCGGAGGAGTCGGAGAGCTGCAGGCTCGGGACGACTTCGAGCTCGTCCACGTCGATGTCCGGCTGGTAGAACCGGTTGAAGAGCACCATGCCGTCGGCGCCCAGATCGCCGATCTGCTTGGCGAGGTGGGCGAGCGAGGAGTAAAACGGCGAGAGCTTCACGGCAACCGGGATCTTGACCGCGCCTTTCACGTTCCGGACGGAGTCGAGGGTGCGGCGCTCGACCGCCTCGCTGGTTTCCCAGGCGTGGGTCGCGAGGTAGTAGACGTTGAGCTCGATGGCGTCGGCCCCCGCCTGCTCGATGAGCTTCGCGTAGTCGAGCCAGCCCGCGGGCGTGGTGCCGTTCAGCGAGCCAATCACGGGCACCTTCACAGTCGCCTTGATGCGCCGGATCTGCTCGAGGTACTTCTCGGGGCCGAGCCGGAACTCCTGCGGGTGGGGGAAGTAGGACAGTGCCTCGGCGAAGGACTCCGCGTGGAGCTCCATGTCCATCACGGTGCCGAGCTGCTCGCGGGTGATCTGCTCCTCGAACAGCGAGTGCATCACGATGGCGGCGACGCCCGCGTCCTCCAGCCGCTTGACCGTGTCGAGCTCGTCGACCATCGGCGAGGCGCCGGCGACGAGCGGGTGGGGAAGTTGAAGCCCGAGGTAGGTGGTCGAGAGATCCATGCTGTCCCCCTTAGTTCTCCTTCTTCGCAGCGGCAGTCTCCGCGGCCGGCTGCCCGTCGATCGACCTGACAGGCATCGTCACCTTGGCGAGCTGCTCGTAAACCGAGAAGCGGTTCGTAACCTCGCGCCGGGCCATGGCCAGAAGCATCTTGAACCGCTCGGGGTCCTGCTGCTCGACCATCCGGAAGCGCGTCTCGTTGCGCATGTACTGCGCGAGGTCCGTCTTGGGTGAGGCGGAGTCGAGCTTCAGCGGGCTCTCGCCCAGGGCGATGCGGCGCGGGTCGAAGCGGTAGAGCGGCCAGCAGCCGGTGTCCACCGCGAGCTTCTGCTGCTCGCAGCCGTAGGCCAGGTCGTAACCGTGGGCGATGCAGTGGGAGTAGGCGATGATCAGGGAGGTGCCCGGGTAGGAGTCGGCCTCCAGGAACGCCCGCACGGTCTGCGCGTCCTTGGCCCCGAACGCCACATGGGCGACGTACACGTTACCGTAGCCCATGGCCATCATCCCGAGGTCCTTCTTGGCGGTGGCCTTGCCGGCCATCGCGAACTTGGCCGCGGCCCCCAGCGGCGTGGCCTTGGACTGCTGGCCGCCGGTGTTGGAGTAGACCTCGGTGTCCAGCACCAGGATGTTGACGTTGCGGCCCTGAGCGAGCACGTGGTCGAGGCCGCCGTAGCCGATGTCGTAGGCCCAGCCGTCGCCGCCCACCGCCCACACGCTCTTCTTCACCAGGTAGTCGGCCAAGAGCGCCAGGCGCTTCGCCTCGGGGTCCTTGATTGCGGCAAGCCTGGCCTTGAGCGCCACGACGCGCTTGCGCTGGGCGTCGATGCCACCCTCGTCCTCCTGGGTGGCGTTGACGAGCTCGTTGACCAGGTTCTCGCCGATCTGGCCCGCCATGCGGTGCAGCATCTCGTGCGCCTGCTCGATGTGCTTGTCGATGGCGAGGCGGAAGCCGAACGCGAACTCGGCGGTGTCCTCGAACAGCGAGTTGTTCCACGCCGGGCCGCGCCCGTCGCGGTTGGTGGAATAGGGGGTCGTCGGCAGGTTGCCGCCGTAGATCGAGGAACACCCGGTGGCGTTGCCGATCAGCGTCCGGTCGCCGAAGAGCTGCGTGAGGAGCTTGATGTACGGGGTCTCGCCGCAACCCGCGCAGGCACCGGAGTACTCGAACAGCGGCTCGAGGAACTGCGAGCCCTTGACGTCCGGCTTGATCGCCGAGCGGTCCACCTCCGGCAGGTCGAGGAAGAACGCGTAGTTCTCTCGCTCGCTCTCGCGCAGCGGCAACTGCGGCGTCATGTCGATCGCCTTGTGCTTGGGGTTGGCCTTGTCCTTGGCCGGGCAGACCATCACGCACAGCGTGCAGCCGGTGCAGTCCTCGGGGGCGACCTGGAGGGTGTACTTCTGGCCCTTGAAGTCGGCCGCCTTGTACTCGGTGGACTTGAAGGTCGCCGGCGCCCCGGCGAGCAGCTCGGGCTGGTAGAGCTTTGCGCGGATGGCGGCGTGCGGGCAGACCATCACGCACTTGTTGCACTGGATGCAGATGGCCGCGTCCCACGTGGGGATCTCGAGCGCGATGTTGCGCTTCTCCCACTTGGTGGTGGCCACCGGCCAGGTCCCGTCCACGGGGAAGGCGCTGACCGGCAGCAGGTCGCCCTTGCCGGACATCATCACGGCGGTGACGCGCCTGACGAAGTCGGGCGCCGCCTCGGACACGGTGGGCGGCATTGCGTGCGTTGCGGTGAGCTTCCGCGGCACCTTCACCTCGTGGAGGTTGGCCAGCGTCTCGTCCACCGCCTGGAAGTTCTTCTGTACCACCGCGTCACCCTTCTTGCCGTAGGTCTTCTTGATGGTGTTCTTGATCTGCGCGATGGCCTCGTCGCGTGGCAGGACCCCGGAGATCGCGAAGAAGCAGGCCTGCATGATCGTGTTGATGCGCACGCCCATGCCGGTGTCCTTGGCCACCTTGTACGCGTCGATCACGTAGAGCTTGAGCTTCTTCTCGAGGATCTGCCCCTGCACCTCGCGGGGTAGGTGATCCCACACGTCCTCGGACCCGAACGCAGTGTTGAGCAGGAAGGTAGCGCCCGGCGCGGCGTAGTCGAGCATGTCGTACTTCTCAAGGAACTCGGTCTGGTGGCAGGCGACGAAGTTCGCGCGCTTGATCAGGTAGGAGGACTGGATGGGACGCGGCCCGAAGCGGAGGTGCGAGATCGTGACCGCGCCGGCCTTCTTGGAGTCGTAGACGAAGTAGCCCTGGCCGAAGTTGTCGGTCTCCTCGGCGATGATCTTGATCGAGTTCTTGTTGGCGCCCACGGTGCCGTCGGAGCCCAGGCCGAAGAAGACGGCCCGCTTCACGTCGTCCGGCTCGATGTCGAAGTCGGGGTCGACCGGCAGAGAAAGGTGCGTGACGTCGTCCACGATCCCGACCACGAAGTGGTTCTTGGGTTTGTCCTTGGCCAGGTCGTCGAAGACGGCCTTGACGCACGCCGGGGTGAACTCCTTCGAGGAGAGGCCATAGCGCCCGCCAACCACCTTCGGGCACTCGGGGAACTTCGAGATGCCCTGGTCGTGGGCCTCGCGCAGCGCGGTGACAACGTCGAGGTAGAGCGGGTCGCCGATGGAGCCCGGTTCCTTGGTGCGGTCGAGCACCGCGATCTTCTTGACGGTGGCTGGCAGCGCCTTGACGAACGCGGGGATGTCGAACGGCCGGAAGAGGCGGACCTTGAGGAGGCCGACCTTCTCGCCGCGGGCGTTGGCCCAGTCCACGTACTCGTGGGTCGTCTCGGCGCCGGAGCCCATGATCACGATCACCCGCTCGGCCTTCGGGTCGCCGAAGTAGTCGAAGAGGTGGTAGTGGCGGCCGGTCAGCTTTGCGAAGGCGTCCATCTCCTCCTGGACGAGGGCGGCGCACGCGGTGTAGTACGGGTTGCAGGCCTCGCGGGCCTGGAAGAACACGTCGGGGTTCTCGGCGGTGCCGCGCAGCACCGGTTTGTCGGGGGTGAGGGCGCGGGCGCGGTGGGCGCTGACGAGCTCGTCGGTGATCATCTGGCGGAGGTCGTCGTCGGTAAGCTCCTCGATCTTGGAGACCTCGTGGGAGGTGCGGAAGCCGTCGAAGAAGTGGAGGAGAGGCACCCGGGAGCGCAGGGTGGCGGCCTGCCCGATAAGGGCGAAGTCGTGCGCCTGCTGGACCGAGCCCGAGGCCAGCAACGCAAAACCGGTCGGCCGGCACGCCATCACGTCGGAGTGGTCGCCAAAGATCGAGAGCGCGTGCGTGGCAACGGTGCGCGCGGAGACGTGCATGCAGTAGGAGGTCAGCTCGCCGGCGATCTTGTACATGTTGGGGATGAACAGGAGCAGCCCCTGGGAGGCGGTGAAGGATGTGGTCAGAGCCCCGGCCTGCAGCGCCCCGTGCACCGCGCCGGCGGCGCCCCCCTCCGACTGCATCTCGGTCACCTGGGGGATGGTGCCCCAGATGTTTTTCTTGCCCTGGGCGGACCACTCGTCGGCCCACTCGCCCATGTTCGACGAGGGGGTAATCGGATAGATCGCGATCACCTCGTTGGTACGGTGGGCCACCGACGCCGTGGCCTCGTTGCCGTCGAGGGTGACCATGCGTCTCTTGGACATGACGTTCCTCCTTATGTAGCCAGCGCTCCGCATCCTACATCTCTCGTGGGGGGCGGGCTTGCGATTCGGTCCACGTTGCAAATGTGAACCGTTTCACATGCCGGAGTCTAGGCCCTTCCGTGACGCGGTTTGACAAGCGCAGCACCGGGCTCCGGGCATGAGGCAGGGAGCGACTCGGGGTTAGCGCCGGGCGTGGCGGCACGGATGCGGGCCCGCCAAGAGCGATGGCGGCCCTGACGGGAATCGAACCCGTGCTGCTGGCTTGAAAGACCAGTGTCCTAACCGTTAGACGACAGGGCCGTCGCTGGCGCGCGAAGCTTATCACAGCGGTTTCCCTGCTCTCCGACCTCGGTCCGGCCCGCCTTGCAGATGGCATTCGCGGGCGCCAAACGGTGTTATGCTCAAGCGCGGCAGACAACCGCGCACGAGGGAGCACGATGACGCAGAGCATTCAGTTGGAGGTAAAGCTCCAGGGAGTTGTGCGCCGGGAAGGGAAGCGATGGGTGGCTGGCTGCCCGTCCCTGAATGTCTACTCGCAGGGACAGACTCGCAACCAGGCCCAACGTTGCCTTGAGGAGGCTGTTGAGCTCTGGTTCGAGAGCTGCCTCGAGCGCGGTACGCTGGATCGTGCGCTTCAGGAGGTCGGCTTCCGCCCTGCGCCGTGGGGGATGCCTCTGGTGGGCCACGAGGAGGCCGTGATAGTAAAGCAGTTGGGCGATGCGGCGATCGTCGGCAAGCCCTTTGAGTTCAACATTTCAATTCCGGCGTACCAGGCTGCCGCGATCTTGCAGGCGCAGGCCGGGCGTTGAGGATCAGCTGGCAAGACCTCCGCGCCGTCTGTCTGTACCTTGGTTGCGTTGACTCGCGCACGAAGGGCGATCATCTCGTCATGACGAGGCCGGGTCTCGCCCGGCCGGTGGTGATCAAGATGGATCGCGACCTCGGCGACGACATCATCCGCAGCAACATGCAGACCCTGGGCATCACCAAGAAGCAATTCGTCGAAGCCATCGCCCACGTCCGCCGTCAGACCAAGAAGCCGCAGCGGAAACGCACCAAGCGACCGGCGTGACCTGCACAAGCCCAGGGCAAATCCAACGGGCGACGCAACGATCTCTCATGAGACACCGGCTGGGGAGGTATGACGCTCCGCGCACGCGAGCCTGGAATTTTCCACGCAACGCGGCAAACGCGAACTGTCACCGCTGGGCGATGATACGATGACAGCAAATGGCGTGGTTCCGAGATCTCATCACAGTGGCGGCCTCGAAGCTGCGCGAGCTTTTTCCGCTGCCGGACGACTTTCCGCATGTGCGACAACGCGTCGAGTTCCTGATCTCCTCGTTGGCGAGCGAGCCCGACAAAGAGAAGTTGCTCATGGTCCAGGTCTTTCACTTGAACCCTCGAATGTTTGAGGAGTGGAAGACGGCAACCTACGACGACCTGCAAAACGCACTCAAAGCAACGACCCGAACCGAGCGGAGGAAAAAGCTCCGCGAACTCGTTTTGTTGAGCTGTGAGATGTGGAACCTCGCCAACGTCTGTCTGGAAGCCGACGACCCAGGCAGGAAGGCTTGTGCTCTTCGTATACTGGACGACTCTCTCAAAACCCCAGACGAGGCGGAGGCCAAGTGGACCTTCGTTAAAGCTGGCGCCGAGCTGTCTATGCTCATTCTCAGAAAGCTCGAAGATGAGGCCTACCCCGAATCTCGTGGGGATATGTACCTTCGTGCGTATCTCGACGCTGATGCGGTCATGGCTAACAGCGGCGTCGACCTCATGTTGTGCAAGGAACGCGGCGAGGACGCGCAGATGGCAGCGCTCAGTTTTGACGTCGCCCGCAAGGTGACCCAACACCTGAAGGACCAATTTCTCTCAGGAGTCACAAGTACGTACTCCCCCCCGAAGACCTGACTATACCTCGTCAATCTCGCCCACTGCGCCGCGGCGTCGGCCCTCCGTTGGCGAGGCACGGCTCGAAAAAGCCCTCCGATGCAACCTGTGTTCACCGAGCCCTGGTCGGTGACATGCATCCACGTCTGGGTTGGGAACAGGATGGAAGAAGGAGCCCGGCGGCAGAGTCTGCCGCCGGACGCGGTTCAGTGACCTAGGTGGAGCGGTCCTGTCGTCGCCGCGGGCGCAGAGGTTGAGCGAAGCATCACCCGCCAGGAAGGCCGGGCAGGGCCTTGCTCGCCGCTGAGCAGCGATCGGTGGCAGTGCGCGTCGCCTTCGAAAGGTGTGGGGCACCAGGACTCCGCGCTGTGGTGCACAAGCGGTTGCCAGCTGCGGGCGCACGCCGGGATTACTCTCCACCAAGCAAACGTCGATCCCACAAGAGCGTCTCTCGAAGGTGGCGCGTGACCCCGTCATAGTCAGGAAAACACCGAGCCCCTGTGATTCCCTCTCGGGCGAGCAACCAGAGCAGATGCGCCGCTTCGGCCTGCGGAAGCGTGAGGTGAACGAAGAGCGGCTGTGGCAGTTCTCTGCTCGGATGGCCCTGCGCGGCGCAGTCCAGTTTGTCTAGTGGCTCTCGGTCGATTGGGTCCCCAGGCGAGAAGTAGAAAATCCGCTCCACCGAGAAGAGACCGTTCTGCGCGTGCAGATTCCTGTTCGAGGCCATTGGCGCGCCGACGAAATCCATGTAGCGGTTTCCTGTCCGATTCGGGTGGCGACGAATCTCCATGGGAACCGACCGGTCCATGGCCCATACAGCGAGACGGTGAGAAGGGTCGCCGCCTTGACACCGCGACTTCGCAGCCTCTGCTGCGGCAAAGTAGGCCGCGACCAGAGGAGAGCGGGTCCAGTCAAGCAAGCGGGTGGGCAAGCCGAAGTGCTGGGCCAGAGCCATGAGTGGAATCACGACGTTCTCCGGCCAAATGACATCAACGCCGGGGGAATTCGAGAGCAGTGATTTCAGCACCTTGGCAGGCTCCGCTTTCAAGAGGTCACGAAGCCTCGGAGAGTCGCCCGGAACCGGAAGGCCGCTGAGGTCCACAACTTGGAGGAACCTCCAGAGGAGGTCCATCTCCGCGAATACCTGGGCGCCCAGGTCCTGCAGTCCACCTTCTATCCGGCATCCCTCATTCTCTGGCTCGCCAAAGAACCGCGGCGCCTTTACGGAATCCAAGAGAAACTTCTCCTCCGCCGGGCGGAAGGCCTTCGCCAGAAGCTCGAATGAGCCGTCACATAGGCCGCGGAAGACCCATTGGCCCTTGACACTTGAAAAGAACTCGCCACGGAAGGAAAGTGCCTCAAGGAATTTGGGCGCGGTCTCGCACTGAACCTCGCGGACTCTCGTGGTGGCCGATGCCTCGGCGGTGGGAATTCCCTGTCTCATAGCGCTCGATGGTATGTGCCCGTGACCCGCTGTCAAGCGGCTTCGACATGTCCGGCCGCAAACCTCCAGCCCGCCTTCAGGCTCTTCCACTCTGTTTTGCCGCTTGCGGACCCCGGACCCCTGCGCCCTGACCCCGGGTGGGCGGTGGTGGTGGGCCATGTGGGGATCGAACCCACCAACTTGGGATCCCAAAAGCCCGACCGTGTTCGCCTCCGATCCAACTGCCGCAGCCCAACCGAATGCACGCTTCGATGGTGGGTCAAGCACAGGCCCGAGACAGTTCTTGGTGGGCGTCAGGGCTTGGGGATCGGGGACGCCTGGTCTCCGGTCAGTCGGCGGAGGTTGGCCTGCGCCTTCTCGTTCCCCCGTTCCGCAGCCATGCGGTACCAGCGCACGGCCTCGGCCTTGTCTTGCGGGACGCCGTCGCCGTTCTCGTACAGGACACCGAGGCTCAGCTGCGCTTCCGCGAGCCCTTGCCCGGCGGCGCTGCGGTACCAGCGCACTGCCTTGGCCTTGTCCTGCGGCACGCCTTCACCTTTGAAGTACAGCACGGCGAGGTTGAACTGCGCGCTGGCGTTTCCACCCAGGGCGGCCTCGAGGAACCAGCGCGCGGCCTCGGCCTTGTCCTTCAAATCGCCTTCGCCAGTCTCGTAGATGACACCGAGGTTGAACTGCGCCTCGACGAAGCCCTGCTCGGCAGCCTTGCGGTACCAGCGTGCGGCCTCGGCCTTGTCCTGCGACACGCCTTTGCCGGTGGAGTACATGGTGCCGAGGGCGAACTGCGCTCTCACGTCCCCCTTTTCGGCGGCCTTGCGGTACCAGCGCGCGGCTTCGGCGTCGTCCTGCGGCACACCCTTGCCGTTGGAGTACATGGTGGCGAGGGTGAACTGCGCCTTCGCATCCCCCTGCTCGGCCAGCTTCAGGAAAGCCTTCGCTGCGACGAAAATCTGGCCCCGCTGGTACGCCGCGAGTGCATCCTGGTACGTCTGCGCCGGGAGGATGGCGGCGACAGTGAGAAGGACGACGACTTGCGCGAACCGCTTCATGTGACCCCCTCCGGCGAATTATCCATCAGACGGAAGGCCCGGCGGCGCCGCGAGGCGACCCCGTCAAATTGCTGGTCCTCCCGTTCGTGCGGCACCACGAGCGCGTGGACTGTCTCTTCCCACCAATCCCCGGGGTGATACTAGCGCCTCCCCGCGATCCTCTGCCTGCGTCGGGGCACGTGTCCGTCCCCAAAGGCCCTTCCTTCGGCCTAGACTGTGGAGGCCGTGCCCGACCCTTCCAAGAAGCCACTCGACCCCATCGAGCGGAAGAGCCTGCTCTATAAGAGCGGCCTCGGGTTTCACTGCATCAACCACGTCCTGGGCTGTAGTCACGGCTGCCGTTACCCCTGCTACGCCTTCCTGATGGCCAGGCACCATGGGCGGGTCCGTGACTACACGGAGTGGTGCCGCCCGCGAATCGTGGGTAATGCCCTCGTGCTCCTCGACCGCGAGCTCGAGAAGAAACGGGTGGCCCCTCCCAGCGTGCACCTGTGCCTCACAACCGATCCGTTCATGGTCGACCACCCGGAGGTCGGGGCCATGTCGCTCGCGATCATCGAGCGGTTGAACCGGTCCGGGATTCCGTGCTCCCTGTTGACCAAGGGCAGACTACCCGAAGAGCTCGCTGACCGCCGGCGCTTCCCATGCGACAACACGCACGGCATCAGCCTCGTCTCGCTGGACGATGACTTCCGCCGCGAGTGGGAGCCGGGCGCCGCACCCCACGCCGAGCGCATAGCGGCCTTGCGGCGGCTGCACGATGCCGGGTGTCGGACACTCGTGCACATCGAGCCCTATCCGACGCCGAGCATCTTCGAGCAGGACCTGTCCGAGATCCTTGCCGAGGTGAAGTTCGTCGACCATATGTTCTTCGGCGGCTGGAACTACAATTCGCGCGTGAGTCAGGACCGCGCTGCCGAGGCGTTCTACCTCCGGCAGTCGAGCACCGTGCAGCGGTTCTGTGCGCAGCACGGAATTGACCGCGAGCTCGCGTGAGCGCCGCTGCGCGGGGCGGGCCGCCCTCGCGCCTTCTCCGGCTGCCGCGCCCGCCCTTTTCCTGGCCTGACCCCACGCGCCGGGGCGCAGCTGGCTGTGGTTCATGAAGGGGGGCAGGTCGCTGAAGCGGGGGGATGAGGTTCCGAGCCGGCGCTGCCGTGCTGCAGTCGGGCTGGAGTCCGGCGAGCCGCCAGACCTCACCTTGTAGCTAGGACCCGATTTTGTCGCCCTTCTGCAGGTTGCAGCGCGCACAAAGGATCTGCAGGTTTTCCTCGGAACTGCCGCCGCCCTTCGAAACGGGAATGATGTGATCGAAATGCAGTTCTTGTCTGGATCCACAGCGCACACAGGCACCACCGTCGCGCGCCCAGACAGCCAGCTTGACCTCGTCCGGGATCGGGTTGCGCTGAGGGCCTGACTTCTTGTATTCGATCGCGGCTTCAAGACTAGCCACCACAGAGCGCAGTCGACCAAGGTCAGCATCGTCATCAAACACAGCTTTCTTGACGCGGAGAGCGATTTCCTCGCGGTCGGCATCGCTCTTTGGCGGGCGTTCGGACATGAAGAGTTGTTCGCGAAAATAGATCAAATTGCCATCTCCCAGGAATTTCGGCCTATCCAGCGAGTCGGTCGTGCTGATCTGAGAGGGGAGTGGGAGTTGCGCTCGCCTTTCCGCTGGGCCTTTCCCGACCACGATTTCAAAGGTCCATTCGAATTCGGGCCTAGGGTCACTGGCGGGTGCAAGGCCGGTGAGGACCACGGCGATTTCTCCTAGCCGATGCTTGGACTGTCGCAAGAAACGATCTCTCGTTGGACGATATCTGCGACCCTGGTAACCCTGATCGCCATTGGCGAGTCTCCCTCGTGGGCAACTACTCAGTTGGACGTTCTTTGCTTCGCGTCATTGTATCCCTGCTCGTAGCCTTCTTGCGTTGTTCGCTCTACCGCAAGGCGCACGAGGTCGCGGATTACCGGTTCGGGTTGCCTCTGCTGTTTCCAGTCGTGCATCACGACGAGCGCCGCGAGCAACAGCGCTTCGCTGAGCTTGTGCGCGAGTTCGTCCGTCACCGCGGAGTCCCTGAGTACCGGACTCACCTCGCGACCCTACCGGAGACCTCGCGACTGATCGGCGAGCAGCTTCTCGCGCGCGCGATCGCCGCTGAGGGAAAGGGTCCGCATTTCCTTGGGCAGCCGGAGTTCAAGCGCGCGTTTCCGGTCGCCGCCCAGCTCCTCGAGGTCCGGTCGGTGCCATAGGATTCGCGCCGCGACATCGTGCCGTTGGCGACCGCACCAGCTTCAGCTGCGCCCTGACCGGACAACGGGAAATGGAATAGACTCGCGCGTGAACCTCGATGGAGGCGGAAATGGCTATCATTCGGACGCCGGAGGACTTCAAGAAGCTACACGTGGAAGCGATGGGTGAGCCGTTGGGTCTGGTTTTCAATGCGCTTTGGCAAGAGGTCACGTGGCTTCATTCTAGCTGGCACGACTTCTTAACCCTCTTTGCCTCGAAGCCGTCACGCGTGGACCTCCTGAACAAGGCAGCTCACGCGTTTTTTCGCGTGGTTCAGGACGTAATGTTCGACGGGATCGTGCTACGCGTGGCTCTGCTAACCGATCCTGCGCATTCCGTCGGGAAGCGCAACCTCACGATCCAATGGCTTCCGGAGCTGGTCAGCCCTGACGAGACGGCTCGCGTGGTCGGGGACCGAGTCAAGGAGGCGCTCGTTGCCGCGGAGTTCTGTCGCGACTGGCGAAACCGACACCTTGCGCACCGCGACCTGGCTCTGGCCGTCGGGGAGAAGTCTGTGGCGCCGCTCGAACCTGCCTCCATCGCGAAGCTCCAGGCGGGGTTGGCCGCACTATCGGCGACCCTAAACGCAGTTGAGGACCACTACACAGGCTCCCACACGTCGTTTGAGGAGGGCGGGCAGCAGGGCGGTCACGCACTGGCACTGCTCGGAATCCTGCACGAAGGCACCAAGGCTCGCGATGAACGCATGGAGCGCAGCCTGCGCGGTGAATCGTGGCCGGGTGACTTTGAGCACCCCGACCTCTAGTGGCACGGCGCCAGCGGACCTCGGTGATCAAAGCATCGGATCGCGGCGCTGGCCGCTCGCCCCGAGGCACGCCGGCCGTCGCCGCGCGAACGGCTCACGGCAGGCCGGCACGTCGTTCGCTGGGTCGTTCACGAGCAGGCTGATTGGGTAGGCCACCATCGGCGCCGAAGCGTACGGGCGCAGCAGGTCAGCCACGCGGCCGAACAGCCCGCACCCGTGACCCCTCGTCCCGCACGATCGCCCGCCCTGGGGCAACGCGCTTTTCCTCCAGGCGGGCTTGCAACCGAGCCGCCTGGGCCTACACTTCTTGCAAGGTCGCAGGAGCCAACAAGGGAGGGCACGCTATGCCGACTGTTCGCGAGATGGAAGAACGTGCAGACAAGGGCGACCTCGCCGCCCTCGCGGCCCTCGTGCTCTTTTCGACGGCGGAGGTCAATCTGCGGTACGGCCAAATCCCGACCTTCGGTCGGTCGGACGCTGAGATCTTTGCTGAGCTCAGGCGGTTCCTCGAGGGGTTCAGCACCATTGAAGAAGCACCCTTCCTCGAGGTTCGCGACCACCGACCGGAGATTCTCGAAAGGGCTCGCAAGTTTCACGCGGTGCACGAGCCCCTGGACGCACTCCTTTACTACGCGATATGGATCGAACACTGGCTGAATGACTCCATCACAACGCTTCTTCGCCGGCGGCACTTTGATGAAGACCTACTTCCCGACGTTATCCGTGACGTCAGCCTTTTGGGTAAGGTCACCTGGCTTATGCCTTTAGTCGGGCTGCCTCGCCTCGAGCCCGCACTTGCAAAAGGGATGAAAGAAATCTCGGACGCCCGAAACGCCTTCGTTCACTGGAAATACAAGGCCAGAGATATCGAGCTACGTGAGTCGAAAGAGGAGGCGTTGTTCAAGCTCGTCGCCACTGCGGAGCAAATCGTCGCTGCGCTGACCGCGTACGAATCCGCACACATCGCGGGCGAGGCGCGGCGCTTGGCTTTGCGCTTCCTTGGGCTGACCGAGTGACCCAACGTCACATGCCGCCTTCCGCGCTGCAACGGACTCGCCGCGCTCACCCCTGCGCTGTTTCTTCCGCCCGGCCGTGGCACCGCTGCCGACTGACTTGTGCGGCTGGCCTATCCCGCACCTCTGCTGCCTCGCCCCGGATGGTCGCCAATCCTGGGGCAAGATCCTTGGTCGTGGTCCCTGGCCGTGCTGCGCTTCGTCTGCTACGCCCGCCCCGGCGGGCTGCTGGGGTCGCGCTCAGGTACTCGCCGCAGCCCTACAGCCGATGCACGGAGACCGTCACGGGGCCGAGCCCGTTCGGGAGCGCGCAGCACCGTTCCACGATCTCGGGGGCGGACAGGGAGACCCACTGACACCCTTCCCAGACGCCGTCCGACTCGTCCTTCTGCAGGAGCGCGAGCAGCGCGATGGAATTCCTGATCTGGCGCGGCGCGGGCGTCGCTGACACCGCCATCTCAACTGTCCGTGACCCTGCACCCGCACGGTCCTAGCCTTCGTTCTTCTCGCTCCCCGGCGATTGTTACCTCGCGGATGTCTTTTCCCATGAATCCTCTGGTTCTTCGCCAGGTTCGAACCAGACGGGCTTGGTCTCTTTGCATCGCACGATGTATTGCTTGTGCGCATGAAAGCGGGTTCGCCGGTTAAACTCATCGACCATCTCTGGTGGAACTTGAATGAACCCGGTCACATGTTGCCAAGAGAGCAGGAGAAGCTGCTCTGGTGAAATGGGCATGGTCACTTCTGCACGCTGCGTAAGGGGCGTTGGGTTCCGATACATCGGTGGCAGCTTGTGAATTTCAGGATCGCAGACGACCACTGGGCAATCGCCGGTTATGAAGCCGAGCGAATCGTTGGTTTCGAGAACTGCGACCCTCATTTGGACGAGGATTCGGAGCAAAATTGTGATCATCGGGACAAGAAGGTGCTCCATAGGGTTATCCACCACCGATTTCGCGTCCTCGAGTGAGACGGTCGGTTGTCTCGACCGGCCCGTGTGAAGGCTCAGCCCCGCCATCGCCCTTCGCTGCTCTGCGGTCGATGCCTCCCACTGCCTGTTCATGGATTCCATCATGTCTGCCAGGCGTTGCCACTGCCCGCGGTGGAAGTCGCGTTGTGCCTTCGTTCGACTACTCATTGCAGCTACGAATGCCAAAAGGGAGACCAGTTCAGCCTTGGTGATCTTCTTGTGGCCCGAGAGTTTCTGCCGAACCGAGACGAACTCCGTTTCCAGTCGGCCTAGAACTTGTTCCAGGCCGAGGTCGCGCGTTCCATCGGGTCGACGAATCGTGTAGAAGTCTGTTTCCTCGAAGAGGTTCTTGGGCGCTTTGCGGTGTCCCTCACGCGAGTCACGGTCAAAACCCAAACATACGGCTCCATCTCGGCCGGCGCTACTGGATCGCACCACGCACTCGTGTAGCATCTCGACACGTAGTGTTGGCTCTTGTGTCGTTTAGGCTTAGCCATTCACCGCAGATTATAAGTCGGCTGCCCTTTTTCTTTGCCCGCCCTGTGGTTTCGCTGGCGCGTGGCGCGCCTCGCCGGCCGGCCCGCACCGTGACCCCTCGCCCGAGGTGATCGTAGCTCTCGGGCCGAACTGGGGGGCGTTTCCGCTTTGTGACATTTGCTCCGGCGTAACCACTTGACAAAATGTCGAGGTTGCCGTAAATGTCAAGTGTGGGCCGGAGCGGGCTCGACGTCACGAAGCGACTGGACGCGCTGCAGGCCCGAAAGCTGCTGAGCCGGATTCTGCCGCAGGGAGCGGTGGGCTTCTCGCAGCACGCCCGCGACGCGATGGAGGATGATGACCTCATCGAGCCGGACGTGGTGAACATCTTGCGGTGCGGCGTGGTGTCCGACCAGGTGGACTTTGAACGAGGGAGCTGGCGCTACAGGGTAGAAACTGATTCCATGTGTGCGGTGGTTGTATTTCAGAGCGCCTCTGAGGTTGCCGTCGTGACGGTGTGGCGGAAAAGGGAGAGAGGGCAATGAGCAAGAACGTATGTCCCGTGTGTGGCGAAGGCAGGCTCGAGACGACGAACGAGGTACGCCGGTATGGGCGGGGCATCAACGTGACGCTTGTCAACGTGCCCGTGCGCCGTTGCCCGTCGTGTGGCGAGGAGTTCTTGGTCATTCCGGCAATCGAAAAGCTGCACCGGCTCATCGCTCGCGACCTGGCGCGTTCGCGCGCGCGGCTCCAGCCAGGGGAGATTCGCTTCCTGCGCACCTACCTCGGCTACTCGAGCGCGGACTTCGCGCGCGACATGGGAGTGAGCCCGGAGACGGTGTCGCGGTGGGAGAGCGATCACGGCCCGCAGCGCATGGGCACGGCCGCCGAGCGTCTGCTGCGCCTCATGGTTCTCCAAGAAAAGCCGATCGCATCCTATGGCCTCGAGGAGATGGCGGCCAAGGACGCGCCTAAGCGCGCGCCCCTGCGGCTGCAGCCCGAAGCCAAAGGGTGGGCGGCCGCCTGACGCCGACTGTGGGGCACAAAAAGGGGCACCGGATTCTCCGATGCGCTCAGAGGCTTTGCTTGGTTGGCGGTGGGGCGCAGGTGGGGCACCCGATCTCTGAGACGTACTCTCGATTCGTAAGTTATTGATTCTAAGTGGGCCGTGTGGGGATCGAACCCACGACCTTCGGGTTAAAAGCCCGCTGCTCTGCCAGCTGAGCTAACGGCCCGTCTGAGCGTAGCGGCCGGGGTCGGTCCCGTCAAGGCAGTTTCCGAGTGCCCCGCGGCGCGAAAAGCGCGTGCGGCGCGGCGTTTGCGAAGGTCACCCGGCGATGGCATGATCGAGGCGGGATGCGTGCATCGAAGACCCTCCGGGCGCTGGCATGCATCGCCGGCGCACTGGCGCTGCTCGCCGCGGCCGGGTGCGGCGGCAGGCCGACCGGCGAGGACGCGTCGCCGATCGACGCGTCCATCGCACCCGAGCAGAGCCGGCTCGACGACCCCGCACCCATCAAGGTGAGCGCCTCCGGGTGGGATTTCGTGATCACGCCGACGGCACGCTACGTTCTGCGCGGGATCGTCGTCTCACGCGAGCGCTACAGCTCCGGCTGGAACGGCTCCCTCTCACCATGCGACCTCGCGATGGTCTGGGGCGAGCTGGCCGCGGGGGAGAACTGGCGCAAGCTCGAGTGGTCGCAGGCCTACCGCTGGTACACGTGGCGCTGGCGCGGCCAGGCGCCGTTCTCCAAGGAGGTGACTGCGCGCAACTCGTCGAATACGCACATCGTCCCGGCCACGCGCAACGTGGGCCGGGCCGCGTGCTCGCTCTCGGAGGGGGACCTCGCGGAGCTGTCAGGAGAGCTGATCCGGATCGACGGTCGCAAGGGGGATCAGCGGGCGCGATGGGTGTCCTCGCTCTCGCGGGAAGATACGGGGGACGGCTCGTGCGAGCTGTTGTACCTGCGCCGCCTGCGCGTCAACGGCAAGGTGTACGAATAGAAGCAGGCAAAAGGCAAAAGGCAGAACGCGAAAGGCGGAAAGCGGGGCTCGACGTCTCGCTCAAAGGCCGATGCCCCATCCGGTGAGCGGCGGAACGTCGCGCACGATCGTCTCCTCGCGCCGCGGACCGGTGGAGATGAGCGCGACCGGAACGCCCAGCAGCTCCTCCAGGCGGGCGACGTACGCCTGGGCAACCGGGGGCAGCTTGCCGAACGTCGTGACCGCCGAGGAGTTGGCCTTCCAGCCTGGCCGCGTCTCGTAGACCGGCGTGGCGCCCGCGAGCTCCTCCGCGTCGTCCGGGAACTCGTCGGTGACGGTGTCGCCCACGCGATACGCGGTGGCGATGCGGATCTCGTCGACCTCGTCGAGGACGTCGAGCTTGGTGAGCGCTACGGCCTCGATCCCGCTCCAGCGCACCGCCGCCCGCGCCGCGACCGCGTCGAACCAGCCGGTCCTGCGTGGACGCCCGGTCGTGGTCCCGAACTCGTTCCCCCGCCGGCGCAGGAACTCGCCCACGCTGTCGGTCAGCTCCGTGGGGAACGGCCCGCTCCCGACCCGGGTGCAGTACGCCTTGAACACCCCGAGCACACCGCCGATTACGCGCGCGGGCAGGCCGCACGCCGGTGCGGCAAACCCCGCCAGGCACCCGGAGGAGGTCACGTACGGGTAGGTGCCGTGGTCGAGGTCGAGCAACGTGCCCTGGGCGCCCTCGAACATGATCGCCCGGCCCGCGGCGTCGGCCTCGGCCAGCACCCGGGCGACGTCCCCGAGCATCGGTGCAAGGGCAAGGGCCGCCTCAATGGTGCGCTCGATCTCCTCGGCCGCCGGCACCGCGGCGTCCGGGAAGCGCCGCAGCTCCTGCTCGATCTCCCGGCTCGCGACGGCCACCGCCTCGCGCAGGCGGCGCGGGTTGCGGGCGAGACCGAGGCGCACGCCGGTGCGCCCCGAGCGCGCCTCGTAGGCGGGGCCGATGCCGCGCCCGGTGGTACCGATCTTGCGGGTGCCGCGGGCGGCCTCGCGCGCCTGGTCGAGGGCGCGGTGCCCCGGCAGCACGATGTGGGCGCGGGAGGAGATCGTCAGCCGGGAGCGCGCCGCCACCGCCTGCTCCTCCAGCATCCGCAGCTCCTCTACCAGGGCCACCGGGTCCACGACGACCCCGGGACCGATCAGGCAGCGGCAGTCGGGCTGCAGGATCCCCGAGGGGACCAGGTGGAGCGCGAAGTGGCGGTCGGCGAAGCGCACGGTGTGGCCGGCGTTGTTGCCCCCGTTGAAGCGGACGACGTGCCGGAAGGCCGGGCAGAGCAGATCCACGACCTTGCCCTTGCCCTCGTCCCCCCACTGTCCGCCGACGACGACCACGTTCGCCATTCTCTCGACCCGCCTTCCGAAACCGAACGGCAGCTTGTAGCAGAAAGCCGCCGAAAGCTCAACAAAGCAGGGCACAGGGGACAGGGCGGAGGGGAATCCCCTCGGATCCTTTGTCATTCTGAGTCGCGCCGCGGGCGAAACTCCTCAGGATGACAACTCGCAGCGGCGCCGGACGGCCATGAGCGATTGAACAGGAGGGGCGGCCGTCGCGGCCGCCCCTGCCGTTCACGGACCTGGGTCCCGAGCCCCGAGCTCTACTTGTTAATCGGCTCGACGCCGATCTCGCGCATGAGAGCGTGGGCCTTGTCCACGAAATCCATGCACCAGAGGACGTAGCGGATGTCCACGGCGATCGTGCGCGAGAGCGCTTCGTTGAACTGGAAGTCGGAGTCGATGGCCTCGTAGTTGCCGTCGAAGGCGAGGCCCAGCAGCTCGCCCCTGGCGTTCATGACCGGCGAGCCGGAGTTCCCCCCGGTGATGTCGTTGGTGGTCAGGAAGCAGGCCGGCACGTCGTGCAGCCTGGGGTCCACGTAGCGCCCGAACTTCTCGACGCCGAGCCTGGCGGCCTCCAGCAGGCGCGGCGGGCAGTTGAAGGGCTCGACACCGGTGTGTTTCTGGATCACGCCAGCCAGGGTCGTGAAGGGGAGGTAGACCGCGGCGTCGCGCGGGGAGTAGTCCTTCACGGTGGCGTAGGTGAATCGCAGCGTGGAGTTGGCATCCGGGTAGAGGGGCTTGCCCTTCCACAGGGCCAGGGCCTCGAGGAAGCGGGGCACGAGCAGGACGGTCTGGCCCTCGTACTTCTTGGTGGCGTCCTCCATGAGCTTGGTGTCGCGCCGCAGTGCGTCGGCGAAGAGGATCATGGGATCGCCGGTGGCCAGCAGCGCCTTGTGGTCCAGCTCGAGCATCCCGAGGCGAACCTTCTCGTCGGAGAGGTTCGTGGAGAACAGCCGGTCGAGGAGGGCCGTGACTGCCTCGCCGCCGCTCTTGCCCGTGGCCGCGAGCGCTTCGTTCACAGCCAAGATGCGCTGACCCGAGGGGAGCTGCGACGCGCGCGTGAGGAGGTAGCCGAGCATCGCCCTGTCGGTCTGCACATCCAGGTTGCGCTGCATGCTGGTCAGCCGCAGGCGGAGGGCGCGCTCGTCGCGGGCCTGGTAGCCCATGTCGCGCTCCATGTCCGGCTTCACCTTCTCCTCGCTCCAGCGGTCGATCGCCATGGCGGCGCCGAGCAGCCCGTAGCTGCGGCCCATCGTGACCCAGCCGAGGATCAGGTCGCGGTCGCGGGTCGCGGTGCGCGCGGCCACGATGGCATCCAGGCCGGGGAGAACCTCACCGTACTTGGCCTTGCGCGCTTGGTCGGCGTTGATCCAGGCGGCGAGCTTGGCTTCCTCGGCGCGCTTGCGGCCGGCGAGGTCGCTCTTGGTGAGACCCTCCAGCATCCCCTCGTTGTTCTTGAAGGAGTTGTAGAAGCCCTTGAGCTGGGAGGCGAGCTTGATCTCCACGTCCTTGCCGCGCTTGCTCTCGCTCTCCAGGATCGCGATGAGGTCCTTGAGGAGCTTGATCCTTTGCGGGTAGTAGAAGCCGGTGTCCTCGGTGATCGAGGCCGCGACGCGGTAGCGCATCGTCCGCCCCGGGTAACCGAGGATGAACGCGAAGTCGCCCTCTCCGAGCGGCGTTGTGGCGATCTTGAGGAAGCGGTCCGGCTTGAACGGGACGTTGTCGGGGGAGTAGTCGGCCGGCTTGCCGTCCTTGCCGATGTAGGCGCGCAGGAAGGAGTAATCCCCGGTGTGGCGGGGCCACACCCAGTTGTCCACCTCGCCGCCGTACTCGCCGATCGAGCGCGGCGGGGCGTACACCAGGCGAACGTCGCGCAGCTCGAGCTGCTTGAAGAGGACGAACTTCGCGCCGCCGAACATCTCGGCGACGCGGCAGCGCAGGCCGGCCTTCTCGCACTCGGCGATCAACTCCTTCTCGCGCCGCTCGATTGCGTTGGTGCGGGCCTCGGGCTCCATCCCCGGCTTGAGGGCCGCACCGACCGCCGCGGTCACGTCCTCGTAGCCCCTGAAGATGTTGACCCGGCCGGCCCTGTACTGCAGCTCATCCGCCCGGCTGGCGGCGAGGAAGCCGTTGGTGATGTAGTCGTGCTCCGGGGTGGAGTTCATCTGGATGGCGCCGAAGGCGCAGTGGTGGTTGGTGATGATCAGCCCCTCGGGAGAGACGAACGAGGAGGAGCAGCCGCCGAGCCACGGCGTGGCGGACGCGAGGCCGGTGTTGGTCGCGGGGTCCCAGATGTCCTTCGCCGTGAGCTGCAGGCCCATTGCCGCCAGCGTCGGCTGCAGCTCCGGAAGCTGGCCCAGCAGCCACATCCCCTCGTCGGCACGTGACGGCGCCGCCGCAAGAACAAGGGTGAGGACGAGAGCGAGAAGGATGAGACGACGTCTCATTTGTGGTACCTCCATTCAGGCCCCGCGCGGGGCAACGCATTCTGCCATACCTTCCGGCGGACCGGCGCGAGGGCTTCGCGGCGCGGGCCGTAGCTGCTATCGTTGCCGACCGTGAGCGAGACGGACTGGCTTGGCGAGTGGGACGCCGTGGTCGCCGCGGGCGACGCCGCGAAGGTCGAGGAGTACTGGCTGGCGCGCCTCGAGAAGGGGGTCGGTGATGGCGAGGCTTTCGCCGGGGCGCTCAGGCGGCTCCGCTCGGCGGGCAAGAAGACGCTGGCGGCCACGCTCCTGGAGCTGGCCGAGGAGCAGGCGCACGGCGAGGGCGCCTGGCAGGCGCGCATGCGCTTCCTCTGCGAGCTGCTGCGCCTCGGGATCGGTGACGGCGAGCAGCGTCGGGCCGCCCTCGAGGAGTGCGTGCGCCACCTGTGGGCCGGCAGGCCCTCGCTCGAGAAGCTGCTGAAGCACTTCCCCCTGCGCGGCGCGAAGAAGCCCCTCGAAACGCTGGAGAGCCTGGAGGCGTGGCTCGATCACGACGTGGGCGGCGTGTTTGCGATGGCGGGACGCGGCCCCGGCAGGGTCGTGGAGGCGAACCCGCACCTCGGCATGCTGCGCCTGGATTTCGAGAAGGAGCGGCGCGTACCGGTGCCGATCGACGCCGCGCGCAAGTTCCTCGCGCCGCTGGCCCCCGGCCACTTCCTGCGCCGCCGCCTCGAAGAAAGGGACGTGCTCGCGGCGGAGGTCACGGCGGACCCGCAAGGCGCTCTCGAAGCGATCGTGGAGAGCGTTGGCACCGCGGTCTCGGTGCCCGATATCAAGGCGGCGCTCGCCGGGCTCCTCCCCGAGGAGGCGTGGACGTCGTGGTGGAACAAGGCCAAGAAGAACCCCCGCCTGGTCGCCTCCGGGAGCGGCACGCGCGTGCAGTACCGGCTGGCTGGCGGCGGAGGCGCCGCGGAGGAGATCCGCGCCGAGTTCGCCGCGGCGCCGCTGCCTCAGAAGGTGGAGCTGGCGAGGCGGCACGCGGCCCGCTCCCGGGAGCTTGGCGCAGCCATGGGCGCCGAGCTCTTCGGGGCCGCGCAGGGCGAGGGCGTGGACGCGGGGCTGGCATGGGAGATGCTTGGGATCGCCGCGCGCACCGGGGTCGACCCGGGGCAGGTGCGGGCTGCGCGCGAGGTCCTGGTCGGGCGGGCCGGCCCGGTCGCCCTCCTGGAGGGCGTCGGCGACGCGGCCCAGCGCGAGGCGGTGCTCGACTTCGTGCGTGAGCATGCGCCCCAGACGTGGGTCGAGCTCTTCGCATCCTGGATGGAGCGCGAGAGCAACGCCAGGCTCCTGGCCAAGCTCGCGGGCGCGCTCGTCAGGGCCGGCGAGGGCGGGCGGGTGCAGTCGTTCCTGGAAGAGGTCTTCGTGCAGCCGGCGCGCTACCCGGCGGCGTTCGTCTGGGCGTGCGAGGACGGGGCCGAAAGTCTCTCCAAACTCCTGGAGGAGCGCCGCACGGGGGCGCTGCTGGTGCGCCTGGTCGAGCTCGCCGAACGGCGGGAGTTCAGCCCCCTGCGAGCGCGGCTGAAGGCGGTCATGTCGGCCGCAGGCATGGCTGGGCGGATCATCCAGGAGCGTCTTACCGCCGAGCAGGGGCGTCGCCTCATGCAGATCCTCGAGCGGCAGGGGGAGATGGCCGACGAGCGTAACTGGCTGCGGCGGGCCGTGACCGCGCGCTTCCCGGAGCTGCGCCCGGGTGCGGTCGTCGAGGTCGTCCCTGCGCTCGCGAGCACGGTGCACCGGTTGCAGTCGGAGCTGCGCAACCTCCTGGAGAAGCAGATCCCCGAGACGCTGAAGGCGATCCAGGAGGCGCGCTCGCACGGCGACCTGTCCGAGAACTTCGAGTACCACGCGGCGAGGGCGCGGCAGGAGTACCTCTCGGCCCGCGCGTCGGAGCTGCAGGGGGACCTCTCGCGCGTGCGCGTCATCGACCCGGCCGGGATCGACCTCAGCCGGGTGCGGGTGGGGACGCGCGTGTGGCTGAAGCCGCAGCGGGGCGGGGAGCGGAGGCCGGTGACCATCCTGGGGCCGTACGAGGCCGCCCCGGAGAAGGGCATCGTCTCCAACGGCTCGGAGGCGGCCCAGGCGCTGCTGGAGCGGGCCACCGGGGAGGCCGTGAGGTTCGACGGCGCCGGTTGGACCATCTCCTCGATCGAGCCCGCGAGCTGATTCGAATCGGCCACCCCACGGCGCGCGGAAAATGCTTGTGACCCGCGACGGCAGACGGTGGCAAAGACACTTCGTTTTCCTTGCAGGACGCCTCCCCCTTTTGCCCCGCGGGTGCGCGGCTGAGGTCACTTTGTCACTGCGTGACGGCCTTTGTACCGGTGCCGCGGGTGGCTAGCCGTGCGGCCTTGGTCGCCCCCGCGGCCTGCGGCCGCACACTCCTCCGCCCGCGACCACGCCTGGCGGGCCCGTCGCGAGGCTCCTCGGTGTTCACTCGTCGCCACAAGGCAGGGCTCCTCGCGCCACCGATACCTCACGCCGGATCCCGCCGCGTGGTACCCGCGGGCTGCGGAGAGATTGGCCACCCGCGGCACCGGCGGAGGGAAAGCCCCCCTCCCAAAATGCGGCAGCAAGGACCGGAAGTTTATGCGCACAGGCAGCGCGAGACGACGAGGGCAGTCCCACCGCGTGCCGGGTGGGCGGGGTTCACTCCGCCCGGAGGGTGGCGAAGCCATGCCGCCGGAGCGAGCGGGGTCCCCGACGCGCTGGCCGGCGTGGGGAGACCGCGCGGCCGGTTCACGCCGACGCCGAGGGGCCCCGCGACGGCAAGCGCTGTCGGGTCGGTCGCGCAGGCGTCGGGAGCGAAGCGGACGAGCGAAGCCACCCACTGGGCAAACAAGAAACCATGACGCAGTTGAAGAAACAAGATATCGCTCCCAGCCCGCGGGGCAAGAAAAGCGCGAAGTCACCCCCGGGCAAACAGAAAAGCCGCAACCCAGTTGCAAGCAAAAGGCAACCGCTCCGAGCCAGCGGGGACAAAGATGCGGCGAGCGGTTGCACCTGCCTGCGCGCCCTCGCGTGCGCCGCTCAAGTTCATGCTCGTCCGTTGGTTGCATCGTCGCGGGGCAAGTCGAGACGGTGCCGTGGTGATCCCGCCTACGGCGGGACAGCGCTTGACGACCCACGGTGTGCTGAATAAGATCACGTCTCATGACGAGCGGTGCGGGCGGGGGCGGCTTCGTCTTCCCCAAGTGGACAAACATCCTGAGGCCGGCCCTGGCGGTCCTCCTGGTGCTCGTGCCGACCTACCTCGTGCTGCTGCTGGCCTACGGGGCTTCGCCCCAGACGACGGACGTCGGCTACCAGCCCCGGCAGCCCGTCCCGTACAGCCATGCGTTGCACGCCGGCCAGCTCGGGATCGACTGCCGCTACTGCCACAATACGGTGGAACGGGCGGCCTTCGCCGCCGTTCCGCCCACGCAGACCTGCATGAACTGTCACTCCAAGATCCGGGCGACGAGCCCCAAGCTGCTTCCCATCCGCGAGAGCTACGCGTCGGGCCTGCCGGTCCCGTGGGTCAAGGTGCACGACCTGCCCGACTTCGTCTACTTCGACCACAGCGCACACGTCCGCCGGGGCGTCGGCTGCGTCGAGTGCCACGGGCGAGTGGACACGATGGAGGTGGTCACCCAGGTCGAGCGCCTGAGCATGGGCTGGTGCCTGGACTGCCACCGCGCGCCGGGACGCCACCTGCGGCCGCCCGAGCTGGTCACCAAGATGAACTGGGTCGCGCCGGAGGATCCCGAGGTCTACGGGCGCCGCCTGATGCAGCAGAACAACATTCATCCGTCGACGCAGTGCTGGACGTGCCACCGATGAGACAGGGCACAGGGGACAGGGCACCGGGCACGGGGCGCAGGACATAGGGATGAGAGAGGACAACAACCGGGGTTCGGCTGCGACGGGCGAGCAGGCGCGAGCCGAGGAGGTGCAGCCGCAGGCCACGGCCGGGCGGCAGTACTGGCGAAGCCTGGACGAGCTGGCGGACACGCCGGAGTTCCAGGCGCTGGTCGAAAAGGAGTTCCCCGGCCTGGCGGAGGAGCTGCTTTCGCCCCAGACCCGGCGCAGTTTTCTCAAGGTCATGGGCGCCTCGCTCGGGGTGGCCGGCCTGGCCGCCTGCCGCTGGCCGAAGGAGACGATCCTCCCGTTCGCCCACCGGCCCGAGGATCGCGTACCCGGAGTGCCGCAGCAGTACGCCACCGCCATGGAGCTGGGCGGGGCGGGCATCGGCCTGTTGGTGACGAGCTTCGACGGGCGTCCCGTGAAGATCGAGGGCAACCCGCTGCACCCCATCAACCGCGGGACGGCCGACGTGCTGGCACAGGCGAGCGTCCTCGAGTTGTACGACCCGGACCGCAGCCGCCAGGTGGTCCGTCGCGAGGCGGGGCAGTCGTTCGCCTCGAGCTGGGACGAGTTCGCAGCCTTCGCCGGCCCGCACTTCGCGACGTTGAAGTCCAGGGGCGGAGCGGGCCTCGCCGTGCTCTCGGAGTCGACCTCCTCGCCGACCCTCGCCCGCCTGCGGAAGCGCTTTGCCGAGGTCTTTCCCGAGGCGGGATGGGTCGAGTACGAGCCGCTCTCGCGCGACAGCGAGCGTGAGGGCACGAGGTTACTCTTCGGCGCGCCGTACCGGCCACAGCTCAGGCTCGACCGCGCGCGGGTGATCCTCGCCCTGGACGACGACCCTTTGCTCGACCACCCCGCCGCGCTCAAGCACGCGCGGGAGTTCGCCGTGGGCCGCCGCGCCGAGGACGGCACGATGAACCGGCTGTACACGGCGGAGGGGGTGCTCTCGATCACCGGGGCGATGGCCGACCATCGCCTCGCACTCCCGAGCAGAGCGATCGAGGGCCTCGCGTGGCGACTCGCAGGGAGACTGGCGGAGCTCGGGGTGGCGATGTCCCCATCGGCGCGGACCGATGGCCGGGCCGTTGCCGGCGCCGGAACGCCGGGCGGGGAAGCTTTCCTCGAGACCGTCGCGCGCGACCTCGCGGCCCACCGCGGGCGCGGCGTCGTGATCGCCGGGGCGCGCCAGCGCCCGGCAGTCCACCGGCTGGCCCACCTGCTCAACGTCGCCCTCGGCAACGTCGGCGAGACCGTGACCTATACGGCCGACCCGGACCCGTCGCGGCCGCCGCACATGGAAGCGATCCGGGGCCTCGTGGCGGCGATGCGCGCGGGACGCGTGGGCACCCTGATCATCCTGGGCGGCAACCCGGCGTTCGACGCGCCCGCGGACCTCGGCTTCGGCGAGGCGGTCGAGAAGGTCCCGGTGACAATCCGGCTCAGCCTCTTCGAAGACGAAACCTCGCGCCTGGCTCGCTGGCAGCTTCCGCGCGCTCACTACCTCGAGGCCTGGGCCGACGTGCGGGCCTGGGACGGGACGTTGAGCGTGGTGCAGCCGCTCATTGATCCCCTCTACGGAGGCAGGAGCCCGATCGAGGTCGTGGCGGCCGTGCTGGGGGAGCAGGTCACGGGCGGGCACGAGATCGTACGCGCCACCCTGCAGGACCAGACGGGGCCGCTGGACTTCGAGGCCCGGTGGCGGCGCACGCTCCACGACGGGTTGCTCGCCGGCAGCGCCTTCCCCATCGCGAACCCGCAGGCCCGTCCCCTTGAGGCCGGCGACGCCGGTGGCGCTCCCCCTGCCGCGGTCGAGGCGCCTGGGCCGCAGCGCCTGGAGGCCGTCTTCTGCCCAGACCGCAAGGTCTACGACGGCCGCTTCGCCAACAACGCGTGGCTGCAGGAGCTGCCCGACCAGCTCACCAAGGTCACCTGGGACAACGCAGCGACGCTGTCGCCGGCGACGGCGAGGGCCCTGGGCGTCAAGCACGGCGACGTCGTGCGGATCGCGAACGCGGGCCGCTCGGCGGAGATCGTCGTCTACGTCCTGCCGGGCCAGGCGGACAACACGGTCGTGCTGCCCCTCGGCTACGGCAGGACCGCGGCCGGCAGGGTCGGCAACGGCGTGGGCTTCAACGCGTACGGCATCCGCACCTCCGAGGCGCCGCACATCGCCGGCGGCGTCACGGTGGAGAGGACCGGGCGCACCTACTCCCTCGCCTGCACCCAGGACCACCAGGCGATCGACCGCGTGGGGTACGAGGCGCGCGGCACGCGCATCGCGGAGTTCGTCCGCGAGGGCACGCTCGCGGAGTACAGGAAGGAGCCGGAGTTCGCGCGCAAGCGGTTCGAGGAGCCGGCGGTGCTCCCGCTGTGGCAGGCCCCGAAGTTCACCGGCGAGCACCAGTGGGCGATGAGCATCGATCTCTCGGCGTGCATCGGCTGCAACGCCTGCACGGTGGCCTGCCAGGCGGAGAACAACATCCTGGTGGTCGGCAAGGAGCAGGTGATCCGCGGGCGCGAGATGCACTGGATAAGGGTGGACCGCTACTTTTCGGGCCCGTCGGAATCGCCGAGCCTCGCGTTCCAGCCCGTCGCGTGCCAGCACTGCGAGAACGCGCCGTGCGAAGAGGTCTGTCCGGTGGCCGCCACGGTCCACTCGGACGAGGGGTTGAACGAGCAGGTCTACAACCGCTGCGTCGGGACCCGCTACTGCTCCAACAACTGCCCGTACAAGGTGCGCCGCTTCAACTTCTTCAACTACTTCAAGGACGTGCCCGAGGTCGAGCGGATGGTCTTCAACCCCGAGGTGACGGTGCGCGGGCGGGGCGTGATGGAGAAGTGCAGCTTCTGCATCCAGCGCATCGAGGCGGTGAAGATCGCCGCCAAGAACGACAACCGTCCGATCCGCGACGGGGAGATCGTGCCCGCGTGCGCCCAGACCTGCCCGACCCAGGCGATCGTCTTCGGGGACCTCAAGGACCCCCAGAGCAGGGTCTCGACGCTGCACGCGCACAACCGGGCGTACTCGATGCTCGATGAGCTGTTCACCAAGCCGCGCACGCGCTACCTCGCGAAGCTGCGCAACCCTTCGCCCGCGGACGGGGAGGCGTGATGAGCACGGTGCCCCTGCAGATCGACAACACCATCGAGGACCCGCGCACGCGCGCCCCGCTGGTGCTCGGCGACAACACGTTCGCGACGGTCACGGACAAGGTGTGCTCGATCGTCGAGCGGCCCAAGCCGCCGCTCGCCTGGTACATCGCGTTCGGCATCTCGTGCGCCCTCACGGCGGTCCTCGTGGCCATGCTGGGCTACCTGTTCCTTGCGGGGATCGGTGTCTGGGGCCTGAACATCCCGGTGGGCTGGGGGTTCGACATCACGAACTTCGTGTTCTGGGTCGGGATCGGCCACGCAGGCACGCTGATCTCCGCGATCCTCTTCCTGTTCCGCCAGAAATGGCGCACCGGCATCAACCGGTTCGCCGAAGCGATGACGATCTTCGCCGTGATCTGCGCCGGGCTGTTCCCGGCGATCCACACCGGGCGCCCCTGGTTCGACTACTGGCTCTTCCCGTACCCGAACCAGATGCAGGTCTGGCCGAACTTCCGCAGCCCGCTCCTGTGGGACGTGTTCGCGGTGAGCACCTACTTCACGGTGTCGCTGCTCTTCTGGTTCACCGGCATGGTTCCCGACCTGGCGACGCTGCGCGACCGCGCCACCACGAAGGGGCGCAGGATCGTGTACGGGATCCTCAGCCTCGGCTGGCGCGGCTCGGCGCGGCACTGGCACCGCTACGAGCGCGTGTACCTGCTGCTCGCCGCCCTCGCGACGCCGCTGGTGCTCTCGGTGCACTCGGTGGTGAGCTTCGACTTCGCGGTCTCCCAGGTCCCGGGCTGGCACTCGACGATCTTCCCGCCGTACTTCGTGGCGGGGGCGATCTTCTCCGGCTTCGCGATGGTGCTCACGCTCCTGATCCCCGTGCGCAAGTTCTTCGGGCTTGAGGAGCTGATCACGACCAGGCACCTGGACAACATGGCCAAGATCACGCTCGCGACGGGCCTGATGGTCGCCTACTCGTACTTCATCGAGTACTTCATGGCGTGGTACTCGGGCAACCCATTCGAGCGCTTCGCGTTGATGAACCGCGCCCTGGGCCCCTACGCCTGGGCGTTCTGGATCATGTTCACCTGCAACGTCGTCGTGCCCCAGGCGCTCTGGTTCAAGAGGGCCCGGACGACGCCGTGGATGCTCCTGATCGTTGCGGTGCTCGTCAACGTCGGGATGTGGTTCGAGCGCTTCGTCATCATCGTGACGTCCCTGTCGCGCGGCTTCCTTCCCTCGAGCTGGGGGTACTACAAGCCGACGTGGGTGGAGTTGTGCACCCTCGCGGGGTCGTTCGGACTCTTCCTGACGCTGTTCCTGCTCTTCCTGCGCTTCGGGCCGATGATCGCGGTGGCCGAGGTGAAGAGCGTGATGCCGGCCGCCGGCCTCGACCGCGGCCCCCACCGCGGTCATGGCCAATACTGGGGTGAGATCCCGCACCAGCACGACCGTCAGCGGAAGGACAGCGAGCCATGAGCGGGCACGCCACCACCCCGGGCGTCTCCCCGAAGCCGTGGGGCCTGCTTGCCGAGTTCGAGTCCGTGGATGCCCTCCTCGGCGCGCTGGAGAGGGTGCGGGACGCTGGCTTCAAGAAGTTCGACGCGTTCGCGCCGTTCCCGATCCACGGGCTCGACGAGAGCATGGGAATCCGCATGAGCAGGCTGCCCTGGCTGGTGGCGGGCGGTGGAGCGACCGGGGCCGCCACGGGGCTGCTGCTGCAGTGGTGGACCAACGCGTTCGACTATCCCCACATCATCAGCGCCAAGCCGTTGTTCGGGGTGCCGGCCGCGATCCCGATCACGTTCGAGCTGACCGTGCTCTTCTCGGCGATCGGCGCGTTCATCGGGCTCATGGCGGCAAACCGCCTGCCGCAGCTCTACCACCCGGTGTTCCCGAGCCAGAGATTCCGGCAGCGGGCCACGACGGATTCTTTCTTCATCGCCATCGAGACCGGCGACCCGAAGTACCACCCGAGCGAGACGCGTGCCTTCCTCGAGGGGCTCGGGGCGCGGCACGTGGAAGAGCTGGAGGACTAGATGCCCCGCTGGCTCCTCTATGCTGCCGTGCTGCTGGCCGCCCTCGCGCTGGTACCGCTCGCGCTGATCGCACGCGCCCGCGTGACCACCTCCCCTCGACCGCGCATCCACCTCATCCTGGATATGTCGAAGCAGCCCAAGTTCAAGACCCAGACGGCCAACCCCCTTTTCGCGGACGCCAGGGCCATGCGGCCCGAGGTGCCTGGCACGGTGGCCCGCGGGGAGCTGCACGAGGACGGCGCCTACTGGGAGGGTCGCGACGCCGGCGGCTGGGTGACGGTCTTCCCCGTGCCGGTGACCGAGCAGCTGGTACGGCGCGGGCAGGAGCGCTACGACATCTACTGTGAGCCGTGCCACGGCCTCGCCGGGTACGGTGACGGTCAGGTCGCGAAGCGGGCGGACCAGCTCCAGGAAGGCACCTGGACACCGCCCTCCTCGTACCACACCGACCTCGTGCGTGGCAGACCGGTGGGCTACCTCTTCAACACGATCACCAACGGGATCCGCAACATGCCGTCGTACGGCGCGCAGATCCCGGTGGCCGACCGCTGGGCCATCGTGGCCTACGTGCGGGCGCTGCAGCTCAGCCAGGATGCAGGTGTGAACGATATTCCGCCGGAACTGCGGCGGCAGCTTCGCTAGGGGCAGGTGACATGAGCTTCATCCCGAACATCCTTTCCGAGAAGCGCCACCTGGGCGCGCTGGGCGAGAAGCTGTGGCGCGGCGCCGCGCTGGCGGGTGCGGTGGCGCTGCTACTCGCCATTGGCCTCGCGGCCGTGACGCCGGGCGGATGGCGCCGGTTCCTGTTTGCCTACCTCGTTGCCTTCGCCTACGTGCTGAGCCTTGCGCTCGGCGCGCTGTACTTCGTGGTGCTCCACCACCTCACCAACTCGGGCTGGAGCGTGGTCGTCCGCCGTGTTGCCGAGGCCATTGTCGCCACGCTGCCCTTCCTGGCGTTGCTCTCGGTGCCGCTCCTGCTGGGTCTCGCGCAGATCTACCCGTGGGCGAGCTCGGGCGCCGCGGCCCAACGGCAAGGGGCTGGGGCGAACGGAGCGTACTTGAACGTTCCGTTCTTCCTGGTGCGCTGGTTCTTCTACTTCCTGGTGTGGGGCGTGCTCGCTCGCTTCTTCGTCAGGCGCTCGCTGGCGCAGGACGAGTCGGGGGATGTCGCGCTCACCTTGCAGATGCGCAGCCGAAGCGCCCCGGCGATGGTGATCTTCGGCCTGACCCTGACGTTTGCGGCGATCGACATGCTGATGTCGCTCGACCCGCACTGGTTCAGCACGATCTTCGGGGTCTACTACTTCGCAGGGTGCGTCGTCTCCATCTACGCCTTCCTGCCGGTCGCGGTCTTCCTGCTTCAACGCTCGGGTTTCCTGCGCCGGGCGGTCACGGTGGAGCACTACCACGACCTGGGCAAGCTTCTCTTCGGTTTCATCGTGTTCTGGGCCTACATCGGTTTCTCGCAGTACATGCTCCAGTGGTACGGCAACATCCCCGAGGAGACCCACTGGTTCGCTGTGCGCCAGCAGAACGGCTGGGGCTACGTGGGCCTCACGCTGGTGTTCGGCCACTTCCTGCTCCCGTTCCTGGCGCTCCTCTCGCGGGGACCCAAGCGCCGCCCGGGCGTGCTGGTGACCGTGGCAGCCTGGGTTCTGATCATGCACTGGGTGGACCTCTTCTGGCTCGTGATGCCGTCGGCAAGCCCGGCGGACCCGGTCCCACACGTCGTGGACATCGCGGTGGTCGTGGCCCTCGTCGCACTTCAGCTGGCGGCGGCGGCGTTCGTGGTGCGGCGGCGCTCCCTCGTCCCGGAGCGCGACCCGCGCCTCGCTGAGTCGTTGGCGTTCGAGAACGCGTAGTGGTCGGCCGGGGGCGGAGCGCCCCTTCGCCGTTGCCGGAGAGCGGAGGTAGCAGAGGTTGAGAGAGAAAGGCGAACCCAACACCCCTCTGACGGCGCTCGTGGGGATCGTTTTCGCGATCGTGCTGTTCGTGCTCGTGGTCCTTCTCCAGGCGTTCTTCTACCGCCAGGAGCAGCAGGAGAACGTGCGCAAGGTGGTGGCGGTCGCCCCCGAGGAGCTCTCGCAGCTGCGGGCACAGCAGGAGGAGCTGCTGCACTCGTACAAGCTCCTGGACCCGCAAAAGCGCGTGGTCGCAATCCCCGTAGACCTGGCGATGGGGCTGGTGGTGCGGGGTGGTGGGAAGGTCCCCTGGCCTTCGGTGCAGCCCCCGGCGGGCACGCCGGCGGCAGGTGCCCCGCCTGCAGCCAAGGCCCCGGCCGCGGGGAAACGCTGACGAGGAATGGCCGCGGGTATTCGACGCTTTTCGGTTATCGAGGATCGGTTCAGGGCCGCCGGGCGGCGGGGTACCGCGGCTCTGTGTTACCCGTGTGATCCGACTAGGAGCGCCAAGATGACCATGAGGTTCAAGGGTTTGTTGGTTCAAACGGGGGCCGTGGCGATGCTGCTGATGGCGGCGGCGCTGCCCTCGTTCGCCCAGCGCACGGAGCCTCTGCCCAAGGAGCTCGAAGGGGTCGGGATCACCGAGCACCCGGGTGCGCGTCTGCCCCTGGACCTCGAGTTCACGGCCGAAAACGGGAGACCGGTCCTGCTTTCCCAATACTTCTCGGGCGGCAAGCCCGTGATCCTGACGCTCAACTACTACCGGTGCCCGATGCTGTGCGGCCTGCTTCTCAACGGGGTGGTGGATGGGCTGAAGGAGCTCTCCTGGACCCCCGGAAAGGAGTTCGAGGTCGTGACGGTGAGCATCGATCCGCAGGAAACCGCGACGCTGGCGATGCTCAAGAAGGAGAGCTACATCACGGAGCTCGGGCGCCCGGGTGCGGCCTCGGGTTGGCACTTCCTGACAGGCAGGGAGGCCAACATCAGGAGGCTGGCGGACGCGGTGGGGTTTGGGTACCGCTACGACAACGAGCGCAAGCAGTACGCGCACCCGGCCGGAATCTTCCTGGTCACGCCCGACGGTCGGATGGCCCGTTACCTCTACGGCGTGGTGTTCGAGCCGAGGACGCTCAAGCTGGCGCTCACCGAGGCCGGCGAAGGGAAGGTCGGCAACGCCGGGGACCAGATCCTGCTTTACTGCTACCACTACGACGCCAACACGGGTCGGTACGTGATCGCGGCGACCAACATCATGCGCCTCGGCGGCGCTACCACGGCCCTGGTCGTGGGGCTTTGGCTGTTCTCGGCGTGGCGCCGAGGGGCGCGAAAGAAGGCACTCGTTCGCCCGGACGTGGTGACGCCCGGGCGTTGAGAACTCAAATCGTCGAACCGATGGCCCAGGTGCCCCGTTGCTGGGCCGTGGGCGCGGTGATAGGCGGGGGAGAGGCACATTGAGCCTCGGGGGAGAGCTTTTGGGCAGGTTGCTGAGCTGGGCGACGATCGGCACCGAGGGCGGGTTCTGGCTGCCCTCGCAAGGGTCCGAGGGCGCCGTCGAGGTGGACCGCGTCTTCGGCTTCGTCTTCTGGGTGTCGGCGTTCTTCTTCGTGCTGATCGTTGCGCTGATGGTGCTCTTCGTAATCCGGTACCGGCGCCGGCCGGGCCGTGACGAGGCGGAGCCGAGCCCGCGTCACAATACGCCGCTCGAGATCACGTGGACCGCGGTCCCCATCCTGATCGTGATCGTGATTTTCATCTGGGGCTTCAAGGTCTACCTCGACATCAACACCCCGCCGGCCAACTCCTACGAGGTGCTTGTCACCGGTCAGAAGTGGAAGTGGCTCTTCACCTACCCGAACGGCCACGTGGACGAGAACCTGCACGTTCCGATCGCCACGCCGATTCGACTGGTGATGACCTCCGAGGACGTGATCCACGGCTTCTACATCCCCGCATTCCGCCTGAAGCGCGACGTGGTGCCGGGGCGCTACGTGAAGCTGTGGTTCCAGGCGACCAAGCCGGGTGAGTACCAGATCTACTGCACCCAGTACTGCGGAACCGGCCACTCCGACATGTGGGCCAAGGCGGTCGTGCACGAGCCCGGCGGCTTCGAGCGCTGGCTCGAGGACGCGAGCAACTTCCTCGCGAAGATGTCGCCCGCCCAGGCCGGGGAGAGGCTCTATCGCACGCGGGGTTGCGCCCAGTGCCACTCGGTGGATGGCAAGGCAGGCACCGGGCCCACGTTCAAGATGCTGTTCGGCCACCAGATTCCCCTCGATGGGGGCAAGACGGTCGTCGCGGACGAGAACTACGTCCGCGAGTCGATCCTCGAGCCGCAGGCCACGATCGTGGCCGGTTTCCAGCCGGTGATGCCGACCTTCAAGGGGCGGCTCAAGGACCAGGAGATCACCGCGATCATCGAGTATCTCAAGACGTTGAAGTAGGGGAAGGGTCGGTTCCTTCCCGAAGATGAAGGAAGGCAGGAAAAAGAGCATGGCGAGCTTTCACACGGAGGGCGGCGTCGGTGAGGCCAGGGTCTCCGAAAACGCGCTGGGAAGGGACAACTACCTGACCCATGGTCACGGGCTCCGCTCGTGGCTGCTGACGCTGGACCACAAGCGCATCGGGGTCATGTACCTGGTTTCGATTCTGGCCTCGTTCCTGCTCGGAGGGATCTTCGCCCTCCTGATCAGGACTAAGCTGATGGCCCCCGGCAACAGCGCGCTCATGACCCCGGACACCTACAACCAGATGTTCACCCTCCACGGCGCGATCATGATCTTCCTCTTCATCATCCCAGGCATCCCAGCGGCGCTCGGGAACTTCGTGTTGCCGCTCATGCTCGGGGCGAAGGACGTGGCCTTTCCACGGCTCAACCTCGCGAGCTACTACATGTGGGTCATTGGGGCGCTGCTGGCGCTCGCCTCCATCACGACGGGCGCCGTGGACACCGGGTGGACCTTTTACACGCCGTACAGCACCACGACCAACACCAACGTCATCGCAATGGTGGCCGGGGTGTTCGTCCTCGGGTTCTCGTCCATCTTCACCGGCTTGAACTTCGTCGTCACCATCCACAAGCTGCGGCCACCGGGGATGAGCTGGTTCCGGATGCCGCTGTTCCTGTGGGGCATTTACGGTACCGCCATCATCCAGATCATGGCCACCCCGGTGCTCGGGATCACCCTGCTGCTTCTGATCGCCGAGCGCGCGCTCGGTGTGGGCATCTTCGACCCCGCGCTCGGCGGAGACCCGGTGCTCTTCCAGCACTTCTTCTGGTTCTACTCGCACCCCGCCGTGTACATCATGATCCTCCCCGCCATGGGGGTGATCAGCGAGCTGGTCTCGGTGTTCTCGCGCAAGCACATCTTCGGCTACAAGTTCATCGCCCTTTCGTCGATCGCGATCGCGGTCATCTCCTTCCTGGTGTGGGGCCACCACATGTTCGTGGCGGGGCAGTCCAACCTCGCGAGCATGATCTTCAGCGCCCTCACATTCTTGGTCGCGATCCCGTCCGCGGTGAAGGTCTTCAACTGGATCGCGACGATGTACAAGGGCTCGATCTGGCTTGCGACCCCGATGCTGTACGTACTGTCGTTTCTGTTTCTGTTCGGTATCGGCGGCCTGACCGGCCTGTTCCTGGGTGCGCTCGCGGTGGACATCCACCTGCATGACACCTACTTCGTGGTGGCGCACTTCCACTACGTGATGTTCGGCGGCACGGTGATCGCCTTTCTCGGCGGCCTGCACTACTGGTGGCCGAAGATGTTCGGGCGCATGTACAGCGAGCTGTGGGGCAGGGTCGGGGCCCTGCTGGTCTTCGTCGGCTTCAACACGACCTTCTTCACCCAGTTCGTGATGGGCAGCCAGGGGGCGCCGCGCCGCTCGTACCACTACGTGCCCGCGTTCCAGCCGTACCACCAGCTTTCGACGATTGGCTCGTACATCCTCGCGGTCGGCTTCGTCATCATCGCGATCAACTTGCTCCACTCGCTGTTCCGCGGCCGTCCAGCCCCGGCCAACCCGTGGGGTGGTGCGACGCTGGAGTGGCAGACGTCCTCGCCGCCGCCTCACGACAACTTCGCCTCCACCCCTGCGGTCGGTGATCCGTACGACGTCGAGGATTGGAGCTACGACCGAGGGATCGGCGGTTTCGTCTACAAACCGAGGGTAAAAGGCGCGACCGCCTCGTAGGCGCCGGGCAGCGGCAAGGAGGAGAGCTTGGCCGAGGTTCACGCGGAACACCTGGCACACCACTTCGACACTGCCGAGCAGCAGTTCGAGTCAGGCAAGCTCGGGATGTGGATCTTCCTGGCCACGGAGATCCTCCTGTTCGGGGGGCTCTTCTGCGCCTACGCGGTCTACCGCTCCAACCACCCCGAGGTCTTCATGTACGCTCACAGGTTCCTCGACAGGACCCTGGGCGCGATCAACACGGCGGTGCTCATCTTCTCGAGCTTCACGATGGCGTGGGCCGTACGCTGCGCGCAGCTTGGCCGTCAGAGGGCGCTGGTGCGGCTGCTCGCGGCGACCATTGCGCTTGCCGCCTGCTTCCTGGGCATCAAGTACGTGGAGTACCAGCACAAGTGGAAGGAGGGGCTGCTCTGGGGCAAGCGCTTCCACGCCAAGCTCGAGGAGCCCGCCGGAGCGGTCCCGGCCCTGCCGGTCGCAGCGCCAACGCTGGCGCCGACGGCCAACCCCGACGAACGCTCGTCGATCCCGCCCGCGGCGCTCGGCCCGCGCGGCCTTGCCGTGGTGGGGCGACCGGCTCTTGCTGAGGGGGAGGCCGGGCCGCCGAAGGACCTGCAGGTATTCTTCGCCGTCTACTTCCTGATGACCGGACTGCACGGCATCCACGTCATAGCCGGCATGACCGTGTTGAGCCTGATGCTCCTGAGGGCGCGCCGGGGGGAATTCGGTCCCTCGTACTTCACCCCCGTGGATCTGTCAGGGCTGTACTGGCACCTGGTGGACCTGATCTGGATCTATCTGTTCCCGTTGCTGTACCTGATCCACTGAGAGGTGAATGATGGCTGAGACGACCGAAACAACCACACGCGGGGCCGAGCACCCCGGCGTGGGGCATGTGGTGCCGTTCCGGATGCTTGCGACGGTGTGGTTGGTGCTCCTTGTGCTCACCGTGATCACGGTCGCGGTCGCGGGGTTCGACCTCGGGAACTTCAACCTGGGGGTCGCGATGGCCATCGCCACCGTCAAGGCCTCGCTTGTGCTGCTCTACTTCATGCACATGCGCTACGACCGTCCGATGAACGCCATCGTCTTCGTTTCGGCGCTCCTCTTCGTCGGGCTGTTCGTGTACATCGCGCTGCTCGACACGCACGCGTACGCACCGGACCTCATCCCAGGCTACGCCCCGGCGCTCACCAAATGACCCCCGGCCCCATCCCGCCGGACGACCGCGCCGCAGCGGCCCCGCTCGACACGGGCCGGCTGGGCATGAGGCTGCTGGTGCTCGCGCTCTCGATGCTGTTCGCCGCCAGCATCGTCGGCTACCTGCTGATCCGTTTCAGGGCGACGACCTGGCCGCCGCCGGGGATGCCGAGCCTGCCCCACACCCTATGGATCAGCACGCTCATCATCGCGATCAGCAGCGTCGCGATGCAGGCGGCGGTGCGGGCTGCACGGGGCGGCCGCCGGCAGGCCCTGCAGGCCTGGATGCTGATCACCACCTTGCTCGGCGTTGCCTTCCTGGTCTCCCAGACCCTCAACTGGTTCGCGCTGGTGGCCGCCCATCTCACGGCGAAGACCAACCTCTACGGCTTCACCTTCTACCTGCTCACCGGCCTGCACGCGGCGCACGTCGTGGGAGGCCTGATCCCGCTCGGGGTGGTGACCGCCCGCGCCTGGCGCGGCCGCTACTCGGCTGCCTTCCACCCCGGCGTCGAGTACTGCGCCATCTACTGGCACTTCCTCGCCGTGGTCTGGCTTGTGCTGTTCATCGTTCTACTGACAGCTTGAGAGGACGCTGCTCCGGAGCGCGAAATGCGGCGAGGGCCGCCTCCGGGCGGTCGCGTTCCGCTGGTGTGTTCAGGAGGCGGTGAGCGGGTCGTCCTTCAGATCGAGGCCGAACTTCTCCTTCACCCGTTCCCGGATCCAGGACTCTGCACGCGCCCTCGACCTGAAGGCCTTCGTCTCCCACTCGGTGTCGCCCACGAACGCCTCCCACATGCGGGCAAGCCCGAACGCCAGGTCCTTCCCGGCAACCACGGCGACGATCGTGCCTGTCGGCACGATGGCCGCCATCAGGGTGTCCTGCTCGGCAATGAGACGGATCTCATCGGTGGACAGGTCGAGGGAGTCGGCCTCGAGGAGGTCAACAAGGCCGTACCTGTACCGGCCGGTCTGCTCTGCAGTGGTCAGAAGCCGCTGGTTTGCGTTCAGGAAGTCTCTCGCCGTGACGACACCGCGGCAGGCGAAGAGGACCCCGGTCCCGCCATGCAAGGGAACCAGCTCGATAGGCATACCCGGCCCCTCATAGTGTAACTTCGAAGGATCTCCGACGAACACGGTGCCGCGTGCCCTCGGGGGGGTGACCGGGGGCCGGCGTGCATGCACGTCCCCCTCTGGACAGCGAGCCGTCCCGGCGCCAGACTGGTCGTTGAGACCAGCGAAGGAGGAGAGGCGATGTCTTTGAGGGTATCCGCAGGGGTCATCGTGCTGCTCGTGGCGGTCGCGGCGGGAGCAAACTGGGCGTTCGGCACCCCGCACGAGCCGAGCAGGGGCAACCTGGTCTCCTTTCCGGGGATGCTGGGCCAGCTCCCGTCGCTCGACGGCCGATCGGTGCTGGTCAACCTCGTCAGCAAGACGGCGGAGGAGGCGCGTGAGGCAGGGGGGAGCCACGCGCTCTTCGTTACGCTGATCTCCGCGAACCCGCCGATCGATGTGACGACCAGGATCCTGACCTACGCACGGAACGTCGCAGCCCAGTGGTCGCCGGACAGCAAGCACCTCCTCGTCAACGACTACTATGCCGAGGGGCGTTCGACGTGCCTGATCTTCGCGATCACGAATCTGCACCTCTCGACAGATCTCGAGAAGGAGCTGCGCGCACATCTTCACGGGACCTCGGAGAGGTTGGAGAACCAGGATCTGCTGGTCGAGGCCCTCGGGTGGATCAACATGGACTCCCTCGTCGTCTCCGTGACGCGGACCGGGTCCGTGCACCCCGCCGAGACCACGCAGCTCTTCGAATTCTCCCTGCGCCACGGCTTCAGGCAGCTCCGTCGCGGCCCCTGGAGCGGCGAGCAGGCCAGCGGCTACTAGCCCCGGCCTGCCGCGAGGTCAAGCGTCTAGCTAGCGACCCCTGCTCCCCGGACCGACCCAGGAGGTGTCCGTCCCATGGGTGGCGAACCAGGCAAAGGTCGAGGAGTAGACCACGCCTGTGCCGGGAGGCAGGCGGTCGGCGGACACGGCCACGGTGGGACCTTGCGCGCGGTACGTGAGCGCGGAGGCGAGCGCGGCCCAGGGCGCGTCGGCGGGTGGGCCGGTCTGCGCGAGCGATGCAACCACGGGAAAGGGGAACGCCGTCCAACCTGCTGGCCCGGCGAGCGCCACGACCGGGGTCTTCAGCGGGTAAAGCGTGGGCGGGGGGAGCGGCTGTACGGGGAAGCGCAGCTGGTCCGAGCCGAAGTAGCTGGTGTAGGGGTCGCGGCTGTACTGCTCGAGCAGGCGCGGGTCGGGTGCGAGCACGGTCGTGGCGGGGTTCTCGCGCCGCCAGTCGCCCCAGCTCGCCACGCTGATGGGCAACACCTCCAGGGCCTCGCCCGCCGCCGCGGAGGGTCCGGTGACCGCGCGGAAGAGGAGCTGGCTCCACAGGCTCTCGCCGGTGCGCGCAGGTTGCCGCTCGTACATGAGCAGATTGGAGTCGTAGAGCAGGCCGCTGAAGGCGAAGGTGCTCACCCGGCCGGCGACCGCGCGAGCGAACACCACCGCGCTGTCGCACAGCGGGTTGTAGGTCACCAGGATCGGCCGACCGGCGAGCGCGTCGTTGACCACCTCATGCCAGACCAGCACACGCAGCGGGTAGGCGCGCGCCTGGCCACCCAGCCTGACGCCGATCACGCGGTCTCCGGGGACAAGGAACTTGCGGGGCCGAATTGCGGCTTCGGCTTGCGCGACGGTCCACACCACCGGCTCGACGAGGGCCGGGAGACCGTCCTTGGGCATGCCAGAGGCCACAATGAGGTCCCGTCGGACCAGGCACGGCTCGATGGCGAAGCCGTAGCTCTCCACGTGCCGGCCGTCTCCCACGGCGCGGCTGCCCCGGTGGCGCAGGATGTCGAAGGCGTAGTACGCGAAGGCGAGCGTGCAGACGACGAGCGCGGCGACCACCACCCAGCCGCCGGTCGCCAGGAATCCCGCCTTCCGCGGGACGGAGGCGCTCATCGGCCGGCCACAAGCAGCGCCAGCCCGAGATCGGAAGCGGCGGGCAGCCTGTCGGCCACCATCAGGCCCAGCAGTAGGGGCAGGTAGGCTAGCGTAGCGAGGAACAGGCGGCGCGCGACCAGCTCGGTTCGGAGGGCAGCCAGCCGCACCGACAGCATAACCAGGCCGGACCCCAGCAGGACCGAGCCGCCCGCGAAGAGCCACCCGGTGATTCCGCCCAGGGCGGCGAGCAGGCCGACGGGCACGAGGGCCAGGGAGTAGAGCACCACCATCTGGCCGGTGACGCGGCCCGAGGCGTCCACCACCGGCAGCATGCGGAATCCGCCGCGCTCGTAATCCTCGCGGTACAGCCATGCGAGCGCCAGGAAGTGCGGAATCTGCCACAGGAACAGCACGCCGCCCAGGAGCCACGCGCCGAACCCGACCCCCGCCCCCGTCGCCGTCCAGCCCATCATGGGCGGGATCGCCCCGCACACCGCGCCAGCCAGCGTGCAGAGCGGCGTGCGGGGCTTGAGCGGCGTGTAGACCAGCGTGTACGTGAGCACCACGGTCAGGCCCAGGAGCGCCGTCAGCGGATTGGCGCCAAACGCCAGCACGATCAGGCCGGCGGCCGCTGTGAGGACGCCGAACACCTCTGCGTGGCGCGGGCTGATGGTGCCGGCCGGCAGGGGGCGATGCCTCGTGCGCTCCATGCGCGCGTCGCGGGCCATCTCCAGGAGCTGGTTGAGCGCCATGGCGCCGGCGGCGGCAAGGGCCGTACCTAGCAGCGTCGAGCACAGCGCCAGCGCGCCAGGCCGTCCGCGGCTGGCCATGAGGAAACCCACGGCGGTGGTGGTGACCACCAGCAGGACGAGGCGGACCTTGGTGAGCTCCGCGTAGGCGCGCAGCAGGCGCACGGTGCGCGCAGCGCCTCTCCCGTGAAGCTCTTTCTCCCGCCCGACTCTCATCCCCGTTCGACCCTCGCAACCTCGTTGGTGGGCCATTCTGCCACACCTGAGAAGACCCAACCAGTTGGCAGAACAGCAGGCAACAGCGGGGATTCCCGTTCTCTCCGCGCGCTGTCCCCACGGGGCCGCCGTGGCGGGGAGCGGTGCGACGAGCTTGGAAAGGGGTCGCCCTCTGCTCCATACTACGTGCCGGCACGAAGGGCGATCAGGGGAGGCGTGATGGCAGCCAACGTGAAAGCGGCCTCCGGAGGAGCGGACACCCTGGCGCTCGGCTTCGGGACCAGCGTGGCGATGTGGTTCCTCGGCTATCTGTGCCGGATGCCGCCCGGTTCGGTGCCGAGCTCGCTGCTCGCCCTTGGCCTGCTGGCCTGCCTGCTGGGCGGCGGCTTCCTGGCCGGGCGGCTGACCGGGCGCGGCTGGCGGGCAGGCCTCGCTGCCGGCCTGCTCTCTTCGGTGATCAACCTGCTGATCCTGGGCGGCATCCTCGGCGGCGCTCACGCCAATCGGCTCGTGCCCTCCGCCATCTGGTGGATCCCGGGCTCGCTCCTCCTTGGCGCGGTGCTCGGGAGCGCCGGGGCGGCCGCGGGCGCGGCGGGCCGGCGGGCGGGGGTCGTGGAGAACTGGACGGCCACCTTCGCGGCAGTGGCCGTGGCTGCCACGATGCTGCAGGTGCTGGTGGGCGGCGTGGTCACCGGCAACGCGGCGGGGCTGGCCGTCGTGGACTGGCCGAACTCCTTCGGCTACAACATGTTTCTCTACCCGCTCTCGCGCATGACCGGAGGCATCTACTACGAGCACGCCCACCGACTGTTCGGAACGCTGGTCGGCCTCACGACGGTCGTGCTGGCCGTGCACCTGGTGCGCGTGGAACGGCGGGCGTGGGTGAAGAGGCTGGCGCTGCTGGCGGTGCTGGTGGTGATCGTGCAGGGCGTGCTCGGCGGCCTGCGGGTAACCGGCACGTTGACGCTCTCGACCTCTCCGGACGCCATGGCGCCATCGATCACCCTGGCCATCGTGCACGGGGTGCTGGGGCCGGCGTTCCTCGCCCTCATGGTGGCGCTCGCGGTGTTCGTGTCCCGGTCCTGGACCGGCCCCCGGCCGCCGACCGCGACCCTGCACGCCCGCACCGAGAGAACCCTCGGAGCTCTCCTCGTGGGCGTGGTGCTGGTGCAGCTCGTGCTTGGGGCGATCCAGCGGCACCTGGCGAGGGGCCTGCTTGTGCACATCACGTTCGCGGTCGTGGTCCTGGCGATGGCGGTGCTGGTCGGCAGCCGGCTGTGGGGCCTGCACCAGGGCCAGCCGCTGCTCCAGCGGGCCGGCAGGGTGCTCATGATTGTCGCCGTCGCCCAGGTCATGCTCGGTTTTGTTGCGTTCGTCACCGTTCAGGCACGCGTCCCGGACGTTTCCCGTCCCGCATGGGAGGTGCTCCTGACCACCGCACACCAGGGCGGCGGCTCGATCCTGCTGGGCTGCGCCGTGGTAACGGCGCTCTGGAGTCGCCGCCTGCTCGTTCCGGGGGGCGGGGACGTCGAGGTGAGCTCGTAGCCATGGTCATCGCAGAGACATTTACCTCGATTCAGGGCGAAGGCATGCTCGCCGGCGTCCCCTCGTTCTTCATCCGCACCTCGGGGTGCAACATGCGCTGCGCCTGGTGCGACACCCCGTACACCTCCTGGCAGCCCGAAGGGGAGCGGCTGTCGCTGCACGAGCTGCTCGGGCGGGCCACGGCCGCCGGTCGCCGACACGTGGTGATCACCGGCGGGGAGCCGCTGCTGCAGCGGGAGCTCGGCGTGCTGACTCGGGCACTTGTGGCGAACGGCCATCACATCACGGTGGAGACTGCGGGCACGCTCGCCCCGGAGTTCGACTGTCACCTGCTCTCGGTCTCACCCAAGACCGCCAACTCCGACCCGGAGGGTCGCTTCCGGGACCGCCACCGCACCCTCCGGGCCGACCTCGAACCCCTGCAGCGCCTGCTGAAGCGCCACCCGGAGCACCAGCTCAAGTTCGTGGTGCAGGGGGAGGGCGACCTCCCGGAGATCCTGGCGATGGTGGAGCAGGTGGGCGTCGCGAGGGAACGGGTGATGCTCATGCCCGAAGGTCGCAACGCCGGGCAGGTCGCCGCACGCGCGCCGGCGGTGGCCCGTGCGTGCCTGCAGCACTCCTTCCGCTACTCGCCCCGGCTGCACCTCGCCCTCTTCGAACCCGGACGCGGCGTGTAACCCTTTTGCCCTCCCGTTCGTCTCCGGGCAGATGGGGTACCGGAAGCAGTTGACATGGTCAATAAGTTCGTATAACAATGATTAGGGGGGCAATTATTGTCAACGCAAGAGCCCATCGGACTGCTGGTGGCGGTCGTGAGGCGGCGGATCAGGCAGGTCACGACCGTGCTCGTGAGGGAACACGGGCTCTCCCCGCAGCAGTTCTGGACGATGGTGGCGATCGCACGCGGCGGGGAGATGTCCCTCCGTGAGCTGGCGGAGCGGCGGCGGATGGACGAACCGACCGCGTGCCGGGTGGTGGACACCCTGGTCCGGCGACGTCTCGTGCGCAGCAGTCCGGACCGCGAGGACCGCAGGCGCTCACGCCTGGCGCTGACGCCCTCGGGCAGGATGATGGCCGACAAGCTCCTCCCGATCGCGGCCACGATTGCCGCTGCGGTCGAAGACGGGCTGAGCGAGACCCAGCGTCTAGCAGTCGTGGCAGGGCTGAAGAAGGTGATCGCGAGTTTGGATCTATTCCACGCAGAGAGAACGGGCGGCCCGAGACCGGCCGCATGGGAATCATCGTGAGTGCCGGCGGTTTGCTGGTTGCCCGGCGGGGTTGGTTTCGTAATGTGGGAGGCGTCCCGGCCGGTCGTCCGACGGCCGCGTAAGGAGAGCCATGCTCAAGAGCAAAACGTTCTGGATCGTCGTCGCTGTGGTGGTTGTGCTGGGGGGAGTATTCGGCTGGTGGCGCATGCGCCTGGCGCGGGCGAACGCCCAGGTGCGGTACGAGACGACGCAGATCGACCGTGGTCGGATCGTGGCCAAGGTGACCGCCAGCGGCACCCTCTCCGCGATCGTCACGGTGCAAGTCGGCAGCCAGGTCTCAGGCCGGATTGCCGCGCTCTACGCCGACTGGAACTCGCAGGTGAAGAAAGGGCAGCTGGTCGCCAAGATCGATCCGCAGCTTTTCCAGGCGACGGTTCAGCAGGCGCGCGCGAACCTGGTTGCGGCCCAGGGGAACCTCGCCAAGGTCAAGGCACAGGCCGTTGATGCCGAGCGCCAGTACAAACGCAACGTCATCCTGGCCGAGCGCAAGCTGATTGCACAGGCGGATCTCGATACGTCACAGTCCACCTTCGACGCAGACAAGGCCGCGGTGGACGCTGCAGCCGGAACCGTCGAGCAGGCGAGGGCTCAGCTGAATTCGTCGGAGGTCAACCTGGCCTACACGGACATCATCTCGCCCACCGATGGCACCGTCATCGCTCGCAACGTCGACGTTGGCCAGACCGTTGCGGCCTCGTTGCAGGCGCCGACGCTCTTCCTCATCGCCGAGGATCTGCGCAAGATGCAGGTGGACACCAGCGTGGCGGAGGCCGACATCGGAAAGCTACAGACCGGGATGAAGGCGACGTTCACGGTGGACGCCTACCCGAACGAGAGGTTCACCGGCACCGTGCGCCAGGTTCGCAACAACCCGCAGACTGTTCAGAACGTCGTGACGTACGACGCGGTGATCGACGTGGCCAACCCTAATCTCAAGCTCAAGCCCGGGATGACCGCCAACTGCACCTTCGTGTGGGCCGAGCGGGACGACGCGCTGCGCATACCGAACGCTGCGATGCGCTTCCGTCCGCCGGCCGAGCTGCTCGCGCGGCTCAACCCCGGCGCGGGTCCCAGCCAGCGTGGGAGCGGGGCCAACGCGGAAGCCGCACAGGGCGGCGGTGCGATGAGGCGGGGCCCTGTGAGTGGCGGGATCGACCCCAACCGGAGGACCGTCTGGGTCCTGCGGAACGGCAAACCCCAGCCCGTGGTAATCAAGAGCGGCGTTTCCGACGGATCGCTCACCGAGGTGGCCGAAGGCGAGCTTTCCCAGGGCGACCTCGTGATCACCGACATGAGCGGCGGCAGCTCGGCGGGACAGCAGGCCGGCTTCCCAAGGCCGAGGTTCTGAGGCCGCGATGAGCAGCGCCTCGCCCCTGCTAATGCTTGACAACGTCACCAAGGTCTACCACATGGGCGACGTGGACGTTCACGCCCTTCGTGGCGTCTCGCTCGCGGTCGAGGAGGGCGAGTCTATCGCGATCATGGGCGCGTCGGGGTCGGGGAAGTCCACCCTGATGAACATCATCGGGTGTCTTGACCGCCCCACGACCGGACGGTACCTGCTCGCGGGCGAAGAGGTCTCGACCCTCGACCGCAACGCCCTCGCGGAGAAGCGCAACCGCACGCTCGGGTTTGTCTTCCAGAACTTCAACCTGCTGGCCCGCACGTCGGCGATCGAGAACGTCGAGCTGCCGCTGCTCTACGCCGGGCTGCACACCCGCGAGCGGCACGAGCACGCGGGCGCGGCCCTCACCCGGGTCGGCCTCGGCGACCGCATGCACCACCACCCGAACCAGATGTCCGGCGGCCAACAGCAGCGCGTCGCCATCGCGCGGGCGCTGGTTGCCAACCCGAAGGTGATCCTTGCGGACGAGCCAACGGGGAACCTCGACTCCGTCACCAGCGTCGAGGTGATGGCGATCTTTCAGCAGTTGTGCGACTCCGGGATCACCGTGGTGCTCGTCACCCACGAGCCGGACATCTCGAGGTACGCGGCCCGGGTGGTGGTGATGAGGGACGGCAAGGTCCAGAAGGACATCCGGCAAGAGCCGCAGCGTGCCGAGCCGGCCGCCGCCGCGGCGGCCGCGGGAGGTGAGGTATGAACCCTTTGCAGACGCTGCGCGTGGCGGTCCGCGCGCTGTTCCGCAACAAGATGCGCTCCTTCCTCACGACCTTGGGCATCATCATCGGTGTCGGGGCGGTGATCGCCATGGTGGCCATCGGCGAAGGGGCCAAGGCGCAGGTCGAAGCACAGTTCGCCGCGATGGGCTCCAACCTGTTGATCGTCCTGCCAGGCTCGACCAGCTCGGGCGGGATGCGCGGCGGCTACGGCAGCATGCCGACGCTGACCTGGGACGACCTGCGGGCGATCAGCACCGAGGTGCCGACCGTCAAGTACGCCGCCGCGCAGCTGGGCAGCGGTGCTCAGCTCCAATCCGAGGACCAGAACTGGAGCACGAGGGTGTACGGCACGACCACGGAGTATTTCTCGATCCGCAACTGGCCGACCAACTTGGGCTCGCCGATGGGCGACTCGGACGTCGAGGGCGGCACCAAGGTCGTGTTCCTCGGGCAGACGGTGGTGGACAAGCTGTTCGGCGCCAACGCGAACCCCGTCGGCCAGGTCATCCGGATCAAGAACGTCCCCTTCGAGGTCAAGGGCGTGCTCACCAGCAAGGGACAGAGCTCCTGGGGCCAGGACTACGATGACGTGGCGTTCATCCCCCTCAAGACGTTCCAGACCAAGATCCAGGGCGGCCTTCAGCAGTTCATCTCCGGCCAGATCTACGTGAGCGCCACCTCCGAGCCGGCGACGGCGCGGGCGCAGGTGCAGATCACCAACCTGTTGCGTGACCGCCACCACATCGGTCCGGGACAGGACGACGACTTCTCCATCCGCAACCTGACCGAACTGGCGAACGCCCAGGAGGACAGCCTGAAGACGATCACCACGCTGCTGGCGGCCGTCGCCGCCGTGGCGTTGCTGGTCGGCGGCATCGGCATCATGAACATCATGCTGGTGAGCGTGACCGAGCGCACCCGCGAGATCGGCGTCCGCATGGCGGTCGGCGCCAAGCCGCGCAACATCCTGGCGCAGTTTCTCGTCGAGGCGCTGACGCTGGCGACGGCAGGAGGCTTCCTCGGCATCGTCCTCGGCGTGTTGCTGGGTCGGCTGCTGGCGACCCGCTTCCACTGGCCGATGCTGATGCGACCTGACATCATCGTCATATCGGTCGTGTTCAGCGCGCTGGTCGGCGTGGTTTTTGGACTCTACCCGGCACAGAAGGCCTCACGGCTTGACCCGATCGACGCTTTGAGGTTCGAATGATGATCGCCAACCTTGCTCTGCTCGTGCTTGCCGCGGCGGCTCCATCGGCGCCGGCGCGGATCCTGACCCTCGACGAAGCCCTGGCCACCGCCCGCGCGCAGCAACCTCTGATTCATCAGGCTGCGGCCGGGACGCAGGCCGCAGCGGCCCGCGCCGACGAAGCGCTGTCGCCGCTGCTCCCGCAGGTGAGCGGCAGCGCAAGCTACCAGCGCGCAACCGCCAACTTCACCAGCCGTCCCGGCTCGCTGCCCAGCCAGATCTCGGGCGGAAGCTCCGCTGCGAGCTGGAACACCTTCAACTACTTCAACCTTGGGCTTTCCGCGAGCCAGCTCATCTACGACTTCGGGCAATCACGCTCGAGGTGGCGGTCATCGCAGGCGAGCGCGGAGTCGCAGCGCGCCAGCGAGCGCACCACCCTCGACCAGGTGCTTTTCAGCGTCCGCAGCTCCTACTTTCAGGCACGCGCGGCCAGGTCCGCCGTCACCGTGGCGGTCGAGACGCTCTCCAACCAGGAGAAACACCTCAACCAGGTCGAGGGCTTCGTCGAGGCAGGCACGCAGGCGGAAATCGCTCTGGCCCAGGCGAGGACCGGCGTTGCCAACGCCAAGGTCCAGCTCATCAACGCCCAGAACGCCTACGAGACGGCGAAGGCTCAGCTCAACCAGTCCATGGGCGTCGAGGGCCCGACCGACTACGACGTCACCGATGAGCCGCAGCCGCCGGTGGACGGCGAGGACGGCACGACGGAGGTGCTCGTCGGTGAGGCGTTGAAGGCGCGGCCCGAGTTCGCAGCGATGGCCAACCAGGTGCACGCCCAGGAGCTGACGCTGCGGGCGATCGAGGGTGCCTACGGCCCGAGCCTGTTCGCCTCGACTGGTTTTACGGACGCCGGCGAGCAGGCCAGCAACCTCACCTGGAACTGGAACGCCGCAATCAGCCTTTCGGTGCCGATCTTCCAGGGCGGGCAGACAAGGGCCCAGGTCCGCGAGGCGGAGGCGACCCTCGCATCCATCCGCTCGCAGGTGGACCTGGAGCGGCAGCAGGTGCGGCTCGAGGTCGAGCAGGCCCGGCTCGCGGTGCGGGCGGCCAAGGAGGCCCTCGTGGCAAGCGGCGAGGCGCTCGCCAACGCCCGCGAGCAGCTCCGCCTTGCCGAGGGGCGGTACGAGACCGGCATCGGGAGCATCATCGAGCTGAGCGATTCCCAGGTCGCCCTGACGAGCGCGGGCTACCAGAGGGTCCAGGCGGAGTACAGCCTCGCCCAGGCGAGGGCGGGCCTGATCAAGGCGCTCGGCCGCGACTGACCGGGGCCGGATTCCCCTTCGCGGCATGCTTCGGACCGCCGGCCGGCCGAGTCTTGCTATCCTGGCCGCGGAGAGCCGGACGATGGCAGGCACCAAACTCGGGCCCACTCGGAGCGGGCGACACGACCGTTCGCGGGTGACCGCGCTGCTGGCCCTGGTCGTGCTCGCCTGGGCGACGCACGCCATCGCTGCCCCGCGGCAGGACACCGCCCGGTACCAGGCGATCAATGTGGGTCTTGGCGCACCGCCGGCCGACGTGCTCCGAGGCACGCCGGCCGCGGCGTGGCGCTCTTTCCTGATCCTCGGGGCCGCCGGGAAGTTCGAGGAGGCCGCGTATCTGCTCGATCTCAGCGAGACGCCACCGGCCCTTCAGAAAACGGTGGGCACACGCGTGGCGGAGCAGCTGTACCGCGTCATGCACCTCCTCAAGGGGCGCCTGGATGCTGTCACGACGGAGGACGAGGCGGGGCCCGCCATTGCGGGTCAACCCACCAATGTCGTGATGGCGCTGCGCTTCGAGAGGAGCGGAATTTCCGGCGAGGTCCGGCTTCGGCACACGGTGGGCCTCTCTCCGTACGAGCTGGCCTGGCTCTTCTCGCGCGAGACCGTGGGCAGCGTACCCTACTGGTACCGCGTGCTCGTCAAGGGCGAGGAGGCGCGGGGCGCCGAGCCGCTCGACGTCGGGCTCGGGCCGATACCGCCCGAGGTCCAGCGCGGCACGCCGCGCGAGGCGGTGGCCGGGTTCCTGGCCGCCTGCCAGGAGGGGCGTTTCGACCTCGCCGCCTACTACCTGGACCTCGGGGCGATTCCGCAAGAGCGGCAGCGCGTGGAAGGGGCGCGCCTGGCGCGCAGGCTCATGCTGGTGCTGCAGCGCATGGGGTGGGTCAGCCCCGACAAGCTCTCAAACGAGCCTCTTGGCACCCCGGAAACCGGCGTTCCCGAGAACCAGCAGCTGTTCGGGGTCGTCCAAGTCAGGCACCAGCCGGTGGAGCTCCTGCTCGCTCACCGGGCAGACGCCGAGCTCGGTCACGTCTGGACGGTCTCGCAGGACACGGTGGCCCAGATCGACCGCCTGTACGACGCCCACGGGTACGGATGGCTGGGCGACAACGCACCGCTGACCTTGTTCACGGTTGCCGTTGTGGACGTGCAGCTCTGGCACTGGCTGGCCATCTTGGCGGGGCTCCTCGCCTCGGGGTTGGTCAGCAAGTACCTGGGCCACTGGCTCGCGCGCCTGCTGCAAAGGGTGGCCCGACGCACCGCGGTTCCGTGGAACGAGGCGGTGGCCTGGGCTTTGGACGGGCCGACGGCGTACCTGCTCTCGGCGGTGTTCCTCCTGCTGGTGGCGCGCTGGCTCGGCCTCACGCCGGAGGCGTGGAAGGTCGTGCGGTACACGTCCAAGCTCCTCGCGCTCGGCGGAATCGGGTGGTTCCTGGTGCGTCTCGTGGACGCCACCGCCGCGCGAGTGCGTGAAACCGCGAAGCAGGGGAGCCAGGTCGGCCTGGGGTTCCTGCCCATGACGGTCAGGTTCGCCAAGGTCGTCGTCGTCGTCCTGGTCCTGCTGGCAACCCTCGACGTGGTCGGTGTCAACGTACTCTCCGCACTGGTCGGCCTTGGTCTCGGCGGCGTCGCTATCGCCTTCGCGGCCCAGAAGACACTGGAGAATCTCTTTGGAACCGCATCCATCGCGAGCGACCGTCCGTTCGAGGTCGGTCACTTCGTCACCATCGGGCAGGACAGTGGGACCGTTGAGGAGGTCGGCTTCAGGTCCACCCGCTTGCGGACGCTGGGCCGGACGGTCGTCACGATCCCCAACGGCCTCATCGCCTCCGGCCGCGTGGAAAACTTCTCGGCGCGCGATCGAATCATGTACAACCCGGTCCTCAAGCTCACCTACGCGACCACCGCGGCGCAGCTCACGTACGTGGTGGACGAGGTCAAACGGCTGCTGCGCTCGCACCCCAGGGTGTTCCAGGGCGAGCAACGCGTACGGCTTGCCGCCTTTGGGGAGTCGTCACTGATGGTCGAGGTATGGTGTTGGGTCGAAACGCGGGATTTCCTCGAGTACACGGGCGTGGTGGAGGAGCTGAACTTCGCCATCGTGAAGATCGTGGAGCGGGCCGGCACCTCATTCGCGTTGCCCAGCCGGACCGTCTACATGGCAAATGACGGCGGGGTGGACGCCGAACGAGCGCGGGAGGTCGAGGAGGAGGTCGAGCGTCGCCGCCAGAGCGGCGAGCTTGACGCCCTGGACGGCAAGCCACCCGGGCCCGTCGGACCCGGGTCCTGACGCGACACGATGGCGAGCGATCCCTCCCCCGGCGCCCACGACCGTGTCCTTTGGCTGGTCGTCACCGTTACCACCGCTGTGCGGTTCCTTTTCGCGTGGCGCTTCTTCGGTTTCCTCGGTGGGGACGACGTCGAGGTCCTCGAGGAGGCCTTCAGGCGAGCCGTCGGCCTCGCGTATACGCCCTGGCGAGCGCGCAACTTGTTCCTTCCGGACGCCCTCGTTGCGCCGTTCGTGTACCTCGGAAGGACGGTCGGCTTCCGCGAGACCTTTCCTCTCGTGCTGTGCGCCACGGTCCCATTCGTCGTGCTGGCGTCGGTCAACGTGGTGCTCGTCTACCGGCTCGTGTTCCGCTGGCTGGGTGACAGGACGGCGGCTCGCATCGGCATGGCGATCTACGCCTTCCACTGGCTCCCGCTCGCGTTCGGGAGTACGCCGTACCCGCGCACCGTCTCCACGACGTTCGTGCTCCTGGCTGCGCTGGCGCTCTCCGGCACGGGTAGGGACCTCATGCGTGGTGCAGCGGGAGGAAGCTTGGCGGCGCTCGCGTTTGCGGTCCGCCACAGCGAGGGCATGTACCTGCTCCCGCTGCTGCTGGTGGCTGTCTTCGCCGAGACCGACCGGCGTCGCTCGGTCCGCCGCGCCCTCGGAGTCCTCGGCGGCTTTGCCGTCGGCGCGGCGCTGACGGTCGGGCTCTACGACCTGCTCACGTGGGGGAGGCCCTTCTCCAGCCTCGTCAGCGTTTTCGAGTTCACCGTGGTGGAGCATGCGTCGACCTCGCCGGGTGCCATCCACCCCCCGCTCTTCTACTTCACCCGCGTCCTTTTCTGGCTCCCGCCGACACTGCTGCCCGCGCTGGTGCTGACGGCGCGCGTGCGCCGTATGCGGCTCGCATGGGCGTTCCTCGCGGTCCCGCTCGTCGTCCTTTCGTTCATCCAGTTCAAGGAGCTGCGCTACCTCCAGGGGGCCATGCCCTTCCTGGCGCTCCTCGGTGCCGCGGGTTTCGCGGTCATGCGGACTCGGTGGCGCCCGTGGCTGGTGACAGCGCTTCTGGTGCTCACGCTGGCCTCCGAGGTCCTCGGCGTGCGTGTGCTCGCCGGGAAGTCCACGGCGGCCGTCACCACGGCGCGGGCGTTGGCCTCTGAGGCCGGCGTCCGGGTCGTCGCCCTCTCCCAGGCGTGGGCGTACGGCGACAGGCTTTACTTCGGAAACAGCGTCGAGGTGCGTGACCTTTCCACCCCGCCTCGCGTGAGCGAGCTCGAGGGCCAGGTTCCAGGCGCCGATCGTGTTGCGCTCTACCGCAAGGACCTCATCGCGGAGCCGGCGCTCGGGGCGTTGTTCGCGCGCCTCGGCTTTGCCGAGAGCGAGGTCTTCGAGTGGGGCGAGAGCAAGACGGTCATCGTCTTCGCCAAGCAGCGACACCCCTCGGTCGACGCCGGTCAAGCGCGTCAACCCGCAGCACCGAGAGTGGAAAAACCGCGCCCGCTCTGGTAGAAGAGCGGGTCATGCAGGCCGTTCGGCGGACTGGGACGGCGGTCGTCGTTGCCCTCGTCCTCGGCTCGGGTGTGTGCCCCGGCCAGGTGGATCCGTGGGCATCCGTCCCCTTTTCCGACCCGCTTCGCTTCTCGTCGCTGCCGGTTTCGGGCACCGAGGCGACTGCGCCGCCAGCCGGGCAGTGGCAGCTCTCCACGACGCTCAGCTACTTCAACGTGTGGCAGCGCACCTGGCACACTGGGACGGTCCACAGGGTGTGGGGGCTGCTGGGAAAGCCGCTCACCGACGCCGAGATCAAGGCTCTGGAGCGGGGCTTCCCACGCGACCAGTTCTACCACATTGACCTCGAGGGCTGGCGCAACGACCTCGTGGTCTCGCGGGGCTTCCGTGGGGGGATCGCCGCCACGCTTCGGGTCCCCTGGGTCGAGATCGGCAGCCCGCACTGGGACGCCATTGCCGAGGACACCCACAAGGCTTTCGGTCTCGGGGACATGGCGAGGGACTGGTTCCCGCGCGGGCAGTCCACCGTGTACGTACGCGGGCGCAGCGGGGCGGTGGACCGCCTCTCCGGTCTGGAGGGATCGGGCCTCGGAGACGTCAGCCTTGCGGTGTCTGGCCCTTTGGGGCGTTGGCTCGGTGCGGAGCACCGCTGGGCGGTGGCTGTGGAGGCGCCCACCGGTGAGAGGGACACGTTACGCGGGAGTGGCGGATGGGACCGGGGCGTGCGCTGGTTCGGCACGTGGGGGCAGGGTAGCAAACAGCTACGAGTCGGCCTCGGCTACACCTGGCTCGACTCCGCCGGGAGCTGGCTCGGGGCCAAGCGCGACAACACCTGGGGTGCGCTCGTCGAGGGTCACACACCGCTGGCGGGGCACGTCGTCCTGCGCGGGTCGGCCAGGTTCGACAGCTCCCCACTCGCGACCTTCACCGCTTCCGAACTCGGCCGGCCCTCGTTCTACTGGACTGTGGGCGCGCTGGCACCTGTGACCGGCAACGCCTGGGTCGCCTTCGATGTCGGGGAGAACTACGGGAGCAACGCCGAGGCGCCCGATTTCAGCTTCCACCTCCAGTGTGGGGTAAAGCTTCCTTCCGCCCGCTGACACGGCGGTGGCTCGTGGGCAGCTGTTCGTTGTTCGATTCACCAACCACGATCCACGGGGTTCAGCCGGGGACCAGCACATGCGGTTGGGGGGCGGCCGCGTGGGCCGCGTTCGCCTGCAGACGTCCATTGACCCGCGCCGCTGCAGGGGCTATGCTCCCGGGCCATGGCCAGGCAGCGTCGGCCCCCAGGCCGGCCAGGTGGAATAGATCGCTCTCGGAGCTCGTTTGCCGGGGCGATGCTTCGTCGGCTGCGGTCGGCCCACTCTGTCCGGACGGCTCTGTGCCTGGCGGCTGTGCTGTCCCTGGGCGGGTCGCTCGGGCTGCACGCCGAGCCGGGCTCACGCGACGGGGCGCGCCCGGTCACGGCGGCCGGGGCGGCTGCACCGGCAAAGGCATTGGCCTCCCACACCTGCCTGATCTGCGCGCTCTACGGCTCGGTCTTCCCGTCGTCGGGTGCGTTCATCGCGCAGGACATCCTGCCCAGCCTCTCCGGCGCTCACACCAGCCAGCCGCGCCGCGCCGCCTCGCCCGTGGCTCCCTGCCACGACGGCCGGGCGCCGCCAGCCGTCCTCTAGGCAACTCTTTCCCGCGTGACCCTGCTACGCAGGGCGATGTTCCGCAGCATGCCTTCAGAGGAGGAACCTTGAGAATGTGGCGATTTAGCGTTGTCGTCTTTGCAGTCGCACTACTGGCGGGAGGGGGCGCCGTAGCCCAGGAAGCTCCGCCGCCCCAGCCCACACCCGCGCCCACGCCGAGCCCGACGCCGGCCCCAACACCGGCGCCGCCCGCTCCTGCTGGATCGACCGGCGGCGCGAGCCAGACGTCCAACTACTTCAACCCCTCGGTCTCAGTGATCGGCAACTTCCTGGTCGTGGGTGGTCAGAACACGCTTGAGAACCTCCCGAGCGCGAGCCTGCGGGAGTCGGAGGTCGGTCTCCAGGCGGTCGTAGATCCGTACGCACGTGCCGACTTCTTCATCTCGTTTGGAGAGCACGACGTCAGCGTCGAGGAGGGCTATCTGACCTTCACCTCGTTGCCGGCGGACCTGCTCGTGAAGGTGGGTCGGATGCGCGTCTCGTTTGGGAAGGTCAACACGATGCACCTCCACGTCCTGCCGTGGCCCGACGAGCCGCTCCCCGTGGTGAATTTCCTCGGCGGCGAGGAGGGCTGGGTCGGCACCGGCGGCTCGGTCGCGAAGCTGCTTCCGTTGCCGGGGGATGTCTTCTCCGAGCTGACGCTCCAAGTGTTCCGCGGGGATTCCGACGGGCTCCTCGTCGTCAGCAAGCGCAGCGACTTGGCGTACAACGGCCACTACCGGGTGTTCGCGGACCTCTCCGACTCCACGAACCTTGACCTAGGCCTGTCGTATGGTCTGGGTCCGAACGGCACGAGCCCCGACGCCAAGACCGCCCTGGGAGCCCTTGACGCCACACTGCGCTGGAAGCCTCTCGTGAGAGGAAACTACCGTTCGGCGATCCTGCGGGGCGAGTTCTTCCGGAGTCGACGGGACCAATCCGGCGGTACGGTCAACGCCGACGGCTGGTTCCTCTCGGGCGAGTATCAGCTCGCGAAGCGGTGGTGGGTCGGGGTGCGCGGCGAGGCGGCGCAGCACGCGGACAACGCTGCCGTCAAGGACACGGGTGAGGCGGCCACGCTCACCTTCTGGCCGAGCGAGTTCTCGCAGCTTCGCGCCGAGCTGCGGCAGCGGCGGTACGGCGGGCCGAACAGCGTGTCGGCTGCCGCGTACACGGCCAACGAGGTCCTCCTTCAACTGCAGTTCGCGATCGGCGCCCATGGCGCCCACCCGTTCTGAGGAGACGACATGAAGACGACTAAAACGCTGGCGGCTGCCGTTCTACTCGTGGGGCTGGCCATTCCGGCGCAGGCCAAGCTGCGCGTGGTGACCTCCCTGCAGGACCTGGCGTCGATCGCGGACGCGATCGGCGGCGACCGCGTCGAGACGTTCGCGCTCGCGAAGGGCTACCAGGATCCGCACTTCGTGGACGCGAAGCCCTCGTTCATCCTCAAGCTCTCGCGCGCCGATCTCCTGATCGTCGCCGGACTCGAGCTCGAGATCGGATACCTCCCGCCTCTGATCGACCAGAGCCGCAACGAGAAGATCCACCCGGGCAACGCCGGCTACCTCGACGCCTCGACCGGCTGCGACATCCTCCAGAAGCCGACCCAGGTCGTGACGCGGGCGATGGGCGACGTCCACCCCTACGGCAATCCGCACTACTGGACCGATCCGGAGAATGGGCGCGTGATCGCCCGCACGATCGCCGCCAGACTGGCCGAGCTCGATCCGTCCGGCAAGGCAGCCTTCGACTCGAACCTGGCCGCGTTCGAGGCCAGGCTCACGGCGAAGGAGCGCGAGTGGGACGCGAAGATGGCGTCGTTCGCGGGCGCCAGGATCGTGACGTTCCACGAGTCGTGGCCCAACTTCGCCAAGCACTTCAAGCTCGAGATCCGCGGGACAGTGGAGCCGAAGCCGGGGATCCCTCCGTCGCCTACGCACACCCTGGAGATCATCAACCTGATCGCGAATGAGAAGGTCCCCCTAATCCTCGTAGAGCCGTACTTCGACCGCAAGACTCCCGACTACATCGCGGAGAAGACCGGCTCCACGGTGGTGACGTTCTACCCATCGGTGGGTGGCATTCCCGAGATCAAGGACTACTTCGGCGTGTTCGACCGCAACGTGGACGCCTTCGTCAAGGCCATGAGCGGAAAGGGCACCCGATGACCGCCCTTCAGATCCTCCTCCCCGCCTTTGTTGCCAGTCTGATCCTCACCGGAATCCACGCGTACCTCGGTGTCCATGTCGTCGAGCGGGGCGTGATCTTCGTCGACCTCTCGCTTGCCCAGATAGCAGCCCTCGGTCTCACCGTCGCCTACCTCGCAGGCTACGACATCCATACCTCGCATCAGGCCTATTTCTTCTCTCTGGGCTTCACCTTCATCGGCGCGGCGATCTTCGCCTTCACGCGCACCCATCGAAAAACCCGCATCCCGCAGGAGGCGATCATCGGCATCGTGTACGCGGTGTCTGCCGCGGTGGCCATCCTCTTGATGTCGAAAGCCACCCAGGAGACGGAGCACCTCAAGGAGATGCTGGTGGGTAACATCCTCGCCGTGTCCTGGTATGAGATCGCCAAGACGGCGGTGATGTACTCGTTCGTCGGCCTGTTCCACTTCGTGTTCCGGCGGAGGTTTCTGCTCATCTCGATGGATGAGGCGGAAGCTGAGCGGCAGGGAGTGAAGATCCGCCTCTGGGACCTGCTCTTCTATATGTCCTTCGGCTTCGTGGTCACCTCGTCCGTGGCGATCGCTGGCGTGCTCCTGGTGTTCTGCTTTCTGATCGTGCCGTCGGTGGCGGCGATGCTGTTCTCCGAGCGGCTCGGCGTGCGCCTGGCGATCGGCTGGACGATGGGCGCCTTGGTCTCTGCCGGCGGCGTCGCGCTCTCCTTCGTACTCGACCTGCCGACCGGAGCGACCATCGTCGCCACCTTTGGCGCCGCGCTGCTTCTGCTCGCCGCCTACCGCGCTCTCTTCTTTCGTGCCGCCGCCGCCTGAGCGACCCGGAGATCGACCTCCGTACCTTTGCCGGCACGTCCGGATCCAGTGCGCGCCCCGGGCCACCCACCAGAGCACCGCCGCTCCCGCCGCGATTCGGTAAATGGCGAAGGGCGCGACGCCGCGGCACCGCTTCTTCCCACGATCGCGGCAATCAAGACCACGTCCGATTCCCGGCCAGGAAGATCCGTCGCCTGCTCACGTCCGGAAGAGGTGAATGGCCACGTAAATGATGAACGCCCCGAGTATTGTCAGCAGGCTCGTGACCAGCTTCGGATGGCGATGCTGGGCCTCCGGCAGCAGGTCGCTGGCGCCGATGAAGAGGAAAAAGCCGCAGAACAGCGCGAGCACCAGGCCAAGCTGCGCTTCGTGTAGAGAAAAGAAGCCGGTCGAGATCACGCCGAGCAGCGGGGCCACCGCGTCGACCAGCAACCAGCGGAACGCCTGACTGCGCTCCCCCGTGTTCTTGAGGGCCATGCCTACGGTGTTGATGCCGTCTGAGAAATCGTGCGCCAGTACCGCCATTGCCACCACCACGCCCACGGCCGTAGACGCCTGGAACGCCAATCCGATCCCCATGCCGTCGAGGAAGCTGTGGATGGAAAGACTGCCCGCCCCCAGCCATGCCGGCGTGCTTTCGGAGGTGATGTCGTCCTCGAGCGCATGGGGATGCAGCAGCAGGACGCGGTTGAGCAGCATGTACAACAGGAAGCCGGCCGCGATGACCGTGGCGACCGCCGAGGCGCCGTAGCGTTTCGTGCCCAGCTCCAACGCCTCGGGCAACAGATCGAAGAAGGCCACGCCGATCACCGCCCCGGCGCTGAAGCCGAGGATGAGGTGCAGCTTGTCCTGCCACTTCAAGGCGAACAGTCCGCCCAGCAGGGTCGAGAACACCGCGGCAACGCCTAGGAGCAGGGCCATGACAGCTCCAATTGCGCCACGGGCGGGAAGGGAACGATGATCGTCCCTCCCGGCGCCGTCCGGGGTGCACTCAGGCGGGAACGGACGGCGCCGCCACCGTGTCGGCAGCCTTCGATGAGGTCGTCTTTGCAGGCGCCTAGCCTGTCGTGGATGATCTCAAGCGTCGCCATGTCAGTTTAGTTTGCCAGACTTGCGGGCCTGACGCACCTCCGGGAATTCTTGACACTGATCTCGACTTCAAGTAAATGCATGAACGTGCTGACGCGCCTCCGAGGGTGCAGGCGAGCTACTGGCCTCGTGCTGGCCGTCCTGACCATGCTTGGGGCGGGAAGTGCGACGCTGCACAGCCATCCTGGCGGGAGCGTCGCCGAGCAACCCGGCGTGCTCGCACACGTGCCCATCTCGATAATCGCCAACCCGGACGCGCGGTCGGCCGCTTTCCACCTGCATTCCGGCTCGACGGTGCCGAGCGAGCCCTGCGTCGCATGTGTGCTGTCCAACGTGCACGGCGAGGTCCCGGGCGCGACCGCGCCGACACCGACCGCGCCTTGCATCCACATCGCCGTGGTCGCGATGCCGGGGCCGGCGGCGCCTACGCTCGTCAGCGCCGACTCGCGTTCGCCGCCACCTGTGGCCTGACCACTCCCTGCTTTTCCCGAGTTTCTCCACTTGCTCTGCCGCGTGCGGCGGCAGGGTCCGTTAGCCGCATTGGGAGACCAGGCTATGTCGAACTCGACTCGTTTCTTTGGCAAGAGCTTTCTCGCTGTTGCTCTCTTCTCGTTTGGCGTGGGTGTCTTGCCCGCGCGCGCCGAGACCGCTGGCGCCGTGGTGGGGCGCGTGGTGGATCAGGATGGGCGCCCGGTGGCCGCCGTCACCGCCCTGCTCAAGAACGACATTGCGGGATTCAAGGCCGCAGCGGTGACCGCGAAGGACGGCAGCTTTAAGTTCTTCAACGTGCCGTTCAACCCATACGAGGTTCACGTGGAAGTCCAGGGGTTCAAGACCGTGCACCAGCGTATCGAGGTGCGCTCGATCGTGGCGGTGAACGTCACGGTTCGGCTCGAGCTGGCGCCGGTCACGGCTGCGGTGACGGTCGAGGCCGAGCCGACTGCCGTTCAGCTCGAGACCGACACCTCGACGAGCCACGTCGACATCGACAAGTCGTACATCGCGAGGGCGCCGGCCACCATCTCTGGGCGGGCGATGGAGCAAATCATCACCGCGACGCCCGGCTTTGCCAAGGACGAAAACGGACGGTTCCACTTTCAGGGGGCGCACAGCCAGAGCGAGTATGTGATCGACGGGCAGATCATCTCCGACCAGACAGGCATCACGTTTTCAAACTCGATCGATCCGGGGATCGCACAGGCGATCGAGGTGATCTACGGCAACGTCCCCGCCGAGTTCGGCGAGAAGATCGGGGCTGTCATCAATCTGACCACCAAGAGCGGCCTCGGCAGCGGCGGCGTCAAGGGCGAAGCATTCGTCGGCACCTCCCGCTTTTCCACCGAGGAAGGGGGCGCGTCCGTTGGGTACGGGACCGAGTCGTTCGGCCTGTTCGGGTCGGTCAACGGCTCCCAGTCGGACCGCTTCGTCGATCCGGTCAACTTTGACAACCTGCAAAACGAGGGCAAGACTGGCCGGGCTTTCTTGCGCCTGGACTGGGCCCCGGATCCCTCGAACGCGTTTCGTCTAACCATGTTGGCGGGGCGCACGGACCGTGACGTGCCGAACACCTACACGCAGCAGGCGGCAGGTCAGGCTCAGCGCGTCTTCACCCGCGACGCCAACTACAACCTCGGCTACCAGGGCGTGCTCTCTTCGGAATCCGTGCTGGACGTCTCCGGGTTCGTGCGCTTCTCTACCTTCGAGCTCGCTTCGTCGCCGGACGACACGCCAGTTCAGGCGACGTCGAGACGCTCGCTCGACAACTACGGCCTGGCCCCTTCGATCACCTGGGCCACCGGGGTGCACGAGATCAAGCTCGGCGGGGAGCTCAAGCGCTTTCCCATCGAAGAGAACTTCACCTTCGGGATCACGGACCCGACCTTGAACGACCCGTCGTCGCCAGACTACAACCCTAACCTCGCCCCATATGACTTGACGCGGGGCGGGAGCATCTTCGCCTTTCACCAGAGCCGGACCGGGACCTACCTCGCCGGCTATGTGCAGGACAATATCCGCTTCGGCAGTTTCACCGCCAACCTCGGGGTCCGCTACGATCACAACAACCTCCCGCTGAGCGAGTCGCAGCTCGAGCCGAGGATCGGAGCGATCTACTACTTCCCAGAAACCAAGACCGCGCTGCGAGTGTCCTACAACCGCGTCTTGTACACGCCGGAGTACGAAAACATCCTGGTGAGCTCATCGCCCGAGGCCGCCGCGCTGGCGCCGCCGCCGATCCAGCAATCGCGCGCACTGGGGGGCGGCTCTCTGCTCGTTCACTCGGAGAGGCAGAACGCCTTCACTGTCGGCGCTCAGCAGGCGATCGGTTCGAAGATTCGCCTGGACGTGGACTTCTGGCAGCGGAAGTCGACCTACGCCGGAGATCAGGACCAGTTCTTCAATACCGGCATCGTGTTCCCTCTCGCGTTTTCGAGCGGCGACCTACACGGCTGGGACCTGCGGCTGGACTTCGCGGAGACGGCAGGTTTCCGCGGTTTCCTCTCGCTAGGCCACACGCGCGCGGTTTACGTTGCGCCGCCGGTCGGAGGCCTGTTCCTCGACGCGAGCATCGTCGACTCGCTTACCGGCGGGCCGTTTCTCATCGACCACGACCAGAATCTGCAACTGCAGAGCGGCGTGACGTACGACATCGGCGCGACTGGGGCCTGGCTTGGAGCGAACGTGCGCTACGACTCCGGCCTCGTCTCCGGCGCCGCCCCCTCTGACGTAGTGGGGGATCCGGACAACTCATGGGCTATTCCGTTCATTAGAGTGACCGACAACACCAACCTCAACCCCGATCGGATCAAGTCACGCACCATCTGGGACTTCTCCTTAGGCGTCGATCTCGCGCGTTACCATGCTCCGTTTTCGGTCCAGCTCGACGTGCTCAACGCCTTCAACTGGAAAGGCGTGTACAACATCCTCTCCATCATGGGCGGCACGCACGTGATCCCTCCGCGAACTCTGGCGGTTCGGGTGCGCTACCACTTCTGAGTGACGACGGGACGCCGGTGGCCACAACCACCGGCGTCCCTCTTCTCGCTGGCGTCCCTGAAGGCCTCGTGTTCCGAGTGGGTGGGAGCGCCCCAATACCTTGCGGTGGCCGTTGCCCTTGTCTGGAAAAAAGAAAAGCCACCCTGGGCCTTGCCCTGGATGGCTGAAGGAAGCTTGGCACTGCCGAACTGGCCGCGGAGTTTCGGTTAACCTTCCCTGGCTCCGGTGGTCGTCGGCCGCGCAGCGCGCGCCGACGAGGCCCGCCGGCTAGACAGCGCCAGCAAGCCCGAGAGACGCGGGCTTACTTCTTCTTCTTAGCCGGCTTCTTGGTTGCCTTCTTGACGGTCTTCTTCGTCGCCTTCTTCGCCGGCTTCTTGGTCGTCTTCTTCTTCGCTGGTGCTTTCTTCTTGGTCGGCATCTGTCTGGCTCCTCCTTGCATTTGATTATACACACAGATTGCAGATGTCAAGCCCCTCCTCTGCGAGAGCCCTCCAAGGGCGCGTGAACGAGTTCACGTGTCGCGGCTCGCGCGCACGTGCATTCACCTCGCGCGTCTTTCTCGACCGAATTGCAGATGGTGAAAACGAGCCTGGGAGCGATGAGATCGGCCGCTGTCTTTTTTGCGCGCTCGATCAGCGTCTGCGACAACTGATCTCTGCGAGCAGACCGAGACCTTCGCCGGAGACGGTCATCTCGAACGACTGTGACCCCTGGTGCGAAACAAAGCTGAGCGTGTGTCGTCCCGGCGTGAGGGTGAACGACTGCGTTTCGCTGCAGCTCATCGTTCCGACTTCGACCCCGTCGATGCGAACGCCGAAGTTGCCAGGCGCACAGTCGCACGCGGCCCACCTGATGGTGATCGTGTTCGAGGAAACGCCTGGGCTGGTGGTGATCGTGACCTGCGTTTCGAACGCGCTGGGGCGAGAAGGCTCGGTCGGCGTCGGCCTGTCGCACGTCGTGAGGCCGAAGACCGCGACAGTCGTTGCGATCACAACCGCAATGCGCTGCCCCCACAGCTTGCGAGTGTGCATGACGCGCCTCCGTGGTGTGCTGATGCCAATCTGCGTCCCGCGCGTCGTGTTGTCAACAGCGAGCTGAGATGAACCTCCGCCCGTCGCCGAGCGTACACACCAACAGGAGGTGCTCGATGGCCGCCGCTCCTGTGAAGTGCCAACGCTGTCTGCGCGAGGTGCCGGCCGACGCGAGGTTCTGCAGCGTCTGCGGCGCCAGGGTTGCCGGTGCGTCGCGGGTGCTTCGCCGGCGCCGCGACGTCGGCAAGCTCGCCGGCGTGTGCGCCGGCCTGGCCGACTACTTCGATCTCGACCCCACGCTCATGCGAGTGATCTTCCTCGTTGCGACGTTTTTCACGGGGATCGTTCCCGGGATCGTCCTCTACGCGATCCTCGCGATCGTCGTACCGTCGGACTGAGGCGAGCGAGCACCCCGAGCTGAGGCGCTGTGCGGCCGCGCGCCCGTACAATGGGTTCGGCGAGCGGAACGTCGCGTCTCGCCGGGGTGACCATGACACGCGAGAACGAACGTATCCTTGCCCCGCACCGCACGATCCGTGTCTTCCGGAGCGAGCCCTTGCCGGAGGGCATGACCGAGAGGCTGGTGGCAGAGGCGCAGCGGGCTCCATCCGATGCGACCGGCCAGATGTACAGCTTCGTCCGGATCGTGGAGGCCGACCTGCGCCGCCGCATCGCGGAGCTCTCGGGAGGCCAGACGCACATCGTGGAGGCCGCGGAGTTCCTCGTGGTGTGCGCCGATCTTCACCGCCTTGCGCGAGTACTGGAGCGCGGCGGGCGCCAGGCGGGATCGTTCCCGGCAAGCGGGATGCACTTCGCCATCGTGGATGCGACGCTCGCGGCTCAGCGGCTGATCGATGCCGCGGAAGCCGTCGGCCTCGGGGTGTGCTGCATCGGCGGGATCCTGGACGGGATCGAGGAGCTGGTCGAGCTGCTCGCGGTGCCGCGCGGCGTGCTGCCGCTCTTCGGGCTCTGCGTGGGCTGGCCGGGTGAGGGCCCCGGGGAGCGCCCGCGGGTGGCGACCGCCTCAGTGCTGCACACGGACCGCTACCGTGACCAGGACGGGGGCGCCCTCGAGGCCGACATCGCGGTAATGGCAGCGACCACGCGCAGCCGCGACTGGCCGAAGGTGCTCGCGAGGTACTTCGCCTCGGGAGGCATCATGGAGCAGCGCGACAAGACCCTGCGCCGCGTCCTCGTCTGCCAGGGCTTTTCCTGGTGAGAGACCAGGGGACAGGGCGCAGGGCACTGGGGACAGCGGACAGGGGACAGGGGACAGTAAAGAGGAGACGGACGGCTGCGGGACGCGTGTGTCTTTGCGTTTGCTGACCTCTGACCCCTAACCCCCGACCCCTGAGCCCCGAGCCCCGGCACCGCTATACTCCCCCCGTGGCGCAGCCGCTCCTCCTCCTCAGTAACGACGACGGGTACCACTCCGAGGGCATCCACGTGCTCGCCGACGCCCTCGAGAGCCTGGGCGAGGTGTGGGTGGTGGCGCCGGACCGGGAGAACTCGGCGGTCTCGCACGCCCTCACGCTGTCGCGCCCCCTGCGCCTGAGCCAGCTCGGCGAGCGTCGCTTCACCGTGGACGGGACGCCCACCGACTGCGTGACCCTGGGCATCGGGCAGGTGCTCAAGGGGCGCGCGCCCGATCTGGTGGTCTCCGGGATTAACTTCGGCGCCAACATGGGCGACGACGTCCACTACTCGGGGACGGTGTCGGCGGCGTTCGAGGCGGCGATCATGGGCGTGCCGGCGATCGCGGTCTCGCAGGCCATCGGCAAGGAGTTCTCGTTCGTGCACGCCGGCCGCTTCGCCCGGCTGATCGCCAGCCGCGTTCTGGAGCGCGGCCTTCCCTCCGGAACCCTGTTGAACGTCAACGTGCCGCCCCAGCCGCCCGGGGGCGTGCGCTTCACCCGCCTCGGCAAACGGGTCTACACCGAGGGCGTCGTCGAGGACACCGACCCGCGCGGGCGCAAGTGCTACTGGATCGGGGGCGGGGACCCAGTGTGGGAGGACATCCCCGGCACCGACTTCGCCGCCGTGGGCGCAGGGTTCATCTCCGTGACGCCGCTGCAGCTCGACATGACCGACCGCGGGCAGCTCGACCAGCTCGAGGCGGAGGCCTCGCGCTGGAACCTCGAGGGAGCCTGAGGTGAACCCGGCCGTTCCGGTCCGACGCAAGGTCCTCATCGAGTACCTGCGAGAGATCGGCATTACCGACGAGCGGGTGCTGGCGGCGGTCGCCGCAGTACCGCGCGAGCTTTTCGTGCCGGCCGCGTTCCGGCACCAGGCGTACGAGGACTACCCGCTCGAGATCGGGGAGGGGCAGACGATCTCGCAGCCCTCGGTGGTCGCGCGCATCACCGAGCTGGCCGAGGTAAAGGCGGGCGACAGGGTGCTGGAGATCGGCGCCGGCTCCGGCTACCAGGCCGCGGTGCTCGCGCAGCTCGCCCGATTCGTGTTCACGGTCGAGCGGCTGCCGCGCCTGGCCGAGAGCGCCCGGGCGCGCCTGGCCGAGCTGGGCTACCGCAACGTCTCGGTGCAGGTGATGGACGGCACGGTGGGCTGGCGCGCGCAGGCGCCGTTCGACGCGATCATCGTGAGCGCGGCCGCACCCTCGATCCCGAAGGCCCTCACCGACCAGCTCACCGAGGGCGGGCGGCTGGTCATCCCGATCGGCGATCTGCGCCGGCAGGAGCTGACGCGCGTCGTACGGTGGGGCGACCGGCTGGAGGAGTCCACCCACGGTCCTGCCACGTTCGTCCCGCTCGTCGGGCGCGAAGGCTACCAGGGGCCGAAGTGACGGCCCCCGATCCCTCTGGTGCGATCTCGAAGCGCTTCGTCGTCGCGGGCCGCGTGCAGGGCGTCGGGTTCCGCTACTTCGTGGTGCGGGAGGCCGAGGCGCTCGGCCTGGCCGGCTGGGTGCGCAACCTCCCCGACGGACGGGTCGAGGCGCTTGCCAGCGGCGCGCCGGACGTCGTGAGCGTTTTCGAGGGCCGCCTCTGGGAGGGCCCGCCTCACGCCCGCGTGACCGCCGTCGAAGTCAAGGAGGCGGAGCCGCCCGACCTACGCCGAGTTTCGCGTGCTGCCGACCCCGTGGTAGCACGCGGAACACCGTGCGGGAGGGCCCCGGCGGCGACCCGCCGGGGTTGTGATTTCGGGGCGCCGGGACTAGCATCTCCGCCGCGGGGCTGTAGCTCAGTTGGATAGAGCAGCGGTTTCCTAAACCGCGTGTCGGAGGTTCAAGTCCTCTCAGCCCCGCCAACCTTCGGACGCAGGAGACGCACGCCAGAGGTGCGGTGTCGGTGGCGATGCCGGGTCACTCGCTCGCTCCCGCATGTCTTGCTGGCCACCCAGTTGAGCAGCATCAGGCACGGCACGACGAAAGGGAAGATGCCGTACAACGTGTCGCTCGCCGAGTGCGAGTGCCGGTCGACCGCGATGAAGACCTGCACGCAGAACATCCGCGGCGAGCACGACGAGCCCGAACCCTTGCCAGGAGACCGGGCGGTAGATCCACCCCCAGGACGCAAACCAGCGGCGCTGCATTCTTCCTCCAGTTGCGACGAAACGCGGGGATTGTAAGGCAGCGGAAGTTGGAGAGGCGCGGATTGGGCCCCGAGAGAAAGGACCGGGCGGTGTTTCGATCGCCCGGCCCGAAGTCCCCTCGAAAAGACGTCGCGGTTTCGAACCTCTTACGGCTCCAACGGCTGGTTGTTGTGCGCGTAGGCCGGTCCCGGCACGCGGCCGTCCGCCTCGCCCGCGATCACGAATGGCCCCATGCCGGAGATGCACTCGCTGCAGACCAGGCGCACGGGGTGGAGCTCGTTGCCAGCCACCTCGCCCTCCACGAACAAACCCTCGCGCCTGCGCAAGCAGGAATCGCAGATACCTTCCCTGGATTTGTCAAAACGCCAGACCGGACCGGCCATGAGGTTTCCTTTCGTCCGTCGCGTGCGTGCTCGGCTAGAACGGGATCTCGTCCTCGCCCTCGGGCGGAAGCTCCGGCGCCTCGCCCGCCGGGCCTCCAGGCGCCTCTCCGGCCGTTGGCTTGGGGCCCAGGAGCTGGATCGTCTGCGCACGCACCTCGGTGAAGTAGCGGCGATTGCCCTTCTCATCGTCGTAGGTGCGGGTTCGAAGCGTGCCCTCGACGTACACCTGCCGCCCCTTGCTGAGGTAGGTGCCGCAGAACTCCGCGAGCTTGCCCCAGGCCACGATGTTGTGCCACTCGGTGTGCTCCTGGCGTTGCCCGTTCTTGTCCTTCCACACCTCGTTGGTGGCCACCGAGAACTTGGCCACTGCGGCGCCGCCGGGGGTATGCCTCACCTCCACGTCGCGCCCAAGGTTACCCACAAGAATGATTTTGTTGACGCTCATAGCTCGCCTCCCGGCGTGGACGGAGCTCGAGGGTAGCAGATCGTTGGGCGAAAAACGAGGGGTTCCGGACAGGCCGGTCGAGACGCCTCAGCGCAGGGCCCTGGCGAGGCCCAGGATCAGGCCCCAGTAGACCGCACCCTCCGCGATGCGCCCGATCTTCTCCTGGTTCGTGAGGTCGTGCCAGTCGGATGCGAAGGGGCCGGAGAGCACGAGGCGGAGGTCAGCGCCGGGCACGGGCAGGAGGGGACTCGTCGCCAAAAGCGGCACCGGCCCGCCGCGCATCAGCGACGCCTCCTCCCGGCTCACGGCAAACGCGAGGCGGACCATGGGGTCCCGCCAGATCTCCCGCCGCAGGCCGAGGTCGAACTCGGCGTGGCCGCGCTCCTCCTTCGGTTCAAGCCAGTCGTTGAGGTTCAGCTTCAGGCGCTGAGGCGCCGCGGTCGGGGCCGGGGTTGGAGTCGCCGGCGGCTCCTCGGCGCCCGCTGCCGCGCCGACCAGGAGAAGCACGCCGACGGTGATGAGAGCTATCCGCACGGTGACCTCCGTCCGCCCCTTACAAGCACTATAGCCCTCGCACGCTTCCGGTGCACGGTTCCAGAGCCGAGCCGAGCATCGGGGGTTGGGCGCAATCATCGGGCTTTGCTAGAGTTCGTACGATGTCTACGAAGAAGCGGCTGCTGACCGCCACCGGTGGGATGGCGGCGGTCACGCTCGCCAGTCGGATCTCGGGGCTGGCGCGCGACAAGGTCGTCGCATACCTCCTCGGGGCGGGCTCGGTCGCCGACGCCTTCTACACCGCCTTCCGGATCCCGAACATGTTCCGCCAGCTTCTAGCCGAGGGTGCGCTCCACGCAGCGTTCATCCCGACGCTCGCGGAGCTGAAGGCGACGGGCGAGGCTGGACGGGCGCGGGCCTTCGTCCGGGCCATGACCTCGCTCTTGCTGCTCGCGCTGCCCGTCATCGTCGCCCTCGGTATCTTCGCGGCGCCGTGGCTCGTGCACCTCTTCGCCGCCAAGTTCGCGAGCAACCCCGCGAAGTTCGACCTGACCGTCCGTCTCACGCGGCTGATGTTCCCGTACCTCGGCCTCATCTCGCTGGCGGCCCTCGCCCAGGGGGTGCTCAACGCCTCTGATCGCTTCCTACTGCCCGCCGCCACTCCCATCGGCCTCAACCTCTTCATCGTGGCCGGAACGGTCACGGCCGTAACGGTCGCCGGGGGAAGGCCGGAGTGGATGGCGGCCGGGGTGCTGGCGGGCGGCTTCACCCAGTTCGCGATGCAGTGGGTCGCCTGCAGGCGCGTCGGCCTGCCGCTGCTGCCCGGGCTGGGCGCCTTCACGAGCCCCGAGGTGCGGCGTGTGCTGGTCAAGATGACGCCCACCGTCACGACGCTCGGGATCTATCCGCTCACTCTTATGCTGGCGAACCGCTTCGCCGCCAGCGTGGGCGAAGGCGCGGTGACCTGCGTCTACAACGCCTCGCGCGCCAACGAGCTGGTCTACGGGGTCGTGATCGTCCAGCTCACCACCGCGGTCCTCCCGATGCTGTCGGCGCAGCGGCAGGCGAGCGAACTGGCCGCCCGCGATACGCTGGCGTTTGCCCTCCGCGTGCTCTCCGCGGTGGCGATTCCCAGCACGGTCTTCAGCGCGGTGCTCGCGACGCCCATGATCGGGACGCTTTTCGGGGGAGGGAAATACACCGCGGCGGACGTGGCAATGGCGGCTGCGGCGTTGCTCGTCTACTCGATCGGGATGCCGTTCCTCGGCCTGACGAAGCTGCTGGCGAGCGCTTCGTTCGCGTGGAACGACACGCGCTCCCCGGTGATCGCCTCGGCGGTCAACCTGGGGGTGTTCTTCGCCCTCGGGCTCGTCCTCACCGGGCCCCTCGGGGTACGCGGGGTGGCCGGCGCTTCGGTCGGTGGGCAGGTCGCGAACTCCCTCGTGCTGCTCTGGCTCGACGGGCGGCACAGGCGGTTGCCGCGCCTGGGGGAAGTGCTGCCCGCGGTCGCCCGCCACCTGGTGGCGGCGGGCGGGCTCGGCCTGGTGGCGTTCTACCTCAACCGTGTGGCACCCGTGCCGCTCCATACGAGCGTGCGCTCGCTGGCGCAGCTCGGGGCCTACGCCGTGGTTGCCGGTGCCGCGTACCTCGTGCTCCTCGTCCTCCTGGGTGCCGACGAGTGGCGCGAGGCGCGCGAGTTCCTCAGGCGGAGGCGGGCCGCGTGAAGATCGTGGTGCAGCGGGTGAGCCGGGCCGCGGTGCGCGTGCACGGCGCGACGGTCGGCTCGATCGGGCCGGGCCTGCTGCTGCTCGTCGGCGTCGAGACCGGCGACGGCGCCGAGCAGGTCGAGCGCGCCGCGCACCGCCTCGCCACGCTGCGGGTCTTTTCCGACGAGCGCGGCGCCATGAACCGCGGCCTCGACGAGGTCGGGGGCGAGATCCTGGTGGTCTCGCAGTTCACGCTCGCCGGCTCGATCCGGCGCGGCCGGCGGCCGGACTTCGCAGGGGCCGCAAGGCCGGAGGAGGCCGAGCCGCTCGTGGAGGCGCTCGTCGAGGCGTTGCGTGCCCGCGGGGCCAGGGTTGCCACCGGGGTGTTCCGGGCCGAGATGGAGGTTGAGCTGGTCAACGACGGCCCGGTGACGTTCATCTGGGACGATCCCACCTCCCCTCCACCCAGGCAATAGGCAAGAGGCAGAAGGCAAAGGACAACAGGCATGAGGCCCTCCCGGTGGGGCTTCTGTCTCTGATGCCTGTTGCCTGGGTGGGTGGTTGGGGGTATGCCTTTTGCCTGCGCGGGTGGGGGTCGGTCAGGGGAGCAACTTGACCGGCTCGGGGGTGAAGCAGAGCACGAACACGATGATGCACACCCAGCCGAGCAGGCGCCGCCGGGCGTCGAGCGGTGTGGCCTCTTCGGGGATCCAGGGGTGACGGACCCGCATGACCAGGGCGATCACGGCCCAGATCCACCAGCCACTCCACCAGAAACCGAGTACCACGAGGACGGCGAGGAGCGGCCAGGCAAGGCGGCGCTGCCAGCTGCCGAAAAGCGCATACGTGATGTGCCCGCCGTCGAGCTGGCCGAACGGCAGCAGGTTGAGGGCAGTCACCAGCAGGCCGACCCAGGCGGCGAAGCCGGTGGGGTGGAGCAGGAGGTCGCCGCCCGGCGGCACGTTGGGGTGGACGAGCCAAGCCATGGCCTTGAACGCCAGGGGCTCCCCGAAGATCAGCACCCCGGTCTTGGGGAGCTCCGCCGTCGGAGTCGAGAGGCCGATCCCGGCGAACAGCACCGGCAAGGCAACCACGAACCCGGCGAGCGGCCCTGCCGCCCCCACGTCGAAGAGCTCCCGCTTTGTGATCAGAGGCGTGCGGATCCGGATGAAGGCGCCCAGCGTCCCGATGCCGAACGGGACCGGCAGGAAGAAGGGCAGGGTGGCGTTCAGCCGGTGGTGGCGGCAGGCGACGTAATGGCCCATCTCGTGGGCCAGCAGGATCGTGAGGAGGGGTATCGAGAAGGCCAGGCCGGCACGCAGCACGGCCGCATGAAAGAGGAGCTGCCAGAAGCTTGCGGGCTTGAATCCTGCCGGCAGCATGGCGAACTCCAGGCCGCCCACGAGGGTGGCCGAACCGAGCGTCAGCGCGAACAGAAGGGCGTGGAGCCAGACCCGGTCGGGAGCGGGGGGTGGACGGCGAACGACCCCGACGGGGATACCGTCGGGGCCGATGATCTCAACCTCCAGCTCGGAGCTGGACACACTCAGTCGATCACCCGCAGCGCCTTGCCGGGCTTGAAGCGGATGGTCTTTCCGGGGGGGATGGCGACCTCGACGCCGGTCTTGGGGTTGCGCCCGATGCCGCGCTTGCGGTTCTTGACGAGGAACACGCCGAAGCCGCGCAGCTCGATGCGCTCGCCCTTGGTGAGCGCATCACGCATGGCGTCGAACACCGTGTTGACGGCATCGTTGGCCTTGGCCTGCGAGATCTCGATGGAACCCATTACCTTGCGAACCAGGTCGGCCTTGATCATGAATCCCTCCACCTCAGCCGCGTCACGCTAGTCCGGCCCCCCACCCTCTGTCAAGCGGGTGCCGGTCTTGACCTTCTGCCGCAGGACCAGGATCTCCAGTGCGAGCCCTGCGAGCTTGGACACTTCCTGGACGCTCTGGATCGGGATCTCGGCCACGCTCGCCTCGCCCTGGTCCAGCCAGAGGAAGGCGGCGGCCTTGCCCCGCACGCGCACCGGCACCACGACGGCCTCGCGTGGCGCCGGGGTGCCCAGGGCGTCGTGCAGCTGGTCGTTGCCCTCGCCCGGGCCGAGCGGCCCCACGTGGATCTCGACGCCCCTGGCGAGGTTGAGGAAGAGAGAGGGGCGGTCAAGGGAAAACACGAAGGAGTGGAAGTCCTCCTCCACGATCGCGGGGCCGAGGGCCTCCCAGCCCATCACATTGCCCTGGTACACCGAGAAGAGCGCAATTCGGTACGCGGCGCCGGCGAGGTAGCCGAGCGCCAGCTCCGCCACCTGGTCACGGTGCGACACCGCGGAGAGCGCGTCGGAGAGCTCACAGATGTCCTTCGTCTTCACCGGTTTCACTGCCCTCTCGGCGGGCTGGAGGGCCGGGAAGGTCGCTGCCGTCATCGCCGGGGCCGGCAGGGCAGGCGCAGTCAGGGCTTCCATCAGCTGCGCCGGGGCCGATTCGAGCGTCCAGAAGTCTCGCCACGCCTGGCCTGCGGCCCGGGTGTTGACGGGTGCCGAGACCGCGGGCTGAGGCGTGTACCCGCTGGCCGGGTTGAACGCGTTCGTGATCGCGGCCTCCGTGGCGACGTGCGGGCGCGGCGTCAGGCCGGTCACCTTGGCGATCTCGTCTACCACCAGGAGATCGTTGGGGTTGGCCATCGCCACGTCGAGGTAGCGGCCGCGGCGGCCGAACGCCACGATCAGGTTGCGCCTGGCGAACGGCTCGGGGATGAGGGCGCGCACGTCGGTCCGGGCAAGGGCGAGGTCGCGGGCGGATGCCGGCGGGCAGCCGGTCTGCTGCCAGAGCGCGTCCAGCAGCCTCTCCTCGCTGATCAGGTTGAGCCGCACGAGCCAGGTTCCGAGCCGTCCGCCGTTGCGGCGGCAGGCGTCGAGCCCGGAGCGCAGCGCGTCCTGAGAAATCAACCCCTTCCCGACGAGGATCTCACCGAGCCGTTTCACGTAACTTCGTCCCGGCGGGGAGTATAGCCGGGAATCGGCACGGGATGAGGTCGGTATTTGAGACAATGTTTCAATAACAACGTCGGACAGGAGACGGAAGGGCGGGATTCGCAGCCGGAGTATTACTCGGACAGGCTCCTAGCCCGGATTATTCATGAGGGGTCGTAGCGAGAGCGCGGAGGTGGCTGTCATGGTGGGCGAGCCTCCGTTGCGGGGGGCTCGGCGCCACTTCCTCCACCGCCGGCGCCTCGGCCCCCCGGTCCCCCACGCTCGCGCGGCGGAGCCCCGCTCGCTCCGGGGCGAGGAGGGGAGCCGACCTCGTGCGGTACGGCGGCACCCTCCGAGTCCCGAGTACGCCCGCCAGGACGGTCAGCTCCGCGCTCGCAGTAGACACCTTCGTGAATAGTCCGGGCTAGGCCAGTCTCGGCTCGCGACCGAGTTCCAGGCTCATGACGAGGGCGTCCTCCCCGTTGGCGTAGTAGTGCGGCCTGCGGGTGATGATGGTGTAGCCCAGGTGGCGGTACAGCCGGATCGCCCGGCGGTTGGAGGGGCGGACCTCGAGCACGAGCCTGCTTGCCCCTGCGCGTTGCGCCTCGAGCCGCGCCTCCTCCATGAGAGAGGAGGCGATGCCCCGCCCTTCCTTCAGGGGATGGCTGGCCACCTTGAGCACGTGCAGCTCGTCCACCTGCCAGCACGCGAAGAGGTAGGCGGCCAGGAAACCGTCCGGCGTAAACACCACTCGCTGGAACCGAAGGGGCTGGCCGACCTCCTGCACGTAGAGGTGGATCGGCCAGGGGTCGGGGAAAACCTCGGCCTCGAGGGCCGCCACGAGCGGGACGTCCTCGATCCGAGCCGGCCGGCTCAGGTAGCCTTCGGCGAGGGCGGCCATGGTGTCGCGGTCCGTGCGGGCGGCGACGCGGGAGGAGGTTCGAGGTAGAGAGGTGCGAGGGTCGCGGCGTCCGGGTGCTCCTCCCCGGCCAGCAACTCCAGCAGCGCCTCCGCGGTTGTGAGGCCGGCGGGCGCAAGCGGCGTGCCCCCGGGGAGGTCCAGGCCGGCCGGCGCCACAACCGGCAGCTTCGACTGCACGAGCGCGGCCAGGGCCATCACCTGCGGCTCCTCGAGGGCCTCTGGCCGCGCTCCGCTCCGCCCGTGCCGTTGCGCATAGACGAAACCCCGGCGCGCCGGCTGGACCGCCAGGCACTCGCGCGCCCCCGTCCGGGCCGCCTGAGCCAGCAGCGAGGAGTAGCCGTGGGCCCGGACGCCGAGGCCGACGGCGAGCCCCTGTGCGGTGGCGAGGGCGACACGCACCCCGGTGAACGAGCCCGGCCCGCGCGAGGCCACGACGCCTTCGAGGCCGCTACGCTCGAGACCCGCGGCGCGCAACAGCAGGTCCACCGCCGCCATGACGAGGTCGGAGCGGGGCGTCGGGCCGGCCAGCGCCACCAGGCCGGGCGCGGAGGCGGCCGGGGAAAGGAGCGCCACCTCGAGCCGCGGCCCGCAGGCCGCAATCGCAAGCGCCGTTCTCACCGCGCCAGTCTTGCCGCTCCGGCGCGCCCCGTCAAGCTCCACGCTACAATCGCTGCGTCATGAAGCAGACGCCGATGCTGCAGCAATACCTGGAGCTGAAGAGCCAGGTGGCGGATGCGCTGCTGCTCTACCGGCTCGGGGACTTCTACGAGCTTTTCTTCGAGGACGCGGAGAAGGCCGCGCCCATCCTCGGCATCGTGCTGACGCGCCGGCGCCACAACGAGGACGTCAGCTCGCCGATGTGCGGCATCCCGCACCACGCCGTCACGAGCTACGTCGGCAAGCTGCTCGATGCGGGGCTCAAGGTGGCGATCGCCGAGCAGGTGGAGGACCCGGCCAAGGCCAAGGGCCTGGTGCGCCGGCGCGTGATCCGCGTGCTCACACCGGGGACCGTCACTGAGCCCGAGCTCTTGGGCGACGGGGAGCGCCGCTGGATCGTGGCGCTCAAGGAGTCGGGGGGCGAGGTAGCCGCGGCGTTCCTGGAAGCGGCCTCGGGGGAGTTCGGCGGGGTGAGCTGCGCCTCCCGGATCGAGGCGCGCGAGCTGCTGGCCCAGCTCCGGCCGAAGGAGATCCTGCTGCCGGAAGGGACGGGCAACGGCTTCGGGGCCGAGGACTTCGGCAACCCGGTGGTCACGCTGCGGCCGGCCGGGTGGTTCGAAGCCGGCCGGGGTGAGGAGCTGCTGCGTCAGGTGCTGGGTGTCGGCTCGCTGCGGGCGTTCGAGCTGGAGCCCGGCGAGGCGTTGGTCGGGGCTGCGGGGGCGCTGGTCGAGTACCTGCGCTCGACCCAGGGCGAGGTACCCCGCCATCTGCGCTCCTTCGAGCGCCGGCGCCCCGGAGGCGCCCTGGTCCTGGACGCCGCGGCCGTGCGCAACCTCGAGATCCTGCGCGACGCCTCGGGCGAGAGGCGCGCGTCGCTGGCGCGGGTGCTCGATCACACGGTCACGGTCATGGGCTCGCGCCTGCTGCGCGACTGGCTGCTGCAGCCACTCGGCGAGCCGCTCGACGCCGCGGCCCGCCACGATGCGGTGGCTGCGCTGCGCGAGGACCCGGCGCGCCTCGCGGCGCTGCGCGAGCTGGTGAAACGGGTCGGGGACCTCGAGCGCGCGGCCGCCCGGATCGGCCTTTCGCAGGCGCGTCCCGGCGAGCTGGCCGGCCTGCGGCTCGCGCTCGCCTCGTTTCCGGAGGTGCGGGGCGAGCTCGCGGCCTCGGCGAGCCAGCTGCTGGCAGCGCTGGGGGACCAGGTGGATCCGCTCGACGACCTGCGGGAGGACCTCGCACGCACCCTCGCCGAGGACCCGCCGGCGCTCTTCGGCCCGGGGACGATCCGCTCCGGCCGCGACGCCGAGCTGGACGAGGCGCGGCAGCTCGCGCACGGCGGCAAGGAGGTGCTGGGGGAGCTGGAGGCGCGCGAGCGTGCCCGCACGGGCATCTCCAACCTTCGCATCCGCTACAGCAGGGTCTTCGGGTACGCGTTCGAGGTCTCGCGCCCCAATCTCGAGCGGGTGCCTGCGGACTGGGTGCGCAGGCAGACGCTCACCGGCGCGGAGCGCTTCGTCACTCCTGAACTCGAGGGGCTCGAGCGCCGCATCACCACGGCTGAGGCGCGCGCCAACGAGCGCGAAAGGGAGCTCTTCACGGAGCTGCTCGAGCGCTGCGCGACGCGGGCCTCGCGCCTGGCCGCCGCCGCGCGGGCGATCGCCGCGGTGGACGTGCTGGCGGGGTTTGCGGACCGCGCCCGGAGGGCGAACTACGTGCGGCCGCGCCTGGTCGCGGGGCCGCGCATCCGCCTGGTGGGCTCCCGCCACCCGGTTGTGGAGGACCTCGCACGGTCGGCGTTCGTCCCCAACGACACCGACCTCGACGGCGGGAGCCGGCAGATCGTCGTGCTCACGGGCCCCAACATGGGTGGGAAGTCGACCTACCTGCGGCAGGTCGCCCTGGCCGTGATCATGGCGCGCGCGGGCTCCTTCGTCGCGGCCCAGGAGGCCGAGGTCGGCGAGATCGACAGGGTCTTCACCCGCGTCGGGGCCGCCGACGACCTCGCGCGCGGCGAGTCCACGTTCATGGTGGAGATGACGGAGGTGGCCAGCATCCTCCGCAACGCCACGGCGTACTCGCTGGTGATGCTCGACGAGGTGGGGCGCGGTACGGCGACGTTCGACGGGCTGTCGCTGGCGTGGGCAGTGGTGGAAGCACTTCACGACGTGCCCGGCGGCGGGCCTGGCCCGCTCGTGCTGTTCGCCACCCACTACCACGAGCTCACCGACCTGGCGGGCCGTCTCGACCGGGTCGTGAACGCGTCGGTGGCGGTGAAGGAGTGGCAGGGGAGCGTGCTGTTCCTGCACCGCGTGGTTCCTGGTCCCTCGGACCGCTCCTACGGCATCCATGTGGCCAAGCTGGCCGGCGTCCCGGAACAGGTGTGCCTGCGCGCACAGGAGGTGCTGCGCCAGCTCGAGCGCCAGGAGCTCAGGGTCCTCGAGGCCACGGCCCCTCCGCCGCAGGGCGTGCAGATGGGGCTCTTCCCGCCGGCCGAGGAGCAGGTGTTGGAGAGGCTGCGGACGCTGGAGGTCGAGAAGCTCACGCCCATCGAGGCCCTCAACCTGCTGGCGGAGCTCAAGCGGGACGCGGAGTCATGACCGGGGTCCCGGGTCCGGGTTCCGGGAGCCGGGGAAACCCCTGGCTGGTGTGCGGCATCGCCGGCATGACGCTGGACGCCGAGGAGCGGAGCCTGCTCGAGCAGCTGCGCCCGGGCGGGGTCGTGCTGTTCACGCGCAACGTCGCCGGCAACGAGCAGCTTGCGGCGCTGGTGCGTGAGCTGCTCGAGCTTCCCTCGCGGCCCTACGTGGCGATCGACCTGGAGGGCGGGCGCGTGAACCGGCTCCAGGGCCTCATCGGGCCGCTGCCCCCGGCCGCGCAGGCGGCCCGGGCGAGCCTGGAGGCGGTGCGTGCCCTGGGCGAGGCGGCGGGGGCGGCGTGCGCCCACTTCGGGATCGGGGTGGACTTCGCGCCGGTCGTGGACGTGGCGCGCCCCGAGGGGTGGTTGGGTTCGGAGGCACGCTGTCTGGGGAGCACCCCGGAGTCCGTGCGGGTTGCGGCCGGAGCGTACCTGCAGGGCCTGGAGAGTTTCGGCGTGTCCGGCTGCCTCAAGCACTACCCCGGGCTCGGAAGCGGCGCCGTGGACTCGCACCGGGAGCTGCCCCTCCTGGATGCCTCCGCCGCCGAGGATGCGGCGGTGTTCCGTGCGCTCGCCGCGCCGGGCCGGGCGGTGATGGTGGCCCACGCCCTTGCCCCGGCCCTGGGTGAGGCGGCCTGCCCTGCCTCGCTCTCGCGAACGATCGTGGCCCCGCTCCGCGCCGCGGCCGCCCCGCTCGTCGCGGACGACGTGGAGATGGGCGCGCTGGCCGCTTTTGGCGGCATCCCGGAGCGGGCGGCCGCAACGCTTGGTGCCGGGTGCGACCAGGTGCTGGTCTGCAACGCGCTCGCCGCGCGCCGGGAGGTTGTCGAGCACGTCAACGATGCGGCCCGCCGGGACCCCGTGCTGGCCGCAACGCTGCGGGAGAGCGAGGGTCGAATCGCGGGCTTTGGGCAGGGCGAGCTGAGCCGGGTGAGCTGGGAGAGCGTCCTCGACCTCGCCGAGCGCGCGCGGTCGCTGGCCCGGAGTCCGTCGTGACCGCTAGGCGCGCCGTCGTACTGCTCTCGGGGGGGATGGACTCGGCGACCGCTGCGGCATGGGCGAAGGGCGCGGGCTTCGAGGTGGCGGCGCTCTCGGTGGACTACGGCCAGCGCCACCGCGAGGAGCTCGACGCGGCGCGCCGGGTCGCAGGGCAGCTCGGGATCGCGGACCACCGCGTCGTGGCGGTTGACCTGCGGGCGATCGGCGGCTCGGCGCTCACCGCCGAAATCGCGGTGCCCAAGGACCGCGAGGGCATCGGCGGCGATGTCCCGGTGACCTACGTGCCTGCGCGCAACACGGTGTTCTTGGCGCTCCTGACCGGTTTGGCCGAGGTGCTGGGCGCCACCGACCTCGTGATCGGCGCCAACGTACAGGACTACTCTGGCTACCCCGACTGCCGTCCCGAGTTCCTGCGCGCGTTCGCCGAGGTGGCGAGGCTCGGCACGAAGGCGGGGGTCGAGGGCGCGCGCTTCTCCGTGCACGCGCCGCTGCTGCACCTCTCCAAGGCGGGGATCGTGCGCCTGGGCGTCTCCCTGGGCGTGGGCTATGCGGCGACTCTCTCGTGCTACGACCCGCCCGCGGCGTTCGTTCACTGCGGGCGCTGCGACGCCTGCCACCTGCGCCGAGCCGGCTTCTCGGAGGCCGGCGTGCCCGACCCGTCGAGCTACGAGTCCTAACGCCGCTTGGCCAACCTTGCCTCCAGCTCCGCGAGCTTCGCCTTCAGGAGCTCAATCTCCCCCCGTTGCGCCTCGATCTGTACTTGCTGCTCCTGCACTGCCTTCACCAGTGGCGCGATGAAGTCGGTGTAGCGCAGCGAGAGCGTGCGCTCCCGGTCGCCGCCGATGCCGAGCACGTTGTACCCGTCGCCCAGCAGCGTCTCGACGTCCTGGCCCAGGAAGCCGAGGTCCACGCGGCCGTTTCCCTGGACCATGCGGAACTGCACCGGGCGCAGCGCGAGCACGAAGTCGAGGCCGAGGTCGAGGTCCCGGATATCCCTCTTCGCCCGCAGGTCGGAGAGGTTGGACCACGCCACCTGCCCGCCGATCACAGCCACCGCGGTGTTGCCGATGCGCACCTTGTTGGACGCGTCCACACTCGCGGTGGCCCCAATCGCGGTGGCGTTGGTGAGATCGCCGGCGGTTCCATCGGCAAAGGCGCCAAGGAACGTGTTGCTTGAGCCCGTGGTGATACCGTCACCGGCCCCACTGCCGAAGGCGGTGTTGCTGGAGCCCGTCGTGGCCAACTTCAGGCTGGTGGCTCCGCTCGCGGTGTTATGCATGCCCGTCGTGCTCGAGGCCAGGCTGGCAAACCCAGCTGCGGTGTTGGAGCCACCTGTGGTGTTGGCAGAGAGGCACTGGTACCCGCTCGCTGTGTTGTAACTGCCCGTCGTGCTGGCGGAAAGGCTGTAGTACCCGATCGCGGTGTTGGCGGAGCCCGTCGTATTGGAGCGGAGGCTGGAGCTTCCGGCCGCGGTGTTGTTGTTGCCCGTCGTATTGGAGGTGAGGCTCCAGGTACCGCTAGCGGTGTTGTAGTTGCCGGTGGTGTTAAGCGAGAGACTGGCGTGCCCGCTCGCGGTGTTCTCGACGCCCGTTGTGTTGGCATTGAGGCTGACGGTCCCGACGGCCGTGTTGTGATGGCCCGTCGTGTTGGAGTACAGGCTGATCCGCCCGATTCCCGTGTTGTACTTCCCGTTGTCGGTCCCCGGTCCTCCCATCGTGAGGTTGCCCGCGAACTCACCGACGAACGTGTTCCAAGCGTTGGCCGGGCCGTAGTTGTGGAGGAAACGGTTCGACCCCAGCAAGATCTGGCCGGTCGTAGCGGTCGTGGTTGGTAGCGTCAGGTTCTCGGAGATCCCGACGTTGGTCCCATCGTTCGTGAGCGCGCTGCTGGCGGCCCACGCCGAGCCGGTGTGGTACAGCGTCTGCCCCGCGGTCCCCGACGGCAGACCGGTGCCCGACCCTCCGGTGGCCGCGATCGTAAGCGTGTTGCCCGACGACGTGATCGTGACGTTGGCACCGGCGGTCAGCGTAATGCTGCCGGTCAAGCCGTTGAGGCTGCTGACGTAGGAGCCCGTCGGGGCGAGCAGTTCGTCGCGGAACGCCATCTCGAAGGTTGTAGCGTCGTTGGAGTGGTTGGCGACGCCGGAGCCGACGGCGATGACCTTGCCGGAGCCCCCGACGACCCGCATCTCGAGGGTCACGTTCTGCGTGGTTGATGGTCGGGACGAGGTCCTCGATCGGGTAGTAGCGGGGCTCAAAGCCGCCGGTGGTCGGGTAGGTCTTGTCACCGAGAACGTCGCCGGTCTCGGAGTAGGCGGTCACCCTCACGTCGGCGGTCGCTCCCGTCGTCTCTACCCAGCCGAAGTTGTAGCGGAACTGGGAGTCGTCCCTGGGGGTGGTCTGGTAGACGCCGAGCACCTTGGCGGACTGGCCGTTGGCAATGGCGAAGGAGGCGGGGATGCCGTTGTACGCCTGCCCCTGGGTGTCCTTGTCCTCACCGTCGGGCGGCAGGTTGTACATGCGGCAGGAGGTGAGCACCGGGACGTTGGCCTTGATGCGGAGGGCACCCCACTTCTCGACGCCGAACAGCGTGCCAATGGTGTTGGGGTAGCGGCGGGTGTCGCCGGGGGGGATGGAGTCGGTGAAGATGAGCGGCGCGGGGTTGGGGACGTTCCGCTCCAGGAACGCGATGGAGACGTTGGCGGTGGTTCCCGATGGGTTGTGGATCCACAGCTGGGTGTACCACTGCGAGCCGAGGTTTCCGGGCCTCCTGCCCACCGAGGGGATGAAGACGTCCGTGCCGGCAAACCCGGCAAATAGAGGCGCGGCGGCGGCCAAGACGAGCACCACGATGACACCGCCGATCGTCAGCCTGCCAGTTGTAGTGCGGTTGTTCACAAGAACCCTCCTTCCTTCTCAATAACCAGACCGGCAAGATCCTGTCGGGCACCTAGCGCACCAGCACCAGCACGTTGATCACGCCAGTCCCACCTTGCAGCACGCCGAGCGCCTTGCCGAGCACCGTACCCGAAGGTGCTCCCGACGCCCGCATCGCCACGCCCGGGCGTGAGCTCGACGTGAGCAGGTCGCCGGGGCGGATCGGCCCGCCTTCGTCGCACACCTTGACCGGCACGATGCCGACGATCGCGAGAGGGACTTTCTGCTCGTCAGCCAGATCGCTGAAGAGGTCACCGACCATGCCCGGCTTCGTGGAGCAGACGCCGACGAGAGAGAGCTGGTACGGGCGATCGCTCCTGACGAGCCGCCCGTCCGCGGCGACCGCGAGCACGTCACCCGGTTCCAGCGCGGCCTCGCCCGTGGGTAGCATCTCGGCGAAGTCGGCACCCCCCGAATGAAACGACCCATCGGCGTACACCTCTCCGGCGATGGTCACCCGGAACTCCAGGTCGCCAGCGCCCGAGAACGCTTTCACCAGGTCACCCGAACCAGTATTCGTCAGGACCAGCGTGGCGTCGCTGCCTGCGTTGGCAGCGTTGATCGCGATGCCGGCGCCGCCGAGCGCGCTGGCTAGGATCGCGCTGCCGCCCAGCCCGTTGCCTTCGCTCTCGACGAGCAGGCCGTGGCCCGATTTGGCGTGCGCGGACGAGGCATTGACGGCCCCGCCCAGGTAGCCGTAGTTGCCGTTGCCGTTCAGGCCCCAAACGCCGCTGCCGGAGCTCGAGAAGCCGTAAACGCCGTAGCTGGAAGTGCTCTGGCCCTGCACGCCATAGCCGCTGGTGCTCAAACCTACCACGCCAATCCCACCGCTGCTTTCTCCGGCGATCCCGGCGCCCCCTACGGCGGTCCCCTTGACGCCTCCGCCGCTTCCGGTGTTGGCGCCGCTGATGATCGGCGCGGCGTCGGCGGCGAACAAGGCTAGCGGCGCTTTCACGTTGAGCGTTACGTCACCGGAGGTTCCACCTCCCCAGAGACCGATCCCAGCCGTGACGGCCGTGATGTCGCCGGCCGCAGCAGCGGGTGTCTGCCACACGAGGTTCGTGCCGTCGGTGCCCAGGACTTGGCCGGATGTACCGCCGCTCGCCGAGAGCTTGGGCTTGGTCACGGCACCGCCGAAGATGTGGTTGGTGATGATGCCGCCAGTGGCGACGGACAGCGTCACGTCGCCGGAGGTGGCGCCACCGGTCAACCCAGACCCCGCGGGAGTGTTTACGGCGGTGATGTCGCCGGCCCCCGCCGCGGGCGTCTGCCACACAAGGTTCGTGCCGTCGGTGCCCAGGACTTGGCCGGATGTGCCGCCGCTTGCCGAGAGGTTGGGCTTGGTCACGGCACCGCCGGCGATGTGGTTGGTGGCGATCCCGCCCGTAGCCACCCAGAGGTCAATGATGCCGCCGGCGACCGAGCTTGTGAGCCCCGATAGCGGCGACGTGCGGATCCCGACAAGAGGGGCCGGATCGGCCACCCAGTGAAGCGAGCCGCTCGAATAGTGAAGCTTGTAATAGTCCTGTGGTTCGTTGGAGGTCGCGAGGTGGGTGGCGCGGACGCTGCCGTTGGCGAGGGCGAGCGGTGAGGTCGCTGTGCCGTCACCGGTGAGGGTGGGGTCGTGCGCGACGGTGGTCAGGCCGCCCGGTCCACCAAGCAGTTCGTCGCGGAACGACATCTCGAACGTCGTCGCGTCGTTGGAGCGGTTGGCGACGCCCGAGCCGACGGCGACGATCTTGCCTGTGCCTCCGACGACCCGCACCTCGAGCGTGACGTTGGCGTGGTTGATGGTCGGGACGAGGTCCTCGATCGGGTAGTAGCGAGGCTCGTAGCCACCGGTGGTGGGGTAGGTCTTGTCCCCGACCACGGTACTGGTCTCGTCGTAGGCGGTCACGCGCACATCGGCGGTGGAGCCGGTGGTTTCCACCCAGCCGAAGTTGTAGCGGAACTGGGAGTCGTCCCTGGGGGTGGTCTGGTGGACGCCGAGGACCCTGGTGGACTGGCCGTTGGCAATGGCGAAGGAGGCAGGGATGCCGTTGTACGCCTGCCCCTGGGTGTCCTTGTCCTCACCGTCGGGTGGCAGGTTGTACATGCGGCAGGAGGTGAGCACCGGGACGTTGGCGGTGATGCGGAGGGCACCCCACTTCTCGACACCGAACAGCGTACCGATGGTGTTGGGGTAGCGGCGGGTGTCGCCGGGGGGGATGGAGTCGGTGAAGATGAGTGGCGCGGGGTTGGGGACGTTCCGCTCCAGGAACACGATGGAGACGTTGGCGGTGGTTCCCGATGGGTTGTGGATCCACAGCTGGGTGTACCACTGCGAGCCGAGGTTGCCGGGTCTCCTGCCCACCGAAGGGATGAAGACATCCGTGCCGGCAAACCCGGCAAACACGGGAGCAGCGGCACACACGAGAAGCAGTGCAGCCAGCAGCGGTGCAAACCTCAACAGCGTCCGGCGTGTCACGAGGCACCTCCGTCGGTCGTGAAGGCCGGCCGGGAGGGGCTTGTCCACACCTCCAACAGGGCCGGGCGCGGTCTTCTGTCCGTTTCTGTCGCCAATCTAAGATCGCTGGTCTCACCCGTCAACCCAAAGATGAGACAACCACTCAAAACCAGCGCTTGACCATGACGTAGCCGGCCCGATGGTGGATCGTGGTCGGCTCGCAAGGGCCGTTCAGGTTTCAGTGGGCGTCGCGGAAGCGGCGCCGGCGGATGGCCTCCATGGCGGAGCCGGCCAGGAAGCCAAAGAGCGCGAGCGACAGCACCGCGGCGCCGTGCCAGAGCAGGGTGTGGCCAAGATCTGCGAAGGGGCAGATGAGGTGCCACACCCCGTCGGTGAGCAGGCCGACGCCCGCCCCGCCGAGGACGCCTGCCCAGCGCGGGCGCACCGCGTAGGCGCGCGCCGCCAGGAACAGCGTCAGCGCAAGGGCGGGGAGCGCCAGGGTGCTCTCCATGGGGACGCAGTGGATCCCTGGGGGCGGGAACTGGCTCTCGGGCATCCCGCGCCGCATCCAGGTGAGTACCGCTACCGCCGCCTGGACGACAGGCACGGCAATGAGGGCCGACGTGCGTACTGCAACGCCCGCCCCGGAGCCGGGCACTGCCTCGCGGAGGGCCAGCAGCACGACGGCGAGCCCGGCCAGGCACTCCAGCACGGCGGCGCCCCAGCACAGCCCGAAGCCCAGGGTGGCCGCGTCGTTCCGCATCCCCGTGGCGAAAGGAAGGACGAGCATCAGGACGGCGGCCCAGAGCGCTACCCATGACGCCCGCCGCAGAGGCGGCGGCAGCGGCCGCACCGGTCGGCGGTCGGCCTCCAGCGCCCGGCGAAGCGCCTCCGGCAGGGCCTGCCTGTCGCTCACGAGGTAGCTCCCTGCACACCCATCACCGTCCGCAGCTCCCGCAGCGCGCGGTGCGCTCGCACCTTTGCGGCACCTTCGCTGATCCCCAGCACGGCCCCGACCTCCCGGAAGCTCATCCCCAGGATGTGGTGCAGCACCACCGGCTCGCGCCGTGCGTCGGGCAGGCTCGCCAGCGCCTTTCGAAGGGTCGGCCCATCGCCAAGGACCTCGAGGTCCGCCGGTACGGGGATCTCTGGCAGCTCGTCGTCGGCGATGACCTCGTGCCTCCCGTGGCGGGAGGTGGCACGGCGGTGCATCAGGAAAACGTTACGGGCGATGGCGTAGACCCAGGGTTTCACCGGACGCCCCGGGGCGTAGGTGTGGCGGACTCTGTGGAGCTGCAGAAACGTCTCCTGAAGGAGATCATCGGCGACGGTCCCCTCCCGCGCGAGGACTCCCAGGTAGCCCCTGAGCGGGCTTGCCAGTGCGCCGTAGACCATCTCAAACGCTTCCATGCTCCCGCGCTGGTAGGCCACCATCGCTTCCATGAGTGCGTCCTCAATCACGCCGGCCCCAGCCACCGCTCGGGTATTTGCCGCAGGTTCCATCGGGGTTACCGCCGGCCGATCCTCCGCTCGATCTCGGGGTGCGGGAGGCGCAGGACGATCGGACGCCCGTGCGGGCAGCGGTGGGGGTCCTGTACACCGGTGAGGTCCGCCAGGAGGCGTTCGGCCTCGGCACGCGAGAGCGGGCGGTTCTTTTTGATTGCCGCCTGACACGCGAGCGAGGCGGCGGCACGTTCCCTCAGGCTGGCGCCCGGGGTTTCGCTCCCGGCAAGGTCAGCGAGGAGCTGCTGGACCATGGCGCTTGCCCGGGTGGCGGGCAGGGGCGCGGGGACGCCCAGCACCCGCACGCTGGCGCCCGAGGCGGTCTCGAGCTCGAGGCCGAGGCTCTCGAGCTCCCCCGCGGCCTCGCCGGCCAGCGCCGCCATAGAGGGCGTGAGCTCCACGATTTCCGGTAGCAGCAACCGCTGGACCGCGGGGGTCCCCTGCTCTGCGAGGAGGCGCTCGAAGAGCACCCGCTCGTGCGCAACGTGCTGGTCGACGAGCACGAGGCCGTCGTCGTTCTCCAGCACGAGGTAGGTCTCGCGGTACTGGCCGATGTAACGGCCCCAACGGGTTAGCGAGGGAGCCGACGCTTCCTGCGCCCCCGCAGCCGGGGCACCCTCGCCCACCCGCGGCGGACCCGGGGCCGCGAACGAGGGCGGCGTGTACGGGGTCGAGCCCCAGGGGAGCGGGCGACGTGCGGGCTGGGCGGGCGGCACGGAGATCACGCGCCGGACCTCGACCGGTCCGTGAAGCGCCAGCCTGGCGACCGCCAGCGCCTGGGTCAGCGCCGCCATCACTCGCCCAGGGTCGGCGAAGCGGACCTCGGCCTTGGTGGGATGCACGTTGACGTCCACTTCCCCGGCGGGCAGAAGGAGGTGGAGATAGGCGTCCGCCTCGACCACACCGGAAGGGGCGCGTAGCGCGCGGTTGACGGCGCCTACCAGCAGGCGGTCGCGGACGACCCGACCGTTGACCGCGATCACCACCTCGCGGGAGCCGCTCGGCGGCAGCAGGAAGCCGTTCACCGTGACGCCGCCGGCAGCGTGGCGCACGGGGCGCGCCTCGCGGGCACGCTTGGCGCCGACCAGGTCGGGAAGGCGCTGGGAAACCTCGCGCACCGCCGGCAGGTCGAGCAGCGTCCGGCGCCCGTGTTCGATGGTGAACGCCACCTCGGGGCGGGTGAAGGCAAGCCCCGTGAGGGCGGCGATCGCGTGCCGCAGCTCGGTCCCCTCGGTGCGGAGGAACTTCTTGCGGGCGGGCAACCGGCCGAACAGGTCGCGCACCGTCACGCGGGTGCCGCGCGGGCGCGCGCACGGCCCGCTCGCCACGACACGGCCGAAATCCACCTCCACGCGGGTACCCTCGCCATCGGCAGCCGCGGTCTCGAGCGTGAGGCGCGCGGCGGCCGCGATCGAGGGCAACGCCTCGCCCCGGAAGCCGAGGGTGGCGATGCGGGCCAGGTCCTCGGCGGTGGCGATCTTCGAGGTGGCGTGGCGCTCCAGGGCCAGCAGGGCATCGTCGGGGTCCATCCCGGACCCGTCGTCCTCGACCGCGACCAGCTCCCGTCCTCCCGCCGCCAGCTCGACTCGCACGCTGCGGGCGCTGGCATCGAGCGCGTTCTCGACCAGCTCCTTGACCACCGACGCGGGCCTCTCGACCACCTCGCCGGCGGCGATCTGGTTGATGAGGGTGTCGGGGAGCAGACGGATGGTGCCCACGCGGGGAAGGTACACGAGCGCGCCGCGCGTTGGAAGTGCGGCCTGCGTACAATGGCGGCATGGACTTCGAGCTCTCCGAGCAGCAGCGGATGGTGCGCGACATGGTGCGGGAGTTCGCCACTGACAAGCTGCGGCCGGGCGCTTCCTCGCGCGATGAGACGGGCGAGTATCCGGCTGGCATCTTCAGGGAGCTTGCCGCGCTCGGTTTGCTCGGTATGCTGGTGCCCGAGGCGTACGGCGGCGCGGGCATGGACGCGCTCTCCTACGTGCTTGCCGTGGAGGAGATCGCCCGCGCCGACGCCAGTGTCGCGGTCGGCGTCTCGGTGACCAACTCGGTCTGCCAGTGGCCGATCGCGCGCTTCGGCAGCGAGGAGCTGAAGGCGCGGGTGTTGCCCGGCTGGCGCGCGGCGAGCAGCTCGGCGGCATCATGCTCACCGAGCCAGCCGCCGGCTCGGACGTGGCCTCGCTGCGGACGACCTACCGCCGCGAGGGCGCTCGTTTCCTGCTCTCGGGCTCAAAGGCGTGGATCACCAACGCCGGCGTGGCGCGCACGTTCGTTGTGCTGGCGACGCGCAACCCGTCCGAGGGCGCAAAGGGCCTGTCCGCGTTCGTCCTGGACGCCGCGCAGCCCGGGGTGATCATCGGCGCGCCGGAGAGGAAGATGGGCCTGCGGTCGTCGGTCACCGCCGCCGTGACGCTGGAGGATGCCGAGGTTCCTGCGGGCAATGTGCTGGGCGCCGAGGGGCAGGGGATGAAGATCGCCCTCGCCATCCTCGACCACTCGCGGCTGGGGATCGCGGCGCAGTCGCTCGGGATCGCCCAGGCGGCGTTGGACGAGTCCCTGAGGTACGCCCGGCAGCGCGAGCAGTTCGGCAAGCCGATCATCGAGCATCAGGCAGTGGGTTTCCGGCTCGCGGACATGGACACCGAGCTGGAGGCCGCGCGCTGGCTGACCTACCGTGCGGCCTGGCTGTCGGAGCGCGGCGGGCGGATTAGCCGCACCAGCGCGCAGGCGAAGCTGCTCGCCAGCGAGACTGCCAACCGGGTCGCGGCCCTGGCCGTGCAGGTCCACGGGGGGTACGGGTACTCGCGCGAGTACCCCGTGGAGCGCCTCTACCGGGATGCACGGGTGACGACGATCTACGAGGGCACTAGCGAGGTGCAGCGCATGGTGATCGCCCGGACGCTCAAGGAGATGGAAACCACCGCCGTTACCTGAGCAGAAAAGGAAAAGCGCCGGTCGAAGCCGGCGCGTGGCAAGGTGGAATGGAATTGGTCAACAGCCTGCAGCTTTGGACAGCGGGACCTCTTGGCAAGGTCCCTTGTCCTGCCTTCGGCAGGACTCGGGATGACCTTCGGTCGCGCCCCACGCGACCGAAGGTCACTTGTCTTCGACCTTGATGGAGATGGACTTGGGCTTGGCCTCCTCGCGCTTGGGCAGCGTGAGGGTAAGAACCCCGTGACGGTAGACCGCGTGCACCTTCTCGGGGTCCACGTTGGTGGGAAGGCTGAACGAGCGCTCGAAGGAGCCGTAGACCCGCTCGACCCGGTGGTAGGTCTCGCCCTCGCTGGCCTTCTTGAAGTTGCGGGAACCATTGAGGGTCAGCACGCCGTTCTCGACGGAGACCCCGACGTCCTTGGGATCGATGCCAGGGAGCTCGGCAGAGATCTCGAGGGCCTCCTTGCCCTCCCGCACGTCCACCGCCGGCATCCAGCTGCCCGAAATGTAGTCCTCGTCCGGCGTGTGCGTGCGGCCCCACACGTCGCCGAAGGCCCGGTTCATGCGCTCCTGCAGGGTGGCCAGCTCCTTGAAGGGCTCGAAGCGTACGATCGTATGCATGGTGTTGTCCTCCGTTTTCGGGCCCATCTACCGTACCGGCGTACCGGGCCCTCGAGGCCAAATATAGAACATGAGTGTAAAAATGTCAAGTCCTGGTTCTTCACGCAGAAAAAATCTTAGTCATATAGGCTAAGATACGACCCGCAACCGTTAGTCGGCATAGAGGTGTACAAAGAGGTGTTCGTGGTCGGTGGAGGGCAGAACATGCTGGCAATGATCCTGGCGGCCGTGGCCGCGGCAGCGCCGCCACTGGCGCTGCGGGTGGAGATGCAGTCCCTCGGGCGCGGCCCACAGGCGACGGTGATGGGGATTGCCCTTCAGGTGGCGCCCGAGGACAAGGCACGTGCAGGCGAGCGTCTGAGGGTGGAGGTCACCCTCTTGCGGGACGGGAAGGTGCTCGACACCGGCGATGCGGTGGTCAGCCTGCAGGACGACGGCAGCGCGATGCTGTACCGCGAGTGGCCGCCCGGCGAGGGTGAGGTCCGGGTCGGGGTGGAGAGCCTGGACGGCAAGGCACGGGGCGGCTGGACCGGGAAGGTCGTCGTGCCAATCGAGACGAAACCGTTCGAGGCGGCGCCGGGTGGGGCGCCGGACGCCCTGGCCCTCGCTCCCATGCCCGCAGCGAATGGGACGGTGCACTTCCGTCCGCCCCCGCGCTCCGGCGGCATCGAGGCCATCGAGCTGGAGGCGGACGTGCCCGACGGTACCGCCCGGGTCGACTTCTTCCAGGACGACCAGCTGCTTTTCCAGCGGCAGCGGCCGCCGTGGACGGTCTCGGTGCCGCTCGGAAAGGTCGCCAGGCGGACCACAGTGCGGGCTGCGGCGTACGCCAGGGACGGCACGTTCCTGGGCGAGGATGCGGTCGTACTCAACGGCCCCAGCAACCAGTTGCCGGTGAAGATCCTGCTCGGTCCCGCGCCAAAGGGGAGCGAGGGGCGGATGGTGACGGTCACGGTCGGGGGCATCTCCGCTGTGACGGAAATCGTCCTGCGCGCGGACGACCGCGCGGTGGCGCGCTGGACCTCATGCCCGTGCGTTGTCACGCTGCCCGCGGAGATCTTCACCAAGGCCAAGGTGCTCTCCGCCGAGGCCACAAACCGGGACGGGCTGCGGGGGGAGGCCGTGCACGTGCTGGGATCCACCGGGTACACGGAGGCGGTGAGGGTCGAGGTCGTGGAGCTCCCGGTCACTGTCTTTGACCGGACGGGCAAGCTGGTCACGGGTCTGCCGCGCGACGCCTTTAGGGTATTCGAGGACGGCAAGGAAGTGCCGCTGGAGGGGTTCGGGACCTCCGAGGACCTGCCACTGGCGCTCGGCATCTTGGTGGACACCTCGGGCTCGATGCTCCCCGAGTTCCCCGAGGTGCGCGAGGCAGTGGCGGGGTTCGCGAGCCGGCTCCTGAGACCGGGCGACCGCTACTTCCTCATGACCTTCTCCTTCGAGCCAAACGTCGTGCTCGAGTGGAACTCCGACCCGCAGGGGCTGGTGGGAGCTCTCGAGCGCACGATCCCCGTCGGCGGGACCTCCCTGTTCGATGCCATCGTGCGCGCGCTCGACCAATTCCGCGGCCGGCGTGGGCGTTCCGCGCTCGTGCTGCTCTCGGACGGCGACGACAACACGTCGCGCGTATCGTGGGATACCGCGCTGCGCTACGTGCGAACCATGCGCACGTCGATCTTCACCATCGGATACGGCATCGGCACGCTGGACTTCCTGATCCGCGGACATTTGAAGGATCTCGCGAGCGCAACCGGAGCGGAGGTCTTCTACCCCCCGAAGAAGAAGAAGGGGAACCTCGCAGACATCTACCGGCGCATCGACGAGCAGCTGCGCGCGCAGTACCTGCTGACCTACCGGTCGCCCTCCAACAAGGGACCCGACGATTTTCGGTCAGTGCGCGTGGAGGTGAAGGGCGAGGGCCTCACGGCCCGCACCATCGCCGGCTACTTCCCACCCCAATGACGCGTGCCCTTCGGTGGTGAGCTCGGGGGCCTGCGCAGCACCCGCCGTCGCAGTCCAACGCTGGGCGCGGCGGTATACTGCACGCAAGGATGCCCTTCGAGCTGCTGATGACCGCGGAGGTGGCCGAACGCACCGCGCGGGATCACCGCATCGTCCAGGCCGGCGATCCCGTCGAGGGCGTTGTGGTGACGACGGGACCTTCGCTGGCGCGCTGGGCCGGCGGGGACGGCGTCGAGGCACTGTGGATCGTGCTCGGCCCGCCAACGCCGGGGATGGGGCCGCAACCCTTCCTGGGGCTCCCGGCCGACTGCACAAAGGACCAGCTGGAGAGCGCGATCGACGCTGCAACCGAGGTGCTGCACCTGCGGGAGCGCCTGGCCAGCGAACAGCGCGAGACAGCGGCGGCGCACGAACGCCAGCTTGACCTCGTAAAGGTCGGGATTGCGCTCACCGAGGAGCGCGATCTCGAGCGGCTGCTGGAGCTGATCCTGAACACCGCGCGGGCGCTGGTCAACGCCGACGCCGGCTCGATCTACCTCATCGAGGAGCGGGACGGGGACCGTCTCCTGCGCTTTGCACTCGCGCAGAACGACTCGGTTCCCGCGGCCATGGTCACGATGACGATGCCGCTCGATACTACTTCGCTCGCGGGCTATGTCGCCGCCACCGGCGAGCCGGTGGGTGTCGAAGACGCGCGGCGCCTGACCTCCGATGTCCCGTACCGGTTCAACGCCAGCTTCGACCTGGCGATCGGCTACCACACGCGCTCGGTCCTCACGGCGCCCATCGCCGCGCGCTCTGGCCAGGTGATCGGCGTGCTTCAGCTCATCAACCGGAAGCTCGACCCTGCCTCACGCATCATCTCGGCCGAGGCCGCGGACATGCACGTGCGGCCTTTCGGGCCGGCCGACATCGAGCTCATCCGGGCACTCGCCGCCCAGGCCGCCGTTGCCATCGAGAACACGCGGCTCGTGCGTGAGATCGAGCAGCTCTTCGAAGGCTTCGTGCGGGCGGCGGTGCTGACCATCGAGCAGCGCGACCCCTCGACCTCAGGCCACTCCCTGCGGGTAGCGCATTTCACAACCTCGCTCGCGCGCGCGGTGGAGCAGGATCCGCCGGAGGCCTACGGTGGCCTGCGCTTCTCGCACGACGAAATGACGCAGCTCCGCTATGCGGCGCTCCTTCACGATTTCGGCAAGGTCGGTGTTCGGGAGGCGGTGCTCACAAAGGCCAGGAAGCTGCATCCCGACCGCCTGGCCCTCGTGCAGGAGAGGTTCCGGCACGCGGGCCGCGCTCGCGAGGTCGTGCTTCTGCGTCGCCTCCTGGGGGTGCTCATCCAGCTCGGTCGGGCGCCGACGGGGGGCGACCTGGCCAACTTCGACGCGTCGGTGCGCCAGATCAAAGCGGACCTTGAGGTGCAGCTCGCGGTCGTCCTGGCCGCCGACGAGCCAGTCGCCTTCGACGCGGCCACCGCGCATCTGGTGAGCGGGCTCCAGAGGACCACGTTTCTCGCGGAGAACGGGGCCGAGGTGCCGCTGCTGCTCCCCGAGGAGGCCCGCGCGCTGCTGGTGCCCAAGGGCTCGCTGGACGAGATCGAGCGGCGCGAGATGGAATCGCACGTGGTGCATTCCTACCAGTTCTTGCTCACGATTCCATGGCCGAAGAGGTTTGCTGCCGTCCCGAGGATCGCCTACGGCCACCACGAGAAGCTGAACGGACGGGGGTACCCGAACCGCCTGATGGCTGAGGAGATCCCGCCCGAGGTGCGGATGATGACGGTGGCCGACATCTACGATGCGCTCACGACCGGCGATCGCCCCTACAGGCAGGCGCTCTCCTCGGAGCGTGCCCTGGGAATCCTGGAGGAGGAGGCCCGCGCCGGCTTCCTCGACGCCGCGCTCGTGAGGGTCTTCATCGAGGCGCGCGTCTACGCCCGCCCGCTGTCCGACACGACGGCCCTCTAATCCGACCCGCACCAAAAAGGGGATTCGCGTGGCTCAGCGGAAGTGCGCGGCCGAGAAGCGCCAGGCGCCGATCCCCGTCAGGCCGAGGCCAAGGAGCAGCAGCGCGACGCCCATCCCCCTGGTCACGAACCGCTCGGCCCTGGGCGTGAGCAACGTGGAGCCCCGACTTACGGCCCACAGGAGCGGCACGTACCAGGCCACCACGCCGCCCACCAGGGCCCCCAACATCCAGGCCATTCCCGGGGCGCCGTGGGCGCGGGCCGCCTCGACGAACGCCAGACCGGCGGTGACCCACCAGATCCAGTAGTGCGGGTTGGCGGCGGCAACCAGGAGCCCGAGGACGAAGCTCCCGAAGGCGCCACGTCCTTCGACGGCAACCTTCGGTGCCGCATCGCGCTCCGGCCTCACCTCGCGCATCGAGGAGATGCCCCCCCAGAGGAGCGCGATCCCGCCCACGATCTCGACCACGGGAAGCGCGCCGATCTGCCGCAGGACCGGAGCCGCGCCTGCGGCGAGCGCCGCGAAGAGTGCGACGTCGAGGACCGTCACGCCGATCAGGAACCAGATGGCCGCCAAGAGGTGTCGTTCGAGGGCAAGGCGCGACGCCACCAGGGTGATGGGGCCGGGGATGGCGACCGTGGCGAGGGACACGAAGAAGGCGGAGGCTATCAGCGCCGGCAGCGAGAGCGGTACGGTCAGGCTGGGCAACGTGGGCTACCCGAGCTTGTACCCGATCTGGCGCAGGAAGCGCAGGCGCGCGAGCACGTCGTGCTCACCCTCGACGCCCTTCGGCGAGCAGCCGTCAACGACCCCGAGTATGGCGCGCCCCTGGCCGCTCGCGGCCACGACGACATCGACCGGGTTGGCGGTGGCGCAGTAGATCCCGCATACCTCGGGGACGGCCTTGATCGCGTTCAGGACGTTGACCGGGAAGCCGTTCTCCAGGAACACGAAGAAGCTGTGCCCGGCGCCCACGGCAAGGGCATTGCGGGTGGCCAGCTGGATCAAGGCCTCGTCGTTTCCCGAGCACCGTACCAGGGCGGGCCCCGACGACTCACAGAAGGCGATTCCGAAGCGCATCTGGGGTGCGATGCACACGATCGCCTCGTGAAGGTCCTCCACCGTCTTGATGAAGTGCGACTGGCCAAGGATGAAGTTGGTGGTCTCGGGTTTCTCGACCGTCACCGTCATGACGTCCATGATTCGCCCTCCTCCCCAGCCGGGCTCTTCGGGCACGTCGCCTACGATGCCCCGGCCAGGTTGACCGCGATGGTGGCGAGCACCTTCGTCAGCAGGACCATGAGGTCTGGAGAGAGCCTCTCGCGCTCGACCGGGGTGGGCAGGTCCAGGTCCTCGCTCTGGCCGCCCAGCCGCGTGCGGACGACGAGCGTGGGCACACCGCGGGCGGCCATCAGGCTGCCGCCGGTGTGGGGGGCGGTTATCTCAGACTGGGTCTTCGCCACCAGGCCCACGTGCCTGAAATCCTGGCTCACGCTCCAGGGGAACTTCACGAGGTTGCCGCTCCCCTGCAGATGGACATCCAGGCTCCAGGGCCATCGCTCGGGGATCCCGATGCCGTCGACTTCTACCCACGCGGTGGCCTTTCCGTCGAGCCTGTCGACGAGGGCGTGGGCCCCTGCGGCGTCGTGGTATCCCCCGGCCAGTAACGCGACGACGATCGGTGCGCGGTGGGGCATTCGACTCATCGCCCCGGCGGCTTCGAGGACAACCGCGACCCCCGCGGCGTTGTCGTTCAGGTTGAGGGCGCGCAGGTACGAATCCGCCAGATCCGCGCGAGCGCCGTCCCAATGGGCCGCCAGCACCACCGGCCACCGCCGCGCGTCGCTGCCCGGGAGCTCGATGATCAGGTTGGACCACTCCTGCTGGGCCCCGTTCGACGCGCGTCGCAGAAAGGTCTCGCGGCGCACGGGCAGACCGCGGCGCCCGGCCTCCTGTTCGAGTACCTCGAGCACGGCGGCGGCGCCCGGCGCCCACGCGTACCTCGTGGACACTACCGGGGCCTCGGAGCTCGCACCTCCCAGGCGGTCCACCGTCGCCATCAAACGGGTGCGGGCGGCTGTACCGGTGTCGGGGATGGCCTTCTTGACCAGCGAGTTCAGCATCCCCCTGCCCTGGTCCACGGGCACGTGCGGTACCCAGCCTATGCCCCAGCGCAGGAGCAGGGTTCGCCGGTCGAACATCGGGTAGTCGCCGGGCACAGCGACCGCGGCCACAACCACCTTGTCTCCGGCGGCCAGGTTGGACAATTCCAGGTGGGCCACACCGCCGGCATCGAACGCGAGGGGGATCTCCCGGTCGGGTCCCCGGCGCCGCAGCTCGACGGCGCGCCCTGCCCAACGAGTCGTGGGGTCGCCCTGTAGCGTGAGCGGGAACGGCCGGTCGTCGCCCCCTTCTACGACCATGAACGCCATGCCCCCCACGCCGACGTCAATCACGCCGGAGGTCGGGCGGGAGGCGACCGCCTGCGCAACCGGCAGGGGCCGGGGGGGCACCACGGAGGAGAAGGCGAAGCGGCCATCCGCAACCTGTGGTTCATTGAGCCAGCAGGCCATGGCGAAGTCGGCCAGAAGGTCCGGCGCGGTCCGGCGATCGCCGCTCTCCGCCAGTAGCCTGGCGACCCCCGACAGGCCGTTTTCGGGGCGCGCCACCAGGTTTCGCAGGCTGTCCGCCCCGAGCTTGTCCCTCATGTACTGGACGAACAGCAAGGACCAGCCCCGCCTCTCCCAGGGCTCCGCAGGGCCGTGCGTTATGCCAATCGGGTCGAAGTCCCCCCAGAGCAGGCGCGCCGATGCGAGGCCGCATATGAAAGGCATGTAGTCGGCCAACATGAAGCTCCAGGCGGTCTCGCCCGGGTCGCGGGTGTAGTGGAGGAGGCGGTGGAAGGTTTCCGCCAGCCCCTGCAGGTTCCAGCCCTCGCGGTTCCCTTGCTGCTCGAACGAGTGGTAGAGAATCTCGCCACCGTTGGAGCGGAGGCCAAAGCGCAACGCCTCCTCCTCCGGCATCTCGTCGAACATGAAAAACGTCCCCGTGGGGGCCGCGTTTCGTGTCAGCAGCAGGATCACCTTTCCATTTGCATCCTTGTCGGGGCAAGGACCGAAGAGGGCAACCTCGCGGGGATAGATGACCTCGTCGAAGGTGGTGACAGCGGCGACGATCTGGGCCTTTTCGTCGGCCTCTCCCAGGGTGGAGAACCGGTACCCGTCCTCCTGGTAGACGGCCAGCGTGCGTCCCTCCCGGACCAGGTGGGCCTGGACCTGCACCTGGGCCGGCTGGAGTTGCGGCCCCTGAGCCACCGTCCAGAACGAACGCACCTCCGGAAACAGCGCCGCTGCCGCAACGACGAGCGGTAGTGCAAGGGTCGCCATCGTGCCTGGCCTCCGCTTCGCGACCCCAAGAGTGTAACCCGGAAAACCCGCGGTTGGTCTCCGTCCGGCAGCCAGGCCGCTCGGGGCTTCCGCATGCTGGTCTAGCCCGGACTATTCACGAAGGTGTCTACTGCGAGCGCGGATCTGGCCGCCCTGGCGGGCGTACTCGGGACTCGGAGGGTGCCGCCGTACTGCACGAGTTCGGCTCCCCTCCTCGCCCCTACGTGCGCCCACCATGACAGCCATCTCAGCGCTCTCGCTACGACCCCTCATGAATAATCCGGGCTAGAATTCGGATCTGTGATCCTTCAGGCAATCGCCTGGTACGTGGTGGTGGCTTCAGCTGCGTTTGTGATGACGGGAGTCCTGCGCCGCCTGGGGGTGGGAACCGGGGCAGGGTGGGCGGTCGGACGCGTGGCCGGCTGGACTCTGCAGGGGTACGTGGCCTGGCTCGCCGGCTGGGCCGGCCTCTCGCACTGGTGGTGGGTCGGGCTGGCGGTTTTCCTTCCGCTCCTGGTGTGGGGGTGGCGCGGTCTGGAGGAAGTGAAGCCGCGTGCCCTGGTCGAGGCGGAGCTCGTCGGCGCCGGGACCTTCGTTCTCCTTGCCTTCCTGCGGCTCCCCGCGATGGCCGTCATGGGCACGGAGAAGCCCATGGACCTCGCCATCCTCGCCACGCTGCTGCGTCCCGGCACGATTCCGCCGGCCGACCCGTGGCTGGCTGGCGGCACTCTCCCATATTACTACTGGGGTTTCGTCCCGTGGCTGCTGCCCGCGAAGCTGCTGGGGCTCGCCCCGGATGTGGTTTTCAACCTCCTGGTCCCCACGCTTGCGGCGGTCACGGCGCAGGGCGCATGGGCAGTTGCACGCGCACTCGGGGGGAGCCGGCGCACCGGGGCGATGGCCGCTTTCCTCGTGGTTTTCGCGGGAACGTTTGACGGCTGGCGACAGCTTCTCTCGGGGATGCCGCTGGCGGGCCTCGACCTCTGGTCGTCCTCGCGGGCGATCAAGGGCGCCATCACCGAGTTCCCGCTCTTCACGTTCCAACTCGGCGACCTCCACCCCCACCTGCTGTGCGTGCCGCTCGCACTGGTGGCCATCTTCCTGGGCCGGGCGCTGGGCACGCTGAGGTCGCGCTGGGTGCCCGGCCTGATAGTGGGATCGGTGATCTACGGGGCGGCGGCAGCCGCCAACCCCTGGTGCGCAATCCCCTTGGGGTTGGCGATCCTGCTCGTGGTGGCCGGCGATGAGGCTGGCTTCGTCCGCCCGACCGGTTCCGGCCTCGAGCTGTGGCTGCGGGTGGCCCTGCTCGGCGTTGCCGGCTGGGTCCTGTTTGTGCCCTTCTGGCTGGGCTTCCACCCGCCGACGCAAGGGGTCGGATGGGTCATGACCCCCACGCGCACGGACGAGCTGGTGTTGTTTCTAGGGGGGATCGTCCTGCCCCCGGCACTCGTGGCTTGGGAGCTGGCGTGGCGTTGGGGCGGGGTGGAGCTGGCACGCCGCCAGTTCAGCCGCGCGGTCTTCCTCGCCTCGGTCGTGCTGATGACGGTTGTGACCGGGAAGGTGGCGCTGGCACTTAGCATCGGATTGGGGACGGTGTTGGCCGTGACGGTGCTGCGTGGGAGAGCACGCCGCGCACGCCCCGTCTTCGCGCTCACGCTCGTGCCGCTCGGTCTGCTTGCGTTCATGGAGGTGCTCTACCTCAAGGATCCCTACGGGTCCGAGTACTACCGGATGAACACGGTGTTCAAGGCGTCGCACCTGGCCTTCGCCCTGCTCGCGGTGGTCGGGCCGGTCCTGCTGGGGTGGCTGCGCCGCCGGCGGCCGGCACTTGCCGTCGCTGGGGCCGTGCTCCTTCTGCTGGCCGGCCTGCCGCAGCTCGCGACGCTCGCCGCGCGTGCCGTCGCGGCGCCAGCAGCGGGCTGGGGCGGCCTCGCCTGGATGGCACCGGGCGAGGCGGCCGCGGCCGCCTGGCTCCACGCCCGGCAGCCCGGCAGCGTTCTGGTGGAGGGCGTGGGCCTCGCCTACACCGACGGGGGTCGCATGTCCGCGGCCTCGGGTGTTCCGGCGGTGCTCGGCTGGGAGCAGCACGAGGGCGTCTGGCGGGGGGGCGGAATCGGCGGGGAGACGGGCCGGCGGAAGGCGCAGATCGAACGGCTGTACCGGTGCGGGAACCCAGCCGAGGCGCGGAAGGTCGCGCAGGGCTTCGGGGCGTCCTTCATCGTGATCGGCAGCGTCGAACGCAGACTTTACCCCGGGGACGGCCTCTCGGCAGTGCTGCTTGCGGGGAAGGTCGCCTTCCGCTCCGAGGGATGTGTCGTCGTTTCGGTGGAGAGGTGAGGGCCCGATGAGAAGGAAGGAGCGGTTCGCATGGACGGTGCTGATCGTCGCGGCGTTGCTGCTCCGGCTGTGGGCGCTGGGCGACCGCCCGCCGCACCACGACGAGTCCATTCATTGTGAGTTCGGCTACACGGTCCTCACGCAGGGCGCCTACCGCTACGACCCGACCTACCACGGCCCGCTCCTCTTCTACGTGATGGCGCCGCTCTTCGCGGTGCTCGGGGCCAGTGACGCCGTCGGTCGCCTGTACCCTGCGCTCGCGGGCGTCGCTCTGGTGGCGCTGCCGCTGGCGCTGCGCCGGCGGCTGGGACCGCGGACCGCGTTCTGGGGCGCGGTACTCCTGGCCATCTCGCCCGTTACGCTCTACTACTCGCGGTTTGCCCGCAACGACGTCCCGGTGGCGCTCTTCACCGCGGCCGCGCTCACGCTGTTCCTTCTCGTTCGCAGAAGAGACTGGGGGCCGATCCCGTGGATCGGTGTAGCCGCTGCCGCCCATGCGATCTCAAAGGAGACCTTCTACGTCACGATGCCCCTCGTGGCCTTCGCGAGCCTCGCGGTGGCGGTGCGCGACGGGGTGTGGCAGAGCGTCCGCAAGGCGTCCGCCTGGGTGCACCGTTACCGGTACGCCGTCGGGACCTGCGTCCTCTGGTTCTTCGTGATCTGCATGACGGCCTACACGTTCTTCTTCATCCACCCGGAGGACTTCTTCTTCCCTGGCAAGGCGGTGAGGTACTGGTACGCGCAGCACAAGATCCAGCGGGTCGGCGGTCCCTGGTTCTACCACTTCCCGCGCCTTGCCCTCTACGAGTTCCTGCCAATCGCCGCGGCGCTCGTATGGGCGATCCGCCGGCGCGCTCGCCTGAAGCGCATCGAGCTCTTCTGCCTCGCGTGGGGGCTCGCCGGGCTGGCCATGTACGCCTACCTGGGCGAGAAGGTTCCGTGGCTTGCCGTTCACCAGGTGCTGCCGTTCATCCCACTTGCGGGCGCTCAGCTCGCACGCACCTTCTCCTCGCGCGGGCGGTGGTGGTCGCAGGGGCTGGCCGTGGTCGCAATGCTCGCCACGGCCTGGAGCGCTCTCGCGTCGAGCTTCCTGCACCCGGCGATCACGACCTCGGACCCCCACGCCGAGCTGATCGTGTTCGTCCAGACGACGCCGGAGGAAGCCAAGCTGGCGAAGCTCGGCCTCGCGTTGGGCCGGTCGCACACGGGTGCGGGCCCGGTGGCCACGGTGAGCGGGGAGGCCTCCTGGCCGCTCTCGTGGCAGTGGAAGAGAGTTCCGGTACGGTGGTCGCTGCCTGAGCCCGGGATGCAGCCGGACCTCGCCGTGTGCGATCCTGAGAACGAGGGCGTGGTCCGCCAGCGACTGGGTCCCGGTTACGCGTTGCGGCGCATACCCTTGCGGGCGTGGTGGGTCGAGGAATACGCGGGGGTCAAAACCTCCGACATCGTAGAGTGGTTCCTGACCAGGGAGGCATGGTCGCCCATCGGCGCCACGGACATCCTGGTCTTCGAAGCCCCGAACGGCGGTGCAGAAAGAGGTCCCTCGTGAGCGTGGAACTTTCGGTTGTCGTGCCGATCTACAACGAGCAGGAGAGCGTCCCGGAGCTGATCGCCCGGCTGCACGAGGCGCTCGCCGGAGTCGTGCGTTCGTACGAGGTCATTCTGGTGGATGACGGTTCCAGCGACCGCACCTGGGAGATCATCGGCGCGGCGGCGGCCCGCGATGCGCGGATCAAGGGCCTCAGCTTCTCGCGCAACTTCGGCCACCAGATGGCGTTCACCGCCGGGCTCGACCACGCGGACGGCGACGCGGTGGTGATCATGGACGCGGACCTTCAGGACCCACCCGAGCTCCTCCCCGAGCTGATCGCGCGCTGGCGAGAAGGCTACGACGTGGTGTACGCGGTGCGCGCACGCCGCCATGGCGAAACCGCGTTCAAGCTCCTGACGGCCGCCGCTTTCTACCGCCTCCTGCGCCGCATCACCCGCGTGGACATCCCGGTGGACACGGGGGACTTCCGGCTCATGAGCCGGAGGGCGGTGCTGGCGTTCCGCCGGATGCCGGAGCGCCATCGCTTCACGCGCGGCATGGTGTCCTGGCTGGGTTTCCGCCAGGCCGGCGTCCCGTATGTGCGCGCCGCGCGGCATGCCGGCGAGACCAAGTACCCGCTCCGGAAGATGCTCCGCCTCGCGAGCGACGGCATCACCTCCTTCTCGTACCTCCCGCTGCAGCTCGCCACGTATCTCGGCCTCCTCGTCTCGGGCCTGGCGTTTGTCGCTCTCGCCGCGACTCTCGTTCTCAAGCTGGCCGGCGCACATCTGGCTTGGGTGTGGGTCGCGCTTTCGGCGCTGGCATTGCTGGGCGGAGCGCAGCTCGTGGCCGTGGGCCTCCTCGGGGAGTACGTCGGGCGTGTGCTGGACGAGGCGAAACGCCGCCCGCTCTATCTGGTGCGGGAAACCGTCGGTCTGCCCGGTTCGGCGGAGCGCGCAACCGTCGTGACTGTCTGACGCGCTTCGCAGGTTCGGTGCGGCAGTGATGGTAGTCTCGCAGCGTGCGAAAGCTCGCCCTGGTCGGGCCCTCCTGGCCGTTGCGGGGTGGCATTGCCCGCACGACTACGGCGCTGGCGTCGGCACTCTCGTCGCGCGGCACCCTGGCGGGGTTCTTCGTGCCGATCCGGCAGTACCCCGGCCTGCTCTACCCAGGTCGCAGGGACACCGACCCCCAGGCCTGCCCCAGGCTCCCGGAAGCCCAACCCTGCTACCACGTGCTGGAGCCCTGGACCTGGGGTCGGCTCCTCCGGAGGCTGCGCGCGGTCAAGCCCGATGCCCTCGTGCTGCCGTACTGGACCTCGGCCTGGGCCCCGCTGCACCTCTTTCTCGCGCGCTCGGGCGTTGCTCCTGAGGTGGCCATCGTCCACAACCCCACCGACCACGACGGGAGCTGGCACGCGCGCCTCATGGCGCGGCTCGTGCTGGGTCGCTGCCGTGCCTTCCTCTGCCACGCGCAGGAGGTAGCACGAACCCTGGAGGAGCAGTTCGGGGAGAGCGAGGTGGCCGTGCACCCGCTTCCCCCGGGAGCGGGTGCACCGGGTGACCGCGAAGCGGCGCGCGCGCAGCTGGGGCTTTCACCCGACGTTGTGGCGGTGCTGTGCTTCGGGCTGATACGGCCTTACAAGGGCGTGGACGTCCTGCTGGAAGCGGTGGCGCGGCTCCCCGTCGATCTGCCGCTCGTGCTCCTGCTGGCCGGCGAGCCCTGGGGCGAGCTGGCCGCGCGCCTGCGGCGGCGCGTGGCCATGCCTGACCTGGCGGGACGCGTCGTGGCACGGCTGGAGTGGGTGCCGGAGGCGGAGGTGGGCGTCTGGTTCGCGGCGGCGGATGCGGCGGTGCTCCCGTACCGAGCCGCCACCGGCTCGGCCGTCGCGGCCCAGGCCCTGGGATGGGGCCTGCCTCTGGTGGGGAGCGCGGTGGGAGGGATCGCAGAGGTCGTGGAGGAGGGGGTGAACGGGCTGCAGGTACCCCCCGAGAACCCGGAGGCGCTGGCATCGGCGCTGGTGCGCATCGTCGATCGCGAGCTGCGCAGCCGTCTCGCCGAGGGTGCGCGGGCATCCTCCGGGCGGTGGAGCTGGGGTACCTACGCGGAAGTGCTGGAGGAGCTGGTCGAGCGCATCACCGCGAGAGGCGACCGAGCCGGAACGCGTAATGGCTGACCGCGTCCTGCTGGTCAACTCGCGTTTTCCCTGGCCGCCCATCACCGGGGACCGCGGGCGCACGATCGCCTGGCTGGAGGCGCTGACGCCCAATGCCGAGGTGACCCTGGTGTCGCCGGGCGGGGCGGTGCCCGCGGAAGCGCCGCCGTTCCGCTTCGTGTCTGCCCGCAGCTCGGCGGGAAGTCTCGCGACGGCGGCCCGGCGCACGCTCGTGGAAGGGCTCCCGGCGACCGCCCTGCTTGCGGCCGGCTACGACTGGCCGGCGGCCCTGGCGGTCGCCGAGGGCGATGCCGGGCCCTTCGACGTCGCGGTTGTCCTCCTGGCCCGTCTCGACCCGTGGGTGTCGCGCCACCTGCGGGCGAGGCGGCGCATCCTCGACGCCATCGACTCCCTGGCCGCCAACCTGGAGGCACGGGCGCAGGCGGCCCGCGCGCCGGCGAGCTGGCTGTGGCGCTGGGAGGGCCGGCGCACTGCTCGGCTGGAGCTGGACGCCGGCGCGCGCTACGACCGGGTGCTGGTGATGGCGGATGCCGAGCGGGCGGCGTTCGGGGAGCGGGCGGAGGCGATCGCCCACGGCGTCCGGATCGGGGAGCGCGGCGCCGGCGAGCGCGACTTCGACGTCGGCTTCTGGGGGCGGCTGGCCTACTTCGCAAACCGGGACGCGGCCGACCTGCTCCTGAACGAGATCTGGCCGAGGATCCGGATGCAGCGTCCCGGCGCGACACTCCTGATCGCCGGGGCGGATGCGCCGCGTTTCGTCCTGCGGCAGGACGGCCGAGACGGCGTCACGGTGGTCTCCCCCATGGCCGACCGCGCCGCGCTGCTCCGGCGGGTGCGGGTTGCGCTCCTGCCGGTGCGCTACGGCAGCGGGCAGTCCACCAAGGTGCCGGAGGCGGCCGAGGCCTCCTGCGCGCTGGTGGCGACGCCGGAGGCGCTGCGCGGGCTCGAGGCTCTCGCCGCCGATTCCCTGGTCGAGCGCGAGCCCGGGCGGCTCGCGCAGCGCGTTCTGGAACTCCTGGCCAACCCGACCGAGGTGACCGCGCGCGGGGCACGCCTGCGCGCGGTGGCGGAGCGGGAGTTCTCACGCGCTGCGGCCTGCCGCCGCCTGGCCGCGGCCGCGCTCGGCGACCCGCCGGTCCGCGCCTAAGCTCGTGCCGCTAGCCCGGATTATTCATGATGGGTCGTAGCGAGAGCGCGGAGGTGGCTGTCATGGTGGGCGAGCTTCCGTTGCGGGGGGCTCGGCGTCGCTCCACCCACCGCCAGCGCCTCGGCCCCCCGGTCCCCCACGCTTGCGCGGCGGAGCCCCGCTCGCTCCGGGGCGAGGAGGGGAGCCGACGTCGTGCAGTACGGCGGCACCCTCCGAGTCCCGAGTACGCCCGCCAGGACGGCCAGATCCGCGCTCGCAGTAGACACCTTCGTGATTAGCCCGGGCTGGGCCTCAGGTCTCGCTTGGCGCAGCGCGGCGCGCGGCGAGGGCATGCGTCACCCGTGCCACGACGCCCTCGACGCTGTACCCCAGGTGCTTCATGACCTCGGCGGCCGGTGCGGAGGCGCCGAAGCGGTTCAGGCTGATGATCTCGCCGTCCCCGACCCAGCGGTGCCAGCCCTGGCCGCGCCCCATCTCGATGGCGACGCGCAGGGCACGACGCGGGCCGAGCACGCTGCGCTGGTAGCCTTCCGGCTGCCGCGCCAGGAGCTCGAGGGAGGGGGCCGAGACGACCCGGGTCGGAACGCCGGCGGCCTCGAGCTCGTCGCGGGCCGCGAGCGCCAGGCTCACCTCGGAGCCGGTGCCGATCAGCACGACCTCGGGTGCGCCGCGGCCCGCCTCGGCCCGCACGAAGGCGCCCAGCTCCACGGCGCCGGCCGGCAGGGCTGGGAGCACCGGGAGCTTCTGGCGCGACAGCAGCAGGGCGGTCGGGCCCTCGCGGCGCTGCAGTGCCACCCGCCATGCCTGCACGGTCTCGCGGGCGTCGGCCGGCCGCAGCACGACCAGGTTGGGGATCAGCCGCAATGCCACGATGTGCTCGACGGGCTGGTGCGTGGGACCGTCCTCTCCGAGGCCGATCGAGTCGTGCGTGAAAACGTAGACCACCGGGAGCCCCATGAGGGCGGCAAGGCGCAGCGCCGGGCGCAGGTAGTCCGAGAACACCAGGAAGGTGGCGACGAAGGGCCTCAGGGCGCCGTGCAGTGCCAGGCCGTTGGCGATGCCGGCCATGGCATGCTCGCGTACCCCGAAGTGCAGGTTGCGGCCGGCGAGCGAACCCGGCCCCACCGAGGCCTCTCCCGCGAGCAGGGTGTCCGTGGACGGGGCCAGATCGCCCGATCCGCCCAGCAACTCGGGCAGGTGCGGCGCAACCGCGTTGAGGACCTTGCCCGACGCCTGGCGGGTGGCGAGCGACGAGCCGTCCGCAAACTCAGGCAGCGCCCGGTCCCAGCCCTCCGGCAGGTCGCCGCGCAGGCGCCGCTCGAACTCGTCCGCCTCCGCGGCGAACCCCTGCCGGTAGGCGGCGAGCAGCTTCTTCCACCTGCGGTGCTGCGTGCGGCCGTTCTCGGCGGCGGGCCGGAAAAGGTTCCGGATCTCGTCCGGGATCACGAAAGGCTCCTCGATCGGCCAGCCGAGGTTGGCGCGGGTTGCTGCCGCGGCCTCGGGGCCGAGCGGGCTGCCATGGACATCCGCACTGTCCTGCTTGGGGCTTCCCCAGCCGATGTGCGTCCGCACGCGCACCAGTGTCGGCGCATCCTGGTTCCGCGCGGCCCTTCTGAGAGCCTTGGCGATCGCGTCGAGATCGTTGCCGTCCTCCACGTGCAGGACGCGCCAACCATAGCCGGCAAAGCGCTTGCCCACGTCGTCCGAGTAGGCGAGGGAGGTCGGCCCCTCGATGGTGATGTGGTTGTCGTCGTAGAGCACAACGAGGCGGCCCAGCCTCAGGTGCCCCGCCAGCGAGGCGGCCTCGTGCGAGATCCCCTCCATCAGGTCGCCGTCGCTCGCGATTACCCAGGTGCGGTGGTCCACCAGCGGCAGGCCGTCGCGGTTGAAGCGGGCGGCGAGGTGCCTCTCCGCGAGCGCCATGCCCACCGCGGCGGCCAGGCCCTGGCCGAGCGGCCCGGTGGTCGCCTCAACCCCGGGCGTGAGGCCGTGCTCGGGGTGCCCGGGTGTGCGCGAGCCCCACTGGCGGAACCTCTTCAGCTCCTCGATCGGGAGGTCGTATCCGAAAAGATGCAGCAGCGCGTACAGAAGCGCCGAGCCGTGGCCGGCCGAGAGGACGAACCGATCACGGTCCGGCCACAGGGGGTCCTGGGGGTCGGCCCGCAGGAAGCGGCTCCACACCACGTAGGCCATCGGGGCTGCACCGAGCGGCAGACCTGGGTGCCCCGAGCGCGCCTGCTCCACCTGGTCCACCGCCAGCACCCGCAGCGCCGTGACCGCGCGCTGGTCGTCTTGATTGAACGGCCGCATAGTTCCTCCCGTCAGAATCCAGATTGTCGCGCAGCCCCAGCCTTTCCAGCAACAACCGCCGGAATGGTAGAATGCCGGCCCCCGGCTAAGGGGAAGGTGGTTACCAGGAAAGGGAGCCGATTATGAGAGCTTATCTGGCGGTGATGATGGCAGCGGTGGCGGCCAGTGCATTGGCGCAGGCGCCGAAGCCGCAGGAGGCCCCGAAGCTGGCGGTGGCCGTCATCGACGTAAACGTCCTTGTGCAGGAGTCGGCGGCCGGCAAGGAAGCGATGGGGCGCCTCAAGAAGGCGCAGGACGAGAAGGTCACCCAACGCAAGAGGCTCACCGACGAGGTGGAGGGCCTCCAGAAGCAGCTCGAGACCCAGCGCGCGACGCTGTCCGACGCCAAGATCCAGGAGCTGCAAAAGCAAATCGAGGACAGGGGCATTGCCCTCAAGCGCTTCGACGACGATGCCCAGCAGCAACTCGACGAGGCCAGGAAGAAGGAGCTCGATGCCCTCGAGAAGCAGATCATGCCCATCATCCAGGAGGTCGGGCGCGAGTCGAAGTTTCAACTCATTTTCAACAAGTTCCAGTCCGGCCTCGTCTATGCCGACGAGGCCACGGACATCACGGACCAGGTCCTCCGCCGCTTCAACACGAAGGTGACCAAGTGACGCGAAATCGCCTTGCGATTTCGCGTCACGCAGGTCATCCCGAGCGCAGCGAGGGATCTCGTCGCCCAGGTTCGGGGTGCTGAGGGTCTGACCTAATGAGCGCCCACACTCTCGGTGAGCTGGCCGCCCAGGTCGGCGGGACCGTTGTCGGGGATCCTGGCCGTCGCATCGAGGGTGTCAATACGCTCGAGGAGGCTGACGGCCGGCAGCTTTCCTTCTACCACAACCGCCGCTACCTGGAGACGGCGCGCGCGTCCAGGGCGGGTGCGCTCCTGGTAGCCGAGGCCTCGCTTTTCCCGGGACGCGACCTGTTGGTCTGCAGGGAACCCTACGCCGCGCTCGGCAAGCTGCTGGAGCTCCTCCACCCCAGCCAGCGGCCGGCCTCCGGTGTCCACCCGACAGCCGTCGTGGCGGCAACGGCCTGCATCGGCGAGGGCGCGAGCGTCGCCGCGCATGCCGTGATCGGCGAAAGGGCCCGGGTCGGGGCCCGCGCAGTCATCGGCCCCGGCTGTGCCCTCGGCGACGACGCGCAGGTCGGCGACGACACCGAGCTCCACCCGAACGTGGTCGTGGAACCGAGGTGTCGGGTCGGGGCTCGCTGCATCCTCCACGCGGGCGTGGTGATCGGCTCCGACGGCTACGGGTTCGCCACCGTGGAGGGTGTGCACCACAAGGTCCCTCAGGTGGGGATCGCGGTGATCGAGGACGACGTGGAGCTGGGCGCCAACGTGTGCGTGGACCGCGCCACGCTCGGCGAGACGCGCATCGGGCGCGGCACCAAGGTGGACAACCTCGTGCAGATCGCGCACAACGTGAAGGTGGGTGAGCACTCGCTGCTCGTCTCTCAGGTAGGGATCTCGGGCTCGACGCATCTGGGGCACCACGTGGTCATGGCCGGGCAAAGCGGGGCCGTCGGGCACATCACGATCGGAGACGGGGCCGTCGTGACGGCCAAGACGGGGGTCACCGAGGACGTCCCGGCGGGCGCGATGGTCTCCGGTTTCCCTTCCCGACCGCACAAGGAGTGGCTGCGGGCGATGGCGAACCTCTTCACGCTCGAGGAGCTGCGCCGGCGCGTGAAGGTTCTGGAGGAAGCGCTGCACCAATTGGGGGGAAGGCATGATTGACATCCAGGGGATTCTCGACATCCTCCCGCACCGGTACCCGTTCCTGCTCGTCGACCGGGTGCTCGAGCTGGAGCCAGAGCGCATCCTGGCGCTCAAGAACGTCACCTTCAACGAGCCCCACTTCACCGGCCACTTCCCGGGCGCGCCCGTGATGCCGGGGGTGCTGGTGATCGAGGCGATCGCGCAGGCCGGCGGCCTGCTGATGTTCCGCGACGTCCCCGACCGCCATGAGAAGCTCATCTTCTTCGCCGGCATCGACAACTGCCGCTTCCGCCATCCGGTTGTGCCGGGTGACCAGCTCCTCCTGGAGGTGACCGTCACCAAGCGGCGCCAGCGCTTTGCGGTCCTGCACGGCGTGGCGAGGGTGGGGGACAGGGTCGTCGCCGAGGCCGACCTGTCGTCGGCGCTGGTTGATCGGCCAAAATCAGAGGCGTAATGGCACAGATCCACCCTTCGGCCGTCGTGGACCCCCGGGCTCGCCTGGCCGATGACGTCGAGATCGGTCCCTGCGTGGTGATCGAGGGCGAGGTGGAGCTGGGCGCCGGCTGCAGGGTCGGCCCTTTCTGCCGCTTCGAGGGTTCAACGAAGATCGCCGAGGGAAACCGGTTCGTGTCCCACTGCTCCATCGGAGCCCCACCCCAGGACCTCAAGTTCAAGGGTGACCCGACGCGGCTCGAGATCGGGCCGGGCAACCTCTTCCGCGAGTTCGTTACGGTCCACCGCGGCACGCCGGGCGGGGGCGGCGTCACGCGCCTGGGTGTCAACGGCTTCTACATGGTCGGTGCGCACATCGCGCACGACTGCCAGGTCGGCGACAACGTGATCTTTGCCAACAACGGCACGCTCGCCGGGCACGTGCACGTGGGCGACTTCGCGCAGGTTGGCGCGCTCTCTGCGGTGCACCAGTTCTGCACGGTGGGCGAGCACGCCTTCATCGGCGGCGGGACGATCGCGACCAAGGACGTGCTCCCGTTCATGAAGACCGTGGGGAGCCGCCCCGCGCGTTGCTACGGCCCGAACACAGTCGGTCTCGAGCGCAAGGGGTTCCCCCCCGCGCGGCTGGACGCCATCAAGCACGCCTGGCGTCTCCTCCGCAGCCCGAAGCTGACGACCTCGGAGGCGGTGACCCGCATCAGCGCTGACTTGGCCGACGCCCCCGACGCCATGAGGCTCGTCGAGTTCATCCACGCGAGCCAACGCGGCGTCATCCTGGCTGGCGGATAAGGACAGGGCACAGGGCACGGGGACGGGGACAGGGGACAGGAACAACAGAGGACTCAGGACCGTTGCTCCTTGCGTGGCTGCCTTTCCCTCTGAGACACTGCCGGCGTGCGGGCGAGCGTGATCATTCCGTGCCGTAACGGCGCGCGAACGGTGGGCGACACCGTCCGATCCGCCCTCGGGCAGAGCCTGCCTCCGCTCGAGGTCATCGTGGTGGACGACGGCTCCGCCGACGGCTCGGCGGAGGCCGCACGGGCCGCAGGCGCAGGCGTGATCGAGAGCTCCGCGCGCAGCTCGGGAGGGTCGCGCAACGTCGGCATCGAGGCGGCCTCGGGGGACGTGCTGGCGTTCCTCGACTGCGACACGGTGGTCTCACGCAACTGGCTGGAGCGAATCGCGCTGCACTTCGAGACGGACCCCAAGATCCTCGCCGTCGGGTGCCGGATCGCCAACGGGCGGCCCGACCGCTTCGGCTGGCTCGACTACGTTCTCGACCACTCGGAGTGGATGCGGGGCAGACCCGGCCCGCGGGCCACGTTCCCCACCATGGCGGTGGTGTACCGCCGCGAAGCCGTCGGCGACGTGCGTTTCGCACCGGCCAGCTACGGCGAGGACACGACGTTCGCGCGCACGGTGCTGAAGGACCGGGGCGTGCTCTGGTTCGATCCGGAAGTCGTCGTGACCCACTACCACGAACGCCTCGACTGGCCCAGCTTCTGGGACAAGCAGCTCAACAACGGGTGCGCGATCTATCGGACGCGCGTCACCCTGGACCGCCCCGGCCGCGTGCTGGTCCGTTTCCCCGTGCTCCTCTTCCTCTTCCCGCACCTGTGGATCGTGCTCGCCCGCATGGTAAGTGCCGGCCTGATCGGCAAGGCCGTGACGCTGTTCCCCTGGCTGGTCGCGGGAGAGGTGGCGCGCATCCGCGGCTTTCTTGGAGCGCGGCGCGCCGCCGCGGAGGCCCAGCCATGAGCGGCCTTCGCCTCAAGCAGGGCGCCGGTCTGCTGCGGGACTGGGTCGCGCCGGGTGACGCGATCGCCCAGTGGACGCACTTCGTCACCTCGACGTGCAACGCCCGCTGCCGGCACTGCTTCTACCCGATCAACCAGCGCAAGAACGAGTTGACGCTCGAGGAGATCACGAAGCTGGTCGCGACGCTGCCGCCGATCCGTCTGTTGCTCATCTCGGGGGGCGAGCCATTCCTCCGCCGCGACCTGCCCGAGGTGGTGGGTGCCTACTTCGAGCACAGCGGGTTCTACTCGGTGTCCATCCCGACCAACGGCTTCAACGCGACCCATATCGGCAAGGCCGTGGAGAGGATCTGCTCGATCTCGCCCGACCTGCACCTGGGCGTCGCGGTCTCCATCGACGGGTTCGCCGAGTTCCACGACACGATGCGCGCGGTCCCCGGTTTGTACGCCAAGGCGCTCGAGACGCTCGCGCACATCGTGGAGCTCTCGTGTCGCTACCCCAACCTCACGGCCAGCGTCAACACCGTGTTCATGCGGGACAACCAGCGTGAAGTGGAGGGATTTTGTGAATTTATTCACAAGACGTATCGGCCCACCTACCACGCCCTGGTGCTGATCCGCGGCGACGCCTTCGACCCGAAGCTCAAGGAGGACCTGGACGTGGACCTCTACGTGAGGCTCTCGCAGAAGCTCGACGAGCGCTACCCGCCCGCGGAAGCCGCTGCAGGCTGGCGCGGGATGCGAGCACGGGCGCGGCGGGAGATCAACCGGCGCCGGTACGAGTACATCGCGCGGCAGGCGAAGGGCGGGTCCTTCGAGGGTTTCTGCCTGGCCGGCGAGCGCGAGTACGTCATGAGCGAGACCGGCGACATCTACGGCTGCGAGCTGATCTCTCAAAAGCTCGGAAACGTGCGCGAGGCGGGGTACGACTTCCGCGTCATTCGGGGAGGGGAGGAGGCGGCGAGGTTCGTGCGCGAGAAGCACGAGCGGCTGTGCAAGTGTACCCACGAGTGCAACACCCGCACCATGATCCTCTTCAACCGCAAGAACGCCTTCCCGGTTCTGAGCGCATGCTGGGCGTCGGCAGAGGCAAGTAGCTCGCCTCGAGTGCGGCGGGCGCGAAACAGGCGTGACGCGCTAGGATGGCTCCGATGATCTCTGGTCGGAGGTATGTTGGGTGCCATTCAGGCAGCTGGGCTGCGCCCGGAGAAATGATCGGCTCAACCAACAACTCAGCCAGCTGCGTATTTGGCACGTTTGTCTGGGGACGGTCGATCTGAGAAGAAGGAAAGGTGAGAAGGTGATGCCTGGTACTGATGCGGTACCTATTTATCCGGTACTTATCTATTATTACTCCAGCGTCGGGCTCGGGCCGACGGCCCAGAGGGCCGGACGGCGCAAGAATCACGATGAGTGAGCCACGAGAGCAAGGGTACACGTCCCCGCTTCAAGAGGACCGCACTTCTGACCGGCCCCGGCGCGAGCGCCAGCAGGCCGACCCGGACCAGAGACGAGTCGTTGTCTTTGTCGATATGCTCGGCTTCGCGGCCCTGACTGAGAAATGGGCGCTTGAGCCGAGAAGGCTTGTCGAAGGCAGCCGGTCGTTTTCGTTCGGGGTCCCCGATGAGGTGCTGACGTCGGCAAACGAGCTAACGAACGCCTTCGTCAGCTTCCATAACTCGATCGAGGTGGCGATCACGTTCGCGAGAATGGCTCGGCCGCTTACAGCAGTCACTTTCTCTGACTCCGTCTTCATAGCGACCGCGTACCCATCTGACGCCACGGGGCTGGCTGTGGAGTCTCGTTCGGAAGGCCCTCTCGCGGGCCCTGCCGCTGCGCATCGGAATCGCGCTAGGCTCATTCGCCGCGATTAGGTTCCGATCTGACATCACGACCGATGGCGGAGATCACGCCGCCCTTTTTCTGGGGACCGCTGTGGTGAGAGCCTATCAGGCAGAGAAGTGCGGCATCAAGGGAATCCGCATTCTGTTGCATCCCTCGGTAGAACCGTTGTTTGTCCGCAGTGCTTCGAACCCTCACAGCGCGACGGTTACCGGCGATTGGCACAGTGTCCTGAGGTGCACAGAAGACGAATGCTCAAACCCAGCCGGCGTGCAATACGAGCTTGACTATTGGGATCTGGCACCGACAGCGGAGAGAAACGCCTGGCACGCGATTCAGGACATGTGGGCAAGCGCACCTGCTTGCGCTCGAGAACACTACGAATCCACCGCCAGGGCCGTGGATCGGATGCGCGTCGCCAAGGGTCAGCCGCCGCTGCACAACCTACGTCGCCGTACGCTCCCACGTCGCCGTGAATGAACCGCGTCGCAGAGACTAATCCTTTTCAATGAAAGCTGCCATGTACATAGTTGGCGGATTTATCCGAACGCGACCGACGTGCTCCGGCCTCTAGTCGCCCGAAGGCGCACCTGACACCACTCCTGACACCATTCAGTGGACGGACCAATGGTGCGACCAAGAGAAGGCCAGGTCCCAGCGGTCCAGCGACGTGCTAGGGTTGCAGCCGGTGTCCGTGCAGCGTACATCGAGGGCCCATGACGCAGATCCGCAACACGTCGCTTGACGTCTTTCCGCTCTGCCTTGGCGGCAACGTGTTCGGCTGGACCGCGGACGAGAAGCAATCCTTCGCCGTCCTGGACGCATATGCCGCCGCAGGCGGCAACTTCATCGACACGGCCGACGTCTATTCGGCCTGGGTGCCGGGCCATATGGGGGGTGAGTCGGAGACCATCATCGGTCGGTGGATGGCTCGCCGAGGCAACCGGGATCGGATGGTCATCGCCACAAAGGTCGGGATGTTCCCGGATCTGGGCGGCCTGTCCGCCAAAACCGTTCGCGCGGCGGTCGAGAACTCCCTCCGCAGGCTGCAGACGGATCACATCGACCTCTACTACGCCCACAGAGACGACCCGACTACTCCGCTCGAGGAGACCTTGAGAGCCTTCGATGCGCTGGTGCACGAGGGGAAGGTGCGCTACGTCGGGGCGTCGAATTTCACGGAGACGCGTCTCTCCGAGGCCCTGGCGACGTCGAGACGTCTGGGCCTTGCCCGGTACGTAGCGCTCCAGCCGCACTACAACCTGGTGCACCGAAGCGAGTACGAAGGCGGACTGGCCGCCCTTTGTGCCCGCGAAGGGCTGGCCTGCTTTCCGTACTACGCGCTCGCCAGCGGCTTTCTGGCCGGCAAGTACCGCCCCGGTTCCAAGGTGGAAAGCGCGCGTGCTTCGGGAGCGGCGAAGTACCTGGACGAGAGGGGACTCCGGGTCCTTGCGGCGCTCGACGCGATCGCGGCGGAGCGTCGGACCACGGTCGCGGCGGTTTCGCTCGCCTGGCTTTCGGCGCGCCCGGCTGTCGTCGCCCCGATCGCCAGCGCCCGCACGCCCGAGCAGCTCGAGGAACTGCTGGCCTTCATCTCCATGCGCCTGCGGGAGGACGAGCGCAAGCGGCTCGACGACGCGTCGGGAGAGATGCCAGGTACGTAGTTAGCGGATTTTCTGAGAGGTGAATGAGGTGCTCCGATCGTAAGATGGCCGAATCCGTTCCTGGCCCCCCTCGCTTCTCGAATGAAAGGTGCAGTGGACCAGGAGCGCACAGCGCGAGAGTGCTAGCCTGAATGGGGAGTGCAAACGATGAAGTGCCGTTATTCGTTTCCGGTCTTCGGACTCCTTCGCTTGGCGGGAAACGCCCCCATCGTCACCCCGGATCGCAGAGTTGAATTCACTCTCGGAAAAGACCAGGTCGTGACGGGCATCTCGGTAACTGTGGATGCGGGCGGCCCTGAAAACTGGCCAACAATTAGGCCGAGCAGTCGCCCAGGCGTAAAGGCCGACTTCAACCTTAACGAACCACGCTATGCAGAAATCACCTTGGACCTCCGCGTTCTCGAGGGCTTCCTGGCCCTGTATGGTCTGGAGAGGATTGATTTCGAGGCGGCCTCTGCGGAGTGGCTGCCCGAAAGCGAGGAGGAATCAGCGCAGCTGAAGATACTCTCGTTCAGTCGTGGCTTGGAGGCGATCGACGCCCGCAATCTTGAGCCACTTCCCCTGGACCTTGTTGCACGGGCAGTTCTTGCGTCGTCACGCGCTCACCATTTGGAGGTTCCTCTTTGCTTCTACCGGAAGGGTTTTAGAGACCTTAGGGAGCGGCGATTCATTGAGGCCTTTTACCACTTTTATTTCATGATCGAAACCCTCTACGCCCAAGGTCGCAGCGGAACTAAGGAAGTCAAGAAAGTCCTCAAAAGATCGGAAAAGCTCTGTGCCACCATCGCGCAGGCTCTCCAGGCCGAGCAAGGAAACGCGATGACTCAAGAACTTCATTTCGCCTTCGAACAGAAATACCTCGGGCGGTCCGTATATCAGGTGATCGACCACTTCGTAGAGTTGCGCGGTCTTCTCCACCATCATGCAGCCAGGAAACAGGGAATCTGGCATCCTGAACGCCATTCTGACTATGAGATCGACGCCCGGGTTATTGGTCGTGTGGCCATGGAGCTCGCGTTCGCGCTCTCCGCGCCCTTCGTTCTTGCGGGCGACATCGCCGTATCGTTCCCAAAGAGGCCGTAAGGGCGCAGGCCCTTAGCAACCGTCAAGGGTGCCAGGTTCGTAGACCTTCCGCGCCATCAGGGAAGGGGACGAAGCGGCCAGGTTCGTGCGCGAGAAGCACGAGCGCCTGTGCAACTGCACCCGCGAGTGCAACACCCGCACGATGATCCTCTTCGACCGCAACAACGCCATGCCGGTGCTGGGCGCGATGCTCGGCCGCACCAGGCGCCGCTAGCCCAGGTGCCGGCGGCGGGGTGGAGCTCGCCCGCCGCCGGCCTCGCCTCATCCGTTCACCAGATCCGGCACCGCTCCGCACGCACCATCGGGTCGCCCGGTTTGCAGCCGAACGCTGCGGCAAACTCCGGCATGTTCGACGGGGCGCCGATCGCCCGGAACTGCGGCGCTGGGTGGGGATCGGTCTTGACCGTGAGCTGCTCGTACTCGGGCGTCGCCACGGATGCCCACACCCTGGCGAAGCCGAGGAAGAAGAGCTGGTCAGCCGTGAGCCCGTCGGCAACCGTGGGCTTCTTCCCCGCCAGGCTCATCTCGTAGGCCTTATGCGCGATGGTCAGGCCGCCCAGGTCCGCGATCGACTCTCCGAGGACGAGCTTGCCGTTCTCGTGAAGGCCCGGCTGCACCTCGTAGGCGTCGAACTGCTGCCGCACGCACGCCGCCCGCGCCTCGTAGTTCTTCGCGTCCTCGGGCGTCCACCAATCTCGGAGGTTCCCCTTGGCGTCGAACTTGCGCCCCTGGTCGTCGAACCCGTGCGTCATCTCGTGGCCGATCACCGCGCCGATCGCACCGTAGTTCACCGCCGGATCCACCTTCGCATCGAAGAACGGCGGCTGGAGGATCCCCGCCGGGAAGACGATCTCGTTGCGCGAAGGGTTGTAGTAGGCGTTGACGGTGGGCGGCGTCATGCCCCACTCCGTCCGGTCGACGGGTTGACCGATCTTGTCGATCACCCGATGAAACTCGAACTCCGAACCCTGCATGACGTTGTCGGCGTACGAGCCGGCCTTCACCTCGTACTTCGAGTAGTCGCGCCACTTGTCCGGGTAGCCGATCTTGGGCGTGAAGGCATCCAGCTTGGCGATCGCGGCCTTCTTCGTCTCGGGTCCCATCCAGTCGAGCGTCGCTATGTCGGCGCGCAACGCCGCGATCAGGTTGTGCACGAGCTGATCGGCCTGCTTCTTGGACTCGGGCGGGAAGTACTTCTCGGCCCAGAGGCGCCCGAGCGCGAAGCCGAGCTGCCCGTCCGCACTGGCCACGCACCGCTTCCACCGCTCCTGGATCTTCTTGGTGCCCTGCAGCGTCTTCCCGTGGAACTCGAAGTTCTCGTTGACGAACGCCGAGGAGAGGTGCGGCGCCGCTGCGTTCACGAGGTGCCAGCGCAGGTATGTCTTCCACTGATCGAGCGAAGTGTGCGACAGCTGCACGCCCATGCCCCGGATGAAATCGGGCCAGGCGACGTTCAGCGCCGTTATCGGCGGCGTCTGCACTTGCCGGAAGTACGCCGGCCAGTCGAAGTCAGGGGCGAGCTTTGCCAGCTCCGCCGGCGCCATGCGGTGGTATGTCTTGTCGGGATCCCGGCGCTCGACCCGTGTCATCGTCACCTTCGCGAGTTCGGTCTCGATCGCCATCACTGTGTCGGCCTCGGCCTTCGCTTTCGCCGCATCGTCGCCCAGCAGGCCGAGCATCGTCGCCACGTGCGCGACGTACTTCTCGCGGATCTGCTTCGAGCGAGCATCATCGGTGAGGTAGAAGTCCCGGTCGGGTAGCCCAAGGCCCCCAGGACGAACGCCGGCGATCACCTCCTCGCTGTTCTTGCGGTCCTGCTCGGAACCGAACCCGAACAACAACCGGACCCCCTGGCCCTGGAGTCGCGCCACCTCCGCCTGCAGATCTGCGAGGGACTTGATCGCGGCGATACGGGCAAGCTCGGCCTCGATCGGCTTGGCGCCCGCGGCCTCAACGGCCCTCTCGTCCATGCAGGAGCTCCAGTAATCGGCGAGCTTCCTCTCGTCGGAGCCCGCGACGAGGTCCTTCCGCTTGGCGAGGTCCTCGAGGATCCCTCGCATCTTCCCGCGGTTCTCCTCGGCGAGTGCGTTGAACGTGCCCCAGCGCGGGTACTCGGCTGGGATCGGGTGCCCCTTGATCCACCCGCCATCGGCGTAATGGAAAAAGTCCTGACACGGCTTGGCGCTCGGGTCCAGGTCCGAGCGCAATGTGGCGGTGGTCTCCTGCGCCGCCAGAGGCAAGGCAATCGCCGCGACCGTGGCGGCGAGGACAACAAAGAGTGAGCTTCTCATCGTGGCCTCCTTACGCCCGTGGATTATAGGCCGCTTTCGCGCTACCTACACGCACCGGCGAGGGCCATCTCCGGCGCCTGCACGAGAAGCACGAGTAGCCGTGCCTGCGCACCCACGAGTGCGACACGCGAACGATGATCCTCTTCGCCCGCAAGAACACCCTGCGGGTGCTGGGCGCCATCCACGGCGTGACGAAGCGCACCCAGCTCGGCGCGGCCTCGCCCACTTTCGTCAGAAGGTGAGATAGTAGTACCTGGTACCCGTGGTGGGTGGAAGGTGAGATAGTGATACCTGGTACCGGTGCTTGCGCAGCCGCGAGAGGCCGTCCACCAAGTCTACGCCTCGGCCGGGCGACAAGGCGGTCGAAGCGCGGCGTCAGGCAGTCCGGGCTCAGGGGCCTGGCCGGAGCTCCGCCCTGTGTCTCCAGTTGAGCAGGAACAGCGCACCGACCAGCACTGGCGGGCCGGCGATCATCAGGAAGACGTACCACCTTGCGAACGGCTTGTTCCACGCCCAGACGATATACAGCAAACCAAGGGCGATGAAGAGAAACCCTCCGATCCACTCCCGGCGCCAGGAGACCACGAGTACGGCGACGATGAGAAGCGTCGGGATGAGGTGCATCAGGAGCGCAAGGGCGGTTTGCCAGAACCCTCCGCCTTCACCGAAGACGTCGGCGGCGAAGATGCTGATGAAGGCAGCGAACAGAATGCACAGGACTCTGGGCGTCTAATACAGCAATCGCTTTGCGGGTCTCTCCATGGTGATCTCTCCCCTCTGCCGCAGCCGAGCGCCGGCGAGACGTCCTTTCCGCTCGGTGGTCAGCCCGAGAACGACCTGCTCATCCACTTCCCGCTCACTAGGAACTGGCACAACCTTACCACGTCCGGCTGGCGCGGGATGCGCGCGCGGGCGCGGCGAGAGATCTCAGGCACCAGCTGGTTCCCCTCCCGTCGGTTGCGATCCTCCCTGTTCCTCGAAGTGGATCTTCAGGTTCTGCAGGGACCTCTCCAGCATCCGTTGCCACCCCGGCCGCATGAGTAGGGAGTCGAGCAAGGGACCCAGCAAGGGGACCGGCAGGCTGTACTCCAGGATGTAGGTGAGTCGCGTCGTGGCGCCCTTCGCCTCGAACACCCACTGGGTCCTGTGCGGCGGCCCCTTGGTGACTACCCCTTTCCAGCCGACGTTTTCGACGAAGTCGTGGATCTCGGTCTCGAGGTTCATCCTCACGCCCGCTATCCAGGCCTTGTAGGCGTACCGCGTGCCGGTGCCCCGCGTGACCTCTGTCGTCGGCCTGAAATCGGAGACGCCTTGCCACCAGTCCTCCCAGCGTCGCCAGTCCGATGCGTACGCGAAGACCTCTGTGACCGGCGCCCTGACCTCAACGCTTGCCTCGACTCTCGTCATGGCCATGACCTCACCTCCATTGGGGTGTTGAGCGGCAGCGAGCCGCGGCCCACTGCAGCGAAGCGGCACGCGACACCCGAACGCGGTCCAGGAGTCTCATGTACGCCGCGTAGCCCAGATTCGAGGCAGGAAGCGGGGAACGCGTTTCATGTACTGGCGGTAGGCCGGCAGTCGCTGGAGCAGGTCCAGTTCCTCGAGCCTTGCCTGCATGAGGACCCAGCCGACCCCGATGACGCAGGCCAAGGCGGCCGCCCGCGTTGGTCTCACGAGAACCAGGCCGGCGAACTCGAGGAGCAACCCCGCATAGATGGGGTGGCGGATGTGTGCGTACAGACCGTGCTGGACCAAGGTGTCCCGGGTCGAAGGCATTGCGGCCCGCAATCGCAGGGCGAAGAGCGCGAAAACCTGGATCACCGAGCCTCCCGCGAGGAGCAGCCATCCCACGACCTCCGCCACGGGCGCGAGGTGGAACAGGGCAGGGGAGTGGTTCCGAACGGCAAGGCCGAGACCGACGACCCACAGCGGGATTCCCAACACGTTCCTGAGGACGAAGGTGACCTGCTGGCCCCGCCGTTCGCCCCACCTGCGCGAGAACGCTGCCGTGAAGGCGCTGGCCGCGTCGATGGCGAAGCCGAGCACCAGCGGTACCATGAAAAGGAGCATGACGTCTCTTTCTGATGCGGGCCAAGGATAGCGCGCCCACCCTTGAGCGCAAGCACCTCGGCGGCGACCAGGGTCCGACGGGAGGCTGGCGCGCCAGGACGCCGGTCAGTGCGGAAGCTTGCCTAGAACGCCCCAGAGCCAGTGGTGGAAGCGGTGGATCTTGGGGCCCTGGCGCAGGAACATCAGGATGCACTCGCCGTGCACCGCCTCAATCCCGTTCTCGGCACAGAACTGGAGCGCTTTCGGGGAAGAGGACCCCTGCTGCATCCAGACCCGGCGCACGCCGGCGGGGGCCGCCTTGCGGACGACCGCCTCGGTCTGATCGGGGGGGACAACGATGAGGAGGCCGCCCACCGGCTCGGGAAGCGACTTGAAGTCGGGAAAGCAGGGAAGGCCCTGGACCGCCTCCGGTGTCGGATGGACCGGGTAGACCCGGTGGCCGTTGGCTTGAAGCTCGCGCACCGCCATGTTCCCGAAACCCTTGCCGCTGCGCGAGACGCCCACGATCGCGAGGGACTTCTGTTCCAGGAGATCCTCGACTGCCCGTTTCGAGGTCATGGCTCACTCCAATTGAAGAGAAACGGTCGGCCGCCATTTCGCCTGGCCGCCGGCCGCTTGGCACGCCCGCTCACCGGCCCGCGACTGCAAGCGTGTCCGCCCCGGGTCAGCTGCGCATCGGAATGAGAGCGCGGCCAAGCCACCCTCCGTTCACCCTTGCCCCTGGTATTCGTACGAGATTCCGGTCACACGGCCCTTCCAGTAGACCTGGGGACCCTCGGGGAGGACCCACTCGACCTCGCCCCGCACGGGGATGCGCATCCCCTCATGCTCTTCGTACTCGAACCAACGTCCCTGCCACGGAGTGGGGACGGCCCGGCCATCCACGTCGCGGGCGCGCTCGGGCGTGAACACGCCCCGTACCAGTCCGTCCTCGCCGAAGTGGAAGTCAAGCCACACCGTGGTGTTCCCGGCGGTCAGTGTGGCGCGGGCCTTCGAATTGTCGAGCGGCAACCAGACCACGCCCTGCGACGGCAGGAGCGCGGTTGGGAACCAGGCCGCCTCGGCGAGATAGCGGTGCAGCGCCCCGGCCGCGATCTCGGGCGTCCCCTCGACCTTGAGCATTGTGAACAACGCCAGGACGCTGGCATTCATGGAGCCGGTCCCATCGACAAAGGCGTCCCGCACGCGGACCGGGACACCGGGCGCCATGCGGATCCGCGCATCCCAGACGAAACCGGCGGGCTGCACAGCGAAGTGCTGCGTCGCGCTGAACGGGCGCCAGCCATCCGGTGTCGGCCGCACGAGGAACTCGCCGTTCTGGACAAGCCGCCCGCTCCGCACGAGAGGTTGGCCGTCGCGCAGCACCGCCCGGAAGTAACGCGCCACCGGCGCGGGGAGGCCGTCGAGCTCGGCGGCGGAGAAGGCGGCCTTCGGTCCGGCGGCGACGCCGTGGATCAGGCGCTCGACGAAGGCGGCGGACAGCATTCGCCAGCGATAGTCGGCGAGTGCGAGCACCCCGCCCAAGCACACGGCCGCCAACACAAGAACGAGCAGCATGACCATCATGTGCCCTCCGTCCTTCGACCCAGCTGCCTGACGCCTCCCGTGAGGTCGCCCACGCGGGTCACCCCGCCCGCGTTCCGTCGGGAACCGGGCGCTCCGGTACGGCCAGAACCGGTGTGATGCCGTCCGGGGAGCCGAGATCGAACAGCATCGCCTCGGAGACCTCGCCCATCATCTTGCGAGGCTCCAGGTTGACGACGAACAGGGCCTGGCGCCCCTGGATCTCGGCCGGGTTTGCCCGCTCCTGCTTCATGCCTGCCAGGACCGTCCTCTTGTGGTCCCCGAAGCTCACGATCAAGCGGACGAGCTTTGCCGACTTCGGGACATCCTCGACGCTCTCGATCGTGCCGACGCGGATGTCGAGCGCCTCCAACGCCGAGAACGGGACGGCTGGCTTCACGGGAGCGGGTGTCATGCCTGCACCTCCGCCCCGGATTATCGGACAGTCGGCATCCGGATGCATGAACTTGGCACGGTGCCGGAGCGACGGAACGTCGTTTCTGAACGTGCCACCACCCCCGTTCGCTCCGCATTGTCAAGAGCTCCAACGGGGTACGGGAAATTGCCAGTGGCTGTGAACGTTGTTCGTGTGTACTGCTCGGATGCGTGCGAATGCCGGGGGCGGTCGCGGCGGTGCCCCTTGCGGGTGCATCGCGGGCGGTTCGGGAAGACGGAGAAGGCCGATGAGCAAAGGGCGTCTGGAGGCGTTCAGCGACGGCGTGATCGCGATCCTGATCACCATCATGGTCCTTGAGCTGAGGCTTCCGCACGGCGCGGACTGGGGAGCGCTGCGCCCGCTCCTGCCGGTGTTCCTGACGTACGTGCTGAGCTTCGTCTTCCTGGGCATCTACTGGAACAACCACCACCAAATGCTGCATACGGCCGACCGGATCAACGGCAAGATCCTGTGGGCGAACCTGCACCTCCTGTTCTGGCTGTCGCTCGTGCCGTTCGTCACCGCCTGGATGGGGGAGAACCACTTCGCCTCGGTACCCGCCGCCGTCTACGGCGGGGTGCTGCTGATGGCCGCCATCGCGTACACGATTCTCAAGGAAACAATCATCGCGGAGCATGGTCCGGGGTCGAAGCTCGCTGCGGCGGTCGGCACGGATACAAAGGGCAAGCTCTCGCTGGCGTTGTACGCCGCGGCGATCGCGCTGGCGTTCGTCAACCAGTGGATCTCCGACGGGATCTACGTCTTCGTGGCGCTCATGTGGCTCGTCCCGGACCGCCGAATCGAGTCGAAGATCGCCGGTTCACCCGAAGACGTGCGACAGAGTCGTGTGTGAAAAGGTGAGATCGTAGGTGCCGGCACCTATGAGGTTAGTGCACCTTTGTTTTTTCGGGTCAGCCTCGGCCACCAGCTCGGAATGCGTGAGCCGGTGGTACGCACGCGTCGCCTGCACGGCTCGCATGCCCACCCATAGCAGCAGGAACCCCCACAGCAGCCAAGGCAGGGCGTAGCTACTCTGGCGAACGACCAACGCAAAACGAGCGATCACCTCCAGGACCTCGATGCCGAGGAGCACCAACGCCGCGGCGGAGCTCTTTATCAGCCAGATCAGGAGCCCCAACGCCAGGTAGAGGAGACCGCCAAGCGCCGCCAGGATCCCGTACTTGACTGCGGCAACGAGACCGAGGACCCCAACAGCGACGAGGGCGACGCCCAACCCCGAGGTGATGTACTCCGCGTCAGCCACGTCCTCGATCGGTCCGAACAGCCTCGTGTGCCATGGCTTTTCGAGGGTCTCTTCGAACACGTACGTCTCCTCTCGTCACCTCACCGTTCCGTGCAGCATAGGTTGAGTTCATCATACCGCGTGCCCGAGAGGCCCCCGAGCGTCAAGTGTTCCTCTCCGACTCTTCGAGCAGCGCCATGGCATCTTGAAGCTGGCTCTCGGGCACCAGCAGTCCCCTGCGGGAAACGAAGGCGGTGATGCCGTTCGCGGTCAGCAACGAGCAGGCAAGCTCGGCGTCCTGGCCACTGAGAAAAGTGCCGACAGGCACGAGGGGTCCAGGCTCGACCCCGGCCATCTCAGGCTCGTCCCCGGCCTCGGGCGCCGTGCGTGCCGGCAGTTCGTGAACGAGCTTCGCCCCGCACACCGGGCACTGCCAGATCGTATCCACATACTCGCCATGGATGCCCGTGTCCACGAAATCTGGGCACTCCGGGTTGGGACAGAACATCCGCGCCTCCCTTATGCCCGGGCCAACCCCCGACTCGGCGCCGCACATCGCCAAGCTGCGATGACGCAAGCCGGCACCGCGCAGCATACGTACGAAATTGGCCCGTGCCGAAGCTTGGGTCCGCTGAGCCTGCAGGGTGCCAGGCGCGTCAGGTCGAACGCGCTGTCAGATGCCGATGATCTCATTGAGCCCCGCAATGATCTGTTCGACCTCCTCGGACGACGCCTGAGCGAGCTTGTCGCCCAGCCGATCGACGGAAAGGGTGCGAATCTGGCTGATCTTCACCCACGACCGCTTGGGCAGACCCGCGTTTGAGATCTCGAGTGTGAGCGGGTACCCGGCGCGCTGGGGCTGGCTCGTGATCGCAACCGCGATGACAGTGCCGGACCTTTCGTTGAACACGTCCTGGCTGAGCACCAGGACTGGACGAAGCCCACCCTGCTCGTGACCCTTCGCCGGGTTGAGGTTGGCCCACACGATGTCGCCCCTCAGTACTCGGGCCACCCGGCCACCTCCTCACCAAATCCCTCCTCGGCAAGAGCTTTCTCGGCGGTGCGATCAAGCTTCGCACACTCACGAGCCAACCGCCCCCGCTTGAGCCGTTCGAGCTTCTCCGCAAGCGCCTCCTGGATCACCCTGCTGCGGTTGGGGAACCTCCCCCGCCGAACCAGCTGATCGACCTGGGCCAATGCCTTTGGGTCGAGACTAATGGCGATTTTCGCGGCGCCCATCGTTCACCTCCGGTACTACTATTAGTCATACCGGACCGAAAAGCAAGATCCTGAAAGAGGCTCATGATGCCGCGCTTCAGCGGCACGCCGGATGACCCCCAGGGCCACCGCATGGCGCGATGATGACCGAAGGCATGCTCACCAAGCAAGCAACCCGTAGGCGTGGCCGCTGCAAGTGCTATTGGGCTGCAGGGACAATGGTCTGCTCTAGCGACCAAGTGCAACACGGACCCCTACGGATGCAAGGAACTGACTTGGAACGGTATTCGAACCACCCCCTGGCAGGCTGGTCTGCGGCAACAGACCGGAAACCTCTCCGACGACTGCGACCCGGCTTTCGGGAATGGGGATGATCACTCCTACGCCAAGGACAGCCGTGCCGCCAGTGCCGGAATATTGAAACACCTCTGTTAAAGGGGGGGTGTAGTTGCGGACGTCATGACGAGCCGTGGCTTGGAGCAGACCGTACCCAACCAAAACGTATGCGCGAGAACGAGAAGCGCCTTGAGGTCTCGAGGTGAGGCGGATTGCCGCAACGAGGTAGGTGTTGGTGAGCTCGACGCTCTCATGAGGGTAATCCCCGCGGATCCCTCGCGATGTTCCCAGCACCAGGACAGGCGCGAACGTGGTGGAGACAGGGAAGTCGACTGCAACATTGCCTGAAAGGTCGCCGCCACTCCAATCGGCGTCGCTGGTTGCTACCAACCTGCCGATCTGGAGCGAGAGGGTCGGGCCGTCCAGGGGCGCGGCGCTGATGGTAGCCGCGGCGGCGAGCACGGCACACACAAGGGCGGGGACAAGGCGATGCTGCATCTGCCGGTCCTCCTGCTAACCGTGTACGTGCACGCCGTCTCGTATGTCCAGGAACGCCCTGCCGCCTGGACATCATGACTTCCGGTGAGAAGTAGGGTTGACGCCCGGTCATCGCGGTGCCTGGTACCGATGAGGAATGCAAACAAAGGAGAAGGTCCCGGGTAATAGGTGAGATGGTGGTTCCTGATGCTTAGTCAGGGTCCCACGAGGGCGGCGATTTTGAGGACCGTGTTCCAGTTTCGACCGGTACACCGTGTTCCAAGCTTCCTCTCGATGAGCGTGGTCGTGAGGCGCGAGCGCGCGAAACCGTCCGGGTAGGTGATGTACGCCTGTCGGCCGTCAGCACGAACGACCTCCCGCCCTGTGATGGCGGCTTGCAGCGCCTTCACCGCGTTGGCACCCGGGGCTTCCTTGAAAAACATGACGGCGAGATGGGCTGGATCGCGCTCGGCCTCCTCGCGAAAAGGGTTGTGCGCGACGACACCCTCCCATTCCTCTGCGGTGCGGACGAAGACGTCCGTCTGGAGAGCGAAGCGCTTCTCAGCCTTGGTCTCGAGCAGGCGTTCCAGCTGTGCGCTAGTCCGCGCCCTGCCTCGAAAGACGAGATTGCCGCTCTGGAGCAGTGATCGTACGTCAACGAAGCCGAGCTGTTTGAGGAGGTCGCGCAGGTCGGCCATCGCGACTTGCTTGTGGCCGCCGATATTGATGCCTCTGAGGAGCGCGATGTGAATCGTCATGGCCTTGGACTTTGTCAACTCAGCCGGACCTGGTACCCGCCCCTCTAGTCTTTGACCTCGAGATGGAAGCGATGGAAAAGGCGATGGATGACCGGGGCGAGGATGACACCTGCCACGAAGATGAGGGCCAAGCCGCTGTAGAGCGCATACATACCCGCGAAGAACTTGCCGGCAAAGGTCTGTGGCGAGGCGAGTGGGCCCATGCCGGACAGGATCATGGAGGCATTGAGGAAAGCGTCGATCCAGGGCAGGCCGACAAGGCTGTGATAGCCGACCATACCCGCGAGAAGCGAGAAGGCGATAAGGGTGAATGCAAACGCGATGCTCATGGCGAGCCGCCGAACGAACACGCGGCGATGCGCTAGCGGCTGGGTGCGGCGCTCAAACATTGGAGCATTATGCCAGTACCCGGGCACCACGAGGCGGAGGGGTACCAGCCACTACTCGGATGCGAAAAACCTCGGACGTCGGCGTACCACACCCGGTCCCCACGAGACCATCGCTTCCCCGATCCGCTTGTAACACCTCGCCGTAGCCCGTCTTGAGGTGATGCGCGTCCTCGCCTCGGCATCTCGTCCCCGTTCCGTGCGCCGCCAGGAGACCCCCGATCGCCGCCGGACTCAACTTTCACCTGGACCAGTTTTCCGGGTTTGGGTCAGACCGCCCAGTTCGCCTTGACTCCATCGTTGAGTGGGTGCATCCTGGAACTCAGTGAAAAGCAAATTCCTATCCATGTTCTGTCGTCCGCTCCTCAGTACTATCGTGCTCGCTGGCATCGGGGTCGGCGGCATGTCGGTGGCGCACCCTGCACCCGACGCCTGCGCCCTCTTCACCCTGGCCGAGTTGTCTGCGGCCGTCGGCCAGCCCGTCTTAGGCGGCAACCCCTCGCACACCGGTGATGGCGGGGGGCAGTGCATGTACGGGTACGGAACCATGGACCAGATCGGGGTCGAGCTGTGGCAGTTTCCGTCAGCAGCGGACGCTCAGAAGAGGTTCTCGGACGAGTTGAAAGACGCTCAGGACAATGCGTCTCACAACACGACGGTGGAATCCGGTGTCGGGGACCGGGCCTTTTCGACGACGGGTGTTGTGGGCACGATGAAGGCGGTCACGTGGGCGGCCGTCCGCGGCTCCCGATTCCTCCACGTCATAACATTCAGTCAAGACACAGCCCCGCACGATCGCGTACGCGGGCTCGTGCTGAAGGCGCTCACCCGGTAAACGCGGCGCCCGGACCGCCCGCGGCGCCCGATGAATAGCATGGAGGTGATCCCTGCCGTGCATTCCGGACGAACCCCATAGGGTGAGCCTATGAGCAATGCGTCGGCAGACGAGGCGGGCACCGCGAGTGAGCGGCAGCGCGAACGGTCTGTCATAATCGCATGAAGCGAGCATCGGCGTGGAGCGTACAACTGGTACCTGGTACCACTATCTCACTTTGGTCACTCGACTGCATTGACTTCCTTGGCTGGTGCAATACTACCACCGCTCCAGAACTGACCGTGGCACGCACCTGCTCTCCGTCGTGAGCTAAGCTCGCCGGGCACCCGGCACCCAGCCGTACAGATGGCACCTCGCACCCGGCGCAAATACGCTCGGACGCCGGGGCACCACACCCCATCCCACAAGAGCAGCGTTTATTGGCTTCCGGACGTGATGGTGAGATGGTGGTACCTGGTACCCATGCGTTGCTCCCGCCGCGCTTGTGCCTGATCGACTGCCAGTCGATACGGACGTCCGGGAAGAGAGTTGGCGGCGGACCCGTCCGGCAGGGGCCTCTGCCGCCGGTCCCTACGGCGTGGTTTTGGCCTCGCCCGCGGGCGGAGCGGCGGCGGGGCGGTGCAGGACGCTCGGCTGTTCGCCGTCGTCCAGGAATGTGCCCTCCAGGTGCGCCGCCAGGAACTTCACCAGGGCCTTCTGATCCGTCCCGAACGCCTTGGGAACCGCCTTGTCGCCGACGAAGCGCAGGGCGAGCGCGCCGTCCCGGCCGACCGTGTAGCGGGCGAAGTTGAACGAGTGCCGGGCCGTGTCGCCCTTGACCTCGTTGATGTTCAGGAACGGCTCGCCGCCGATGCGGACGGAGTAGGCCCGGTAGCGCTCCGGCTCCTTGCCCTTCTGGCGCAGCTCCACGTAGTACTCGTTGCTGTTGAAGGGCAGGAAGTCGATCTCCGTGACGGTGCCGCCCGCCTCGACGGCGACCCAGCGCCCCTGCAGTCGCGGATCCAGCGACCCCGGCCCGGGGCTCCCCAGCGGCACGTGCGATTCGAACGGGCAGCCGGTCGTCAGGACCAGCGCCACGAACGCCAGAACGAGAATCCCCGCGCGCTTCATGCTCCTCCTCCCCGAGGTCCATGCACCCCGCCGGCCTCGATTGTCTGCTTGGTCGGAAGTATAGGGCAAGCTCCGGGCCGCATGCAAGGAAGGGGCACGGTCCTGGAGGAGCGGGAGCTTCTTGGACCGGGTCGAGGACACCGCCGGGCCGAGTGACGCGGCAACACACGTGGCAGCGTGCCCCCAGGGCAGAAACACTTTCGGACGCGGTGGCATCGCCAACCCCTCGTATTGCCCCTGCTAGCTCTCGCAGATCCTACTACAGGATGGTGAGATGGTGGTACCTCTATGAGTAGGTCGGTCATGTCAAGCGGATAGGGGTTTGATCCTTTCTTCCAGGTGGCGTCGTTGTCGTTTTTCCTCTGTGCACGATCAAGCTCAGCCAAGGTCTGCGCATCAACCGTCTATCCGCACTCGTTGTGGCCAGCCTCCTGGCCGGTGCATGGTTGGAGCCGGTGAAGCAGGGGGCGCTCCCATCAGGTACGCGGGCTGACGAACGGTGCTCTGCTCGCCGCCCCAGGTATCACACGGAGTTGCCCCACCGCATGCTGTCCGTCCCTGACCTCGCTCGATCGATGGCATCCCGTCGTTCCTAGGCTGCGGCCGGTTCGCTGCTCTGGAGGGGCCTGAAGTCCTCGCCACGGAGCCACACCGCGTGCATCACGACGGCGAGCTTACGAGCCAGGGCCACCACGGCCTTCTTCTTCCCAATCCGTGCGGCGAGCTGCTCCGCCCACCGCTTGAGGTCGGAATCCTGGCGGGTCCGCAGGCACCCGTGCGCCGCCTGCACGAGCAGCCGCCGCATCTCGGCATCCCCCGTCTTGGTGATCGAGCCAAATCGAGACGTCTGCCCCGACTCCCGCATCCGCGGCCGCAATCCGACAAAGCCCGCGACGTCCCGGCTGCGCCGGAATCGGGCCGGGTCCTCCAGGCACAACACGTAGGCGAGCGCAACCAGCGGCCCCACCCCGGGGATCGTCTGCAGCCGCCCAACCTCCGGGTACTCCGCACCCACCGCCTTCACCTCATGGTCGAGCCCCTGGATCTTCTCATCGAGCTCGAGCGCCGTCGCCACCAGCGGCGCCACCAGGGTGAGCAGCTCCTCCGGAATCTCGCGTGTGGCCAGAGTCTGCGCCAGCCGCCCAATCGTCGTCCCGGGCACTCGGTACCCAAAGGACCTCAGCAGCCCCCGCGCCCCGTTCATGCACGCCGTCCGGTTGGCCACCAGAATGCCCCGCACCCGCAGCATCCCCCTCAGCCGCTGCGTCCTCTCGCTGCGATGCTGGATCGGCCGCAGCAACCGCACATCCATCCGCACCAGCCGTGCCAGCGTCTCCGCATCCACCGCGTCGTTCTTCAGCGTGCTCTCCGCAATCAGCCGCACCCGCTGCGCATTGGCCACCACCACCTCGTGCCCAAGCCCAACCAAGATCCGCTCCGCCCATGCCGACAGCCCGCTCGCCTCGATGCAGATCCGCATCTGCTTCCGCCCCCCAAACCAGCGCTTCAACCCTGCCTCCGTCGTCGGAATCCGTGCCCGCTCGACCAGCTCCCCACTCGCACCCACCACCGCCACCTCACTCGACTTCCCATGCAGGTCAATGCCACAATGCTCCACGGTCGGTCTCCTTTCTTGGGCCTCGAGCCCGTGTCACCTTGGCGGGCATATTGCCACGCCGTCACAAGGAGACCGACCTACTCATCCAAT
>CAVWFZ010000012.1:0-64039 GCA_963754345.1 Thermoanaerobaculaceae bacterium | reverse complement strand
CGGCAGCACCTTGATCGCTACGTCGCGCCCGAGGCGCGTGTCCCGTGCGCGGTACACCACTCCCATCCCGCCCGCGCCGATCGGGGCGACGATCTCGTAGGGGCCGAGGCGAGCGCCTGCTTGCATTGGCCAGGTCTTTCTTGAGTGTGATTGTAACGCCGCTATCTCAGGACGGAATCACCGAAGCTTCCTCTTGGCGCTCAGGCGTCAATGCGGGGACAGAGCGACCACCGGCCGGTCCGGGTCACGTTGACGGGAGGTTCATGCGGCGAAGGATGGCCTGGTACCGCGGGTTGCCTCGCAGGGCGTCCCAATCCCAACCAACGCCGATGTGGACCAGGGCGTTTTCGTTTCGCCCGAGGGCCTTCTCCAGGAAATCGAGGGCACGGTCGTTTTCCCCAGCGTGCGCAAACACTCGGGCGATCCGGACGGCGGAGACGTAGCTTCGCTCCGAACGCGCGGCCAGCGTCTCGCCCGCCACCCTCATTGCGGCGCGGTAGCCGCCTCCCGCGTAGCCTCGATCAAGCGCTTCCACGACCTCCGAATCGTGCAGCACGGCGAAAAACTTCTTCGCCTCGGAAACGGCCTCTGCGTCCATGGCCTTCTTGTAGAAGGCGCCCCAGAGGCCCATGTGCGCCGACGAGAAGTCCGGTTCCACCCCGAGAACCTTGTTGAACTGCTCGATGGCCTCGTCGTACCGCCGCTCGTACAGCAAGTGCCACCCGTAGAACGTCTGAAAGAAGAAGTTGAGCGGGTCCAGCTCCAGCGTCCGCCGGATCTCCGCCTTCCACTCCTCGGTACGCGTCATCGTGACGAGGAAATCGGCGTAGAAGAAGTGCGCCTCCGCGCAGTTGGGGTTGAGCTGGATGGAGCGCCGGTACTCCCGTTCGGCACCCGGCCAGTCCCAGTCCCAACCCTTCACGAACGCCGACGCGAGGTGAGCCTCGGCGAGCGTGTCATCCAGCTCCAACGCTCGTTGCGCGGCCGCCCTTCCTTGGGGGAGCGCCTCGCTGGGCGACTGGAACCCGGCATCCGTTCGGCTCAGCCACACTCTGGCGAGACCCTCGTAGGCGAGGGCGTAGTTGGGATCGCTCTCCAACGCGGTCTTGAAGTACCGCTCCGCGGTGTCCAGCTCCTCTCGGGAGAGCTTGTACCAGTGGAAGCGGCCCTTCAGGCACGCCTCATACGCCTCGGGGTTGACAGGGCGGTTGCTCGCGAGCCGCATCTGCTCCGGCGGCGTCAGCTTCGCCCGCACCTCCCCGGCGACCACCCGCGCCACGTCGCTCTGCAGCGCCAGGACGTCCTTGAGGTCCCGGTCGTAGCTCTCCGCCCACAGGTGCGTGTCGGTTGCGGCGTTGATCAGCTGTGCGGTGATGCGCACGCGCTCGCCCGCCCGCAGTACCGAGCCTTCGATCACCCCCTCCACGCCCAGTGCGGCCGCGATCTCGCGCAGGGACTTCTTGCTCCCCTTGAACTGCATCACCGATGTCCGCGAGATGACCTTCAGCGCCGAGATCTTCGAGAGGGTGGTGATCAGCGCCTCGGTCATGCCGTCGGAGAAGTACTCCTGCCCCGGATCACCGGAGAGGTTTGTCAGCGGCAGCACCGCAATCGAACGGATCGGGCCCGCTGCAGTGGGCGCGCCGGCGTGACCGCGCACCGTGAGCGAATAGAGCGCGACAGCTGCGGCCGCAACCACACCGAGCGCAGCCATGCCTGCCCACACCCACCGCCTGGGCAGCCGTAGCACACGCGCCGGCGCTGACACCGTCGCCTGGGTCTCCGATCCTCCGGAGTACGCCCGCAGCGCCAGCGCCAGGTCGTGCGCCGAGGAGAATCGATCCTCTTGCCGCTTCTCCAGGCACCGGTTTACGATCTCCTGCAAAGCCGGCGCAATCGCCCGCCCCGTCCCCGACAGCGGCGCCGGGTCCTCGCTCATGATCGCCGTCACCGTCTCCGCTCCAGTGCCTTTCAGAAACGGCGACTTGCCCGCCAGCATCTCGTACAGCACGCACCCAAACGAGAAGATGTCGCTGCGCGCGTCCGCCCGCTCCCCGCGCAGTTGCTCCAGCGAGGTGTACCCCATCGTCCCCAGCACCGCCCCGCTCTCCGTGGACGGCTCCCCGCTCACCGTCTTCGCGTACGGGTCGGGCGTGGACTCCGGCTGCGTGAGCTTGGCAAGGCCGAAGTCCAGGATCTTGACGTGCCCGTCCTTCGTGATGAACACGTTCCCAGGCTTGAGGTCGCGGTGGACGATCCCTTTCTCGTGGGCCGCAGCAAGACCTTGGGCGATCTGGACTGCGGTCTCCACCGCCTTGCGGACGGTCAGGCCTCCGGCCCTGAGCCGGTCGCGCAGGCTCTCGCCCTCGAGGAGTTCCGTGACGAGGTACGGGATGGCCTCGTGGGTGCCGACGTCGTAGACCGCGAGAACGTTGGGATGGGAGAGCGCCGCGACCGCCCGGGCCTCCTGCTCGAAGCGGCGCAAGCGGTCGGGATCGGCGGAAAACTCCGCCGGCAGCACCTTGATCGCGACGTCACGGCCCAGGCGCGTGTCGCGAGCGCGGTAGACCTCGCCCATCCCCCCGGATCCAATTTGGGCGACGATCTCGTACGGGCCGAGGTGCGTGCCCGGCTGCACTTGTCGGTTCTCCTTTTTGAGATTGTACAGCGACTTGCAAGAGGGAGCGTAAATGTCGGAGGGGCCAACGCCCCGACGGCGATCCCAAAGGTACCGCCCTCGTGTCTTATGGGTGGCCCACATCAACAGAGGGGCAGGATACTCCGGCCTCCGACAAGATCTGCACAAGCTATGTGGAGCGTCAGGATCTGACCGTGGGTATGAACATGCCCAGATTCACGACGGTCACCAATGCCTTCGGCAAGGAAGTCGAGAACCTAAAGGCGGCCGTCGCACTGCACTTCACCCACTAGAATTTTGTGAGGATTCACCGCAGTTTGGGGACCACTCCGGCCATGGCAGTTCGTGTGGCTGGGGACGCGTGGAGCATGGCTGACTTGCTCTACGCGACGACTCCAATAGCGAATTGGGACACTACCGAAGGTCGTTTCCGGACCCCAGAAAGACCCTGGCTCGGCGGGTGCCGGGCCAGGGTCGCGTTTCACGCTGACAGGGTGTCTGGAGTTTTCAGCTCTTGCCTATCTGTAGGCGAAGAGCATGGCGTAGATGATCCAGACGACGATCGCGAAGCCGGTGACGAGCGCCGCCCAGCCGAACAGGCGGACCGCCCTGATGACCACGGGCTGGTACGGCTCGCCCAGGTGCTCCTCGAGCTTTCCGCTCGCGACCAGCGCCTCGTACTCCTCGGGCTTGTCGCGCTTGAACTCCTCGACCGGCATGCGCCCGGTGAAGACCACGATGTCCATCGGGAACTTCTCCGGCCGCAGGTGGGTGTTGAAGAAATGCACCGTGAAGATGAAGCCGACGGCCAGCAGCGCCTCGTCGCTGTGGATGATCGTGGCGACGTTGATCAGCCACCCCGGCAGGACGCGCGTGAACGCCTCGGGGAACCAGAGCATGAGCCCGGTGGAGCCGATTATCGCGATCCCCCAGAACACCGCGAAGTAGTCGAACTTCTCCCAGTAGGTCCAGCGCCCGTACTGCGGCCGCGGCCCGAGCCCGAGGAACCACTTGATGGAGCCCCAGAGGTCCTTCGCGTCCTTCATCGTCGGGAGCATCGTGTTGGAGCCTGTGAACATCTGCTTCCACGAGAGCCCTTCCTTCTTCTTGCGGCTCAGGAGGTCCCAGATGTGCACGACGAAGATCCCGAACATGAGGCAGGCAGCCGCACGGTGGATGTACCCGGCGGTCTCGAACCCTCCGAACAGGCGGGACAGCGTCACCGCCCAGGCGCTGTACGAGAACTTGAGGGTCATGCCGGTGAGCGCCAGGGTGATGAAGCTCACGATCATCGCGATGTGCAGCACGCGGTTGACGCGCGAGAAGCGGATGAACTGCGGCGCCTTCTCGTCGTGCACCGTCTCGTCGCGGTTGAGCTCACGCCGCATCTGCACAGCCCGCGGCAGCCACATGAGGGTGTGCGTCCCGCCCACGATGAACGTCCCGATCAGCAGCCCCGTCATCCCCCAGAATGTCCAGAAGAGCCACGGGTACTTGGCCGGGTCGTGGTGGGTTGCGTGCGTGAGGTAGCCGGCGAAGCGGCGGCCGGCACCTGGGTGGCACTTCTGGCAGGTGGCCACCACGTTCTGGCGGGACAGGTGCGAAGCCGGGTTCGACGGCGGGAGGATGTCGTGCGAGCCATGGCAGTCGTAGCACTTCGCGGTCTTCGCGTAGCCGAGCTGCGAGACCTTGCCGTGGTAGGTGTCGAAGTACGTGTTGGTCACGTCGGCGTGGCACTTGCCGCAAGTGTTGAGGATCGCAAGCTTGAAGCCCACGGCATCCGTCCGGCGGATGGTGTGGGCTGTGTGACAGGTGTCGCAGACCGGGAGCGGTTTCTTCGAGTGCGACACCTTTACCGAGTGGATGCTCTTCTGGAACGACTCCTCGATGCCGTGGTGGCAGCGCCCGCAGGTGTCGGGGAGGTGTGCGGTGTTGACGCTGGAGTCGGGGTCCTTCACCGGCAGGATGGCGTGCGCCGTGTGGCAGTCGGTGCACATCGCCGTGACAAGCAGCCCGCTCTTGAGCAGGCCCTTGCCGTGGATGCTGTCGGTGTAGTTTTCGATGATGTCGCGCTGCGCCCCGGTGTAGCGGACGGCCGCCTTCTCGCCCTCGCGGTGGCAGCGCGCGCAGAGCTGCGGGACGTTGCGCGAGAACGTCGGGGACGACGGGTCCTTCTTGCCCTTGACACCGTGCGTGCCGTGACACTCGCGGCAGGTCGGGGCGTTGTGGTCGTTCTTCGCCTGCAACAAACCGTGGATGCTCTTGCTGTACTGCTGCACCGCCTCCGCATGGCACGCGGCGCAGTCCACCTTCTTGGTGATCGCGGCGCACGGGCGCACGAGCGAGGGCCGCACGTCGGAGTGGCACTGGCTGCACCGCCGCGTGTTGTGCCGGGAGGCCGCCAGCTCGACGGCATCCACGAACAGGGAGCGGCCGTCGGCCTTGGCCTTGATGTCCGGCTTCTCGTGGCACGACAGGCAGTCGCGGTCGGCCATCCCCTGGTCGTAGAAGACCTTGCGGACCTTGTGCGGCTGGTGGCAGTCTGGGCACGCCGGCAGGACGCTGGCCTCCTTCTCCCACAGCTCGCCCTTGATGATCTTGCGGTGGACCTGCTCGATGGCGCTGTGGCACTTGGAGCAGGTGGCGGCGATGTTCCTGCGCGCGATGGAGGAGCGTGGGTCGGTGTGCGGCAGCACAAGATGCGGCGTGTGGCACGAGACGCACGTCGCGGTCACGGTGAGGCCCTTCTTCATCAAGGCCTCTCCGTGGATGGACTCGGAGTAGTTCTCGAAGATCCGGTCCTGCGGGATGTCGAACTGGCGGCTGACGGACGTGCCCTCGTGGTGGCACTTCCCGCACAGCATGGGGACCCTTGCGGCGGTCACGGGCGAGCGCGGATCGCTCCTCGGGACGATGTCGTGGGCCTTGCCGTGGCAGTCGGCGCAGGTCGGGGCCTTCGCGTCGCGGCGTGCCTCGGCCCGGCCGTGCATGCTCGCGGCGTTGTCCGCAACCTCTTTACCGTGGCAGTTCGTGCACGTGGGCCTGGCGAGGGTCTCGGCGTGGGGGAACTCGGCGCCCTTCAGGTCCGCGTGACACCCGATGCACGGCTGCGTGCCGTGCGCCCCGACCGCGAACTTCTTCTCGTCCACGAACAGCGAAACGGTCCGGCCGCCGCGCTGCTTGGCGAGGTCCTTGTCGGCGTGGCAGGTGAAGCAGTCGCTGTTCTTCTGTGCCAGCGCGCGCGCGGGAGCCAGCGCGACCACGAGCGCTCCCAGGAGCCAAACAGGCGCGAGCTGGAACCACCGCGAGTGCGACCGGTTCGACCGGTGGCCGCCACCGATCCCCTCGGACGGAGAATTCCCTGACATACCCCCCCTGCCGCCACAGGATGGTAATTTCTCCGTCGCATCATGTCAAGGTCACTAACATTTGGGCGCAGCGCCCGAAACAGGCGCTGCGGACCACTGCGCAACTCTTTGGTTCTACTTGATGAAGTAGCCGACCACCCGCCAGCCGCCGTCCTTCTCCAGGACCTGCGTGACGGTCTCGACGGAAACCTTTTTGTTCTCGAACGACGTGTCGAACTGGGTCACCACGTACTGCCCGTCGGGGGCGCCCGGCAGGCTGGTGGCGTACTGCTTGGACTTGAGCGCGCGCGACACCACCTTCCCGAGCGGCGTCCTGTTCGCCTGCAACATCTTCACCCACTGATCCTTGGCGACCGCCCCCCGGAAGATCGTCCCGGCGGCGTCCCAGCTCTCGGCGAACTTCCCTGCGTCCACGAGCGCCAGCCACGCCTTCGCGGCCTCGACGGCCTTCGTCTTCTGCTCCTCGTGCTGCGCCCACGCCGTGCTGCACGCGAGCGCACACGCCGCAACCGCCAGGACCGTGACCACCCGATTCAGCCCGCGCATGCGCGCCTCCTTGCCCTCACGATACACCCGCTGCCGGCCTCGGGACAGACCCTCGGGAGCCGGAGCGGGGCGAAAACTCCGCACGCGCTTCTCAAGTAAAATCCCCGCGCAGCGGTTCGAACGCGGCACGCCCACGGCTCACCCGCCGAGCGAGCCGTCTGGGGCGCACCCCGGCGTCAGGGCTCGGGCGGGCCGATCTTGTAGCCGCAGACCCGCCAGGTGCCGTCGATCTGCACCATCGCCGTGATGGTCTCGACCGCCTTGGGCATGTTGTCGTAGGCGGTCTTGAACAGCATGACGACGTACTCGGACTTCGGTGCGTTCTCGATGTGGTCCAGCCACTGCTTCTGCGAGAGCGTGCGCGAGAGGACCCTCCCGAGCGGCACCCGCGAGTTGACCAGCCTCGCGTCCCATTTCTCCCTCATCACCTGAGACCTGAAGAACGGCGCGGCCGCGTCCCAGCTCTGTCCGAACTTTCCGGTGTCTATCAGCACCAGCCACGCCTTCGCGGCCTCCACCGCCTTCGCCTCCTGCGCCTCGTGCTGCGCCCATGCGGGGCTCCACGCCAGGACACACGCCACCACCGCGACCACGCTGGCCACAACCCTCGGGCTTGTCATCGTTCCCTCCCCTGTTTGTGCAAAAGTACACCCGTCGCGGGTAGAGGTCCAGGCCCCGGCGACCGCGATACCCCGGGCGCTGCGTTCTCAAGTAGAATCCCGGCGGTACGTCTCGCACGCAGCACCGGTGCCGGATCCTGGTGCGCGAGGAGGCTGCGGTGGGCAAGAAACCCAAGGACAGAACGACCGAATGCCCGCACGGCGTGAGCCGGCGGGGGTTCTTCACGGCGGTGGGCGCGGGCGCCATCGGAGCGGCGACGCTCGGCCGCACGCAGGCCGCGACGGGGGCCCCGGCCGCCGAGGCCGGGGAGCCTACGAAGGTGAAGCTCCGAATCAACGGCCGCACCCACACCGTCCTTGCCGAGCCGCGCTGGACGCTGCTGTTCGTCCTGCGCGAGAAGCTCGGCCTTACGGGCACCAAGGTGGGGTGCGAGCGCGGGGAGTGCGGCGCCTGCACGGTCCTCTTCGACGGCACCCCGCGCTACGCCTGCATGATGCTGGCGCTGGAGGCCGAGGGGCACGAGATCATCACCCTCGAGGGCCTGATGAACGGCGAGGAGCTCGGTCCGGTCCAGAGTGCCTTCCTCCAGGAGGATGCGTTCCAGTGCGGGTACTGCACGCCGGGCCAGATCATGGCCGCCGAGGGGTTGCTCCGCACAACACCCGAGCCGACGCTCGAGGAGATCCGCGCCGGCATGAGCGGGAACCTCTGCCGCTGTGGCACCTACGCCCACATCTTCAAGGCCGTGAAGAAGGCCTCCGAGCTGAAGAAGGCCGGGGGGAGGTGAGCCATGAAGACCCCCGAGCTCTACTACATTGACGGCGCCGTGCCCGAGACCCCGGCCCCATCCGGCACGCCCGCGCCCTGGACCGAAACCCGCGTGGTCGGAAAGCCCCTGCCCCGCGTGGACGCCTACGAGCGGGTCAGCGGCACCGCCGTGTACCCCTCCGACGTGCTCCTCCCCGACATGCTCTACGGGGCGATCCTGAGGTGCCCCCACGCGAGCGCCCGCGTGAAGAAGGTGGACGCCTCCGCGGCCGAGAAGATGCCGGGCGTGCGTGCCGTGATCACCGGCGCGACCAGGGGCGCCGACCTGAGGTGGAACTACAGCCGGACGGTCTTCACCAAGCTCTTCGACCCGGCGTGCCGGTTCGAGGGTGAGGCGGTGGCCGCGGTGGCGGCTGAGACCCCGCAGCAGGCGTGGGACGCGGTGCGCGCGATTGCGGTCGAGTACGAGGTGTTGCCGTTCGTCGTGGACTACCACAAGGCCCTCGCAGCAGGCGCGCCTCCAGTCCACGAAGGGGGCAACCGGGTCGGCGAGACGGAGAAATACCAGCGTGGCGACGTCGCCAATGGGTTCGCCGGGGCCGACAAGGTCCTCGAGGTGACCTACACGACCGCGGCCGAGATCCACACCCCGATGGAGCCGCACGGCTGCGTCGCCCGCTGGGACGGGCCCCGCCTGACGCTGTGGGAATCCACCCAGGGCGTCTACCCGGTGCAGCAACGGGTGGCCGCGGTGCTCGACATGCCGCTCGCCAGTGTCCGGGTGATCGGCAGCTACATGGGTGGGGGGTTCGGCTCCAAGCTGCAGGCGGACAAGTACCACATCATCGCCGCCGTGCTCGCCAGGCTGGCGGCACGACCGGTCAAGCTCTTCCTCACCCGCGAGGAGACGTTCCTGTGCGTCGGCAACCGGCCGCCGGGCACCATGCACCTGAAGGCCGGTGTCAAGAAGGACGGCACCCTCACGGCGCTCGAACTGACGGTCGAAGGCACCGGCGGCGCCTTCCCCGCGGGTGGTACGGGGCTGGTGGACTGGCTGGTCCGCGACCTCTACACCTGCCCCAACGTGCGCACCGAGCTGACGGACGTGTACATCAACGGAGGACCCGCACGGGCGTTCCGCGCCCCCGGCCACCCGCCGGGGGCCTGGGCTCTCGAGCAGATGATGGACGCCCTCGCCCTCGCAATCGGGATGGACCCGGTCGAGTTCCGCCTCAAGAACATCCCGACCGTGAGCCAGGCCCGTGAGGGCCGGCCACCGTACACGACCACCGGTCTCAGGCAGTGCCTGGTCGAGGGCGCAAAGACGTTCGGCTGGGAGGAGGCGCGGCGCCACCCCAAGGGGGACGGGCCGGTCAAGCGCGGTGTCGGGGTCGCCGCCGGACTCTGGATCGCCGGCAGCGGCGGGCCGCCATCCACGGTCATCGTGAAGCTCTTCCCCGACGGCAGCGCCAACCTCAACATGGGAGCCTCCGACATCGGCACCGGCACGAAGACCGTGATGGCGATGGTGGTATCGGAGGAGCTGGGCGTGCCACTCGAGAGGATCCAGATCGAGAACGCCGACACCGGCACGACCGAGTACGCGACCGCCTCCGGAGGCAGCAAGACCGTCCCGACCGAGTCCCCGGCCGTGCGCGACGCCGCGCTGGTCGTGAAGCGGCAGCTTCTCGAGATCGCGGCCGAGGAGCTGAAGGCCCCCGCCTCCGACCTGCGCCTGGAGGGCGATGCGGTCGTCTCCGCGAAGGACCCCAGGGTGCAGAAGAAGATCACGGAGCTGCAGGCGCTGCGCCGGCGCGGGCTGCTCATCGGTGTGGGTACCCGCGGCCCGAACCCCGAGGGGAAGGTCGTCAACCCGTTCGTGGCGCAGTTCTGCGAGGTGGAGGTGGACACCCGCACCGGCCAGGTCCGGGTGCTGCGCTTCCTCTCGGCGAACGACAGCGGGCGCGTGATGAACCGCCTCACCTACGAGAACCAGGTGATCGGTGGCGTGACCATGGGCATCGGCCTCGCCCTCACCGAGCAGCGCGTCTTCGACCGGCAGACCGGCAAGATGGTCAACTGCAACTGGCACGACTACAAGATCCCGACGGCGATGGACGTGCCCGCGGAGATCGTGTCCCACCCGATCGAGATCCCGGACAACGAGGCCAACTCGACCGGCGCCAAGGGGCTCGGGGAGCCGGTCACGATCCCAACCGCGGCCGCCATCGCCAACGCCGTCTACGACGCCACCGGCGTGCGGGTCGCCGACTCTCCGATCAGCCCGATGCGTCTCGTCGCGCTGATCGCGGCGCGCGGGACGAGGGGGTGAGCGATGCTTCCCAACTTCAGCTACGTCCGGCCCAGGACCCTCGCCGAGGCAGTGCGCCTCCTCGCCGCCCCGGGGGCACGCGTGCACGCGGGCGGCACGGATCTGCTCGGTTGCCTGCGCGACCGCGTCTTTGGCGCGAGCACGCTGGTGAGCCTGTCCGACGTGCCCGACCTGCGCGGCGTCAGGCGCGCCCTCGACGGAGGTCTGGTGATCGGCGCCATGACCACGCTCGTCGAGGTCGCGTCCAACCCCGACATCGTCGAGCGCTACCCGACCCTGGCGCAGGGGGCGGCCGCGGCCGCCAGCCCGCAGCTTCGCAACCAGGGGACGCTCGGCGGCAACATCTGCCAGCGCCCGCGCTGCTGGTACTTCCGCGGTGACTTCCGCTGCGCCCGCAAGGGCGGCGAGAAGTGCTTCGCGGTCGAGGGCGAGAACCAGTACCACTGCCTCTTCGGGGGCGACGTGTGCTTCATCGTGCACCCCTCAGACGCGGCCCCGGCGCTCGTGGCGCTCGAGGCTGTCGTCCGCATCGCGGGGCTAAACGGTGCCCGCTCCGTGCCGGCGGAAAAGTTCTTCATCCTGCCATCCACCGACTACACCCGCGAGAACGTGCTCACCCCGGGCGAGATCGTCACCGAGATCGTCCTGCCCGCGCAGCCGCGCGGGACGCGCGGCACCTACCACAAGGTGCGGGCACGCGGCTCATGGGACTTCGCCCTCGCCGGGGCGGCGGTCGTCGCGACGATCGCCGACGGCAAGGTCGACCGCGCACGGATCGTGCTCTCCGGCGTCGCACCCGCGCCGTGGCGGGTGCCCGAGGCGGAGCGGGCCATCGTCGGGAAACGCCTGGGCGCGCGCACGGCCCGCAGCGCGGCGGCGGCCGCCGCCAAGGACACGCAGCCGCTGTCGGAGAACGGCTACAAGGTAGAGCTGCTGCGCGGGACGGTCGAGGAGGCGCTGCTATCGCTCGTGTAACGCCAGGAGAAGCTCGGCGACCCGGAAGTCACGACCGCCACGTGTAGCGGAGCTTGACGACCGCCTGGTCGCTGACAGGCTCGAACGTCCACGAGCTCTCCGAGCCCACCGGGTGGTCCCAGTTGTGGTTCCACACCAGGTAGAGGTCGGTTCCAGGCCGGATCGTCCACCGTAGCCGTGCGTTTACACCCAGGTCGTTGGATTCGTTATCGTACTGGGCGTAGTACGAGAAGATGAGGTCCGGGGTGAAGGCGTATACCACCTTGAGCTGAAACAGGCGTTTGATGAAGTTCCCCTCCGGTAGGTACCCGAACGCGTTCTCCATGTCGAACTCGAGCTGCAGGTGGCCCTCCGGCGTGGTGTAGGAGACCGACTGGTTCCACTGGGTCATCCGCCCCGAGTAATACGTGCCGAACCGCACCACGGTCTCAATCTGCCACGGGCGGTGCTTCGAGGTCGAGACCGCGAGCGTGTACCCGTCGAAGCGGTACGCGCCCGGGGGGATCGACACGCCTGGGAAGGGCTCGAAGGTTTCGGTAGGCGCCTGGTACTCCGGCTGCCAGCTTGCCGCGATACGGTCTCCCGACTTCGTCTCGACCGCGAAAAGAGAGGTGTCGATGCTCCACGACTGCGTCTTGCCGTCCAGCCCCTCGACGACCGAAGGGTTGATCCCGAAAGAGAGCTGCTGCGCCCAGTCCGCAACCGACCCGTGCTGCGGCCGCGGTTGGTACAGCACCTTTCCCTGGTACCAGCGCGTACCTGGACGAAGGAGGAACCCGAGGGCGGGGTCGAGGGCGTCGCCGAACTCCTTGAACGCGAGCATCATGTCCCAGAGATCGTTGGGGTAGTCGGCCTCGAAGCCGTAGCCGGTGCGCTTTCCCGCCGGGATGTCTCCGCTGGAGGCTGCAGCCCAGGTGCCCACGTTGAGGTCCTTGTTGCCGCGAAATTTAGAGGTGCGCCAGACGGCATCCACCCCGGCGAGCGAGTTGGAGCTGACCCCGTCGGGGTTCCCGTTGGTCGCGATCGCGCCGACGCACAGGTGGTCGCCCACGTTGTAGGTGACGCGACCGGCGAAGAGGTTGGTGCTGGGCGCCTGCGGGAGGTTGCTGCCGGGCGTGTGCGGGATGTCCTTGGTCTGCACGTCGAGCAGGCCGATGTCCCAGCTCCCCTGACTCCCGATCAGCTTGATGCCTCCCAGAAGCGGCACCTGCTCTTCCTTGTAGAGCCCGACCCGACGGGAGTAGAAAGGGATGAAGTCCTGGGCGAGCCCAAGGGCGAGCCCAAGGCCGAATGCAAACTGGTTGGCGCTTTCGTTGAAGAACTGGCGTTTCTCAGGGTAATAGAGAGGGAAACGCGTGAGGTTGATCTGCCGCGTGTCGACGTCGGTCTCCGCGAAGTCCGTGTTGAGGGTCAACACGCCTGTCAGCGCCGGACCCAGGTTTCCGGTGACGTCGAGGCCAGCCTTCAGCTTTGTCTCGCTACTTGGTGGAGACGTGAACTCCCTCATGGCCTCGGCCAGCGCGTACGGCGACACCGAGAGCCCGTGGTGGAGCTTCCCGACCCCGGCCAGGTGACCGGCCCGCGCGAAGTCCGCGAGCTTCGCGTCCAGGTGTGGGTCACTCCAGCGTAGCGTCAGGTGGTCGCGGGCAACGAAGCGTTCGATGTTGAAGAACCACACCGGCTGCCCCTTCGTGAAGCTCAGCGTGAGAGCGGGGATGGCGATTTCCGCCGTCCAACCCCAGTCCCCTTTGCTCACCCGTGCGTCCCACACCCCGTCCCAGTCGGACGGGATGTGCTCGGGGTCGTTGATCAGCCCGTCCCAGCGCGCGCCGGCCGCGTTGACGCGGAAGTAGTAGCCCTTGACTCGGCCTCCCGAGGGGCCGGAGGTGTTCAGTACGAACGCGACGGAGTCGTCGCCGCTCATGTCCCCGTCGCGCTGCATGGTGTGGACCGCAATCTTCCTGTATTCGGGATCGGCGCAGGTGATGCCCAGGTAGAGGGTGTTGCTGTCCACCAGCACGCGGACCTCGGTGAGGAACGGCGTCTCTTTGCCGGGATTGGGCGACTGCTGGACCAGATCCCTGATGACGCTAGCCTTCTTCCACGCCTCCTCGTTCAGCACACCGTCTAGGGTGATCTTCGATTCGGCATGCTCCGCGGTGATCGTCGGCAGGCCGCTGTTCTGAGCGGCGAGCGTGGCCGCCGCCAATCCCGAGACGCAGAAAAAGATCGCCGAGCACCACGACCTTCTCATCACCGGCATTATAGCCAGCCGGCTCCGGATTGGCGTGGGCGCTCCCGGCCGCAGGCGCCGGCGCCACCCCTGCATTGGAGCAGGTTGGTTTACACTGCGCGGCGATGTCCCCGGGGCCGGCCGGAATCGGCCAGACTGGTTCGCGATGAGAGCGCACACCTCGTCTCGGTTGTTTTGGGCGGGTCTGGCGGTTGTGCTGGCCAGCTGCATCCACTATCAACCCAAGCCGATCTCGCCGCCCGACACTCTGGCTGCGTTCGAGGCGCGTACGCTCGACGACCCCGGGCTCCGCCAGTTCCTACAGGAAAATCACGAGACGGCTCCTGCGTCCGGGACGGCCTGGGGTCTCCGGCCGCTCACTCTGGTCGCGTTCTACTACAACCCTGACCTCGACGTCGCGCGGGCGGAGCTGGCCGCCGCCGAGGCAGGAACCGTCACGGCGGGTGCGCGAGAGAACCCCGCGGCGGCCCTCTCGGGCGGCCGCAACACGACCACCCCGGTGGACCTCATCTCGCCGTGGATCCTCGGCTTCAACCTCGACATTCCCCTCACGACGGCGGGCAAGCGCGGCCATCGGATCGCCCAGGCAAAGAACCTCGCCGAGGCGGCCCGCTTCAACCTTGCCGCCGTCGCCTGGCAGGTTCGCAGCCTCGCGCGGGCGAGCCTCGTGGAGCTGTATGCGGCGACCAAAGCCGAGGAGCTGCTGAGCGAACAGGAGACGATCCAACAAGACAACGCTGCCCTGCTCGAGCGGCAGCTCGAGGTGGGAGCCGTCTCGTCCGTCGAGGTTACACAGGTCCACCTCGCGCTGGCGGCCGCTCGTATCGCCCGCCGGGACGCCACGGCGCGGAAGATCGCAGCCCGGGCCCAGCTCGCCGGCGCCCTCGGCATCCCGGCGGCCGCCCTGGAGGGTGCGCCGCTGTCTTTCGAAAGCGTCATGGGCACGGCGGAAGAGGTACCGACCCCGCACGCGCGCCGGCAGGCCGTACTCAACCGGGCCGACGTCCTCGGGGCGCTCGCCGAGTACGCGGCCAGCCAGGCCGCGCTTGAGCTCGAGATCGCCAAGCAGTATCCCGACATCCACCTCGGCCCCGGCTACGAGTTCGACCAGGGCGACAACAAGTGGTTCCTGGCGCTGTCGCTGCCGCTTCCCATCGTCAACCGCAACCGCGGTCCGATCGGCGAAGCCGAGGCCCGCCGAACCGCGGCGGCGGCCCGCTTCGTGGCCGTTCAGGCCCACGCGGTGGGACAGGTTGACGAGGCGGTCGCTGCCTACGGCGCCGCCCGCGAGACGGCTGCCACCGCCGAGCACATGGCGGGCGACCTGGAAAAGCAGGAGCGTACCGCCAGGGCGCGCTTCGAGGCAGGCGAGATCTCCCGGCTGGAGCTGGGCGGCGTCCGCCTCGAGCGAGTTTCGGCCTCCCTTGCGCGGCTGGACGCCCTGATCAAGGCCCAGTCGGCCCTTGGCCAACTGGAGGACGCGATGCAAAGCCCGCTCGGCCTCCCCGCCGGCGCCTGGCAGCACGCGCCCCGCCTCCCGGAAACCAGCAAGGAAGAGGAGCATCCGTGAGACGAACCACACTCGCAATCGCCGCGATCGCCGTCCTGGGCGGGCTTGCCGTTCTCATTTGGATCAGGTCAGGCAAGGCGCCGGTGGAAGAAGCAACGGTCGAGACGGAAGTGGCCGTCCACGTCGGCAAGATCACGCGCACCACCTTGCGCGCCTACGTCACGGCCTACGGGGTGGTGGAGCCGGCGCCGCCGGGTGAGCATCCCGCCGCCGGCGCCCGTGTCGCACCTTCGGTCTCCGGCGTGGTCACGGCGGTGCGTTGCGCCGAAGGTCAGTACGTCGACAAGGGTGCGGTCCTGTTCCAACTGGACAGCCGTGCCGCCGATGTTGCCGCGGACAAGACGCGCGAGGCTGTCGAGTTCGCCACGAAGAATCTCGAACGGCAGAGGAAGCTGATCCAGGCCGAAGCCACGTCGCAGAAGCTGGTTCTTGAAGCGGAACAGGCGCTCGCATCTGCGCGCAACGATCTCTCCGCCGCACAGACCCAGCAGGCGTTGCTGCGCGTCGAAGCACCCCTGTCCGGCACGGTGACACGAATCAACGTCAGTCCGGGCGAGGCGGTGGACCTGACCACGACCCTGGCGGAGGTGGTGGACCTCGACCGGCTCGTCGCCAGTGCCAACGTTCCGAGGGCCGAGCTTGCGCCGCTCAAGGTGGGCCAGCCCGTCGAGGTGCAGGTCGACACGTCCAGCGCACCGGTGCGCGGCTCCCTCATCTACATCGGCTCGGAGGTGGATGCAAAGACGGGCACGGCGCCGGTGCGCGCCTTTCTGCCCGCCGGCTCCGGTATGCGACCCGGCCAGTTCGTGACGCTCCGCATCGTGAGCGAGGAACGCAAGGACCGTCTGGCTGTGCCTGTCGAGAGCGTCGTGAAAGACAGCGAAGGAGGCACCGTCATCGCGCTGGTCCACAACGACAGGGCTGTGCAGAAGTCGGTGAAGACCGGTCTGCGCGACGGTGAGCTGGTGGAGGTGGAGGCCGACGGGCTGCAGGAGGGCATGACCGTCGTGACCGAAGGGGCCTACGGACTACCGAAGGAAACGAAGATCCGCGTGCTGGGCAAGTGACGGTCGGACACACTCCCGCCATGAGGAAGGCCACCGCCCTCGGCCAGTTCGCGACCCGCCACCATCTGGCCATCGGCTTCATCAGCGTCGCCTTCTGCTTCGCCGGGGTCTACTCGGCGCTCCGGATGTCGTCGTCGGTGTTCCCCCAGACCAACTTCCCGCGCGTCGTCATCCTCGTGGACAACGGCGTGATGCCTGCCGACGAGATGATGGCGACCATCACCCGCCCCATCGAAGAGGCGATGAAGGACATCCCCGGTTCGGTCACGATCCGCTCCACGACGGGGCGCGGTGCGGCGGAGATCAGCGTCTTCTTCAACTGGCACGTCGACATGATCCAGTCGGAGCTTTACGTGGACAGCCGCCTTGCACAGATCCGTTCTTCGCTGCCGGCGACCGCGAGCACGACGGTCTGGCGGCTGACCTTCTCCGCGTTCCCGATCATCGGGGTGAGCCTCACCAGTCCGCGGCGCAGCATCACCGAGTTGTGGGAGTTTGCGCGCTACGACCTCAAACCGCGCTTCCTCCGCATCCCGGGCGTGGCGCGCGTGGACCTGGTGGGCGGGCGCACGCCGGAGTACCACGTCATCGTTGACCCGCGCCGGCTGCAGGCCGCCAACCTCAGCCTCCAGCAGGTCGCCGACGAGCTGGCCAGGAACAACCTCATTGCGCCGACCGGCATGCACGAGGAGAACCACACGCTGTACCTCGCCGTCGTGGACGGCCGCCTACACTCCATCGCGGAGATCGAGAACCTCACCGTGGCCGTTGCCGGCACGCATCCGATCCGGATCAGGGACTTCGCCCGGGTGGAGCGCGGCCCGGAACCCGTCTTCAACGTCGTCACCGCCGAAGGGGTAAACGCGGTGCTGCTCAACATCCGCAGCCAGCCCGACGGCAGCACGCTGGACATCGCCAGTGGCGTTAAACAAATTCTGCTCGACGTAAAGAAAGACCTGCCGCCGGACCTCAAGACCGCCTACTACTACGACCAGTCGCTGTTCGTTCGCGAGTCGGTGGGCAGCGTCCGGGACGCCATTCTCTTCGGCCTGATCCTCTCGGTGGTCATCATCTACCTCTTCCTGAAGAACTGGGGCATCACCCTCACCGCCATCGTGGTCATTCCTGTCACAGTGCTCGTCACCCTGGTGGCGATGAACCTGGCCGGTCTGAGCTACAACCTGATGACGCTCGGCGGCATCGCGGCGTGTATCGGGCTGGTAATCGACAACGCCATCGTAGTTGTGGAAGCCATCTACACCAAGATCGCTCATGGCCTGCCGCGACTTGATGCCATTCAAGCCGGTATCGGCGAGATCTTTTTGCCGCTCGTCGGCTCCACGCTCACACCGGTCGTCGTGTTCATCCCGCTGGCGTTCCTCGACGGCGTCGCCGGCGTATTCTTCCGCGCGCTGGCGCTCACGATGGTCGTTGCGCTGCTTACCTCGCTGGTCCTGGCCATCACGCTCACGCCATCACTCGCTGCCTGGTTCATCCGTGACCGTGACAGGCTCGAGCATGGCCACACGCCGAAGAGCGAGGAGGGCGGGTTCCTGCTCACCCGCGTCATCCGCATCTACGAGATCGCCGTACGGGGGTCGCTGCGGCATCGGTGGCTCACGCTCGGCGCATGCGTGATCGTGCTGCTGCTCGGCGCGGGGATCTACCTGAGGCTGGACAGCGAGTTTCTGCCGCCTCTCGACGAAGGCGGCTTCGTCATTGATTACATCGCCCCGTTCGGCACCAGCCTGGCCGAGACGAACCGCCAACTGCTGCAAGCCGAGGACATCCTGCGCGCCACGCCGGACATCGAAAGTTATTCCCGTCGCACCGGCGCGCGGCTCGCCCTCTCCATCGCCGAGCCGAACACCGGCGACTTTCTCGTGAAGCTCAAGCACGACCGCGCGCACACGACACCCGAGGTCATCGCCGAGCTGCGGCGCAAGCTCCAGGCGGCGCTCCCAGGCATCCAATGGGAGTTCCCGGGCATCCTGACCGACCTCATCGGCGACCTGACGTGGTCGCCCCAGCCGATCGAGGTCAAGCTTTTCTCGACCGACGTGGAGTTCCTGAAGAGGAAAGCTCCGGAGGTCGCGGAACAAGTGAGGAAAGTCAAAGGCGTGGTGGACATCCTGGACGGCCTGATCTACGCGGGCCCCAGCATCAGCCTGCGCGTACGGCATGCGGACGCGGAGCGTTTCGGCCTGACTGCCGCCGACGTGGCGGCCGCCGTGAGCACCGCGATGCTCGGTCAGACGGCCTCATCGGTACTCGAAGGAGACCGCGTCATCAACATCCGCGTGCTCGTTGACCGACGGGACATTGACCGCATGGCCACGTTGCACGAGCTGCCTCTGCGCGCGTCCGACGGGACCGTAGTGAAGCTCTCACAGGTGGCCGACCTCGTCGAAACGCCGGGCCAGCTGGAACTGCGCCGCGAGGACCTGCGGCAGAACGTGGCCGTGACGGCGCGACTGGAGGGCCGTGACCTGGGAAGCGCGATGGCGGAGATCCGCGCCGCGTTGAGCCGGGACTCATCGCTGTCGCCGGGCACCGTCGAGTTCGGCGGGCTCTATCAACAGCAGCAGGAGTCGTTCCGTAACCTGATGCTGGTACTGGCGATGGCCATCTTTCTGGTCTTCACGGTCCTGCTGATCGAGTTCCGCTCGTTCCGCGCCCCGGTCGCGATCGTCTTCGGCGCCGTGCTGGCGCTGTTCGGCACGGTCCTGGCGCTCTACATCACGGGGACGTCGCTGAACGTCGTCTCGTTCCTGGGCGCGATCATCGGCGTCGGCATCGTCGCCAAGAACGGCATCTTGATGCTGGACTTCGTGGAGCACCTGCGCGCCCAGGGGGCGGAGCTGGAGGACGCGCTGGTCCGCTCGGGGCACCGGCGCCTGCGCCCGGTGCTCATGACCTCGATGGCCGCGGCGTTCGGCATGCTGCCGCTGGCCTACGGCATCGGCAGCGGGGCGGACATGCTCAGGCCGCTGGCCATCGCGGTGATCGGCGCGCTCTGCATTTCGGTGCTGCTGTCGCTGGTCGCCACGCCGGCCGTCTACCTGCTCATGGCGAAGGGCCGCGGCCAACAATCGTGACGGCCCAGCAGCCGCGGGTCTGAGCCGGGCGACAGTCGGCTCATCCCTTTGGTTCCGTGTCGCCCGCACGCACGACCAGCACCGAACAATGCGCGTGGTCGACAACCTTGTCGACGGTGGCGCCCAGCACACGACGCTTGAAGGCCGTGTGCAGGTTTGTCCCCAGCACGATGAGGTCCGCCTTGATCTCCTCCGCGTGGCGGATGATCACGTCGGCAGGCTTGCCGAAGTCGACATGCGCCGAGGCCGACACGCCCTTGACGCGCAGCGACACGGCCGCGTCGTCGACGACCCGGCGGTAGTGCCGTTCGGCCTGCTCCTTGGCCTCCTCGACCTCGCTGACAGCTTCCGCGTACTCCGGGATCCGGCCCACCGCCAGGACCAACACCTCGGTACCGTCGCCTGCCAGGTCGACGGTTCGCTGCAGTGCCAACTTGCCTCCCTCGGACCCCTCATACGCGAGCAGGATCTTGCTAAACATGGCTCTCTCCCCTCTTGCGGCCAAACGGATTCTCCGTCTCCCGGCCGTGCGGCACGAAGAACGACTGCGCGACCATCGTGGGAATGATAGCCGTCAGGATCACGACCACCACCAGCACGGAGTACTGGTCCTTGGTGATGATCCCGTTGTTGAGGCCATACAGCGCCGCGATCGTCCCGAACGTGAGGCCCGTGCTCATCAGCATCGTCGAGTACATGTTGACCCGGCGGGAGAGGCCCAAGGCACGGCCGATCGGCAGCAAGCCGAGGAACTTCGCGCAGGTCTTGACAAGAAAGAACGCGGCCACGAGGCCGAGGCTCGCGAGCACGGCGCGGAACGAGACAAGGCTGCCAGCTTTCAAGAAGTAGAACGGTGTGAGCAACGCGAAGGTGGTCGCCCGCATGCGCTTGATCAACTCGCGGTTGGACAGGAAGGTGTCGGCCAGCACCATGCCGATCAGGTACGCGGGCAGCACGCCTTCGCTTCCCCCGCGGACCGCCAACAACGCCAGCCCAGCGAGCACGAGCAGCAGGTAGCGCACCTCGGGTTCGCTGGAGTGGGCGTTGAGCTTCCGCAGGAGAAAGGGGGTGAATCTCGGCAGGATCACCATTGCGACCACCGTTGCCGCCACGAAGATCCAGAACCCCACGCCGAAGCTCGTGAACACGAGGCCAAGGGCGATCACGGTGCCCAGGTCGGTGACGAAACACGCCGCAAGGATGAGCTTCCCCAACGGCGTCTCGTTGAGACCGGTCTCGACCATCACGGCGTACACCACAGCCACCGACGTGGTCGACATCGCGAGACCTGCGATCTGGGCGGCGCGCAGGTCCCAGCCGAAAACGAACTGGGCCACCGCCCACGCCAAGGCGAAAGGTGCGATGAAGCTCACGATGCCCAGTGCCAGACTGGCCTTCCAGAACTTCTTGATGACCGCGCTTTCCAGCTCGGCGCCGGCGAGAAACGTCAGCACCAAGGCTCCGACGCTGGCAAGGAAGGTGACCCAGTCGGTTACGGGGGGATGGATCGTGTTGCCTGCGGCGATGCCGACGACGAGTTCCACGAGCGCAACCGAGATCCCCAGGCGCCAAGAGAGAACACTGGCGAGCAGCGCCAAGCCGATCCAGATGACCGCGTTGCCCCAAAGTTGCTCCACAATGACACCCCCCTCTACTCGCAGGCGTCATCAGCCCCTGGGGCACTTTGTGGAGAACGCCATCTCCGGTAACGAAATGATAGGCAGATACAGAGACTCCGTCAACCGCTTCGCCCCCCGCTACATCCGCGGGAGCGGCTCACAGCCTCGCGGGTGCCGTTCGGCGACGCGTTGGTCGAGGTGGGACGGCTGCGCATCCGACCGATCGTGGTGACCCAGCCGGCGGCGCGCAGGTTTCCTGTGCTGGTCGGTGTTGTACGGGGTCCGCACCGCCAGACGGGGCAGATGAAGAGTACAGGCTACCGGCGGCGGACGATCAGCTCGATGCCGGCCTCCGAAAAGCGGCGGGCGACCACGGTTTCCTCCTGGAGGGCGCGTTGCAGCTCCTCTCCGCCCTCGGCCGGGAAGCGGAGCACCTCGATCCCCGACTGGCTGAGCACGGTGGCGCGCAGCCGCGAGCGGAGGTCATCCACGCCCTGCCCCGTGAGGGCCGAGATCACCACCACGTCGCGGTCCGGCGGAGCCGGCGGAGGAGCGCCCTCGATGCGGTCCACCTTGTTGAGCGCGACCACGCACCCCTTCGGCTCCACGCCCAGCGAGGCCAAGACCTCCTCCCCCACCTTCAGCTGGTCGCCCCAGTCGGGGTGGGAAGCGTCCACCAGGTGCACGACCACCTGCGCCAGGGACGCCTCCGAGAGCGTCGCCCGGAACGACGCCACCAGGTGGTGGGGAAGCTTGCGGATGAACCCGACAGTGTCGGCGACGGTCACCACCAAGCCGTCCCCAAGCTCGGCCCGGCGGGTGCGCGGGTCGAGGGTGGCGAAGAGGCGGTCCTCCACCAGCGTCTGCGTTCCGGTGAGGCGCTCGAAGAGCGTGCTCTTGCCCGCGTTGGTGTAGCCCACCAGGGCGATCCCCGGAAGCTCGACGCGGCGCTTGCGCTGGATGGCTCGCTCACGCTCCACGTCGTCCAGGCGCTCCCGCAACGCGGTGATCCGTCGCCGGATGATCCGGCGGTCGGTCTCGAGCTGGGTCTCGCCGACGCCCCGTGTGCCGATGCCGCCCGCCTGCCGCGACAGGTGCCCCCAGCGCCGGGTCAACCTTGAGAGCAGGTACGTGAGCTGCGCCAGCTCCACCTGGGTCTGGGCCTCGCGGGTGCGGGCGCGCAGGGCGAAGATGTCCAGGATCACACCGGCGCGGTCGAGCACCTTCACGCCCTCGGGCAGCTCCTCCTCCAGGTGGTGGACCTGCGACGGCGTAAGGTCGTCGTCGAAGACGATGAGCCTCGCGCGGCTGTCCCCGGCAAGTTTTGCCAGCTCGGCCACCTTACCGCGGCCGATGAAGGTCCTTGGGTCCGGCCCCTTGCGCTCCTGGACGAGGCGGGCAACCGCCGTGCCCCCCGCCGTGTCTACGAGCTGCCCCAGCTCGTCCAGGTGCGCATCGACCGTGGTTCGGGAGGTCCCGCCCATCACCACGCCCACGAGCACCGCCCGTTCGCGCTCCGCCATCGGCCGTATGCTACGTTTAACGCGGGGTGCGGTCAACGCCGCACAGGGGGGCTGACCACCGATGAGGTGCGAGGAGCTGACGAGCTGGCTGGCGGCCGGGCCGCGGGTCCTGGACGGGGCCACCGGCAGCGAGCTTCTGCGCCGAGGCGTCGCCTCGGCCGGCAAGCTGTGGGGCGTGGGCGCCCTGCTCGAGGCTCCGGAGGAGGTCCGCCGTGTGCACCGCGACTACGCTGCGGCCGGAGCCGAAGCCGTCACCGCCGCGACGTTCCGCGTCGCGCCCTACTCGCTGCGCAAGGCCGGCCTCGAGGCGCAGGCATCCGAGCTGGCCGCTCTCGCGGTGCGTCTCGCGCGCGCGGGCGCTCGCGACGCCGGGCGCGAGACCCTGGTGTTCGCCTCCCACACGACGCTCGAAGACTGCTACCGCCCCGACCTCGTGCCCGACGACGAGACGCTCCGCCGCGAGCACGCCGCCACCGCCGCCGTGCTGGCCGGCGCCGGGGCCGACGCCCTGCTCCTCGAGACCTTCAACACCGTCCGCGAGGCCCGCATCGCGGCTGCCGCCGCCGTGGCGACCGGGCTGCCGGTGATGGTGAGCTTCGCCTGCGTCTCCGGCGCTCGGTTGCTCTCCGGGGAGGACGCAGGGGAGGCCGCCGCGGCGATGGCGCTGCCGGGCGTTGTGGCCGCGGGCGCGAACTGCACGGCCGTGGGTGTCGAGCTGTCGGCCCTGAGCGCGATGGCCGCCGCCACGCCGTTGCCGCTGGTCGCCTACGCGAACAACGCCTGGTTCGAGGACGACTCCGTGTGGCTCACCGCCGAGCCGGTCTCGCCGAGCCGGTACGCGTTCTGCGCCCTGGCCTGGCTCGCCGTCGGCGCCCGGCTGGTCGGGGGCTGCTGCGGCACCAACCCGGAGCACATCGCCACCCTGTCGTATCAGCTCATGCGCCGACGGAGCGTGCAGGGGCTAGAATTGTGATGTGCACTCCCTTCCCGAACCGTACGCAACCCACCTTCCCCCTCTCCTCGCGGCGGCGTTTGCCGAGGACCTGCCCGACCTGACCGGCGTGGCGGTCTTCGGGCCGAAGGACCGCACAACCGCGCTGCTCGTCGCCAAGAAGCCGGGGGTGCTGTGCGGGATCCCGGCCTTCGCCGCGGCGTTTGCCTTCCTCGACCCCGGGTGTGAGGTCGAGGTCGAGCGCGGGGAAGGGACCAGCGCCCGCGCCGGTGAAATGGTGGCCGTGGTGCGCGGGCCGGCGCGAGCAATCGTGGCCGCGGAGCGCACCGCCCTCAACTTCGCCACCCACCTTTCCGGGGTCGCGACCCTCACCCGCCAGTTCGTGGACGCGCTGCAAGGCACTCGGTGCCGCGTGCTGGACACCCGCAAGACCACGCCCGGCTGGCGCGCACTGGAGAAGCACGCGGTGCGCTGCGGGGGCGGGACCAACCACCGCATGGGCCTCTTCGACACCGCGATGCTCAAGGACACCCACCTCGCAGCGGCGGGCTCCATCACCGCCGCGGTCGCCAAGGTGCGCGAGCGCTGGGGGAACGAGGTCCCTCTGGTAGTCGAGTGCGCCAGCCTCGCCATGGTCGAGGAGGCGCTGGCGTGCAAGGTCGGCCACATCATGCTGGACAACATGACGGCCGCCGCCGTCCGCAAGGCGGTCGAGCTGGTGGCCGGCCGCGCCCGGCTCGAGGCCTCGGGAGGCGTGACGCTCGAGGCCGCCCGCGCACTCGCCGAGACCGGCGTGGACTTCATCTCGGTGGGCGCGCTCACCCACTCGGCGCCGGCGCTGGACCTCTCCCTCCAGGTGCGCCCGTGAGCCTGGCCGACCGCGAACGCTGCGACGTGCTGGTCCTGGGCACGGGGGTGGCCGGCCTCTCGGCCGCCTTGGCCGCTTCGGACCGCGGCGCCGACGTGCTGCTCGTTTGCCGGACGAGCGATCCGTCCGCGACCAACACCGCTCGTGCACAGGGCGGGATCGTTTTCCGAGGCGAGCACGACTCGCCGGAGCTGCTTGCACGCGACATTCTCACCGCTGGCGCCGACTACGGCCTGGCGGAGGCTGCCCGCTTCCTCGCCGAGGAGGGCCCCAGGTGCGTGCAGACGTGGCTCATCGAGCGGGTGCACGTGCCGTTCGAGCGTCACCCCGACGGCCAGCTCGACCTCGGCCTGGAGGGCGCCCACTCGGTGGCGCGCATCCTGCACGTCGCCGACCGTACGGGCGCCGCCATCGAGCAGGCTCTCCTCGCCGAGACGCGCACACGGCGCAACATCCGCATCGTGCCGGGCGCCCAGGGCGTAGACCTGCTCACCACGCACCACCAGTCGCGGCGCTCCGAGGACCGTTACACGCTCGACAACCGCTGCGTCGGCGCCTACGTCCTCGAGGTGGCGACGGGGCGGGTTCGCACGGTGCTCGCCCCGGCCACCGTGCTCGCGACCGGCGGCGCGGGTGCGGTCTACATCCACACCTCCAACCACCCGGGCTCCATCGGGTCGGGTCTCGCGATGGCCTCGCGCGCCGGCGCTCGCCTCCTCAACCTCGAGTTCATTCAGTTCCACCCTACCTGCCTCTACGTGCCTGGGGCGCCGCGTTTCCTGATCACCGAAGCGCTTCGGGGGGCGGGCGCGGTGCTCGTCAACCACGACGGCCAGCGGTTCATGGCACGCCACCACCCGCTCGCCGAGCTGGCGCCGCGCGACATCGTGACGCGCGGGATCGTGGACGAGATGCACCGCACCGACTCGGAGTGTGTCTTCCTCGACCTCGGCGGCAAGGGCGACGAGCTCGCCAGGCACTTCCCCAACGTCGCTGAGAATTGTCTCAAGTACGGTATCGACATCCGACAGGAGCGGATCCCGGTTGTGCCGGCCGCGCACTACAGCTGCGGCGGTGTCGTGGCCGACCTCGCTGGACGAACGACGATCCCGGGTCTGTACGCTGCGGGCGAGGTGGCCTGCAGCGGCGTGCACGGCGCTAACCGGCTCGCCTCCACCTCCCTGCTGGAGGGTCTGGTGTTCGGCCTCGCGTCCGGCGAGCACGCCGCCGGCCTGGCGCGCAAGGTCCCGATCTCGGAGAGCCTGGCCGGGGTGATCCCCGACTGGGAGCCGGTGCCTGGCCCCTCCAACGAGGACCCCGCGCTCATCGCACAGGACTGGTCCGCGTTGCGCCACACCATGTGGAACTACGTCGGGATCGTGCGCACGCACGAGCGACTGGCGCGCGCCGTCGCCGACCTACGTCACCAGCTCGGCAGGCTCACCGAGTTCTACCGTTCGACGCCGTTGTCGGCGGCGCTCGTGGACCTCTTCCACGGGTGCACCGCCGCCGGATTGATCGCTGCTGCCGCGCAGCGCAACCCCACCTCGGTGGGCTGCCACTACGTCGTGCCGAGCGGTGTGCGTGCCGGCGCCGAGGGGTAGGCCGTGCAGCCGGCGAGGCTTCGCCGCGCTCTCCTTCCCCTTCTCCTCCTCACCGCGCTCGCCGCCACCGCGGGCGCCGTCGAGATCTGGGAGATCCAGGGCCCAGGCATGTCCTCGCCGTACGCCGGCCAGGTGGTCACCACCGCGAGCAACCTGGTGACGGCGGTGGGACCGCAGGGGTTCTTCATCCAGACGCCGCTCGCGCGCTCCGACAACGACCCTGACACATCCGACGGGATCTACGTCTACACCGGCGCCTCCCCCCTCGTCACAGTGGGTGACGTGGTCGACGTGACCGGCAGAGTCAGCGAGTACCACGGTATGACCGAGATCGGCGGCAGCCTGCAGGTCACCAAGAGGTCCTCGGGCGCACCGGTGCCGGCGGCAGTCGAGCTCGGTCCCGACCGCCCCTCGCCGTTCCGGCCGCAGCCCGAAAACGAGATGGAGCGGTACGAGGGGATGCTCGTGCACGTGGCGAGCGGCACTGTGACCGGCCCCACCGATCAGGTGGGCAAGATCGCTCTCGTCGCCCGCGAAGGCCGTACCTTCCGCGAGCCGGGGATCGAGTTCCCCGGCCTTCCCGGGCTCCCCGTCTGGGACGGCAACCCCGAGGGGTTCACCGCCAAGCTGGACGCCCTCGGCGGCGTGGCGGCGGCCGTGCCGGCGGGCGCACGCGTGGACGAGCTGGCCGGGCCGCTCGCCGAGTACGACGGCTCCTACGAGGTCTGGCCGACGTCGTTCTCGTTCACCGGGACGCCCAGGGGGCGCGCCGTACGGCCGCACGCGGCCGGCGAGCTGACCGCGGCGACGCAAAACCTCTACCAGCTCTTCGACGACGTCAAGAACGGCACCGAGACGGTGGTGAGCGGCGAGGTGTACGCGCGCCGCCTGGCCAAGCACTCGCGTCTCGTCCGCGAGGTGCTCGGCGGGCCCGACGTGCTGGCCGTCCAGGAGGTGGAGAGCCTCAAGGTCCTCCTCGACCTCGCGGCGCGCATCGCCCAGGACGACCCTGCGCTGCGCTACACCGCCTACCTGACCCCCGGCAACGACCCGTCGGGGATCAACGTCGGCCTGCTGGTGCGCGACACCGTCACGGTCGGCAGCGTACGGCAGATCGGCAAGGACCTCACGTTCACCTACAACGCGACGACCTACACCACGTTCGACCGCCCGCCGCTGGTGCTGGAGGGCTCGTACGGCGCGTGGCCGGCGCCGTTCCCGTTCACCGTCGTCGCCGTGCACCTGCGCTCGCTCTCCGGCATCGACGGCTCGAGCGGCGGCTTCGTCCGCGCCAAGCGCCTCGAGGGCGCTCGGGTGCTCGCCGAGACGATTCAGGCGATGCAGGCGGCCTCACCCGACATCCGCCTCATCGTGGCCGGCGACTTCAACGCTTTCGAGTTCACCGACGGCTACCTGGACGTGGTAGGTGAGGTCAAAGGCGCGCCCGACCCGGCCGGGGCGCTGCTCCCGGCGACCGATCTCGTGGAACCCGACCTCACGGACCAGGCGCTGACGCTGTCCCCGTCCGAGCGCTATTCGTTCGTGGAGGGCGGCAACGCCCAGGTGCTCGATCACATCCTCACCTCGCGCGCGCTCGCCGGGTACGTGCGGGACGTGCAGATGGGGCGCGGCAACGCCGACGCACCGGCCGCCAGCGCCTCCGATCCGACGACCGCGCTGCGCGCCGCCGACCACGACGGGATGGTGGTCTACCTCGAGACCGTCCACCGTCCCCGGCTGGTGCTCGACCGCACGCCCTGAGCCCACGCGGCTCGCGGCTACCGCCCGGCCGTGCGCGCGGGATTGTTGCACCCCACAGTTGCACGCCCCTGCGCGCCCAGGGCCGGCGGCCGGTCCAGGGCGCTTCCCCGATGTTGCCGCCAGGCAAAGCTCGCCGGAATTGACAGAACCAACGAGGGGGGGGGTAACTTGAGAGCGCTAATGTAAGGCATATAAAGTTAACTGAGTCTCAGACGAATTGTCTCGCCGAGGGAGGGGTGGATGCGGAAACCGCGTGAACTGACCATTCAGGTACTACTCTTGGGCATGATGGCCCTCACAACTATGGGTGCAGCCACGGCGCGCGCACAGTTGATCGCCAACGAGGAGCGCCCTTCGATGGGGCCGACGGGCGGGGACGCTGGGCTGGAGGTCAGAAAGATCGCGTGGAACACGGGGTGTATCAACCTCGCAACGGGCGCGAAGCTGGACTGCGAGATGTGGTTCGAGACCCGCTTTGCTCCACCCAGCGATCCCGGCTCAGCCTTGTTCTACACCGGCGGCCACCTCCACCCCTTGCCGAACGGAAACGATCCGACACGCCCCATCGGGCTACTGTGCACGACGATGATCGACCAGGATGGGCCAGCCTGCCCGTCCAGCAACCTCGAAGGCGAGAACCCGCGCTCCTTTCACGGCTTCACGAGGAACGCTCTCTGGCCAGTGACCCGCACGATGCCCAAATTCGGAGGCGTGCTCGAGATCTCCGCCAGGTACAGGTTTGTGACGACGGGGATCTACTGTGTCCCCGACTGGCTGTGGTCCTGCGACCCCGACGGCAGGGGTGGTTACACGACGTTCTACTTCCTCGCCAGAGTCCGCGATCTGGGGGAGCTTCCGCCCGACCCGGCCTACATCAGATGCGGGAAGGCCGATGGCTGCCTAACCGACAATGTTGTCTGGCCCGAACACCCGATGCCGTTCTTCGGGACGGCTGAGATGGTCAGTGCGGCGCAACAACTTGCCCAGGCGTTCTCCGCGGACAACGGCGGTAGCCGATTACGGATTCTCGATCTGAGTCTGCCCCTCGGCGGATTGATGGAGGATCTCACTGGGTCAGGAACAGCGCCAGATTACGCGCCTTGGAGCACACCTCACACCTGGCACCGCCACGGGATCGACGTGGATGTTGACAAGCAGGCGCTGGGCCCCGACGGACAGCTAGCAACGTTCAACCAGGATTTGCTTGATCGGAGCGCATGTACCTTCTCGTTGAACCGCTATGAGTACCCATACGCTATCCACTATCGTAACGAGCCGTGCGCAAAGCGCACGCCCGGGAGGTGAGCGCAATGCATGTGAACTCGAACTCCGGCCCAAGGCTGATGGCCATTTTCGCGCTAATGTTGGCGGACTCCGTCGTTGCGCAAGTACCCACGCCAGTCTTTCGGGACGTCTCAGTCGCCGCCATGGTAAGCACTAGCGGTGGCTCGTACACGTATACCTACAGCCTCACGAATCCCCGGACGAACACGCTCCTAGTAAAGGTGGTTGATCTCGACCTGAAATCTGACGGGCGCATGGCGCTTGCTACACCTTTCCCTGGCCGTACAGGTTTTCAGGGGCTGGATGGGAACAACGGCTTCGTTTATTGGGGCCCAGGCGACGCCAACCGTACTCCGCCCGGCATGGCCTTCGAGGGGTTCGGTCTCACGAGCCCCGCTCCCCCAACCGTGCGGAAGATTATCGTCGAGCCCTACATCCTCGATTACATCCGCGCCATCCGCGAGGACCGCGAGGCGCACGGCCAAGAGTGGGACCCCGCGGAACAGAACGCGATCGAACTTCCGTTCATCCTCGAACTAAAGACCCTCGGTCCACTCGCTGTCACGGTCGGCAGCTTCGAGCACTGGGACACCTACATCGCCGACGTGGCGCAAGCCGGCCAGCTCGGCTGGATCAGCGACCCTACCCTGCTCGCCGGCATCCAGGGCAACCTCACCGCCGCGCGCCAGGCCGCTGTGGCCCAGGACAGCAATACCGTCCAGGTCAGGCTGCAGGCGGTCATCGACGCCATCCAGGCCTCCACGCCCGCTCAGCGCACCAGCGAGGGGTACGCCCTCGTCCTCTTCAACGCCCAGGCACTCCAGCCCACCATTGCCAAGCCACACGAGGTCAAGCTGACCGTAACGCCACCGAGCGCAAGCTATCGGCTGGGCGAGACCGCCATGGTCACCGCCAGCCTTGTCGACGTCGTACTTGGGAGGCCAATACAAGGTACGAGGCTCAACATCCGGGTCGCCGCCGGCCCCAATGAAGGAGAGGTGAGCGCCGAAGGGCCGACCGATGACCAGGGGCGCTTCGCCCTCGCCTACACCGGAAGGCTTCTCGGCGACGATGATATCGTCGCCTGTTTTCCCGGGGGTGAGGAGGTGCCGCCCCAGTGTTTGCACGCCGGGGTGAAGTGGCAGGGCGGCGCCGACCTCGCCATCACCCTGTGGAGCCCACCGCTCCTCAAGACCGCCCCCGGGAACGAGTTCGTCGTCCACGAAGAGACCTCGAACATAGGTGACTTTCCCGCGCCGCCGAGCGTGACGTTCTACTTCATGTGGAACGGGCAGACCGGCGCCCTCATCGGGCAGCGCGACGTGCCCGGGCTCGCCCCGGGTGCCGCGAGCCGGGTGGACGACCTGCGCTTCACCGTCCCGGCCGATCTGCCGGCCGGCCTGTACACGCTCGCCGCGTGCGCCGACGGCGAGGACACGGTCGCCGAGACCAACGAGGCCAACAACTGCTCCGACTCCAACCTCCTCAATCAGATCGCCATCATCCCCGCGACGCCCAACCGGCCGCCCGATTGCAGCAAGGCGGCCGCGACCCCGAACCTGCTCTGGCCGCCGAACCACAAGCTGGTGCCGATCACGATCACCGGTGTGACCGACCCTGATGGCGACCCGGTCACTATCACCATCACGGGGATCACCCAGGACGAGCCGACCAACGGCCTGGGCGACGGGGATACTGCCCCGGACGGCTTCGGAGTCGGCACCTCGCAGGCGCAGGTGCGCGCCGAGCGCTCGGGCACCGGAAACGGGCGAGTCTACGCGATCTCGTTCCGCGCCGAGGACGGCAAGGGCGGATCCTGCACCGGGGTCGTCAAGGTCGGCGTCCCGCACGACAAGAAAGACACCCCCATCGACGACGGCCAGAAGTACGACTCCACGAAGTAGACCCCTCCAACAGGACCACCAACAAGCGCAAACACGAGCGGCGAACGCTGGCGATGGGCGCAGCGGTGCGGTAGGCTTGCGGCATGGCATACGACCGGGAAGCCGCGTGGAAGCTGCTGTGCGAGTGGACGGAGAACATCAACCTGCGCAAGCACGCGCTCGCGGTCGAGGCCGCGATGCGCGCGCACGCCCGCAGGCTGGGTCAGGACGAGGAGGCGTGGGGGACGGTCGGCCTCCTGCACGACTTCGACTACGAAAAGAACTCGACCGTGGAGACCCACGTATGGGTCGGCGTCAAGTTCTTGCGCGGGCAGGGTTGGCCGGAGCCGTGGGTGAAGGCCATCGAGGGCCACGCCGGCTACACCGGCGTCCCGCGCGACACCGACATGGCCAGGTGCCTGTTCGCGGCGGACGAGCTGACCGGCCTGCTCACCGCCGCGGCGCTCGTGCGCCCCGACAGGGCGATCGCCTCCGTGGAGGTCAAGTCGGTCCTCAAGCGCATGAAGGAGAAGGCGTTCGCGCGCAGCGTCAACCGCGAGGACATCATCCAGGGTGCCGCGGAGATCGGAATGCCGCTGGAAGAGCACATCGTTCTTGTGCGTAATGCGATGGCTTCGATTGCCGGAGAGCTCGGGCTGGCCGGTGCGGCGTAGCCTCTCACTCGCGCTTGCCCTGCTGGTGACGCTGGCCGCGTGTGCGCGGCCACCTCTGCCGATCCGCCTGGCGGGGCTGCACCGCAACCGCGTGTGGACCGGCGGGCGCGCCGCCGGCATGATCGGCGAGATGCACGGCAAGCAGGTGGCGCCGAAAACCTCCATGGTGGCCGACTACGGGACCAACGGAGAGCTGCGCGTCTACCTGTCGCTCTACGCCGACGACACCCAGGCGTTCCGCGTGCTCGAGAGGATGCTCAAGGGCATGGGGAGCGGAAACACGCCGTTCGCGCCGCCACGCCAGGAGCCCGGCGGGACAGGGCGCTGGCTGACGTTCGGCCCGGGCGGCCACCACCTCCTGTGGGTGAGCAACGGTACCGTCTACTGGCTGCAGGGGTTCCCCGACGCCGTCCAGGGCGCCGCCGCGGAGCTTCCCAAGCCATCCTCCGGCAGCTGGACGTGACGCCAAGCGTGCGGCCTCCCCGTTCTGGCGGCACGCCACGCTGGCCGCCAGGCTTGTCGGCGTGGTCAATGCCGGCGACCAAGGAACGGCGGAAGAGCTAGAATGCGCGGCAGGAAGGCCCGGCGATGGGTGGGACCTACACGCCAAAGCACAAGATCCGCTTCGTCACGGCGGCTGCCCTTTTCGACGGGCACGACGCGGCGATCAACATCATCCGCCGCCTGCTGCAGGCCCACGGCGCTGAGGTGATCCACCTCGGGCACAACCGCTCGGTCAAGGAGATCGTGGACGCGGCCATCCAGGAGGATGCGCAGGGGATCGCCGTCTCCTCCTACCAGGGCGGCCATATGGAGTTCTTCAGCTACATGGTGGAGCTGCTCCGGAAGGGCGGCGCGGGCCACATCAAGGTGTTCGGCGGCGGCGGCGGGGTGATCGTGCCGGAGGAGATCAAGGCGCTGCACGAGCACGGCGTGACGCGCATCTTCTCGCCCGACGACGGGCGGGCCCTCGGCCTGGACGGGATGATCGACGTGATGATGCAGGCCTGCGACTTCGATCCCGCTGCCCTGTCCGACGGCCAGCCGCTTGATCTGTCCCCGACACACTGGAAGGCCGTTGCCAGCCTGATCACCAAGGCCGAAGCGGGCATCCTCGCCTCCTCGCATCCCCGGACCCCGAGCCCCGAGCCCCGAACCCCGGTCGTGGGCGTGACCGGCACCGGCGGCGCGGGCAAGTCCTCGCTCACCGACGAGCTGGTGCGGCGCTTCCTCGCCGACTTCCCGAACCTCACGATGGCGGTGCTGGCGGTGGACCCCACCAAGCGGCGAACCGGCGGGGCGCTGCTCGGCGACCGCATCCGCATGAACTCGCTGGACTCCGAGCGCGTCTACATGCGCTCGCTGGCCACTCGCCAGGCGCACCGCACGCTGTCGGCGCACATGAAGGCGGCGATCGACGTGTGCGCCGCCGCCGGTTTCGACCTCGTAATCGTCGAGTCGGCCGGCGCCGGGCAGGCCGACAGCGAGATCGCCGACCTCGCCGATGTCTCGCTCTACGTCATGACCCCGGAGTACGGTGCGGCGATGCAGCTCGAGAAAATCGACATGCTCGACTTCGCCGACCTCGTCGCGATCAACAAGTTCGACCGTCCGGGCGCGCTCGACGCACTGCGCGACGTGCGCAAGCAGCTCCGCCGCTCCCGCAACGACTTCACCACCATCGACGACGCGCTCCCGGTCTTCCCGACGTGCGCGCACCAGTTCCACGACAAGGGCGTCAACGCCCTCTTCCTGGCGCTTGTCGGCCGACTGCAGGAGCACTGCTGCAACGGGTGGGAGCCTGCCACCAGCCGCGCCCACCCGGCCGGCGCGCCGGAGCGGCATCCGTTGATCCCCGCCGACCGTGTCAGCTACCTGCGTGAGATCGCAAGGAGCTGCACCACAGCCCGCGAACGCGCCGAGACGCAGGCGCGCGTGGCGCGCCAGCTCTACCAGCTCGTGGGCGCCCGCGCGATCCTGTCAGGCCAAGGCGAAGGTTCCCTCTCCCGGGGGGAGAGGGACAGGGCGAGGGGACGGCAGACCGCCGCCAGCACCCCGAGTGTGACCGCGGGGACCCTCACCCCGGCCCTCTCCCAGAGGGAGAGGGAGCTTTCAGGGGAGCCTGGGCGTCTTTCTTCCCTCTCCCAGGGGACGGGGGGGGCTCCGCTCGAGCTTTACGGCGAACTGTGGAAGCTGTTCGAGGAGGTCGTCGCGGAAGGGTTGCCGGCTGTGCCGGACCTGGCGAACCTGGACGGCGAGATCCGCCGCATCGCAGCCGAGCTGGACGGCACCAGCCGCGACCTGCTGGCCACCTGGCCGGAGCTCAGGCGCGAGTACGCGGGCGACAGCTTCACCTACTCCGTGCGGGGCAAGGAGATCACCGTCCCGCTCACCTCGGTCTCGCTCTCCGGCACCCACATCCCCAAGGTCGCACTCCCCGACCTCGAGGACTGGGGCGACATCCTCCTGTTCCTTGCGCTGGAAAACGTGCCGGGCGCCTTCCCCTACACCGCGGGATCGTTCCCATTCAAGCGCACCGAGGAGCTGCCCACCCGCATGTTTGCGGGCGAGGGCGGGCCCGAGCGCACCAACACGCGCTTCCACCTGATCGCGCATGGACAGCCGTTCGTGCGCCTCTCCACCGCGTTCGACTCGGTGACGCTCTACGGCGAGGACCCCGCCGAGCGTCCGGACATCTACGGCAAGGTCGGCGAGTCGGGCGTCTCCATCTGTACTGTCGAAGACATGGAGCGCCTCTACGCCGGCTTCGACCTTGCTGCGCCCAACGCCTCGGTCTCGATGACCATCAACGGTCCGGCGCCGATGATCCTGGCGATGTTCTTCAACGTGGCCGGCCGTCAGGAGGCCAAGCGCCGCCTGATCGCCGCGGGCCGCCTCGCCGGCACGGCCGCCGACGCGCTTCAGGCGGTGGTGGATGGCAAGAGGTGGGACGAGATCGCCGCGCTGCTCAAGCCGGGCGAGTGGGACGAGGCCCTCGCCTGCGCGGTGGCGCAGGTGCGCGGGACGGTGCAGGCGGACATCCTCAAGGAGGACCAGGCGCAGAACACCTGCATCTTCTCGACCGAGTTCGCGCTGCGCATGATGGGCGACATCCAGCAGTGGTTCTCGGACAACGACGTGCGCAACTTCTACTCGGTTTCGATCTCCGGCTACCACATCGCGGAGGCCGGCGCCAACCCGATCAGCCAGCTCGCCTTCACGCTGGCCAACGGCTTCACCTACGTCGAGTACTACCTCGCGCGCGGGATGAAGATCGACGAGTTCGCCCCCAACCTGTCGTTCTTCTTCTCCAACGGGATGGACCCCGAGTACGCGGTGATCGGACGGGTAGCACGCCGGATCTGGGCGGTCGCCATGCGCGAGCGCTACCACGGCAACGGGCGCTCGCAGAAACTCAAGTACCACATCCAGACATCCGGCCGCTCGCTGCACGCGCAGGAGATCGCGTTCAACGACATCCGCACCACGCTCCAGGCTCTGCTCGCCATGGCGGACAACTGCAATTCCCTCCACACCAACGCCTACGACGAGGCGATCACCACCCCGACCGAGGAGTCGATGCGGCGCGCGCTCGCCATCCAGATGATCAACGCCAAGGAGTTCGGCCTGCTCGCCAACGAGAACCCCTTGCAGGGCTCGGCGTTCGTCGAGTGGCTCACGGACAGGGTCGAGCGTGCGGTACTGGAGGAGTTCGAGCACCTCTCCGAGCGCGGCGGCGTGCTGGGCGCGATGGAGACCGGCTACCAGCGCTCGAGGATCCAGGAGGAGTCACTTCACTACGAGCGCTTGAAGCATTCGGGCGAGCACCCGATCGTCGGCGTCAACACCTTCCTCGACTCGCATCGGGGAGTGAACGTCCTCGAGGCCTCGACGCTCACCCGCTCCACCAAGGACGAGAAGGACGCCCGCCTCGCCCACGTGCAGGACTTCCAAGCGCGCCACGAGGGCTCCCCTCTCCCCACGGGAGAGGGGCCGGGGGTGAGGGCCACACCCGACGCTAACAATCCTGCACCGCCTGACTCCCTCTCCCGCGAGCGGGAGAGGGCCGGGGTGAGGGCCACACCCGACGCCAACAAGCCTGCAACGCCTGACTCCCTCTCCCGCGAGCGGGAGAGGGCCGGGGTGAGGGCGATACCCGATGCCGAGTTCGACGCCGCCGCACCCTGGCAGCGCCCGACTGCCTACGCCCTCGCCCGCCTCCAGCACACCGCCCGCACCGGTGGCAACCTCTTCGCCGAGCTGCTGCAGACCGTCTGCTCCTGCTCGTTGGGCCAGATCACCCACGCCCTTTACGAGGTTGGCGGACAGTACCGGAGGAGCATGTGAGTTCGGTGCCTCGATCGCGCGCCCACGGCTCGCTCCAATGGGGCGGGATTCCAGCGGGTGTGTGGGGATAGTCCTATGGGAGAGCTGATCCGCGGCCGACTCTTTTCCACCGAAGACATTGATCTCATCGCGCAGACTGCTCGGACACACTACTCGCAGGGCCGGACTCGAATCTCCCTCGAAGTCTGTAAGGTGCTGGAATGGTGTCAACCCAACGGGTGGCCCAAGGATAGAGCATGCCGTGATGTCCCTGAGGACGCTCGAATCCAAGGGCTACCTCACACTTCCTCCGATGCGGAGCAATCCATCTGGGAACACAAGACGTGGGCTTCGCATTCGGAAAAACCAACTGGCATTCGATGCCACGTTGGTGACGGATGTGCCTTCAGGGTCGCTGACGCTCCGACAGGTTAAGGGGAAAGCGGATGAGGTGTCGTGGAATCAAATGGTCCGAGAGCACCACTACCTCGGTTTCCGGGTCTCGGTCGGGCGGTCTCTAAAGTACCTAGTTTTTTCGGGCGAGAGGGTGCTGGCCGCAGCTAGTTTCTCGGATGCTGCCTGGGCTGTGAAGGCTCGCGACGAGTGGTGGGCCTCGCTTAACCCGGGCACTGGCGATGTGAGAAAATACGTGATCAACAACAGCCGCTTCCTTATTGCGCCATGGGTGAAGGTACCTAATTTAGCCTCGAGGGTCCTCTCAAAGCTCGTAAAGGCCGTTGCCGTGGACTGGGAGAGCTACTACAGCATAAGGCCGTTGCTAATTGAGACTTTCGTTGACACGTCACGTTTCACGGGCGCATCCTATCGGGCCGCAAACTGGATTTTCCTCGGTAGTACGCGGGGGTTCAGGAAAACAGGTGCGTCGCACAGCAACGGGCAGGCCGAAAAGGCCGTCTACGTGTACCCACTCGACCGGAAGATTAGAGCAGCGCTTGCTGCGTGGCAGACAGGGAACCACACATGACATCCCTGACTCAGGACCACCTCGAGGAACTCTCGTCAGACAGCCTAGCCCGCACGACCGTTTCCGTGCGTCGCGGTGACTCGGTGCAGACCTTTGTCCTGTTTGGGATGCGGGGTAGAGGCATGACAGGTGTTGTCTGGCGAGGAAAGGACGACTTGGGCATCGACGTGGCGCTGAAATTCATCCCAGCCTCCGAATACTCGGAACACAGCCTATTCGACGAGGCCTCGGAAGCGTCGAAGGTTGAGTCGCCGCACTTTGCCAGGGTGCTGTTCTTTGGCGACGTGAGCCTGCAGATGCAGCTTTTGCATGGACCTTACAAGTGCATTGTAACGGAATGGGTCGAAGGCATACCAATCCGCGATTTCGGGAGCCAGTCGATACTAAGCGTCTCTGAGTTCCTAATATTGGCAGGACAGCTCTTCTCTGCGCTCGCCTCCCTGGGTAACCGTTTCCTTGTTCACGATGACCTTCACCCAGACAACATCCTTGTCACAAATCTCATCGATCCACTTACTGGAGACAAGACGGTGTCCCTCAAGATCGTCGACACGGGGACGATCAAGCGCTGCACGACCCGCCAGCGTCTACTCGCCGAACTCCGCGAGAGGCTGGCGCAGCTCAGGAAGATTGCCCCGACAGACCCAGAGACTCACCGGCTGGAACAACGCCTGAAGTGGAAGGAGCCTGACGACCACCTCCGTGTGGTAGATTCACTTATTTGTCTTGCTAATGGCCTCGAGGCGCGCTACTCCCAACTCAAACTCTGGGAGCGCGTGTTCCTTGATCAGCTGCATCAGTCCTTCTTTCAGCAACTTGTTGATAGTGACCCACAGCGTCGCCTGGACCGTCCACGTGAGGTCGTTCAGACACTGAAGCGCCTCGAGCACCAGAGCAAGTCGGCTGACGCCGGAACCCCAAGGCAGCTTGTCTCACCGTTCGACTACATCTCAGCAGAAATGATCCGCGACGATGCGGAGTTTGCGGAGTTGTTTTCGATGGAGTGCCCCTGGCTAGGGGACTGCAGGGCTCTCCAACCCCTCTATATCTATGGCCCGCGTGGCTGTGGAAAAAGCACGGTATTGCGCTGGCTCTCATTCAAGGTCGCCGCGGCGGACCCCAGAGGGAACCGGCTCAACAACCTGACGGAGATTGGCGTTTACGTTTCGTGCTCCGTGGAACTCCGCTCGCGTTTCTGGTTGTTCGACAAGGCGACGATTGACAAGCTGCAAACTCCGATAATCCGATACTTTGGGCTCCTGCTAATCGAGGAGCTTTTTGACACCCTGCTTGTAATGTGGCAGTTCGAGAGCTCGGGCCGCTGTGATTTTGGGCTGCGAGCCGCCGACCTATCCAGCTTCACTGCCTGGGTATGCAAAAGACTTCTCCCCGACGAGACGCCTCCTGTCCGGCTTGAAGGCCAGGACTATTTCACGTACCTTCGGGGCCTCACGCGGGAACTTCGGTGGGAGACTTGGTCGCTCATCCAGCGTGGCGTGTCAACACCGGGCCGACCGCCCGACCCCGCCATGGTCGCAGACATCTGCCGAGGACTTGCTGAGTCCTTCGAGTTCTTTCAAGCCCGCCATGTCGTCTTCCTCGTAGACGACTACTCGAACCAGCGGATTCCCGCTGTTCTGCAGCGTAAGCTAAACCAAACGATCTCGTTCGCCAAGCAGGGGACCCCTATCTTCAAGGTGTCGGCGGAATACAATGGCGTCGACCTTGAAGGTATTCAAGAGGGACGCGAGGCACAGGAAGTCAACATCGGCCGCGTTTATACTGCTCCTGCAGGTGGGAGCCGCAACGGCGACCCGGCTTTCCTTAGGGACATCTTGAACCGCCGGCTGGAGAGAGCAGGCTACAAGTCGCGAATCGACGACATCCTTGGCGACAAGTATCCACTCGACAAGACGATGTCGGAAGCGATTGTCGCTGAGGCCGATGGGACGGGCCCTCCCTTTTATTATGCGGGGTTAGCGACCGTTCATTCCCTTTGCTCGGGCGACGTCGCCCTCGCTCTCGACCTCGTTCGCCGGATATTCGAGGACAACGGCGTAAACACGGATACGCAGCAGAAAGTCGCCCCCGCGGCGCAGCACAGGACTATTCAGGCTTACTCGAACGACGAGATCCGGCGCCTCCGGTACGTAGTGCCCCTTGGCCAGCGCATGCACGACATTGTCACGTCCCTTGGGGGCCTCGCACGAGCCATTCTTATCAATAAGAAGAGCAGTAGGCTGGACAAAAGGGGAGATCCCGTATGCAAGACCCACCTCGACATCGCGGCTCACGCGCTTTCCGAACTGGTGAGTGAAAGTCCGGCCTTGTATCGCGTTTTCGAAGAGATTACCTCCCGCGCGGTTCTCTTCAGCTTGGAGACGAGCAGATCGCGACTCCAGGACAGAACCGAACGGCTCCAGCTGCGGAGGATCTTCTTTGCTGCCTTCAAGGCGGCCGTCAAGCGGGACGAGCCCATTAGGATCGACACCTGTGACGCCCTAATCTCGCTCCTGTCAGATCCGCGCGCCTTCGCGGAGCGCGAACTTAAGAAGGCTGATGTCGATCCTGACCAGCTGGAGCTAGCTTTTGATTCCGCGAATCTGACCCCCAGGGACTAACGTATGGAGATCTACAAGCACGAATTGGCCGATATCCTGCAATCACTTCCTGATCCTACGGGTCTGGATGCAGCACGCCTAGCAAACGAAACCGATCTTGTGATTTGCACCATGGGTTTCGAGGACCGCAGCGGTCACGTTGCGACGACTCTGTCGTCGACGGGGAACCTCACCGCCGCAAGGCTTCTGCTCATCGAATACCCGACCAACCCCAAGGAGAATGCCAGGAGCCTCCCCGCGTTTGAAGCAGCAACCAAGATGATGGCAGGGTCAGACAAGATACCCTACTCAAGGTACACAATCCTGCCATCAATCCGTGCCTACTTGGCCGAACACCACCCACGACGAGTGGTGTTCGACATCAGCACATGCTCGTCGTACGTCTTCTACCCCGTCATGAAGGCACTCGTGGACGCAGACATTCAGCTCCATCTGGCCTACGTTTCTGCAAATGAGTATTTCCCAACACAGGCGGAGTGGGAGCTAGTCGCTCGGCAGGCTGCGCGAGAAAACCGTCTTATTCCGGAGGTATTTGAGAATGTTGGCTTTCAGAGCCAGGGTGTGGACGAGGTGTACTCGGGGAGCTACTTCGCAGAAATGAACTGCGATAACCGCCCTTCGGCGTTGGTGGCTGTCCCCAACTTCAGCGCACTGCGAATGAACGCGATCCTCAGCAAGGACAAGGAAGTAAACAAGACCGCCTTCGAGAACACGATCTGGGTGATCGGTGAGCCACCTGCGGTCCGCAACAAGTGGCGAGTCGAAGCGGTCAAGAAGACGAACAACCTGGAGAAGATCTCAGGGGGAAATATTACAGGTGTGTCGACCCTAAACTATAAGAAGATGACGGAGAAGCTCGAAGAGGTCTGGCTCCAGAGGCACAGCCGTTTCTACCTCAGCATTGGGACGCTGGGTAGCAAGATGCAGCACCTCGGGACCTTCTTCTTCCTCTGGATGCACCCCGACGCCGGGATCTGGCTAGCCGAGCCCAGCCGCTTTCAAGCCGCGTCCTTCTCCAAGGGAGTGGACCAGGCACAATCCATCACGCTTGGTGATACCACTGGCCTTCGGGAGGAGCTACGAAAGTACAGGCAGTACAGGCTAACATGGTGAGTTCACAATATTCACGGCCCAATGGTCCTCGCTGGCGGAGGATTAGGTGAGCAGGCACATGGTGACAAAAAGGCCGCGAGTCCCAGCGCTAGATGAGCGGCTCGGTCATACGTTTCCGGTCCTCGACCACGGATTCGTTCGTGTAATGGACTACATGGGCGGCGATGCTGCGATCGTCCAGGCAGCTAGGGTCTCCTACGGCACTGGAACCAAAAGGGTATCGGAAGACACCGCCCTCATACGGTACCTGATTCGGCATCGACACACCACACCCTTCGAGATGTGTGAGATCAAGCTCCATGTGCGCGTGCCGATGGACACGTGGCGGCAGTGGATTCGCCACAGGACAGCTAACGTGAATGAGTATTCCACGCGGTATTCGGTGGCCATTGACGCTGCACAGGGGACCGCACCAGGCGACTGGCGCCTGCAAGCAAGGGGCAACAGCCAGGGGAGTGAGGGCAACGTAGGATCGAGAGAAGGCGAGATCCTTTCCCGGGAAGAGAAGCTGCTTCAGAAGCACGCGAGGGCGGTCTACGAGAGCCGCCTTGCGACTGGCGTGGCTCGCGAGCAAGCCCGAAAGGACCTTCCCCTGTCGACGTACACCGAAGCGTACTGGAAGATCGATCTCCATAATCTGCTTCACTTCCTCGATCTTAGAATGGACTTGCGTGCCCAGGAAGAGATCCGTCACTACGCCAACGTGATCGGCTCTGAGATCGTGGCACGGTGGTGCCCCACGGCCTGGCAGGCGTTCCTCGACTACCGCCTCAATTCGCTGCTCTTAACGGCACGCGAACTCGCAATTGTAGAGTGCCTTGTTAAGGGTCGGCACGAGGATGGCGTTGCATTGGCAGTGCAATGGGGGTGGCTCGATTCCGGCGGGAAACCGGCTCGTCCAAACAGGGAGCGCGCCGAGGCCAACGACAAGCTGACACGCCTCGGGCTCGTCGCACCCTGGGCCCGCGAAGAACTGGGGTAAACCGAGGCATCCTGTTGGAGAGGGCAGCGCAGTTCAGTCGGCAAATTCGAAAGCTTCGGCTGGGCCCGGCCGCCTTCCGAAATAGTTGTCCGTGTTGAAGCCAAGGTGGCACACCGACCCGCCTCCCCCCGCGCCGACCACCGCTGCGACGGGTTGTCGGCCGCGGGTTTCTTGTTGCGAGGTTGGCTCACGTCGGTGAGCCAGTGGTAAAGTCTCGGTGGATGCCCATAAACGACCTGATGGCGGACTTCGGCGAACGTCATGCCCGCACGCAGCTTGAGCAGGCTCTTTCGGGGCATGGCGTTCAATTCCAGGGAACGGGTGACAAGAAGGTCGACCTGCTCCTGCAGTTTCGGGCTCCTGACCCCGCAGGAAGCCTTCTCTACCTCGGAGTTCAGGTCAAGACTGGCCCGTCGTATGTGCGCAAAATTGCATCCGGCCGGATCTTTCTGAAGGTTGGTAGTGAAGGCCTCGCCGTATGGAGAAGCGCCAACCTACCTATCGCGCTGATGTGGGTAAACCCCGATTCAGCAGAGTGTCATTGGACGCTCGTTACGGAACGGACACAGCACCAGTACCTCTCAGTTTCGATGCATGCCAGGGTCACACCGGCGCTCCCGTTCGAACTTGCCGCAAAACTCATCCGGCTCCGTACTGACCCGAACGAACACCGGTTGTCCCTGCTGCATCCAGGCCTTTCAGCCGGGTTGCGGCAGGCGGCCAAGAAGTATTACCGAAGCGCGCTTGTGGGGACGGAGCTATCTCACCCCATATTCGGGAAGGTCGGCGTAACCTGGAAGGCTTGGAGGCACCTCACACGAAGACAAAGGTCGAAGAGTTTCATACGGCAGTCGTTGCGCCTCCTTCCGGCTGTGAAGTGGGTCACCGAGCACCCCAGCACGTTTCGCAGCGTGCGTCGCTTCAAGTCAATCCTGCGTGGCAGGTGGACAACCGAACTACGGCTCTTTGTGTTTGACACAGCGATGGTCGTGCTGCCAGGGTCGAGTCATACCACAATCCGCACCGTCTTTCGCGAGCGGGTGACTTTCCCGGCGGACTGGTTGACGCAGGCGCGATACCAAGACGCCGTACGGAGGGAAGTGAGTTTCGAGAGCATCTACGAGAAGAACGAGGAGAGGCGGGGCCCATCCCGGCGGTAACCTTCCCGCACCCGGTCCGAGGAGCGAGCGCACTGAAAAACGAAACGAGACGGTTAACTGGCCACAGGGTAGGACCCCGCCACACCAACGATTACACCAACTCGGGACCCAGGTCAAGCATAGCTGGCCGGCTCGCTTTAGCCCTGGCCAATGGGTTCACCTACGTCGAGTACTACCTGGCGCGCGGGATGACGATCGACGAGTTCGCGCCCAACCTTTCGTTCTTCTTCTCGAACGGGATGGACCCCGAGTACACCGTGATCGGCCGGGTGGCGCGCCGCATCTGGGCTGTCGCCATGCGCGAGCGTTACCGCGGCAACGGGCGCTCGCAGAAGCTGAAGTACCACATCCAGACCTCCGGCCGCTCCTTGCACGCCCAGGAGATAGCGTTCAACGACATCCGCACCACGCTGCAGGCGCTCTTGGCCATGGCGGACAACTGCAACTCGCTCCACACCAACGCCTACGACGAGGCGATCACCACCCCGACCGAGGAGTCGGTGCGGCGGGCGCTCGCCATCCAGATGATCAACGCCAAGGAGTTCGGCCTGCTCGCCAACGAGAACCCATTCCAGGGCTCGGCGTTCATCGAGTGGCTCACCGACCGGGTCGAGCGCGCGGTGCTCGAGGAGTTCGAGCGCCTCGCCGAGCGCGGCGGCGTGCTGGGCGCGATGGAGACCGGCTACCAGCGCTCGAGGATCCAGGGGGAGTCGCTCCACTACGAGCGCCTCAAGCACTCGGGCGAGCATCCCCTCATCGGCGTCAACACCTTCCTCGACTCCCACCGCGGTGAGAACGTCCTCGAGGCCGCGACGCTCACGCGCTCGACCAAGGAGGAGAAGGACGCCCGCCTCGCCCACGTCCGCGACTTCCAAGCGCGCCACGAGGGCTCCCCTCTCTCCACGGGAGAGGGGCCGGGGGTGAGGGCCACACCCGACGCTAACAATCCTGCACCGCCTGACTCCCTCTCCCAGGGGGAGAGGGCCGGGGTGAGGGCCACACCCGACGCCCAGCTGGACGCCCTCATGCCCTGGCAGCGCCCGACCGCCTACAGCCTCGCGCGCCTCCAGCACACCGCCCGCACCGGGGGGAATCTCTTTGCCGAGCTGCTGCAAACCGTCTGCTCCTGCTCCCTGGGCCAGATCACCCACGCCCTCTACGACGTCGGCGGCCAGTACCGGAGGAGCATGTAGTGCCTGGCCTCCGTTAGCGGAAACCAAGGCTGACCGGCGTGATAGCATGTACGTCGATGGTACCGCTGGCACTTCAGATCGACCGCGAGAGGCTCGCCGAGCTCTGCCGCCGCCATGGCATCCGGCGGCTTGCGCTCTTCGGGTCGGCACTTCGCGAGGATTTCGGTCCTCACAGCGACGTGGACGTGCTCGTCGAGTTCGAGCCGGGCACGCCGGTGGGGCTGCGCTTCGTTGCGATCCAAGAGGAACTCTCGGAGCTGCTCGGCCGCAAGGTTGACCTCAACACACCAGGGTTCTTGAGCCCTCATTTCCGCAGCCGTGTGCTGAGCACCGCGGTACCCCTGTATGAGGCCGCCTGAGGATCACGTTCTCCTGCTCGACATGGTCGACCACGCACGTCGGGCGGTCAAAGCAGCAGAAAACCGGATCAGGGCTGACCTGGACAGCGACGCGGTGCTTGCAGCGGCCATGGAGAGGTTCATCGAGGTGCTCGGGGAAGCCGCCAGCAAGGTGTCTGAGGCGACGCGGGACGAGGCGCCGACGATCCCCTGGCGGGGAATCATCGGCATGCGCAACCGCCTCGTCCACGGCTACGCCGCCGTGGATCACGACATCGTGTGGGACGTGGTCACCCGCGACTTGCCTGCCCTTCTCACAGAACTGGAGCGCCTCGTTAAGGCCTGAAGCGAGGGCCTGTTCGTCTCCTCGGGCTATCCCTCGGCCAGATCACCCACGCACTCTGCGAGATCGGCGGCCAGTACCGGAGAAGCATGTAGCGGCCGCCCGCCGGGCGGCCGAGTAAGCCCCACAACTTCTCTCTTCACCGCAGCAGCTCGCGGATCAGCGCCAGGTGGTGGTCGTCGTGCTCCGCGGAGAAGAAGCACAGGTCCACCAGGCGCATCGGGCGGTTGAGCCGGGGATGGTGGGCGACGCGCGCGGCGTCGTCCAGGTTGAGCCGGTCGAGCGTCTCCATGGTTCGAACGCGGGCGGCCCGGAACTCCGCCACGATCTCGCCGATCGAACGATCGTTGTAGCTCGCCGCAGCGGTCGCGCGGTTGCCCATGTCCGCGGCGGTGAGCACGGCCTCGCCCCGGAGATACTCGCCGATGCGGGTCTGGAAGAGGACCTCCAACGTCCAGAGATGCCCGGCATGCTCGTGGGCCGACCACTTCCCGGGCGCATGGCGGGTCAGCGCCGAGGCAGCGCCCGGCACCAGGTCCTCGAGTCGAGACGGCGTCCCGCGCAGGCGCTCGAGGACGGCGCGGTACATCCCAACCGGGAAATCGAAGGCCCAACGGTATTCGAGCCACGGCAGCACGTCCGAGGTCATCGCACCCCCCGATACTGATACGTACGGCGAGGGTGCTGGTTTACAGCGGCACAGGCGCATGTCCCCCGACGATGCGCAGGGGAACGCCGCGGTTCGTGGTTCGCTGCGCCGGGGAAGCCTCTACGCGTCGAGCTCAACGCGACGTGCCCTGTGCCCCGGGCAGGCGCGGCGACGAGGTGGAGAGCCGGCCGCAGACGAGGAGCACCCAGGCGTCGACGTAGAACCACAACAGGAACAGAAGGAAGCTCCCGAGCGCCCCGTACAACGCCTGGGCACCCCACAGCGACGGCAGCAGCCGCGTGACCGTCCACCCGGCGGCGACCCAACCGCCGGTGGCGAGCGCGGCCATCAGCCACAACCGCCAGCCGCGCGCCCGGAGTCCGGGGATCGCCCGGTAGGTCAGAGCGATCGCCAGCAGCAGGACGATCGCGGCCATGGCCCGCGTTAGCACGGTCGCCGTTGGGGCGTCGCGGCCGAGCAGGACGTCGTTTCCGAGCGTCTCCTCGAGGGCCGGCGCAACGAGGATGACGAAGGACAACAGGAGCAGCGCCAGCATCCAGACGAACACGAGGAAGAGCGCGCTCGCGATCGAGCGCAGTCGATGGCGAAGGTCCTGCGGGTCGCCGCCGCCGAGGCTCGCCAGTGCCCTGACGCACGCGGCCATGAAGCGGAACGAGCCCCAGGCGGCCAGCAGCACACCGGCCGCGAGCCACCCCGAGCTGTGAATCGAGCCGACCCAGGAGGCGATGGCCGCCGGGTCGAGCCCGGCCTCCGGGGCAAACACCCGGATCAGGGTGTCGGCCAGCGGTTCACCGACCTTTGCGGGCAGCCACGTCACCGCGGCGACCGCCGTCAGACCCAGGAACGGCACCAGGGAGAGAGCCAGGTAGAACGCCATCTCTGCGGCGAAGCTGCCCAGCGCAGGGAGGCTCCGGAGGAGCTTGACAAGAGCTGGTGCCCGGATCATCTGCATCCTGTATACCAGAGAGGCTGTGCTTCTATCCACCATTTCCGACTGGTCCTGAGAGGTCTCGTGCCGTTTCGCCTTCAACCGAAGGCTTCTCTTGTCATCCCGAGCGCAGCCTCTTGTCATCGCGAGCGAAGCGAGGGATCTGGGCGGGGGTGTGGAGCAAGGCATCCCCCCACCCAGATTCCTTGTATCTTCGCCCATGAGGAGTTTTGGTGAGTCGAAGTTGGAGAGACGGCGCGGTAGACCGCAGATTCCTCGGTTCAAAGCCCGAGAGCGAGCATGGCTCGCCGCGCCGGAGCTCCCCGCAAGAGCCCGAACGGTTGCCTGGTTGAAGCCCGCATCCACAAGGCTGGGCGGAGGTGGGGAGCGGAGAGGCAGGAGGTGAGGGATGAGGCAAGCGGTCTTCGTCGGCATTGACGTGTCGCAGGACTTCCTGGATGTTGGGGTTCGACCGAGTGGTGAGAGGTTTCGTGTGCCGTATGACGGCGATGGCATGGAGGCTCTGGTGGGTCGGGTCCAGCCGCTGCGTCCAACCCGGATCGTGCTCGAGGCGACCGGCAAGCTGGAAGCGCCCCTGGTCGCGCGCCTGCAGATGGCACGGCTGACCCCGGTGGTGGTCAATCCGCGCCAGGTTCGCGACTTCGCCAAGGCGACGGGTGAGTTGGCCAAGAGCGACGGGATCGATGCTGACGTTCTGGCCCACTTCGGCGAGGCGATTCGTCCAGAGGTGCGCGCCCTGCCCGAAGCGCAGCTGCAGGCCTTGGCGGAGCTTGTCAACCGCCGACGACAGATCCAGGACATGCGGGTGGCCGAGCAGAACCGTCTGAAGCGAACGGCTAGTGAGGAGGTACGGCAGCGGATCGAGAGACACGTCGCGTTCCTCGAGCGCGAGCTGGAGGACATCGATGACGAACTGCGCCGGCAGGTCGCGAAGACGCCGGCGTGGCAGGCCGACGTGGACCTGTACTGCACCGTTCCGGGCATCGGGCCCACACTCGCGACCAGTGTCGTGGCGCAGTTGCCGGAGCTCGGCCGTCTTTCCGGGCGCAAAATCAGCAAGCTTGTGGGGATTGCCCCGCTGGCGGACGACTCGGGCAAACGCCAAGGCAAGCGCCGTATCTGGGGTGGCCGCCGCAGTGTACGCAGGTCGCTCTACCTGGCCGCCCTCGTCGCGATCCGGTACAACCCTCCCGTTCGGGATGTCTACCAACGCCTGGTTGGCCTGGGTAAACCGAAAAAGGTGGCCATCGTCGCCTGCATGCGCAAGCTCGTCGTCATCCTCAACGCGATGAAACGAGACGGCACCCCATGGAACCCTGACCTCGCAGCCGCGCACCCTTGACACACAAGACGGTTGCTCGCCCTGCCTGCGGCAGGACTCGGAATGACATCCTCCCGCCTGCGGCAGGACTCGGATTGACATTTCTTGCTGGCGAATCGGCCTCGGGCAGTGGACAATACGCCCATGCCGAAGCAGGACGAACCCAACAAGGTCATCTACTCGATGGTGGGCGTGGGCAAGGTCCACGGCTCAAAGCAGGTGCTCAAGGACATCTACCTCGGCTACTTCTACGGCGCCAAAATCGGCGTCATCGACCTCAACGGCTCGGGGAAGAGCACGCTCCTGCGCATCATGGCGGGGCTCGAGAAGGAGTTCCTCGGCGAGGTGGCGATCTCCCCCGGCTACTCGCTCGGCTTCCTCGAGCAGGAGCCGAGGCTCGATCCGTCCAAGACCGTCCTCGAGGTCGTGAAGGAGGGCTCGGCGGACACGGTGCGGCTGCTCGCGGAGTTCGAGGAGATATCCGACAGGTTCGCCGAGCCGATGGAGCCCGACGAGATGGACAAGCTCCTCGCGCGCCAGGGCGAGGTCCAGGAGTCACTCGACGCCCTCGACGCCTGGGACCTCGACTCCCGCCTCGAGCTTGCCATGGACGCCCTGCGCTGCCCTCCCGGTGACACGCCGGTCAAGGTGTTGTCCGGCGGCGAGCTGCGGCGAATCCGGCCCGGCACAACGGTCGTTCACTTCAGGCGCGCCGGCGACCGCCAGACCAACCCAACGTGAAACCCGACGTCCGGGCTGTTGTCGAAGACGAAGAGGTTCTCGAGGAGCGACGCCTCAAGCAGGAGATCAGAGCGCAGCACTCGCTTAAGCCCGACCGTGACCTCGTACGTTGGCTTCGCGAAATCGCCGAAATCCCTGGCCAATGCGGAGGTGACCAGCCCTTGCAGGAGGTAGGACATCCGGCTCGACGCCCGGCATTCAACGGCAGGCATGGCCGACCACTGCGTTCGCCGCATGCGAATCCCGAGAGGCTCCGATCCCGAGTGCTCCATCAGGTTCGCGGCGCCGTAGAGGTGGAACCGGCCCAGTTTTTGACCGACCGCGATGCCGGCCTCGATGGCGGCCCCGCGGGTGGAGTGGAGTGCGTCCTCCCGCCCGGTCGGCAGCTTGACCGCGACTCCGCCGAGCACCGCGGGCGTCGTGTCGCTCCCGCGGGCGATCTGATAGCGCACGGACGCGTTTCCGTCCTCCAACCCCCACCCCGAAGCGTCGCCGGCGAGCCTGTAGGTGCTCCCATCTTCACCGCGGATGAGCACCAGAAACTGGTTCCTCGGGTAGTGCCGGCGGTCCTGGTTCGGAACACCGACCAGGCCCTCGAACCACTCGACGAAACCGTCCAGGGTTCCCCCTCCCCGATACGCCACCGGCAGCGACACGCTGACATCGAGCCGATCGGTGATCCCGTAGGCAGCGCCCAGGGTCAAGCTGAGTCGTTCGGCGTCGATGACGTAGCGCCCGTTCGGGTCCACGTCGAAGTAGTTGTCCCAGCTCTGCAGAAGCCCGATCGCGAGCTGGCCCCGCTCGATGGTGACCGGCTGCATCGGCGTCGGGGTCAGCCGCAGGACGTTGGGCGGCGACTGCGAGCTCAAGAGCAGCGGCCCGAGGCCCACGGCGGGCGACGACGACCAGTCGGAGCCGACCTGTGCGGCCACCATCGCGCTGTGCGTCACCGCCAAGAGCGCCACGAACTGCCTGTACCGAAACATGGAACCTCCGTCCCACCGCGGGACGCGTCAGTAAAGGCTCGGGCGGCGCTGACGAAGGCAGAGAACCGGAGAGCGCGCGTGGCGTGGCACTACACGCCTGACAGGTTCGTGCGGGGGCCGGACGGGTCGCCAGATTCTCAGCATTGCCCCAACCCCTTACCGTCCCCCAAACTCGTGCGCATTCGCTGCAGCGTGCTCGCTCCTCCCGCCTGCCTCCTCACGTGTGAATCCATCGAGAAAGTCTGCAGCGGGGGTGGCGACACCGAGCTCCCCCGCGAGAACTTTGAGACGCTCACCAACCACCACTGCCTCTTCGTAGCTAGGAAGGCACGGCAGGTCCGGCGCCTGCAGCACGCTCCTCGCGATCTCCCGGAAGCGCGCGATCGCCCAGAGCTCCGGAAGCACGAGAAGACGCACGCAACGCCCGTCCAGGGGAAACCCGGCGTTCCGCACCAGGCGAAGCCTCTCGCGGGCGGCGCGGGCGGCGACAGTGATCAGGTCGGGCTTCGCGGCGAGCGCGAGCTTCTGTTGCGCGGAAGCCACGATCGCCCCACGAAGCGGGCCTAGCCAGGCGGACGTGACCGTCAGCCAGGCCTGCATGTCCGCTCGCGACGACGCCCGGATCCCGGCGGAACGCAACAGCCCGACAAAGCGCCGGTCGGCAGGCTGGGGTCGGCCGACGACCGGGCCCACGATGGTGCCCAGCAGCGCCAGCGGCCACCGCCGCCGCGCACCGGAGCCTGGAACTCCCCCGTCAAATCCGGGAAACATCAGGGAGATGCCAAGTTCCTCGACAGTGGCGATCTCCGGCAGCGCGATCCGGGTCAGCGCGAGCAGGGGCACCTCCGGCAGTGCACGCCTGAGCAGGCGGACACGCGCGAGATCAGTCGCCTGCGTGATGGCCGCCACCGCGGCATCCGGCCGCGCTGCCCCCTCGGAAACATCCAGGCTGACGATGTGCCCGGCATCGGCGAGACGTCGGGCGAGGAGCGTTCCGGCCGGACCGGGGTCGGTGATGAGGACTCGCATCGTTCGTCACCCTTCGGCTTCGGGCGCCGACCACCGTTGTCGTTTATCCGCGGTCACCGCAGGGGGACGGGAACGCGCGGTTCGTCGGCCCGCAAGCACGGCGCAGCCCGTCACGCCCCGCCCCCGAGAGCCTTGTACAGCGTGATCAGGTTCGCTTGCTCGGCCAGGCGTACGCCGATCAGGCCTTGCTGCGCGGCGAGCAGCGAACGCTGCGCCACGAGCACGCCCAGATAGCCGTCGATGCCTGCCTTGTACCTGGCGTCCGAGAGACGATGCGTCTCCTCCAAGGCGTTGACGAGGGCCTCCTGAGCGTGCCGTTGCTCGACCAGCGTGCTTCGCAGAGTCAGGGCGTCGCTGACCTCGCCGAAGGCAACCTGGATCGCCTTCTCGTACTGCGCCACGGCGATCTCACGATCGACCTCGGCGGCTCTCACGTTCGCTCTCAGGGCGCCCCCGGCAAAGAGCGGCGCGACGATCTGCGGGGTGAAGCTCCAGGTCCGGGTCCCTGAATCGAACAGTCCGGAGAGCTCCGGGCTCATGGAGCCGATTCCCGCCGTCAGGGTGATGCGTGGGAAGAACGCCGCGCGTGCGGCGCCGATGTTGGCGTTCGCGGCCTTGAGCTGGTGCTCGGCCGCGAGGATGTCCGGCCGGCGGAGCAGCACCTCCGACGGAAGGCCTGGCGACAGTGGCGCTACCGTCGTCGCCGACTCCAGGCTGCCGGGCAACAGGTCCGCCGGGACGGAGGTGCCGGCGAGGAGGTCGAGGGTGTTCCGGTCGACGGCGACCAGACCGGTGAACTGGGCGACGGCCGCCCGTGCGACCTCAACTTGACTCTGCGCCTGCCGCACGTCGAGGTCGGATGCCACGCCGGCGTCCCTGCTCTTTTGGATGAGGTCGAGGGACGCCTGCTGCGCGCCCATGGTCTCCCGGGCCAGGCGGAGGTTTTCCGTGTCGGCAGCCAGGGCGAGATAGGAACCGGCGGTGGCCGCGACCAGCGATGTCTGCGCGGCTCCCCGGGCCTGCTCCGTCGCCAGGTACGCTTCCAGGGCACGGGCCTTCAGGCTTCGGATGCGGCCGAACAGGTCCAGCTCCCAGGAGGAGACACCCACCTCGAACGTTGTCTGCTTGTAAACCGTGGCGACACCATCGTTCGCCATCTTCTCGGGAATGCGGTAGTTGTCGCCGGCCGCCATGACGCCCACGCCGGGTGACAGCTCGGAGCGCTGGATCCGATACAGCGCCTGGGTCTTCTCGATGTTCAGCGTCGCCACGCGCAGGTCCCGGTTGTTGGCCAGCGCCAGCTCGATCACGGAACGCAGGCGCTGGTCGGAAAAGAACTCCTGCCAGCGGACGTCGGTCGCGGCGCGTTCATTTGGCGCGCCGCCTTGTGGTGCGGTCGCCGCGGGCCAGGACGTGGGAACGGGGAGGGCAGGACGGTCATACGGCGGAACCGTCGCGCACGCGGCCAGGACCAGCGCCGCTGCAAGAAGCGAGATCAGGTGCCGTCTCATGTCAGTCACCCTCCGAGTGTGTCGCGGCCTCGGAGCCGGAGGCTTCCGTTGAGACCGGCTTCTTCCGGCCGAACACCTGGACCACGAGAACAAAGAACAATGGGATGAAGAAGATTGCCAGGAAGGTGGCGGTGATCATGCCGCCCAGCACGCTGGTGCCGATGGCCTTCATGGCGCCGGCGCCCGCGCCCGAGGCGACAGCCAGGGGCAGCACGCCGAAGCCGAACGCGAGCGAGGTCATGACGATCGGCCGCAGCCTCAGCCTCGCCGCCTCGATGGTCGCCTCGATCAGGCCCATGCCGCGCTCGATGCGGTGCGTGGCGAACTGGACGATCAGGATCGCGTTCTTGGTCGTCAGGCCGAGGACCGTGAGGAGCCCGATCTGGAAGTACACGTCGTTGGGCATGCCGCGGAACGACGAGGCCAGGACGCCGCCGATGACGCCGAGCGGGAGCGCCAGCATCACCGAGATGGGGAACGTCCAGCTCTCGTAGAGCGCGGCGAGGACGAGGAAGATCGCGAGGATGGAGAACGAGTAGAGGAGCCCGGTCTGGGACTCCGACATGCGTTGCTGGTACGACAGGCCGGTCCACTCGTAGCCGACCGTGGGCGGCAGCTTGGAGATCAGCTCCTCCATCGCCTGCATTGCCTCGCCGGTCGAGTGCCCGGGCGCCGGCTCGCCCTGGATGTCCATCGCCGGGAAGCCGTTGTAGCGCTCGAGGCGCGGCGAGCCGTACACCCACCGCCCGGACGCGACGGCCGAGAGCGGCACGAGCCCTCCCTGCCGGTTCCGGACGTACAGCCGCGACATGTCGCCCGGCAGCATCCGGTACGGCGCGTCGGCCTGCGCGTACACGCGCTTGACGCGGCCCCCCTGGACGAAGTTGCCGATGTAGGCGCTGCCGAACGCCGAGGAGAGGTAGCTCTGCACCGAGGAGATCGGGACGCCGAGCGCGCCCGCCTTCTCCCAGTCGATGTCCACCTTGTACATCGGCACGTCCGCCATCCCGTTCGGCCGCACCCGCGCGAGGCGGGGGTCCTTGGCGGCCATCCCGAGGAGCTGGTACTCGATCTGCGTGAGCCTCTGGTGTCCGATCCCGCCCCGGTCCTGGAGCATCATGTCGAACCCGGTCGCGATGCCGAGCTCGGTGACGGCGGGCGGCGGGAACGCGAAGATCGTCGCGCCGCGGATCGTCGAGAACACCCGCATCGCCTTCGCAGCGACGTCCGTGACCTTCAGACCCGGCCTGCTGCGCAGGTCCCAGTCCTTGAGCTTCACGAACACCAACCCCTGACTCTGGCCGCGACCGGCGAAGCCGAATCCGCAGATGGCGCCGGTGGACGCGACGGCGTCACTCTGCTCGGTGAGGTAGTGGTTCTCGATCTGGCTCATGATCGCCTGGGTCTGCTCGAGGGTCGAGCCGGCGGGGAGCTGGACCATGGTCAGGAGGTTGCCCTGGTCCTCGTCGGGGAGGTATCCGGTGGGCATCCTCCAGTAGAGGAACGCCATCGCCGCGACGATCACGACGAACACCGCGACGAAACGCGCCTTCCGCTCGAGGATTCCCGTGACCCCGCGCTTGTAGGCGTCGCGTGAGCGGAAGAACCCCCGGTCGAACCACACGAAGAAGGGACGCAGCAGCTTGAACCCGGTCTCGGCCGCCTCGTGCCCCTTCTCCACCGGCCGCAGCAGCGACGCGCAGAGCACCGGGGAAAGGATGAGGGCCACGGCCACCGAGAGCAGCATCGAGGCGATGAGCGTGATCGAGAACTGCCGGTAGATGACGCCGGTCGAGCCCGGGAAGAACATCATCGGGGCGAACACCGCGGAGAGGACGAGGCCGATGCCTACCAGGGCGCTCTGGATCTCGCCCATCGACTTGGCCGTCGCCTCGCGCGGCGGCAGCCCCTCCTGGCCCATGATCCGCTCGACGTTCTCGACCACCACGATGGCGTCGTCCACGAGGAGGCCGATCGCGAGCACCATCGCGAACATCGTGAGCATGTTGATCGAAAAGCCGAAGAGGCCGAGGACACCGAAGGTGCCCAGGATGACGACCGGCACCGCGATCGTGGGCACCAACGTCGCCCGCATGTTCCCCATGAAGAGGTACATGACGAGGAAGACGAGGATGATCGCCTCGATGAGGGTCTTGACCACCTCCCGGATCGCCACCTTCACGAACGGCGTGGTGTCCATGGGGTAGATGACCTTCATGCCGGCCGGGAAGTAGCGCGACAGCTCGACCATCTTTGCCTTGATCCCGGCGGCGGTATCGAGGGCGTTGGCGCCCGCCTCCTGCCGGATGGCCAACACGCCCATCGGATGCCGATTGAAGGCGGCGGCGATGTCGGGCAGCTCGGTGAAGAGCTCGGTCCGCCCGATGTCGCGCACGCGCACCACCGACCCGTCGGCGTTCGTGCGCAGGGGGATGTTGGCGAACTCCTCCGGCGTCACCAGCAGCGATTGGACGAGGATGGAGGCGTTGAGCCGCTGCCCGGGCGCGGCCGGGGCGCCGCCGAGCTGGCCGGCCGAGACCTCGACGTTGTAGGTCCGCACCGCGGCCACGACGTCGTCCGAGGTCATCCCGTACTTGGTGAGCTTGTCGGGGTCGAACCAGATCCGCATCGAGTAGGCGGAGCCCATGACCTCGACCTCGCCTACGCCGGGGACGCGGCCGAGGGGAGACTGGATCTGCGACATGATGTAGTCGTTGAGGTCTCCCATCGAGAGGCTGCCGTCCTCCGACGTGATGCCGACCAGCATGAGGTAGTTGCGGGTGGACTTGCTGACCGTGACTCCGCGCTGTTGCACCACGTCCGGGAGCGAGGCCAGAGCGAGCTGGAGCTTGTTCTGCACCTTCGACCACGCGATGTCCGGGTCGGTGCCCGGCGCGAACGTGAGCGTGATCTGGGCGGTGCCGGACGAATCGCCGGTCGAGTACATGTACAGCATCCGGTCGAGCCCCGTCATCGTGGTCTCGATCGGCTGGATCACGCTGTTGTCGACCGTCGCGGCCGACGCCCCGGGGTAGGTCGCGCTGATCGCGATCGAGGGGGGCGCGATCGGGGGGTACTGCGAGATCGGCAGGTTGTAGATCGCGAGCCCGCCGCCCAGCATCATGGCGATTGCGATGACCCAGGCGAAGACCGGGCGTTCGAGGAAGAACTTCGACATGGCCGACCTCCTCTACTTTGTCTCGGCGCCGGGCCCGGAGGCGGGGCGCGCAGGAGGGACGAACGGCACGGCGCTGACCGGAACACCCGGGCGAACCCGCTGCAAACCCTCTACGATCAACCGGTCCCCAGCCGCGAGCCCCCTGGTGACAAGCCATTTGTCGCCAATTGCGCGGTCCACCTCGAGGCTCCTCTGCTCGACCTTTCCATCCTTGCCCACGATCCATGCGATGGGGTTGCCCCTGACATCGCGGGTCACGCCCTGCTGCGGGACCAAGATGGCGTGCTCGTCCACGCCCTCCTCGACGACGGCGCGCACGAACATGCCGGGCAGCAGGACGTGGTCCGTGTTCGGGAACACCATCCGGAGCGTCACCGAACCGGTGGTCGGGTCCGCCGTCACGTCCCGGAACTTGAGGATGCCATCGAGCGGGTACGGCGTCCCGTCCTCCAGGGACAGCTTGACCTTTCCCTTTGCCTGATCGTCCTGCTTGAGCTTCCCGCTCCCCAGCGCGCGCTGCAGGCGCAGCACGTCGGCCGCTGGCCTGGGTCACGTCCACGTAGATCGGATCCAGCTGCTGGATCACCGCCAACGGGACGGGCTGGTAGGCGGCGACCAGCGCCCCGACGGTCACGCTCGAGCGGCCGATGCGGCCCGTGATCGGCGCCCTGACCGGCGTGTACGCGAGGTTGATGCGGGCGCTCTCCAGTGCCGCATGGCTCGTCGCCACGCTCGCCTCGCTCTGCGCCAGGGCGGCGGCCGCGTCGTCGTAGTCCTGCTGACCCACCGCGTGAATCTCCACCAGGCCCTTGAGCCGTTCGGCGCGCAAGCGGGCAGCCGGGAGGTTCGCCTCCGCCATTGCGACGGCTGCCTTGGCCTGGTCGAACGCCGCCTGGTACTGGGCCGGGTCGATCTGGTACAGGACCTCGCCGGCCTTGACGTCTCCGCCCTCGTCGAACAGGCGCTTCTGGATGATGCCGCTGACCTGCGGCCGCACCTCGGCGATGAGGAACGGCGAGGTTCTGCCCGGCAGCTCGGTCGTCAGCACGACTCGCTCGGGCGCGACCGTCACCACGGCCACCTCGGCTGGGCCTCGCGACTGTTGCGCCGGCCGTTTCCCGCACCCCATCCCCAGCAACGTGACGACCGCCGCGGGAACTGCGACGAGCTTCTTGAGGGAACCTGCGTTCACGAACATCGCTATCTCCCGGTGCGCCGGGCTAGATCGTCTCTGGCGCACTCTTCCTGCTGAACCTCATCACGCCTTCACCGAAGACCGGCTGCACCCCCGGAACGACGTCCTGCAAGGACCGGCCCGAGAAAGGATCCCGGCCCGGACAACCCAAGTGCTGCCGGGCCGGGGGAACAAAGGAGGAGAAGAAGGTGGAGAGCTGCACCGCTCGCCGGACCCTGCGGTGCCGCCGCTGGGCGCCGCGGACCGCCGATCGGCTGAAACACCTGGACTGGGGACTTCGGGCCGCTCATGGCGCAGATCTCCGCTCCAGCCCTCTGAGCACGAGCGCCAGTACGCCGTCGAGTCGGTCGCGTCTGCGCGCGCCGGGGCGTCCCTCAGGGAACCGCATCGCGGTGACCGCTGCCGCCCCGGCAAGCGCGAGCGCCGCGTCCTCGGCGTCGCAATCGGCGATCTCGCCCGCGCGGCTCCCCTCGGTGATCAGCCCTCGCAGGACCCCGACCACCTGGCTCAGGCGTTCGCATGCGCAGACGTCGGCGACGCCCCCGTCGTTCGTCTCGGGTTTCGGTCCGGAAACCGTTGCGGGGCGGGCCGATTCGCGCACCGCCAGTGCGTACGCCTCGCAGACACGGCCAATCCGCTCCACGACCCCGGTACTGCCGCTCGCGGCGCACTCGAAGGCGGTTTCGTACTCGGCGGCCGCCTTCCGGTTCGCCTCGACGTAAAGCCCTTCCTTGCTGTGAAAGTGGTAGTAGAGGACCGGCCGCGTCACCTTCGCGGCCTGAACCAGGTCCTTGACGCTCACGCCGTAGAAGCCGCGACGCGCGAACAGTCGCCGGGCAGCGGCGAGCAACCGATCGGCTCCGGCGCCCTGGTGTGCCTCACGGTGGTGCATCGTTCTTCCCTTTCCCTGGAACCGGCCCTCGGGGGGCCGGATTTGTAACTAACGTACGTTATATTATATTCGCAGATGCGTGCGGCCTGTCAACCCCCAGCTGACCTCCCAACAGAAATAGCTGTGTTACTTGCTTTTGCGTTGCGTGCTCGAGCCCTTGTTAGCGGCCCGAAGAAGGCGCGCGGAGACTGTCCAGGACCACCGCGAGAACCCCATCAAGCGGGCTCGCGAGGCCCGGCAGCCTCGCCCCGATCAGGCGCGCGCGCACCGTCATCTCCACGGCCCCCAGGAGGGCCAGCGCGACCGCTATCCGATCGCAGGGGCGGAACTCGCCGCTCTCCACCCCGGCGCCGACCAGGTCCGCCAGTTGCTGGACCATGGCCGCGAACCTCCCCTTGAAGTTGAAGCGCGGGGCCGCCTTGGGTGGACCCGCGATCAACGCCTCGGCAATCCACCTGAGGTCCGAGTATCGTTGCTGCACCTCCACGTGAACGCGGCAGTAGGCGCGCACCCTCTCGGCGAAAGTGGTCGCCTCGCTGACCGCCTTCTCCACCTCCGCGTCGAGCGTCTCGACGCCTTCGCGGAACAGGTCGACGAACAACCCTTCCTTGCTGCCGAAGTGGTAGTACAGCACCGGAGCCGTCACCTTCGCGGCCCGCAGGATGTCGCGCACGCTCGTCGCGGCGTACCCCTTGGCCGCGAACAGGCGCGTCGCAGCAGCGAGCAGGCGCTCGCGACCGCCGGCCTCGGTCTCCTTCTTGCTCGTCCTCGGCGGCATGAACTCCCTCAGGCACACCACGCGAGCCGTGCCCGCACCGATTCTAACGCACGCTATGTTCGCTGGCCCGGCCCCGAGATGGACACGGCTCGCGATTCACGGCAAAGTAGGCACATGCCGAAGCAGGACGAACCCAACAAGGTCATCTACTCGATGGTGGGCGTGGGCAAGGTCCACGGCAGCAAGCAGGTGCTCAAGGACATCTACCTGGGCTACTTCTACGGCGCCAAGATCGGCGTCATCGGCCTCAACGGCTCGGGCAAGAGCACGCTGCTGCGGATCATGGCGGGCGTGGAGAAGGAGTTCATCGGCGAGGTGGCGATCTCCCCCGGTTACTCGGTCGGCTTCCTCGAGCAGGAGCCCCACCTCGACCCAACCAAGACAGTCCTGGAGATTGTGAAAGAAAGTACACGCGAGGTCTCGGCTCTGCTCGCGGAGTTCGAGGAGATCATCCGACAGGTTCGCCGAGCCGATGGAGCCCGACGAGATGGACAAGCTCCTGGCGCGCCAGGGCGAGGTCCAGGAGAAGCTCGACGCACTCGACGCCTGGGACCTCGACTCGCGGCTCGAGCTCGCGATGGACGCCCTGCGCTGCCCGCCCGGCGAGACGCCCGTGAACGTGCTCTCCGGCGGCGAGCTGCGCCGCGTCGCACTCTGCCGCCTGCTCCTCCAGAAGCCCGACATCCTGCTCCTCGACGAGCCGACGAACCATCTCGACGCCGAGTCGGTGGCGTGGCTGGAGCAGCACCTGCAGAAGTACGAGGGCACGGTCATCGCGGTGACCCATGACCGCTACTTCCTCGACAACGTCGCGGGGTGGATCCTGGAGCTCGACCGCGGCCAGGGCATCCCGTGGAAGGGCAACTATTCGAGCTGGCTCGAGCAGAAGCAGGAGCGCCTGCGCAAGGAGCAGAAGCAGGAGAGCGAGCGCCAGAAGACGCTGCAGCGCGAGCTGGAGTGGATCCACATGGCGCCCAAGGCGCGCCACGCCAAGGGCAAAGCGCGCATCAATTCCTACCAGCAGCTCCTCACCGCCAAGCAGGAAGACGTGGCACGCGACCTCGAGATCTACATCCCGCCCGGGCCTCGCCTGGGCGACGTGGTGATCGAGAGCAAGGGGCTACGCAAGGGGTACGGCGACAAGCTGCTCATCGAGGAGGCCGAGTTCTCGATCCCGCCCGCCGCGATCGTCGGCGTCATCGGCCCCAACGGGGCGGGCAAGACCACGCTCTTCAAGATGATCGTCGGCGAGGAGAAGCCGGATTCGGGCAGCCTGCGCCTCGGCGAGACGGTCCAGATCGCCTACTCCGACCAGACCCGCGCCGACCTCGAGCCCGACAAGACTGTCTACGAGGTGATCTCGGAAGGTCTGGACGAGGTGCAGTTGGGCAAGGTCAAGATGAACGCGCGCGCCTACTGCAGCCGCTTCAACTTCTCCGGGGCCGACCAGCAGAAGAAGGTCAGCCAGCTCTCCGGCGGTGAGAGGAACCGCGTCCACCTCGCCCGCATGCTGAAAGAAGGGGCCAACGTCCTCCTCCTCGACGAGCCCACCAACGACCTCGATGTCAACACCCTGCGCGCCCTCGAGGACGCGCTCGAGCAGTTCGCCGGCTGCGTCGTGGTCATCTCCCACGACCGCTGGTTCCTCGACCGCATCGCGACCCACATCCTCGCCTTCGAGGGCGACTCCAAGGTGACATTTTTCGATGGGAACTTCACGGATTACGAGGAATGGCGGCGACAGCAGCTGGGCGAGGCCGCGCTGAGGCCCCACAGAATCACGTATCGACGACTAACGAGGTCGTGACTAGGGGCAGGGAGCTTCGATGGCACCGTGCGGAGGATTGGGGGACGGGAGCACGACGCGGGCTGCAGCGCCGACGACCGGAGTCGAGGAGGTCGGGTGGGCAGTGCAAAGCGACGGCCAACGGGAGCGCGGCGCTCCCGCTACTTCTCCGAGTACGAGGACTGGCGCCGCCAGACCCTGGGCGACGCCGCCACCAGGCCACATCGGATCACGTACAGGAAGCTGACGAGCAAGGTGACGTTCTTCGACGGCAACTTCTCCGAGTACGAAGAGTGGCGCCGCCAGACCCTTGGCGACGCGGCCACCAGGCCGCACAGGATCACCTACAGGAAGCTTACGAGGTAGACGCCCTCAGGAACCCTAGACGACTGCCTCCGGAGGGGCACCTTGACCTCGGTTCGCCAATTGTGCCGAGCCGGGTCCCTATCGTTGCGGCGGGTAATGGGTTTACGATAGAAGTTGAGAAGCCTCCCGAACCGATGATGCCCAAGGCGCTGGAGAAGCGCGAGTGGGGGTGAGGAGATGGGCCACGAGCGAGTAGGTTGCCTGCCAAGGACCCGTCGTTGGCAAGCGATCGTCAACCAGATCGCTGACGCAAAGACCCCTGAGAGCACTGCCCAGCTCGCGGCGGGGGTTCTGAGCAACGTGCAGCAGCGGTACGAGCGTATTGGCAGGGACCGAGGCGTCCAAGCTGCGTTTGGCTTCCTAGTCGCCCTCGCGGCTGCACGCACTGCCCAAGGCCAGGGCGGCGTCGCTGACGCGCCCGTTCCACTTCAATCCGACCCTTCTGCATTCGAGTTGGCCCAATCGCTCTCCGCGTGGGTCGACCAGCATGAAGGTGCCCCCGAGTATGCCCAACTCGCGAAGTCGGCTGCGGCGGATGCCATCGCCACCTGGCTTGCTGAGGAAGGTGTGCAGGTGGAGCTGTTCAGCCCCTCGGACAAGTGGCGGAAGATGACCTCGGCGGCCGGCTTCTGCGAGATCGCCAGGCTCTTCTTCGCCCACCTTACTAATCGTTATCTCAGCTACTTCCTGGACCGCGCCGCGTCCTCCGAGGTGTTTGCCATCGGCGCACGCGAGGCTCTCCAGGGCCGGCTGAAAGCCCAGGTCGATGAAGTTTGGCGGCATGCCTTCGAGACTTCCCGCATCATGCAGTCCTACGCAGCTGGCTGGTACAACAACCACGCGCGGGAGACTCGCCCATCAGACGCCGCAATCCGGGCGTTCCTTACACGAGCCTTTGCAAAGGTCGGCGAGGAGCTCCGCCGGGAGGCCGCTGCCTGATGCCTCGTGGCGCAGCCACCGTCGTTTATTGTAGCGATCCGCCGATCAAGCGGAAGGCAAGGAAGGGCCTCGCCCTCGACTATCGCCGTGGCTCCGCCCGCCGCAACGTGGTGGTGCGCCTGCCGGACTTCGTGCTCACTCTCCAGCATGTGCCGGACAGGGTGCTGGATCTCCTCGAGATAGCCGCCTACGTGTACGGAGCCGACCGGTACACATCTCGTGGAGCAAAGACCGCTGTCGAGTACCACTCGTGGTCACGGTGCTTCGAGTTCCACGTGAGAGTCAGGGATCAGCCCTTCTGGTCCGCACCGGCGACGAACGAGGTTCTGACGGAGACTCTCGAGTTCCTTATGGGCAACCAGGAAATTCGGTTCTCCTTCCATCCAGGCCACACAACCCTACCCACGAACCTCTTCGATTTCCCCTGGGCGCTCGACGGCCACCCCACAAAGCCCGTCCGTGTCGTGCCCTTTTCCGGCGGTCTCGACTCACTGGCCGGTGCCTTACGCCTGCTGGACCACAGTGGCGACAGCCTCCTCCTGGTCAGTCATCAGTCCCAGCCCACTGTTAAGCGGACCCAGAACGCCCTTCTTAAGGCGCTACGCCTTCACTACCCCCAGCGGATTTATCACTTCCCCTTCGAGTGCCACCTGACCGGGGACCACGGGGTGCAGGAGACGCAGCGCTCCCGCGGCTTCTTGTACTGCTCGATCGCCTTTGCCGTCGCCTCGGTCTTCGGGGCGGATACCATCGACGTTTGCGAGAACGGTGTCACCAGCCTCAACCTCGCTCGACGGCAGGATCTTCTCAATGCACGTGCGAGCCGAACCACCCATCCCCGCACACTTGATGGCCTGGGGCGCCTCTTCTCGCTGGTCGGCGGCAAGTCCGTTGCCTTTGCGGCGCCACTTCAGTTTTCCACCAAGGCCGCAGTGTTCCGGGCTCTGATGTCGAGTCGCCATCCCGAGCTGATCAGCAGTGCAGTATCGTGTGGTCGCACCTATCAGCGCACTAGCCACGCGCCGCAGTGCGGGGATTGCTTCCAGTGCATCGACCGACGCATCGCCGCCTTTGCCGCCGGAGCTGAGGGCTGGGACCATGAAGGCCTGTACTCTCGCGACATCGTCCGGGACACCATCGCAAGCCCCGAGGCGCGCACCGTGTTGCTGGACTACATCAGGCAGGCCATCCGGATCCGGAATGGCAACGCTGACTCCTTTGCTCAGGAATACTTCGCTGAGCTGTCCGACATCATTCCATCCCTCCACGGCGCAGAATCGGATACCGAGAAAGTCGAGCGCCTGTGGGAGCTCTACCGGAACCACGCTACGGACGTCATCGAGGGGCTGAAGCGCATTCAGGCGAGCTGTGAAGATTTGGGTTCCCCCCTAGCTCCGAAATCACTACTGGCGCTGCTCGCTGACCGGGCCTACCTTGCGGAGGATCCGGAACGGCTTGCTGCCGCCATAGCCACGCTTGTCCAGCAGCACCTGCCGCCTATGTTCCGTAAGGGTAACAAGCCCACTGACGAGAACGATCTCAACCAAAAAATGGCTGCGCTGATTAGCTCACATCACGCGGACCTCCAGAGCGAGGCGCCAGCCCAGCCTTTCGCGTGTGCCCGGGTCATCCCCGATCACACGACGGCCGCTGGGGCGGTCCTGGTCGAGGCGAAGTACCTCCGGACGCACACGACGCCATCAAAGGCAACTGACGGAATTGCAGCCGATATCACAAAGTACCCCGAGGCGGCCTTCATCCTGTTCGTGGTCTACGACCCGGATGGCTCGATCCCAAACGACTGCCATTTCCGCTTGGACATCGAGCGCCGCGGGCGCTGCCGCATCGAGATCGTTCGCTAGCGCCCCGCTCGGGGCTCTATCCCTGACCCAAAACCCGAAAACTGGTCCAGGTGAAAGTTGAGAGGCAGGGCTTCTCGTGGTCTCCTGGGAAGGGCGCAGGAGGGAGAGCGAGATGCCGAGGAAGGGACACACCGAGGAGCAGGTCATCGCGGCGTTGCACCGGGCGGAGAGCGGCGTGGCGGTGACGGAAGTCTGCCGTGGTTTGGGGATCAGCCAGGCCACGTTTTACAAGTGGAAGCGGAAGTTTGCCGGCCTTGGGATCAGCGAGCTTCGGGAGCTGCGGCAGTTGCGGGAGGAGAATGCGCGGCTCAAGCGGCTGGTGGCGGATCTGAGCCTGGACAAACACATTCTGCGGGAGGCGCTGACAAAAAAAGTCTGAAGCCGGCGCGCCGCAGGGTATTGAGCGCATGGATGCGGCAGGGGTTCCAGCTCAGTGAACGTCGTGCGTGTCGGCTGGCGGGGATTGGTCGCAGCAGTCAGCGGTACGTGGGTCGAAAGGACCCGCAGACCGCCTTGCGGCAGCGCCTTCGCGAGCTGGCATCGGTGCGGGTGCGGTTTGGGTATCGGCGGCTGACCGTCCTGCTCCGGCGGGAGGGGTGGCAGGTCAATGCGAAGAGGGTCTACAGGCTGTATGCCCAGGAGGGGTTGGCGGTGCGGACGAAGGTGCGGAAGAAGATCGCGCGGCGCCGCCCGGTCATTGTGGAGGTCGCCGGCGCCCCGAATCAGCGCTGGAGCATGGACTTCGTGGCGGCGAGGCTCGAGGATGGACGTCTGTTCCGAATCCTGACCGTCCTGGACCAGTACACGCGGGAGTGCGTGGCGATCGTGGCCAAGCGGCAGCTGAGCGGAGCCGACGTGGCAGCGGCCTTGGAGAGGGCGGTGGCCGAGCGCGACGTCCCCATTTCGATCACGGTGGACAATGGCAGCGAGTTCGCGGGTAGGGTGATGGACGCGTGGGCGCATCAGCGTGGGGTCCAACTCGCGTTCATACGGCCAGGACGACCCACAGAGAACGGCTTCATCGAGAGCTTCAACGGCCGGCTGCGGGACGAGTGCCTGAATGTCGAGCTGTTCGCCTCGATGGACGCCGCCGCCCGGATCGTGGCGGCGTGGCGGCACGACTACAACCACCAGCGACCGCACAGCTCGCTCAGGGACGAGACACCGGCTGGGTATGCCGACCGGATGCACTCCGGCCCTTCGCCCTCCTCGGCCACCTCGGAGGGCGAAGGGCCACGCCAGACGGCCTCGAAAGGTGAGTATGTATACTTCGTTTGTTGAGAGCGTCCGAAAGCTGCTAGCAGCGGCGCCAGGAGACCTCGGGAGCCCGAATTTCTACCTTCCCGTGGTCCAGTTTTCCGGGGCGGGTC
>CAVWFZ010000011.1:0-99125 GCA_963754345.1 Thermoanaerobaculaceae bacterium | reverse complement strand
CGACCTCGCACGGGGCGTCAGCGTCGACCACGCCGGCGCGCGTGCGTGGTCGCACCACGTACTCCCCTGGATTTCCCGACCCTGCACCCGTTTCAGGCCTCGCCACGTGGGCCTGGAGATGTCTTCGTCACCAAGTTCATACCCGCCGGCGATGCGCTGGTGTTCTCGACGTTCTTCGGCGGCAGCGGGACTGACCATGCCTTTGCAGTCGCGACGAGCGCAGCGGGCGACCTCTTCATCGCCGGGATGACGACCTCGACCGACTTCCCTATCCGTGAACGACGGAGATCGAGTCAGGGCGCGGGCAGGGCCGACATCTTCGTCGCCAAGCTCGGCCCGAGCGGGCAATCTCGTTTGCCGGCTACGTCGGCGCGGACGCAGCGAGTGGTACAGTGGCTTCGGCTGGTGTCGCTGTTTGGCGTGGCGGTTGACCCCGACGCCGGCATCTACGTCGCCGGGGAAACATCGACTCCCACCATGCCGTCGCCGACGCGGCCCGACCCCGTTACGGCGGCGGCCTGGCGATGCCTTCCTCCTGAGATCCACGACGATACGTCGCCCGGCTACGCGGTCACGGCCGCCGCATTACCCATGCGCACCATGGTCGGCGTGCCGGTCAGCTTCACCAGTAGCATTTCCGGCGGCTCGCCGCCCTTTCGCTCTCGACTGGGATTCGGCGATGGCTCGCTTCACGCCACCGCGGCCGCCCGAACCCATATCTACGGCGTCGCGGGCGACTATATGGTCAGGCTCGCGGTGACCGACGCCGCCTCGCATACCGCATGGACCGCGATCGTCGTTGACATGCTGGCGTTGCCTTGCACCCTGGCGTGTACCGCTCTCCGTGCCCCTCGCCGCCGCGGCCGGGCAGCCCATTGGTTTCTCGGCCTCCGCATTCCCGTCGAGCTGCACGGCAACGCCGGATACACGTGGGCCTTCGGCGACGGCGCCAGCTCGACCGAGCAGAACCCCTATACACCTACCCGTCACCAGGCGTGTACTTGTGTTCCCTCCAGGCGAGCGTTGGAGCCGTGACGTGCAACCGCAGCGGCACGATCACGATCGCCGCGGCACCGGTCAACGCGGCGTACCTGATTCCTGCGCTCGCCCACAAGCCGGGGTACCACGGCACCCAATGGCGCTCGGACGTGGCTCTCGTCAACCCCGCCGGCTCGACGGCCCCGGCCAATCTCACGCTTACATTCCGATGCTCCGGGTGTCCGCCGTTGGTAGCGACCGCAACCGTGCAGCCAGGCGTCACGACCGAGTGGCGTGACGTCCTCACCTCGCTGTTCGGATTGCCCGATTCCACGAGGACGTCGGGGGTCTTGCAGGTGGTCTCGGACCGTCCGGTGGTGATCGCCGCCAGGACGTACGATCAGACGGACACCGGGACCCTCGGCGAGTCGTACCCGGCGCTCGTGGCAGCGGATGGCCTGACCTCAGGCCAGACGGGCGTCCTGGCGGGGCTCAAGCGCAACACGGACTTCCGGACCAACATCGGCGCGGTCAACCTGGGGACGTCGCAGTGCGTGATGCTGATCACGCTCTACGATGCCGCCGGCGTATCGATCGGGAGTCCACAGGCGATCACGCTGGACGGTGGCGCATGGCAACAGCTCGACGATGCCTTCATCGCCTCCGGAGCCGGCCCGAGGGACCTTGCGTACGCCACCGTGCAGGTTGCGACGCCCAGTGGCCGCGCCTGGGTCTACGCGTCCGTGATCGACAACGCCACGGGCGATCCCACCACGGTGCCGGTGGTTGTGCCCTAGCCGCGACCGTCCTTGTTGGCTGCCGGCTGCGACTGGTTCGCAATCGCCAGCTTGCCCGTTCCGCGGTCAAGTCCAATCGCAAGAGGGCGTAGGGGCTGCCTTGAGGCGCCCGGTGGCAAGGGTTCTCTGTCCCACCCCGGGGACCCACTCGCGCGCTGGGTGTAACGTTGTGAGAGGGCACACATGGCCTGACGCCATCTGAGGATCAGCGTAGTTCGAGCGCGAGGGATGAGATCCTCATGAAGGTCCAGGCCGACGGAAGGGGTAGTGGGGCTGGCCATGACCCACCTCCGGTGTCAGGTATCCGCGGCCGGCGGGCGTGAAGGTCCCGCCCATACCGCTGGCGGTGCCCGGCAAGAAGCCAGGCTCGCGCTGAGGGCGGTCTGCCCGGCAGGGATCGGGGTGTCGTGGCACCGGGTAAGGATGTGCGTAATGGCTGCGCAGCGGATGGCTTCGGTTTCAATGCTCTTCGTGCTCCTGGGAGCCGGCGCGCCCGCTGCCCCTCCCAAGCGCCCGTCGGTGCGAGAGGACCCCGAGCCGGCAGGACTGGGGACCGGAATAGGGAGCGCAGGGTGCGGCGCGTCGTGGCGCTGGGCCAACCCGCTCCCGCAGGGCAGCGACTTGACGGCGATCACCTATAGCCTCGAGCACGGCTTCGTCGCGGTGGGCCGCCGCGGCGCGATCGTGACGAGTCCCGACGGAATCGCCTGGGCGTGGCGCGACTCTGGCACTGACGGCGACCTCGCCGGCGTGACCTGGGGCGGCGGCCAGTTCGTCGCAGTCGGCCCGGGTTACGAAGCCTCGCCCACGATCCTCACGAGCCTGGATGGTGTCACGTGGACGCCGCGTGTGTACGATCAGCCGGCGGACCTGCGGCAGGTCGTCTGGAACGGGGAGAGGTATCTCACCGCGGGAGGCGCCACCGGGTTCCTTACCAGTTCGGACGCCACGAGTTGGACGCGGCAGCAGACCAACGGTGCGGACGGCGTCAGCGTGAACGGTCTGCTCTGGATGGGGACGCGGTTCATCGCCGTGGGGGAGAAAGACACTCCTTTCGTCGGTCCGCACGCGGTCGTGCTCTTTAGCGCCGACGGCGCCTCGTGGACACAGCGGGAATTCGACACCGTGGGGTCCTCTCCGCCGTCGCGTGGAGCGGCTCCCGCCTCGTCGCCACGGCGCTCTCCGGGCACATCCTGACCAGCTCGGACGGCACGAATTGGTCGGGCCAGAATCAGACCTTCTCGTGGCCGCTCTCCTCCGTCGTCTGGGCGGGTACGCAGTTCATGGCCCTCGGAGCGTCTGGGGACCTACCATCGGCCACGGTCGTCGTCACCAGCCCTGACGGTGTCAACTGGGCTCGCTCTTATCTGAGTCTGACTCTGATCGGGAGCTTCGCGGGCCTTACCGCCCTCGCGGCCGGGGCAGGGCAGACCGTGCTGGTTGGCCGCTCGGGAAGAGTTGTCGGTAGCGCCGACAGGATCGAGTGGGCTTATCGCGTGCAGGGGCCGCGAACGCCGCTTTTGGATGTGGCCTGGGGCGGCGCAGGGTTCCTGGCGGTCGGCTACTACGCTCAGGTCCTGACCAGCGTGGACGGGGTTACCTGGTTCCCATCGCAGCTCTGGACGGGCGGTCATTTCACGGGCGTAACGTGGGACGGGTCCGGGTACGTCGTCGTTGGCATCGGGGGGGCGATCGCCACGAGTCCGGACGGTGTTTGGTGGACGCCGCGGCAGAGCGGCACGACGACCGACCTCCGCGGCGTGGCATGGAACGGGGCGCGCCTCGTCGCGGTCGGTGGCGCGCAGGTCGACTTCGGCGGGAAGTCGCTCGTGCTGACCAGCTCGGATGGCGTGACCTGGTCGGGGCAGGAGCTTCCGACGAACGGCCCGCTCATGCGGGTGCGTTGGCTCGGCGGACGGTTCGTCGCCGTGGGAGCGGGCACGGTCCTCACCAGCCCGGATGGACTGACGTGGAGCGATCCATCTGCGGGCGGGGCGCTGGGCAATTGCCGGGGTGTGGAGCTGCACGGTGTTGCGTGGGACGGGCAGCGTTTCGTGGCGGTCGGTCGGTTCATGCCCGTGGACAACTTCGGCGGCCCCGCTGCTAGCTTGGTGAGCCTCGATGGCGTCTTGTGGAACTGCGTGGCCCTTCCCACCTCCATTTACGGGTTCGAGGATGTGATCTGGGCGGGCGGACACTTCCTCGCAGTCGGCGAAGACGCGGGCATGGCAGATGTGATCATGACCAGCCCGGACGGCGTGAGCTGGGCCCGGCGACGCGGCTATGCTTCCTCACCGCTTCTCACTCTGGGCTCCAGCGGCCGGACGTTACTGGCGTTGGGTTACCAGGGCGCGATCCTGACCTCCGACTGTCCACCCATGCCCCGCGTGCGGCGCCACCTCGGGCCCACGGGCCGCTAGTGCGGCGTGGCGATGGCGCAGAAGCAGGCTTCAGGCCTCGGGCCTGAGGCTAGAGGAAGACGACCTCGCATGTAGGATCGCTGACATCGCGGTTCCTCGGAGGGCGGTCCTCAGCTCGCTGCCGTCGTAGTGCCTGGAGCCTATAGCCTGGAGCCTTGAGCCTGGGTTTTCTATCGTTGTGCGGGTGTCAGCGCCGGCTTGGCGACCTCGCCGCGCGCGAGCCTGGCGAGCCAGTCCTGGATGCCGAGCGCCGCTTGCTTGCCTGCGCCCATCGCCAGGATGACCGTTGCCGCGCCGGTCACGATGTCGCCGCCGGCGAACACGCCGGGGATCGAGGTCATCATGGTCTGCTCGTTCACCACGATGTTGCCGTGGCGGTTGAGGTCGAGCCCGGGCGTGCTCTGGGTGGCGAGCGGGTTGGGTCCCTGCCCGATGGCGATCACCGCGGTGTCGATGGCAATCTCGTACTCCGAACCCTCGATCGGCACCGGGCGGCGGCGACCCGAGGCGTCCGGCTCCCCCAGCTCCATGCGCTGGATGCGCATGCCGGTCACGAACCCCTCGTCGTTGCCGAGGATCGCGAGCGGGGCCGAGAGCCAGCGGAAGTCGATCTGCTCCTCCTCCGCGTGCTCCAGCTCCTCCTTGCGCGCGGGGGACTCGTTGCGGGTGCGCCGGTAGACGCAGATAACCTCCTCCGCGCCAAGCCGCTTCGCGGTGCGCAGGCAGTCCATCGCGACGTTGCCGGAGCCCACGACCGCCACGCGGCGGCCCGTGCGCACGGGCGTGTCGGTGCGGGGGAAGTCGTACGCCTTCATCAGGTTGACGCGGGTGAGGAACTCGTTGGCGGAGAGCACGCCGATGTAGTTTTCACCGGGGATCCCCAGGAAGTACGGCAGCCCGGCGCCGGTTCCGAGGAAGACCGCGTCGAAGCCGTGGCCGTCGAGCAGCTCGTGCACGGTCGCGGTGCGGCCGATGACGAAGTTGCCGCGCAGCTCCACGCCCATCCGCGTGAGGTTGTCGATCTCGAACGTCACGATGGCCTTGGGCAGCCGGAACTCGGGGATGCCGTAGACGAGCACGCCACCCGGCTTGTGGAGCGCCTCGAAGATCGTCACGTTGTGGCCGAAGCGCGCCAGCTCCGCCGCGCACGCCAGGCCGGCGGGACCCGAGCCCACCACCGCGACCTTGTGCGGGGTCGGTGGGGCGAGCTGGGGGGTCGAAACCATGCCGCGGTCGCGCTCCCAGTCGGCCACGAACCGCTCGAGCCTGCCGATCGCCACCGGCTGGTACTTCTTCGCCAACACGCAGACGACCTCGCACTGCTCCTCCTGCGGGCAGACGCGGCCGCAGATCGCGGGCAGTGTGTTGGTCTCCGTGATCTTGGCGAGCGAGCCCTCGAAGTCGCCCTTGCGGATGAGGTCCACGAACGCCGGGATGTCGATCCCCACCGGGCACCCCTTCACGCACGGTGGGTTCGCGCATTGCAGGCAACGCTGCGCCTCCTCGAGGGCGTTCTCCGCGGTGTAGCCGAGCGCAACCTCGGCGAAGTTGCGGATGCGCGCGAGCGGTTCCTGCGCCGCCATCGGGTGGCGCGGGATCTTCATGCGCGCCGCCTTGGGAAGCTCGGGGACGCCCTGGATCTCGTCAGCCACGGGAGGCTCCCGCCACCGCGCGGCACTGGTGGTCGGCCATGAAGCGCTCGCGCGCCACCTGCTCCTCGGGAAGGTACATGCGCAACCTCTTGATCAGGAGGTCGAAGTCCACCTTGTGGGCGTCGAACTCCGGCCCGTCCACGCACACGAACTTGGTCTTGCCGTCCACGGTGATGCGGCAGGCGCCGCACATCCCGGTGCCGTCCACCATGATCGAGTTGAGGGAGGCGAGCGTCGGGATCTCCAGCTTGCGGGTCAACTCGGCGACCGCCTTCATCATGATCGCCGGGCCGATCGCCACCACCAGGTCCGGCTTCCCGCGCTCCTTGATCAGGTCGCCGAGCGCGTGGGTCACCAGGCCCTTCCTGCCGAACGAGCCGTCGTCGGTGGTGTAGAAGATCTCGTCGGAGACGGCGGCCATCTCGTCGCGCAGGATCACCAGCTCCTGCGTGCGCCCGCCCAGGATCGAGAGCACCGTGTTGCCGGCCCTCTTCAGCCCACCCGCGATCGGGAGCATCGGAGCGATGCCGGCGCCGCCGCCGACGCACACCACCGTGCCGAACTTCGCGATGTGGGTGGGGGTCCCGAGCGGCCCGACGACGGACACGAACGCCTGCCCTGCCGCCATCTCGCCCATGGACATCGTGGTCTTGCCGACCTCTTGAACGACCAGCGTGATGGTCCCGGCCTGTGGGTCGGAGGCGGCGATCGTGAGGGGGATGCGCTCGCCCTCCTCGCCCGGGAGCACCATCACGAACTGCCCCGGTCGGTGCTTGCGCGCGATCTCGGGCGCCTCGACGACGAAGCGGTGGAACTTGGGCGCTATTTCTTCCTTGATGAGGACCTTGAACACGCTCATTCCTCCGAGGTCCCGCGCCGCTGCTCCACGCGCGGCTCGGACTCGCGATGCCGGCATACGACCGTGCCGGCCCCCTGCAGCAAGTCATACTAAGCTGCTGGGAAAGCTTTGGCAACACCGGTCTTTTCCCAAAATAGGATCTTACAATTGAGACTTTATCTCTTTTACATGTACGGTTACGGGACGGTTACACGTCCCCCGCATGCTAGCCTTCGGAGGTGCAACCCGAGGTAGCGCAGGCGGTGGAACGGCTCGTCGCGGAGGGCGTCCTGGCCCCGGACAAGGCCGCGGCTCCGCTGCGCTCGGCTCGCGGCGAGCTTCTCTCGGTCCGGTTCGAGCTGCGCGCGCTGCTGTGGCTCGGCGTCAGCCTCATCGTCGCGGGCGTGGGTCTGCTCGTCAAGGAGAACCTCGATCGTATCGGGCCGCTGGCGATCGCCGTCGCGCTCGCTGTGGCGGCCGCCGCGTGCCTGGCGTGGGTGGCGCGAGTCGCCCCCCGCTTCTCGTGGGACGAGCAGGCCTCGCCCAACCTGGCGTTCGACTACGTCCTGCTCCTCGGCGCGATGCTGGTCGGAGCCGACCTCGCCTTCATCGAGGTCAAGTTCACGCCGCTCGGCGCCGGGTGGCCGTGGCACCTGTTCTTCACCTCCCTGCTTTACGCCGCACTGGCGAGGCGGTTCGACTCGCGGGTGGTCCTCTCGCTGGCGCTCTCGACGTTCGCCGCCTGGAGGGGCGTCGCCATGGGCTCACTCGCGAGCGCCCCGCACGGGCGCTGGCAGCCATCCCTGGTGCGCGCCAACGCCATCGTGTGCGGCGCGCTCTTCGTGCTCGGGGGCTGGCTGCTCGTGCGCCTCCGGCGCAAGGCCCACTTCGAGCCGGTTGCCGCACACATGGGCTGGTTGCTCATGCTGGGAGGGCTGGGATCCGGCATGGTCGAGGGGCCGGCGGGCCGGATGTGGGCAGCGTGGGCCGCAGTACTGCTGGTGACCGGTGCCGCGCTCGCCTGGGGCGCCGCGCGCGCGCGGCGGTTCTGGCTCTTCGCCATGGGGGTCCTGGGCGCCTACGCCGCGATCAGCCGTTTCGTCGTCGAGGCGGTCCGGTACGGCACCATGCGCAACCTGTGGTTTCTTGTCACCTCGGTCGCGCTCATCGTCCTGCTGGTCGCCAGCCAGCGCCGCCTAGCGGAGGATTCATGAAGCCCGGCGCGGTCCTCGCCGATCGGCATCGGGAAGTTCGCCTCGCAGCGCGCGACTGGCACAACGCCGGTCTGGTGGACGACACGACAATCGCGGAGATCGACCGCCGCTTCCCGGACGACCGCGTGCGCGCCGGCCTCGTCCTCCGTCTGCTGCTGTTCGTCTTCGCGTTCATCGCATGCATCGCCGCCATTGGGCTCTTCAGCTTCGTCGACCGGCACTGGTCCGTCCTCCTCATGATGGGCCTCGTATTCTGGGCGCTCACGGAGCTGCAGACCGGGTTCCTGCGGCGCTGCGGCAGCGGCATCGAGGAGGCCACCTCGCTGTTCGCCGTTGCCCTGACCGCGGGCGGCATCATCTGGGCGCTCAACCATGGAATTCGACCTGGGCAGCGTCGCCTGCGTCCAGATCGGAGCCCTGGTGGTCCTCGCGCTTGCCGCGGCGCGCGGCGTGGCGCTGGGGGATGCCCGCGTACGGTGCGGTGGCGTGCCTCGCGCTCTTCGTGTTCGTCACCCAGCTGCCTGCCCCGCGCATGCTGTGGGTGATCTTCGCCGCGGCGCTTGCCGCCGGCTGCGACGCGGCCCGCCGCAGCGCGGCTCTTGCGCCGTCTCATCGTGCAGCGGCAGGCTGGACCCTCGCTGCGGCCATCGCCCTGGGCTACCTCTCGGTCAACGTGTGGGGGCTGGACGAGCGTGTGATCGAGGACCTCGCCGCGGGCGTGCGTGGCGCGCCTGATTTCGCCCGATCCGTGGCGATCCTCCTCACCGCGGCGCTCCCGCTTGTCGCCATCGTCATCGGCGCCTGGCGTCGTGATCGCCTGTGGCTGTGGGCCGGCGTGGCGATGGTCGCGGGCACGGCGGTCACGCTGCGACACTACGTGCGCCTCGCGCCGCTGTGGGTGCTGCTGGCGGGCGCCGGGGCGGCCATCGTGGCGATCGCCCTGCTGCTCCAGCGCTGGCTCGAGGCCGGCACCGGCCACGAGCGGCGCGGGATCACGGCCCAGCCGCTGTTCGAGGGCCGCCTCGAGCGCTCGGCCGAGGTGATCGCGACGCTGGCGACGATCGCCCCGACCGCGCGGCCGATCCCGGGGGAGGCCCCGCCCGCGATGAAACCGGGCGGAGGCAGCTTCGGCGGCGGAGGAGCGTCGAGACTTTCTAACGAGCGCACGGCGCGCCGCGCGTTGCCGCCGGCCAGGTTGCTTACCCAGCGGTCGAGCCGCGGCGCGCGGTGCCGGGTGTGCCACTTTGGTGCGTCAAAACCTCCCTTGCTTGACGGCCAGGACGGATCCGGCTTGCCCGACCCCTTCGACCGTGAACAAAGTGGCACCGCCGGCACCGCGCTGCCGCGCCCAGTTGATGTGCCTACCAACCGCCCGGCACCGAACACTCCAAGGCTGCGGTATCCTCCACCGGTGCCTGATAAGCCGGTCTCACGCAAGGTCTCGCTGCGTCCAGCCGCGGGCCAGCCGCGCAAGGTGGACTACGCCAGCGAGCTGAACCCGGAGCAGCTCGCGGTCGTGATGCACCAGGGGGGCCCGATGCTGGTCCTCGCCGGTGCGGGCTCCGGCAAGACCCGTACGGTGGTCTACCGTGTGGCGCGGCTCCTGGAGGACGGCGCCGAGCCGAACGCGATCCTTCTGCTCACCTTTACCAACCGCGCGGCGAAAGAGATGCTCTCGAGGGTCGGCCTGTTGCTCGGCACCGACGCGGGCCGGGTGATGGGCGGGACCTTCCACTCGGTGGGGAACCGCCTGCTGCGTCGCTTCGGGGAGCGCCTGGGTTACCCGTCCATCTACAGCATCCTGGACCGCGAGGACTCCCGCGACCTGATGTCCAACGCCCTATCCGACGTGGTGCCGAGCACGCCGAACCGGCGGCTGCCCGGTGCGGCTGTGCTCGTCGAGGTATACTCCTTCGTCATCAACACCGGCCGATCCCTCGAAGAGGTCGTCGCGGGCCGCTTCCCCCAGTTCTCCGGCGACCTGGAGGTCATGCAGGCTGTGTTCCGCCGCTACCTGGAGCGCAAGCGCGCGGCCCAGGTGATGGACTATGACGACCTGCTGCTCAACTGGTTGTTGCTGCTGCGCCGTCACGACGACGTGCGGCGCCAGCTCGCGGCGCGCTTCCGCCACGTCCTCGTGGACGAGTACCAGGACACCAACCGGCTGCAGGCCGACATCGTGGACCTGATGCTGGGGACGGAGCGCAACCTGATGGTCGTGGGCGACGATGCCCAGTCCATCTACGCGTTCCGCGGCGCCGAGTACGCCAACATCCTCTCCTTCCCCGAGCGCTACCCCGGCTGCGAGACCTTCAGGCTGGAGACCAACTACCGCTCGTTGCCGCCCATCCTGACGCTCGCCAACGCCTCGATCGCGCACAACGAGCACCAGTTCCCCAAGCACCTCCGCCCGGTCCGCGAGGGCGGCGAGCCGCCGGTGGTGTGCGCGGCGCCCGCGCCCGAGTCGCAGGCCGCCTTCGTGGCGCAGCGCATCCTGGAGCTGCTGGACGAGGGCGTGCCGCTGCCGGAGATCGCGGTGCTCTACCGCAACCACTCACACTCCCTGGAGCTCGAGGTCGAGCTCACCAAGCGCAACATCCCGTACGAGGTGCGCTCGGGGCTGCGCTTCTTCGAGCAGCGGCACGTGAAGGACGTGCTCGCCCACCTGCGCTTCCTCGCCAACCCGCGCGACGAGGTGGCGTTCACGCGCATGGCGCGCCTGCGGCCCCGGCTCGGGCAGCGCCTGGTGTCGCGGGTCTGGCAGGCCCTTGCCGAGTCGAGCGAGCCTCTGCAGGCGCTGGGAAAGCTGGACGGCAAGGCCCTCGGCCTCCCGGGCGCGGCCGCCAACTCCGTCAAGCAGCTCGCCGAGCTGGCGGCCCGGCTCGACCGCCTGCGCGGGCGGCCGGGGGAGATGGTGCGCGAGGTGATCAACTCGGGCTACCGCGAGCACGTGCGCGCAATGCTGGACAACGCCAGCGCACGCCTGGACGACCTCGAGCAGCTTGCCCTGTTCGCCGACGGTTACGAGGGGCTGGACGCCTTCCTGGACGAGGTGACGCTCATGAACGAGCTGTCCGGCGAGGACGTGGTCGCCGAGGAGGGCGAGCGCGAGCGCGTGACCCTCTCCACGATCCACCAGGCCAAGGGCCTCGAGTGGCGCGTGGTGTTCCTGATCTGGCTGGCGGAAGGCCGGTTCCCCACCGCGCGCGCCGAGGACATCGAGGAGGAGCGCCGCCTCTTCTACGTTGCCTGCACAAGGGCCAAGGACGAGCTGGTGCTCTGCCACCCGATGGTGGCGCGCGATCGCTACCGGGTGGACGTGATCCTCGAGCCCTCCCGCTTCCTCTCCGAGCTGCCCGACGAGGCCACCCAGCGCTGGCAGGTGCAGGAGGGCGAGGCGCAGGAGCGCGCTTCCCGAGGGCGGGCGGTATCAGTTGCCGGGCTTCATCGACGACGGGGGCGGCGATGTCAATTGACCCGAGCCGCGGCGCGGCGAGGGTCATCCTGAGCTCCGCCGCAGGCGGGATGAAGGCTCCCATCGCGCTTGGAGCGCATCCGTACGTGCCGGGGCGCAGTGGGAGATCCGCAACCGCGACGGGGTTCTTCGTCGCCCTATCTCCTGCAGGACTCCTCAGAATCTTCATGTGCCGTTGGCACACCCTGGACGATGAAAGATCTCGAAAAACGTCATCCCGAGTCCTGCCGCAAGCAGGACGAGGGATCTGGGAGGGGGCACGTGTTCCCCCACCCAGCGCCCTCCCATTCGCTCCGCTCAGGGCAGGCTCTAAGACCGCTTCGCTCCTCGGGATGACCCCGTGGGGGGGCGGGACTTTCTGGGCAATGACAGCTCAGATAAGCCCTTGGACGCAACGCTGTGCCTGACATCGCGATCGTGGGCGCGGGGCTTACCGGACTCGTCGCGGCCTACCGCCTCGCCACGGCGGGATGGAAAGTCACCGTGTTCGAACGCTACCCGGAGGCCGGCGGCCTGGTGGCGACGTTCGAGGTCGGCGGCGAGCGGCTCGAGTGCTTCTACCACCACCTTTTCACCACCGACACCGACTACACGGCGCTGGCTCGGGAGCTCGGCCTCGGCGGCGAAATCGAATGGCTCCCCTCGCGCATGGGGATCTACTCGGGAGGGCGCCTGTGGGACTTCGGGACGCCGGCCTCCCTGCTGAAGTTCAAGCCGCTGCCTTGGGCCGACAAGGTCCGCTTCGCGATCTCGACGTTGCGCCTCAACCGGAGCGGCGACTACCGTCCGTTCGAGAGCGTCACCGCCCGGGAGTGGATCATCCGCCACGCCGGCCACCGGGTCTACGGCACGGTGTGGGGGCCGCTTCTCCATCAGAAGTTCGCAGAGAAGGCCGACGAGGTGGCGATGGTCTGGCTATGGGGGAAGGTCTACCTGCGCGGTCGCTCGCGATCCGTCACCGGTCTGGGCGAGCGCCTGGGCTACATGCGCGGCTCCTTCGGTCGTCTGGTGGATGCCCTTGTGAGCCGCCTGCGCGAGGCGGGTGCGCGGTTGGAGTTCGCCACCCCGGTGAAGAGGATCGCCCCGGCCGAAGGCGGGCTCGAGGTCCACACGCGTAACGGCGCCGAGCGCTTCGGCAAGGTCCTCTTCACCGCCGCGCCGCAGGAGCTGGTGCGCGTCGCAGGCGAGCAGTTCCGCGCCGACCACCGGGCACACCTGGAGGGTTTGACCGCCACCGCGGCGATGTGTGTCGTGCTGGAGCTGAACCGTTCTTTCTCGCCCTACTACTGGCTGAACATCGCCGACCCCGACTTCCCGTTCGGCGGCCTGGTGGAGCACACGAACTACCTGCCCAGCGGGCGTTACGGCGGCCGTCACGTGCTCTACATCTCGAAGTACCTCTTCGCCGAGCACCCCCTATGGGGCATGCGCGACGACGACGTGTGGGCCGCGTACCGGCCGTTCATGAAGCGCATCAACCCTGACTTTGACGACTCCTGCGTGCTGGCCCGGCACCACTTCAAGGCCGCGTACGCGCAGCCCGTGATCCCCTGCAATTACAGGCCGCTGATCCCGCCGTTCGAGATGCCGGTGCCCGGTCTCTACCACGCCTGCATGGCCCAGATCTACCCCGAGGACCGCGGCCAGAACTACGCCGTGCGCTCCGGCACCCGCGCCGCCGAGGCGCTGCTGATGGCACAGTCATGACCAGCCCAGTGCTGGCGGAGGGCCCGACGCATGGTTAGGCTATTTGCAGCACGCCGCAGCGGTGAGAAACGGGCAGCCAGGAGGCGTGGAGACGTTTGCGCCATGGCAAGCCTCAACCTTCATTCGTACACTGTTCAGGCACACAAATTCACGGGGCCATAGCAAATGCGCGGCGATCCCTGGGGCTTGGTGGCGAGCGTGGGCAGGCGGCTGGGCTCCGCCGTCAATTGGGCTTTGGACGTTCACCGCGGGCTACCCTGCGCTGCTGCAGTGCTGGCTGCGCTCCTCTCAATCGGGTTGGGCCTTGCTCTGGGGCCGAGCGCAAAGACGAACGATGCAGACCGGGCATGGCGGGCCGCATTGCAGCCATTGGCACAGGCACCAATTGCTCCCGGGAGCCGTGTCCTCTTCGTCCCACCATCGAAAGTGAGCAGAGAGGAATCGCTGCTCTGGCTCTACGAGGTGAGTTGGCTGCGCCCCGATCTGCTTTGGACTCTGCCAGAGTACTGTCCACTACCCGAGGGCGCGACGGGGGGATTGTCGGTTGGCATGAAGGAGCTTCCGTCAGGCTGGCGCGTTGTCTGGCGCCGGGGCGACCTCTGGCTCGCGCGCTACGACAAGGGAGAGTGACCACCGTGTCGAGCCTCACCGGACTGGTATTGCCCTTCTGCGTGGGTTGGGGCGTCTGGCGATGGTACCGGCGGTACTCGACGCGGCCGCACCCGATTTCGGTGATTGGCCTGTGGGCTCTCGTTGGCTCTGGCGCCTTTCTACTTTTGCTCGAGTCAATTGGGGTGCGCTGGCACGTCTGGCTGCTCGCGCTGATGGGTGCTGGTGGCCTGCTCCTCGGCCTAGTTTCTCGGCGCGTCGCGCCGGCCACTTCCCATACGCCCAATGCCTGGGGCTTGCTCGCTGCCGTCGTCACCGGCGTCCAGGGTTTGTTGGTGGCTCTGCGACCAGCCACCGGTTGGGACTTCCGGTACATCTGGGGCCTCAAGGCCAAGGTTTTCGCACTCGCTGCAACCAACGACACACGCTGGCTCGCCTGGCCCCCCAATGCCCGGCTGCATCCCGACTACCCGCCTCTCTGGCCCGACTTGATGGCTATGGGAGTCCGCCTGAGCGGATCGGTCGAGGCGGTCGCAACCTGGTGGCAAGTCCTGCTGCTCGTTGCTCTGGCCGCTGCCTGCTGGGACAACCTGCGAGACGTACCACCCGTCATCCGGGCAACCGGCGCGGCGACCGGGGCCTTGGCACCGATAGTCCTCTTGCCCGCCTACTCGGGAAACGCGGATCTGGTTGTCGCGTTCCTCGCCGCTGTGGCTCTTGGGGCATTGGCACGCCTTTGCCAAGACAGTGACCACGACCCGGCGGCTTTGCTGAGTCTGTCGGCCGCAGTTGCTGGGCTATGCCTCACCAAGAACGAGGGCATGGTGCTGGCGTTAGGAGTGACAGTCGCGACACTCTGGGTCGGCACCCAGCGCGGCAGAGTCGTTGTGGGAGGCACTTTCCTCCTAGCGGCCGGCTACTGGCAGGTATTCCTCCTCGTCCACAGCATCCCCCGGGAACCAAGAAGTGTCGACCCCAAGGCTTGGTTCGTAGCCGCAAATCAGATGCTGGGCTGGTTGTGGGGACAGGTTAACCCACTCATCTGGCTTCTGCTTCTGAGCTGGCTTCTCGCCGCGATCGCTTTGGCACAACGGAGGACGATCGCAGTCGCTATCGCTCTCGGCGTTTTCTGGTGTGGCCTGATTGCCGCGTATTTGAGCTCGATGCAGGGGACGTTGTGGCACCTCACGACGTCATTCGACCGGGTTATCGCCGCCCCGCTTCCGGCGGCAATCTCGGTGGCTCTCGCCTCGTGCGCAAGAACCAGATTTGACCTGCCGTCGGCTTGAAGCGGCTGAAGTGTAGGGGTCGTGGACCTACGGCGGACGACCAGGCATCCGCGCCCTCACCGTTCGGTACCCCGATGGCAGGCCTATACAACAAGCAAATGGCCCAGATCTACGCCGAGGACCGCGGCCAGAACTACGCGGTGCGCTCCGGCACCCGCGCCGCTGAGGCACTGGCCGAGCCGGGCTGACGAAACAGGAAACAGTCTCCACGTTCCGCTAAGATGCCTCGAACAAGGAGGAGCGGGCCCTTGAGCGAACTTCTGCGGTCAGCGTGGCGTGCCCTCAGGTACCGGGTCGGGGGCGACAAAGCTGTGGGCGAAGACTACAAGTCCTGGTGGAACTCTTCGGCTGCGACCAAGGCGGGTGCCTACGCGACCACGTACGTTGCGGACAATGAGGCCGACTACCGGTCGCGCGGTTGGAACGGAGACGCCAATTCCTTTGGTGCACGGCAGCTCATCGAGGTGGCGGGGCTCAACAGCACGTCCCGGGTCTTGGAGATCGGTTGTGGCACGGCACGGGTCGGCAGAGAGATGGCGCCCCACGTCGGCGAGTGGCACGGCGCGGACATCTCGAAGAACATGCTCGAACAGGCGAAGCAGCGTGTTTCACACCTTTCCAACGTGCACCTGCATGAGCTTGGCGAGGTAGGCCTTACTGGCTTTGCCGACGGCTCGTTTGACTTCGTCTATATCACGACCGTGCTCATGCACCTCGACAAAGAGGACGTCTATCAGTATCTCCTCGAAACCCACCGAGTTCTCAAGCCGGGAGGGATGGCGTTCTTCGACACGTGGAACCTCCTGCACCCCGACACGTATCGCCTGTGGCGTGGCATTCAAGCCGCCAACATCGGTGCCAACAAGATCCGTGGCCGCATTCAATTTTCCACCGCGCCAGAGTTGAAGCGCTATCTCGATGAGGCTGGGTTCATTGTGGTTCGCTTCGACGAGGACAAGCTCCTCCGCGTGTTCTGCCGGAAACGCGACGTAAATGTCCACGACCCCGATGACGCGCTGCCACCGTTCGGCTACGTCGATGCGCCAGCCAACGAGAGCACACAAAGTCAAGTCATGCGCGTCTGGGGCTGGGCACTTGACGCGGTCGAGTCGGTGGAGGTGATCCTGGATGGAAACCACGCCCTTGGCCGGGCACATCTCGGCGATGAGAGCCCTGATGTCGCACCGCTCTTCCCGCGCTACCGCGAAGCGGCGTCCTGCCGCTACCATCTTGAAGTTCCGCTGGGGGAGTTGCCGAGGGGACACCACACAGTTCAGGTGGTCGCCCGGGACCGCCATCTCGAGGAGACCGACCTTGCTGGCAACTACCTCGGCGTTGTCTTCGAGGACTAGCAGACCACTTGCGTGAGCCGTCTTGGCGGGATAGCTTTGCGGCCGAGGAGCCTTCGCCCATGCACAGAACAATAGCGTTTGTAGTGTTCGTCTTGGTATCGGGCCACCTGTTCGCACAGGCGGCGCTGCAGCCGGCGCAGACGGCGCCGCCGACCCTGGAGGAGGTCCGCAAGGGGATGGCGCATCCCCTCCAAGGGGGACGTCCGCGGGCAACTGGATGCGACCGGCTACGCCTCCAGGCCGGACCAGATGGCGAAGGTGTGGGAGCTTTCGGCCACGGCTGCCGGCCCCCGAGAGGCTAGGCGAGGCGCCCGCGCCTGGCGTGGCGGGCGTGATCTGCCCGCACGACGACTACATCCTCGCCGGCCGCGTGTACCGGCAGACGCTGCCGCTGCGTGACCGCCAAGACCGTGGTGCTCGTCGGCGTCTTCCACAGGTACCGCAGGTTCGGGGCCCACGACGTGCTGGTGTTCGACACCTACCGCGCTTGGCGCGCGCCCGACGGCGAGGTGCCGGTGTCGCCGCTGCGCGAGGAGTTGCTGGCACAGCTCCCCAGGGGTGACTATGTGCGCGACGCCGCGGCTCACGACTCCGAGCACTCCCTCGAGGCGCTGGTGTACTGGCTCAAGCACGCCCGCCCCGACGTGGAGATCGTGCCGGTGATCGTGCCCGCGATGGGCTTCCCGCGCATGGAGGAGCTGGCCGGAAGGCTGGGGGCCGCCCTCGCGCAATCAATGAAGAAGCATGGCTGGCAGCTCGGCAAGGACGTTGCAGTCGTCATCTCGTCGGACGCGGTGCACTATGGCTCCGATTTCAAGTACACGCCGTATGGCGAGGGCGGCGTGGATGCCTACCTGAAGGCATGGGACCGCGACCGCATGCTGATCCGCGACGCGCTCGCCGGCCCAGTGACGACGGCCAAGGCCGAGCAGTTCTTTTCGACCTGCGTCAACCCGGAGCAGCCGAACGAGTACAAGCTGACCTGGTGCGGGCGCTTTTCGATCCCGATGGGGTTGCTGGTGCTGCAGCGCGCCACCGCGGCGCTGGGGCTGCCCGCACCGGTCGCGCATCCTCTCTGCTACGCGATCTCGGTGGGCGTCCCCGAGCTGCCGGTGCGGGACGTCGGCCTCGGCCCGACGGCGCCGTCCAACCTCTACCACTTCGTCGGCCACCCATCGGTGGCGTTCACGGTGGGCGAAAGGTAGCGGCCGGCCGCTGGCCGGCCGTATGCCCGCGTGCCTGCAGCATGCACGAAAAGGCCGGCCGCCCACCGGGCGGCCGCTACGGGAAGATCTCGGCGAAGAAGGCCCTCATGGCCTGCCAGGAGCGCGCGTCCGCCCTCGCGTTGTACGCAGCGCCCTTGGAGTTGTCGTTGCCCGCGTCCGGGTTGGTGTAGCTGTGCACGGCTCCGCCGTACTGCACGAGCTGCCAGTCAACCCCGCCCCGCCGCATCTCTTCCTCGAACGCGGCCACATCCTTCTGGCCGACGTAGGGATCGTCGCCCCCCTGGAGCGCCAGTACCTTGCACTTTATGTTCTTGCCGTCGTCGGGATTTGGCGTGTCAAGCGCACCATGGAAAACCACGACTCCGGCTAGGTCGGCGCCGCTGCGCGCCGCCTCGAGCACCACCATCCCGCCGAAGCAGTAGCCAATGGCAGCGAGATGCGTGCTGTCCACCATCTTGTTGCCCTTCAGCTCGGCGAACGCAGCACTCATGCGCGCCCGTGTGAGCGCGCGGTCGCTCTTGTAGATGCCCGCGGTCTTGCCCGCGTCCGCCGGGTTGGAGGGCCGCACGCCCTTGCCGTAGATGTCCGAGCAGAACGCGACGTAGCCCAACTTCGCGAGCTGCTCGGCGCGCCCCTTCACGTACTTTCCGAGCCCGGTCCATTCGTGCACCACGAGCACACCCGGACGCGGGGCCTTGAAGGTATCGTCCCACGCCAAGAAGCCCTCAAGGGTCGTGTCTCCCTGTTTGTACTCCACCACCTTTGTGTGGACCTCCCCGCTAGCCGTCGAGAGCCCCAGGGCCAGCATCATCACCACAGCCAGAGTGCGCATTCTTCGTCCCCTTTCCGTGTCGTACGGTTCAAGGGCGGCGCCTCGCAAGGTATTCCCCTGTCCGCACACTCAGGTTTTGAGCTGTCTCAGGTGCGGCGGGACCCCCACGCCTTGCACCTCGCTGTGCTCGGTGCCAGGCTCGGGGTGACACCGGTTCGCCACCCGGCGAACCGATGTCAGTCGTATCCCTATTCAGCCATCGCGCCAACCACCGCAGACTCCAGCTGACCGGAGAGCTCGGCCCCAGGCGCCGGCGCCTCCTCGAACCACTCGGCGAGGGCCGCCACCAGCACGGCCCGTGGTGTCCTGGAAACCGTGCGCGGCAGCCACTCCCGGCGCAAACGAGCGCGCCAGTCCGCGCCCGCCTCTGCGGCCCCGCGGGCGAGGAGCACCAGCTCTCCAACTGGATCCGGCGCACTCATGGGCATCCTCGTTATCAGTTTAACCGAGCGCGCGGCCGGCGGGCCGCCTCGGCACCCACCTCGCCGTTGGGATTGCGGTCCGTCGCCTCCTTGTAAGCGGAGGCCTCGTCGCTCTTCCGCCCAAGGCTCTCGAGGGCGCGGCCGCCGCGAGAACGAGCAAGATCTGGCGTCGCATCGATTCCCCCACGTCTCTTACAATTTTTTCCAGAATCCCATCAGGTGGGCAGACGTGCCGTGCACGTTGGGCGCGAACTCTTTCTCCTGCCCCCTGTGCCCGGGGCCCTGCGCCCTGACCCCTGTTATCTCGCGCGGTGCCATACGGTCCCGTGCGGCGTGTCCTCGAGCACAATGCCGCGATCCGCAAGCTGCTTGCGGATCGCGTCGGCGCGGGCGAAGTCGCGCGCCTTCCGGGCGGCGAGCCGCTCCGCGATCAGGGCCTCGATCTCCGCATCCGCGGCCTCTGCATTGCCGCGCCCGGGCACGAGGCCGAGGACCGCGTCCACGTGCGCCAGCGCCGAATCGAGACGGCTTCGCACCCGGGCGGTGATACCGCCCCCGTCCAGCGCCTGGTTGACGGCCGTAAGCAGCGTGTGCACCGCGGCCAGCGCACGGGCGGTGTTGAGGTCGTCGGCGAGGCCGGCGTCGAACTCCGCCACGAACTCCTCCACCGCCGACGCCGGCAGCCCTCCCTCGCCGGTCGCCGGCGGGGTGTGGCCCAGCCGTCGCATGGTGTTGCCGATGCGCTCGATCCCAGCTGCGGCGGCGTGCAGGCCGTCGAACGTGAAGTTGAGCTTCTGCCGGTACGGCACCGAGATCAGCAGGTACCGGATCGCGAGCGGGTCGTGCCCCTTCGCCAGAAGGTCGCGCAGGGTGTAGAAGTTGCCGAGCGACTTCGCCATCTTCTGGCCCTCGACGAAGAGGTGCTCGGCGTGCAGCCAGGTGCGTACGAACGGTTTGCCCGTGGCGCCCTCGCTCTGGGCAATCTCGTTTTCGTGGTGCGGGAAGACGTTGTCCACGCCGCCGGTGTGGATGTCGAAGCTCTCGCCGAGGAGGCTCATGCTCATCGCCGAGCACTCCAGGTGCCACCCCGGCCGCCCCGGTCCGAGGGGCGTATCCCACGAGGGCTCCCCCTCCTTGGGCGCCTTCCAGAGCACGAAGTCCCGCACGTCCTCCTTCTCGTACTCGTCGGCGTCCACACGGGCGCCCGCCTTCACCTCGTTGACGTCGATTCCAGAGAGCTTGCCGTACGCCGGGAACGTGGCGATCCGAAAGTAGGTGGAGCCGTCCTGCACGTAGGTATGGCCGCGCCGGCTGAGGCGTTGCACCAGCTCCACCATCTGCGGGATCCACTCCGTGGCGCGCGGGTAGTGCTCGGCGCGCTCCACGCCCAGCGTGTCGAGGTCCTCGAAGAAGGCGGCAACATACCGATCCGTGAACTCGCGCAGGGTGATCCCCTCCCCCGCGGCGCCCTTGATCGTCTTGTCGTCAATGTCGGTCAGGTTCATTACCTGCGTGACACGGTACCCGAACGCCCTCAGCGTGCGGCGCAACACGTCATCGAACAGGAAGGTGCGGTAGTTCCCGATATGCGGGAAGTTGTAGACCGTCGGCCCGCAGGTGTACATGCGGACGTGGTCGTCCTCAAGGGGCCTCAACGTCTCGACCCGGCGACTGGCCGTGTTGAGAAAGCGGATCTCGCGACCCATCGCACCTCCCGCGCGGATTGTACGTCGAAAGCCCCCGGGCGAGGTGCGCCGCCTGAAACGCCGCCGTGGTCCCGAGAAGCCTGTCCGGAAAGGGATGGCGGACCCGGGCCGGACGCCGCCCCGGGGTGGGGATCTACCGGATGGACCCGTCGTCAGAACGGCCGACGAGGCCGTGCGCTGCAGAGAGGCGGTGGCCGATCCACCAACCCAGCGTGCCTGCGGCGATGACGTCGGTCGGGTAGTGCACCCCTTCGTGCAGGCGCTGGAGCGCCACCCCCGTGGCGAGCGAATAAGCGATCCACCGCCACTCGGGATCTTCCAAGCGTCGCGTCGACGACGGAGGCAACCAGGAACGCGTGAGCAGCGTGGCTCGACGGGAACGAATCCCCTCCCGCGAACCACCTGCCCGGCCCGGGGTGGTTGGGGCGGACCCGCCCGAACGCATCCTTCGATGCGTCGACGACGACGCCAAGGATCAGGTCGCCTTCCAGCAGCGTCAGGCCGCCGACGACGGCACGGCGCTCCCCATGGAACACTCCTCTGGCAAGGAGAGAGGCACCGACGATGTTTACGATCTTACCCGATCCCAAGGGCTTGAGGTACTCGATCCATTCAGGGAGCTGCTGCCGTGCCACGCTTACAAGGCGGGAATCGTTGCTCGCCACAACCTCGACGAGACTCACCCCGACCTTAAGCTGATCATTCGTCGGCAGCCGGTCCGCGATGACGAGCGCCCTGGCGTCCTGCTCGATCTGGCCGGCAGCCGCGTGCAACATCCACGCTCCAGCCGCCACGGTGCCACTCACCAACAGCACGAACGTCACGGTCCTTCCTACCCGCATGATTTCTCCCCTCGCGTTGAATCTTTCCGTCCACCCTCGCGACAGAAAAGTGGCATCCACCAGCCGCACGGCGGAAGGCCTTGGCCGAGAACTCTCACAAACGGCCGGTGACCCCTACCGCGAGGGCGGTTTCTCGACGATCACGATCAGACGCGACGAGCCGATGGCGAACGCCTGGTTCACGCGGCCCTTCACGCGCACCTTCTCATCTTCCTTCGGCAGCGCGCTTTCGGTCACCACCGCGATCTCCCCGGTGCCGTCGTCAACCTGGTAGTACTTGACGACCAGAAGGTTGTGGGTGGCGGTGACCTTGCCCTCGACGGTCACCTCCTTGCCCTCGTAGGCGCCCGGCGACTTGAGGATGTCCCCGATCCTGGTGGCGAATATCGTTGAGCACGCGGCTACGGCCGCCGCGAGCCCGACGAGGATCAGTCCCGAGAGTGCCCTGCCGCGAAACCAAGGCCCGTTCATGGCTCCCCCTTTCGGCCATTGCCAAGCTTAGTCGGCGCCTGCTGGACCCGCAAGAAGAAGGGCGGGAGCGGCCGCGGGTGCCGCTCCCGCCCGCAAACTCACCACGGAAGCTGCGACGGGTCCTTGGGCAGCTGCTGCAGCAGCACCTCCACGGCCCTGGAAAGCTGGGTGTCGCGGTCGGCGCTCATGTCCTGATCGGGGGGCTGCTCCACGATCACGTCCGGCACGCAGCCGTGATTCTCTTGGTCGATATTCGAGCCCGCGACGAACCACGCCCGCGAGGGCAGCCGTACCGTGGAGCCGTCAGCCAGGCGGGCCGCACCGGTGGACATTACGGCGCCGAAGGTCGGCATGCCCACCAGTGTGCCGCGCCCGGTCGTCTTGAACGCCCACGAGAAGATCTCCGCGTTGGAGTAGCTGGCCTCGTCGCAGAGGGCGGCAGCCGGCCTCGTCCAGGCCGGCAGCGGCAGCCGGTCCCCGGGGTAGGCCTTGATCTTGGGGTCGCCGCCCCGCGGCAGCGTCCACGCATGGCGCTTTACGTTCAGGATCGCCATCAGGTAGTCGGTGGTCCACCCGCCGCCGTTGTTGCGCACGTCGACGAGCAGGCCTTGCTTGCCGTTCGCCGCCGCGTAGAGGTCGCGCTCGAACTCCTCCAGCGACGGCTGGTCCATCCCCTGGATGTGGATGTAGCCGAGCTTGCCGTCGGAGAGCTTTTCGGCTAGCGCGCGGCGCTGGTCGACCCACTTCTTGTAGCGTGCCTCGCGGCACTGTTCAAGGGTGATCGCGGTCACGACCACGTCCCGCTCGCCCTTCTCGCCGGCCACCCTCAGCAGCACCTTTCGTCCCTGCACGTCGATCAGCTCGGCGAAGAAGTTGTCGCGCGGGCCGATCTCCTTGCCGTTCACGGCCAGGATGCGCTCGCCAGGCGCGAGGTGCGCGTCCACGCGCGAGGCCGGCGTTTCCGGGAGGACCTCGGTGATGATGACGCCCTTGCCGTCCGGCGCCGGCTCGACCTCGACCCCCAGCTCGCCGGTCCTGGCCCGCTGGCCGCTGATCGGCGGACGAAAGCCCATGTGCGAGGCGTTGAGCTCGCCGAGCATCATGTTCACCGCGTCATCAAAGTCGCGGCGCGCCACGGCGCCGAGCGCGAGCGGCCGGTAGCGGTCGTGGAGCGCCTGCCAGTTCTGCCCGTGGAAATTGGGGTCGGCGAACCAGCGGTCCAGCTCGCGCCATCCCTCGTCGAAGACCTGGGCGCGCTTCGCGGTGCGGTCCACCTCCACGCGTGCCGCGAACGGAACAGCGTCGCCCGGCTTCCCCTCCAGGCTCACGCTGCCGATCGTGCCCCTGCCGGCGCGGTAGAAGACGGTCTTGCCGTCCTGCGAGAAGGCAAGCTGGCTGGCGTCGGCACCGCTCGTCGTCAAGCGCGTGAGCTCCTTGCCATCCCAGCGCACCTTGTAGAGGTCGCGCTCCCCCTCGAGCGCTGCGACGAAGACGATCGTCTTGCCGTCGGGTGACACCACAAACTCGCCGATGTCCCCCGGCACGTCGGTCACGGCGCGCGCCCGCAGGTAGATCCCTTCGAGGTCGATCGCCACCGGCTTGGCGGCCGGCTTCTCCCTGGGCCTCTCGGGCCTGTCCGGCTTCCCGCCCTTCTCGGTCCTGTCGGCTTTCTCCCCCTCGCCGTCCTTGGCGGGCTCCTTCGCTGCGGTCTTCTTGGCGCTCTCCTCCTCGAAGAGCTCGATCCACTCCTCGGGCGTCCGCTCGTTGTCGGCCCTGGTCAGGTACAACGCCCACACGTTGATGCGGTTGGCGTGGCGCCTGGACAGCCAGTAGAGCCTGCGGCCGTCGGGTGACCACGCCGGCCGGCTGTCCACACCGGGATGCTGGGAGACGTTGACCGCCTGGCCCCCCGCAGCCGGCACGATCCAGATCTCCTCGTTGTAGGACTGGTCCTCGCGCGAGAACGCCAGCCACTTGGAATCCGGCGACCACGAGTAGGTGATGCGCTCCCAGTGCTCGAAAAGCTCCTTCGGGTTGGAGCCGTCGGCGTTGGCGACCACCAGGCCGCCCTTGCCCTTCACGTACGCCAGCAGCTTCCCGTCGGGCGAGAAGGAGGGTTGGTGCTCGTCCTCGGGCGTGGTGGTCAGCCGAGACTCGGCGAACTTCTGGGTGCGGTAGAACTTCCCGTCCTCGCGGTCGGCCGGGCGGACGCTGAAGAGGTCGAGCTGACCGAAGCGGTCCGAGGCAAAGATGAGCTGCTTGCCATCCGGGCTCCACGCCACGTCGCGCTCCCGCCCGGTGGTCGTGGTCACCCGCACAGTGGGCGGGGCGGCCACCGAGGTGAGGTCCTTGGCGCGCCTGGCCACCACGTACACGTCGCCGCGCACGACCAGCGCCGCCTGGCTCCCGTCCGGCGAGACCACCACCTGCTCGGCCTCGTCCTTCATATCGGTCCGCGTGAGCGGGGGCTCCAGCGCGTCGGCCGGAACCTCGAAGGCGAGGCGGCGGGGCTCTCCGGAGCCGATCGTGGGCACGGTGCAAATCGCGTCCCACAGCTCGAACGCCGCGAGGCGCCCGTCCGCCGATGCGTTCGGGGCGCGCACGTCGGCCCCCTTGCTGTGCGTGAGCTGGGTGATCTTGCGGGTCGCCAGGTCGAGCTTGAAAAGGTTCCTGTCCTCGCCGCCGTTGTCGCTGCGGAACACCAAGGCTCCCTGCCCCGCCCAGCAGACGCCGTCCTCGTCCCACTCGGTTGCGGTGAGACGTTCGAGCTTGCCGCTGGAGCGCTCCAGGAGCCACAGGTCACGGTTGGCGGAGCCGCGGTAGTGTCGGCGGTCGCCGGGCGTACCTCCTCGCACCAGGGCGAGGTACTTGCCGTCCGGCGAGGGCACCGCCTCCAGCGCCAGCAACCTGGTTGCGAGGCGCTCGGTGCCACCGGCCACAGGCACCAGGTAGATCGCAGGCATGCGGTCCCACGCCTCGTGACGGCGGGAGGTGAAGACCACGTCCTCCCCGAGAACACCCTGGACCAGGTCAGCGGCCTCGTGGAAGGTGAGCCGCCGCGGCGCTCCCCCTCCCAGCTCCACGACGAAGACATCGTCGGAGCCCTCGCGGTCGGAGGTGAACGCCAGCCGCTTGCCGTCCGGGAACCACACCGGGTGATGGTCGTAGGCGGGGTTCGCGGTGATGCGCTGCGCCGGCCCTCCGGTGACCGCGGCCACCCAGATGTCCCCCTGCCAGGAGAACGCGATCCTGGCCCCGTCCGGGGACAACGCCGGGTAGCGAGGCATCGTCGGCGTCACGGCAAGCGCCGTCACCGCGATGAACAAGGAGACCGCAACGAGCAGGGCCTTACGCATGGGATCCTCCACGGGCGGCCAGCGCCCGTCAAAGTCAACGCTACGTGATCGAAACCGGCATCAAGCTCCGTGCAACGAAAACTCCGAAGCGGACGAGTCCGGCGGTCAGCTCGCCGTTGCGCTCCCAGGGCAGCGGGTACTCCGTGCCGAGCTCCGCGTTGTCACGGGAGGCCCAACGGCGATAGCTCTCTGCGTCGGGTGCAATGACCCGCAACGACGCGCCTTCCGCTCCTGCCAGCCACCCGCCGACGGCGGTGCCCGCGCGCGCTTCCTGGCGGCGCTGCATCAGCTCCAGCAGCGAGCCCCCGAGGGCGCTGCGCACCGCCCCGGGGAGCGGAAAACCGCACACCAGGTCCCAGGCGCTCTTCTCGTCCCGCCAGGGCGGAGCGCATGCGACGGCCGCACCCACCCCGCCCCAGAGCGTGCGGATGCTCTCCCCTTCCGTCACAGTCTCCGGACCCCAGCCAGCGGGGAAGGTGGCAGCCGCCCGCAGCATCGCTCCGGCACGCTCCGGTGTCAGCTTCGCAAGCTCCACCCACGCCGCCTCGCCGGTGCCGAGATCCTCCACCGCGACCGCACAGCTCCCCCCTGCCCGTGCCAGCCTCTCGGGGACGGCAGCCATCTCGGGAGCCAGGTACTCGGCCAGACCAACGGGATCGAGCCAGCCGTCCATCGCCCAGGGGTCTGGCGCCACGATCACCCCGGAGGCAGGCCCGAGCCTTTGTTGCGCGGAGGCGAGACGGGACCGGAAGAGCGGGCAGCCGGTCTCGGCCTCGCGCAGCCAGCGACGCTCGGCCTCCACGGCCTCGCCCAACAGGGCCAGCACCGCCACGTGGGCGCCGAGCCCTGCACCGGCGCCGCGCTGCCACACAAAACCCTTCCGCGCCAGCTCCGCGACGGCCCCGGCGGCAAAGGCGGCCTGGATCCCGTCCGCCAGGACCAGCAAGCCGCGCCGTGCCGTCCTCCCTGCCGCGCTCACGATCGCGGATGCTAGCACGCCGGATTCGGGGCTCGGGGCTCGCAGGCTAGCGAGGCGACCGCGGAATCAGATGATGCGACGGTAGTCAGCCGGCTGGAGGCGCCAGACGGCGATGCCGCAGAAGCGCTCACCTTCCGGGCAGAACGGCTTCCGCCCGGCGAGCTGGCGCACCGAGCACGGCGGTAGCAGCCAGCGCCCGATGGCGGGCTCGGCCTGCCGGATTTGCAGCGCCTCGTCCAGGCAGGCCTGCCAGATCTCTTCCTGGGCGTTGTAGCAGAGGCGCATCTTGTGCTTGTGATGCAGGTTGAGGAGGTCGGAGGACTCCACGAACCGGAGCGCGAGCGCGTTCGGGAGCAGGTAGGCGGCTGCCTCCCCGGCGCCCCCTGAGCGCCTCACCGCGGCGGCTCCCTCCCAGGCCCGCCCCACGGCCTCGTCGAACACCTGCCTGGCCGCATCATCCGCGTGCGCAACCAGGCGCGGCAGCACGACGTCGGGCTGGTCGTCCACCACGGCCGCGAGCAGCGGACGCGCCGCCGGCGTCATGCGGTGGCGCTGGTCCTGCGAATCGGCGGCGTGCGAGAGCTTCTTCGCGAAGGTGTACTGCGCATGGTGGAGACAGCGGCCGAGCTTGGAGAGCGTCGAAAGGTTTAGGTCCTCCCCGAGAAGCCGGTTCACCGACGGGTCGAGGGCCAGGCGCACCGCTTCCTCGGCGGACAGGCGCGCACTCGGCAGGCCGAGCACCGCCCGCACCGCGTATGCCACCTTCTCCACGTTGTCCCCGCCGGTGCCGAGCAGCTTCGACGTCAGCCCGGAGAGGTCGCGGTCGAACTCCTCCCGGAAGCCGGCGGCCTGTGTGCCCGCCCCGTGGAACTCATGGAAGAGGGCGTACTCCGGCGTCGCCTCCAGCGCGATCGGATCCTCCAGCACGCCAGCAAGGTCCGGGTCGTGCTCGAGGGCCGCCGCCACCATGGCTTGGACGATCGACCGGGTCTCATCGGGCACGTCGAACTGGAGGCACAGGCGGTGGTAGCGGAAGAGCGTCAGGCACGAGACCGTGTGCATCAGGGCCGTGTGGGTCGCGACGGGCAGGACCGCGCGCGCGACCTCCTGGGCCTTGCGCTCCCTCTGCCGCGCCAGCCGCTTGGGGTGCCTTCGCCACGTCGGGAAACGCCTGAGCAGCTCCGCCTCGGCCACCGGGGACAGCAGCTCGACGAGCCGGCGGTACGCCGCGTGCTGGGCTGCCACCGTGGCCCGGAACGCCGCCGTTGCGGCTGCGGGCAGATCGGGAACGAAGACCTGCTCCTCGGCGACCCTGACGTAACGCTGGGAGACCTGCTCCGAGTTTGCGAACGGGTGGGCATGCAGGAACGACCAGACGAATTGCCGGCTCACGCCCTCGAGCACGAACATGAAATGGGCGTGCTGGAACGTCGTGTGATGGCCAGCGACGTAGAGCGAGCGAGCCAGGTTGTCGCGCCGTTCGCGAGCCTTGCCGCGTCCCTCCTCGTCGAGGTCAGGCCCGCCCATCACCGCTGCCGGCTCCACGGGCCCCGACGCCGACGTGCAGGTGCGGGCCGCCGCGACCGCGGTGTCCAGCGGACGGGGAAAGGCCGCAACCAGGCGAACCACCGGCGCTCCCATGGTGTGGCATTGTAACGTGGCCGCGGGGCTTCTGCGCATGAGACTCTTTAACACTGAAACCCGAGACCTCCGTGCGCCACGTACCAGGGCCCGTCGGGCGTCCGCGGGCGCCCGACTCGGCTACAATCGCTGCTGCGGCGAGGTGAGGCGTGCCGATTTTCGAGTTCCTCTGTCCGGCGTGCAACCGGATTTACAGCTTCCTGTCGCTGTCGGCAAAGCCGACGCGCCAGCCCGTGTGCCCACGCTGCGGGGCCAAGGACCTTTCCCGGGTGCCCTCGTCGTTCGCCGTGAGCACCGGGCGGAAGAGTGCCGAGGAGAAACCCAGGCAGGCCGCCGGCGAGCCTGACGATGCGGCGATGGCGCGCATGGAGCAGGAAGTCATGCGCATGACGGGCGAGCTCGACGAGAATGACGCCGAGGACCCCCGGGTGATGGCGCGCATGATGCGCCGTCTCGCCGAGGTCTCGGGCGAGAAGATGACCCCGACGATGGAGGAGATGTTCCGCCGCCTGGAATCGGGTGAGGACCCCGAGGCGCTCGAGGACGAGCTCGGTCCCCAGCTCGAGGCGGAGATGGGCGACGAGGGCGGCGAGGGCGGTGTGCCCACCCGCGACGACGGCCTTTACAACCTGTAGGCTCGGGGCTCGTGTAGAGGCAACTTCTGCAATTCTAGAAGGTTTCCCGTAACAATTGACTGTCCCCCGTCCCCTGTCCCCTGTCCCCTGCCTCACACCGGATCGGTGTCGATTATGACCTCGGTGTGCTCCCCGTGGCGTTCGCGGATGCGCCGGATGGCAGCCTCGGTGATCTCGTGGCTACGCTGGAACGAAGCGCCCCGGTCCAGCAGCATGCGGAACTCGAAGAACGAGGTCCCGCCCGCACGGCGCGAGCGGAACGCCCGGTAGCCCCGCACCTCCGGCGCGAACCCGTGCAGCATCTCCTTGACATCGTCCTCCACCTCGTGCGGCAGGCCGCGGTCCAGCAGCTCCTCCGCCGCGTCGCGTAGGATATCGAGCGAGCTCCAGATGATGTAGACGGCGATGATGATCGAGGCCACGGGGTCGAGGCCGCGCCAGCCCAGAACACGGTAGCCCACGAGGGCCAGGCCGGCCACCAGGTTGGTCGCAATGTCGGTGACGTAGTGGAATGCGTCGGCGCGCAGGGCCAGCGACCTGGTGGCGCGCGCCTCGTGCCTGAGGTAGGCCACCAGCGCGAGGGAGACCAGCAGGCTGATCGCCGCGATCGCCACGCCGGCCTCCGGGTTCGTGATGTGCTCCGGTTCGACCAGGCGCCAGATCCCGCGGCCTACGAGAAAGACACCGGTCACCGCGACGATCACGGCCTGGACAACGCCGGAGAGCGCCTCGGCCTTGCCGTGGCCATAGGCGTGCTCGGCGTCGGGCGGGTCGGCGGCGATGTGCAGGAAGTACGCGTTCAGCCCGGAGCACGCCACGTCCATCAGCGAGTCCACCGCTGCGGCCAACACCACGAGCGAACCGGTCGCGAGCGCAACCGCGGTCTTGGCGAGCGCCAGCACCATGGCGGTCGAGGCCGCCACGGTTGCAGCCACGATCTTGCGCCGCTCCGGCCTCATGGCCCCCGCCACGCCGGGCCGCGCATCAGTGGGTCGGCCGGCGCCGCCGCCGGTTCGACCCCCGCGGGGTACCAGCCCAGCCCGACCCGCAAGGTGAGCACGAGGAGCTCGTCGTCCGCGATGGTGCGGCTCTCGATGGAGGCGGCGAGACGCGCCGCCTCCGCTGCCTCGCTCCCCTGCAGCCCACCGCCGCGCAGGGGAGGTGGAAGCAGCCGCAGGCAGCGCCGGCGGAAATCCTCGAGCGATTCCTCGAGCCGCGAAGGGATTCGCAGGTCGGAGTGGAAATGGACCCGTGGCTGCCAGCGCGCAAGGAGCACCTCGCAGATCCCCGCGGCCTCCGACTCGTCGAGCGTGGTCTCGCCCTGGCGCACCTCATCGGGCGGTTCGCCCACGACCGCCGCGCGCCGGCCGGGATCGAACGGCCTCGCCGCGTTCAGGTCGGGCCGCCCTGCCCTGACCGGCACCGCCCAGTGAACCCAGCCGTCTTCCTCGAGGCCCCACGCCGGCACACGGGCCCGCACCTGGAGAGCCACCTCGACCCACGGCCGGTACTCAACCGGGGCCCCCCCTGCGGGCGCCGAGACGGTGCGAGCGGGACGGAGTTCGGGTCGCATCTTCGCCCGCATGTTACACTGCGGCCTCACACGGAGGCCGGCGTGAGGCGTACCGAAAAGGACGAATGGAGCGGCCAGCTGAGCCTTTTCGAGGACGACTCGACGCGCGACGCGCCCAAGGGCAAGAGCGTCGTCGTCTTCGACCTGGAGACCCAGCGCTCCTTCCAGGACGTGGGCGGCCGCACGCTCATGCGCCAGCTCGGGATGTCCGTCGGGGTCGTGTACACGTTCCAGGATGACACGTTCCGGAGCTTCTTCGAGCGCGAGGCGGACACCCTCATCGAGCTCCTGCGCTCGGCCCAGCTGGTCGTTGGCTTCAACCTGCTCGGCTTCGACTACGAGGTTCTCAAGGGCTACCGCGACGTCCCGCTCGAGACGATCCCCACCCTGGACATCATGGTCCACCTGCAGGAGAGGCTTGGCTTCCGCCCCAAGCTCGACTCCGTTGTGCAGGCCACGCTGGGCGCCGGGAAGTCGGCCGACGGCCTGCAGGCCCTTGCCTGGTGGAAGGAGGGGCGCCTCGACCTGATCGAGAAGTACTGCACCGAGGACGTCCGCCTCACCCGCGACCTCTACCTGTTCGGAAAGCGCAACCGTCACGTGCTGGTCTCCCGATTCTCCGGCGCCCCGCTCAAGGTCGAGGTGGACTGGTAGAAGGACCAGGGCACAGGGCACAGGGCACCGAAGGATTGCTTTCGAGAAGCCTCATTCAGCAGGGCGGAACTCCCCGACTATTCAGGAAGGTGTCTACTGCGAGCGCGGATCTGGGTTCCGTCGGGCCAGCGCGGAGAGTCCTGCGTCTTTTTGCGTCACGGGGCCCAGTGCCCTGAAACAGAAAGGGCGGCCGCGAGGGCCGCCCGGTCTTTTCGAATCGCGGTTGACCTATTGCGCAGGCGCCTTGTGCGCGTGCACGTCCTTGGTGAACGCAACTCCCTTGTGGTGGTCCTTGCCATCGTGGCAGCCGTTGCAGGTCTCCTGCGTGGGAATCACGAGACCAGCCGCTTTCGCCTTGGCCACGTCTTTCATGACCGAGAGCGACTTGTAGTCGGACCCGGCGCCGTGGCACGCCTCGCACTGCACGCCCGCCATCGCCTCGTCTTTGTTGGTCGTGTGGCAGGTCAGACAGGCCGCATCGAACTTCATGTTCTTGGCGGCCTTGGCGTTCTCCGTGGCCTTGGCGTGCTTTGTTTGCACCCAGGAGTCGTACTGCACCTTGTGACACATCTTGCACTTTTCCGCCCCGATGAAGGTCGGCGCGGCGTTGGCCGCGACGGCACCCAGGCCGAGCATCATAACTACCACTGCCAACACGAGAAAGGTCCGCTTCATCGATCCCTCCTTTTGCCCCGGCATCCGGGCCGGCAACAATACTACCCCGTGTAGCGTCCTGACGCAACTCTGACAACTTCCAGGCGCCGTCGCGCGTCCATCACGACAGCCCCGGCACCGTTATCCTCCAGATATTGCCGGCGGGGCTGCGCAGCCAGTACAGGAGCACCACGATGCCGGCGACCATCGCCAGCGTGGCGAGGGCGAAGACCACGACCCGCCACGACCGGATCGCGGCCGGGGCGCTCTGCTCGCCGCGCCGCAACCGAGCAAGCTCCAGCGGGTGCTCCTCGGCGTAGGCCTCGGCCTCCAGCTTGCCGGTGAAGATCGCCGTGTTCCAGTGACGGATGTGCACGAAGTACACGTGCCACGTGAGGATCGCGAGGAACGCGAGGATCGCCTCTCCGCCATGGGCGGCCTTGGCCGCGAGGATCCACTCCCCCGGGAACAGGGAGGACCAGCGCACCGGGTAGAGCAGCAGGAGCCCGGTGAGAACCATCACGGCGGTGCCCCACACCAATGCGAGGTACTCGAGCTTCTCGGCGAAGCCATAGCGGTCCATGCGCGGGGGCTCGCCTGCAAGACCCACGTTGAAGCGGATCTGCTGCATGAAGTCCTTCGCATCGGCGAGCTTTGGGATCATCGGCATGTCCAGCCGCCTGACGAGGTGCAGCCAGACGCCCTCCGCCAGGTGCCACACGAGCTGCAGCGCCATGATCGTACCCAGCAGGTGGTGGATGAACCGGACTCGCTCCACCCCGCCGATGATCAGCACCACGCCCTTGGCCCACGCCTCCGCCGGGAACTTCTGCGGCATCCCTGTGACCACGAGACCAAGAAAGGTGACCAGCATGATCCAGTGGTTGGCGATGTGGCGCGGTGTGAAGCGCCGGATCCTCTCCGGGCGGGGGCTCATGACGACCTCCGGTGACGGCGCCGACCCCAGACGTCCACCGCGATGTAGACGAGGAAGAAGCCGATCGTGCCGGGGATGACCATCCGGTAGAAGACCTTCACCCAGTAGATGAGCGCGTACTTCGTGGGCGAGGGCTCGTAGTGAGCTGTCCACGCCGAAAGGAACGCGGCCGTTGCCTTCGGGTGGCAGACCTGACACCGCACCAGCAGGCGCTCCTTGATCACCTTGTCGCCGGCGGTCCGCACCGACTCCACGTCGTGGTAGCCGTGGCAGTCGTAGCACACCGCCTTGTTGAGGGGTTGGTCCGGGGACGTGGCCCTGAAGAGCTCGGCCGTTGTGCCGTGAAAGTCGGCGACGTAGGTGTCGTACACCGCCGTCGAGAGGCCGTACTTCCCCATCATCGTCTTGTTCCTGTGGCAACGGCCGCAGATCTCGGGCGAGGCCAGGCGGAATCTGGGGAGGAGCGGGTCCACGGTCCCGTGTGCCTCGTGGCAGTCCACACAGGTCGGCACATCGGGGTTGTCGTCGGCTGCGAGCGCCGCGCCGTGCACGCTCTTGCGGTACGCCTCGGCGACGCGGCCGTGGCACTTTCCACAGGTGAAGGAGATGTTGCGGCGGGCCACGCGCGAGCCGGCCTCCGTCGGGGCCAGGATGTCGTGGCCGCCGTGGCACGACACGCAGGTGGCCGCAAAGTCCAGGCCGCCGTGTTGTACGGCTTGCCCGTGCACGCCTACCAGGTATTCGCCCTTGTCGTGGCAGTTGAGACAACGGGAGGCGACGTTGAAGGGGGCCACCGCGGAGTTTGGATCCTTCACGGCGCGGATGTCGTGGGCCTTGTGGCACGCCCAGCACGGCGCCCTCAGATCGCTCCCGCCCTTGGGGTCCCTGTGCGCGCTCTTGTTGACCTGGTTGAGCTCGTTCTCGTGGCAGGTCACGCACGGGCTCTCCTTCAGCATACCGGCGGGATGGGGAATGTCCCCGGCCTTCGGGTGGCAGTTGAGGCACGCGACCCCCGCGTGGGGGGTGCCGGCCTCGGGAGCACGCCTCACCAGCTGCTCGATCTTCTCCGGCGTCAGCTTGAGGTCCATCGCCCCGGCCGCGTCGCTGATCAGCTGCTTGGAGCCGTGACATTCGAGGCACGCCTGGTCGTCGGCCGCCAGCCCGGGCCGCACCAACACGAGGAGAAGTGCAGCCGCAGCAATGAAGTAAATGAGACTTCGGAGCCGTTTCGATTCCATTACTCTACCCCTCAGCGTGTCATCTTGTTCCATTCGTCACGAATCGTCAAGTACTCCGTAACGGTTCGCCGCGCAGTCGCAAAATGCTAAAGTGATGGCCCGGCCGGCGGCCGGAAGGAGTTTGTGTGCGGCGTTCACTTTTCCTGCTGGTCGCGTTTCCGCTGCTGGCCGCGGCGCCGGCGGCGGCTGCCGGACCGGTTTTCTCGGCCGCCGCCTCATGGGAGGGCGGCCCGCCGGCTCCAGGCGGTTATGCGACGGTGCGCGTGCAAATCGCCGTGCAGCGCGGCTGGCACGTCAACTCCGACGCGCCGCTCGATCCGTACCTGGTCCCGACCCGGGTCCGCCTCGAGCTCCCGGAGGGGTGGAGCGCCGACAAGCCCGTGTACCCGCCCTCCCGCCTCGCCAAGTTTGCGTTCAGCGAGGACAAGCTCGCGGTCTTCGAGGGCACCTTCGTGGTGACCGTCCCGGTGCGGCTCGGCCCGGGCTCGACCTCTCCCGGTCTCCTGCGCGGGGCTGTGGAGGCGCAGGCGTGCAACGACCAGCTCTGCCTCGCGCCGGCCGAGGTGACCTTCACGGTCGCGTCTGAAGGTGCGGTGCCGCCTGCCGCCGGCGCGGCTCCTGCGGCTGCCGGGAGCGGGCAGCCCGGTGCCCCCGCAAGGACCGACTCGACGGGCATCCCCGCGGGTTTCGCCGGGACAGGGCTACTGCTCCAGCTCGCCATCGTTTTCCTCGCCGGCCTCGCCCTCAACCTGACCCCGTGCGTCTACCCGCTGATCCCCATCACGGTTGGGTTCTTCGCAGCCCAGAACCAGCAGAGCCGCGCACACACCTGGCTACTGGCCCTCGTGTACGTGGTGGGCATGAGCCTCACCTACTCGGCCCTCGGGGTACTCGCCGCGCTCTCCGGCCAGCTCTTCGGCGCCGCGCTGCAATCGCCCTGGGTGGTCGGCCTCATCGTGCTCGTGCTCCTCGCCCTCGCGTCCTCCATGTTCGGCCTCTGGGAGTTGCGTGTGCCGGCGTGGGCAACGCGCGTCTCGGGCGGCCGCAGCGGCCTCGCCGGTGCGCTGGTCATGGGGCTCGTGGTGGGCCTGGTCGCGGCCCCGTGCATCGGGCCCTTCGTCCTTGGGCTTCTCACCTACGTCGGGCAGCGCCAGAGCGTGCCCCTCGGTCTTGCTCTGTTCTTCACTCTCTCGCTAGGACTCGGCATTCCCTACCTGTTCCTCGGCGTCTTCACCGGGACCCTGGAGCGCCTACCGAACTCGGGGGCGTGGATGCTCGGGGTGCGGCAGCTGTTCGGCGTGCTCTTGGCCGCGCTCGCCGGGTACTTCTCGAGGCCGTTCCTCCCCGTTCCGTGGGGCGACACGCTCTTCGCCGGACTCCTCGTGGTGGGTGGGCTCTACCTCCTGCTCGTCGCCCGTCCGGGCCACGAGCAGCCCTGGGTGGATCGCTTCATGCGCCTGGCCAGCGCGGCAGTCCTTGTGGCCGGTGTACTGCTCCTGGCAATGCACACGACCGCGGCCCGCGGCGAACTCACCTGGCAGAGCTACGACGAGGGCGCCGTGACACAGGCGGTGGCGTCCGGACAACCGGTCGTGCTGGACTTCTGGGCCACCTGGTGCCTGCCGTGCAAGGAGCTCGACGAAAAGACGTTCGGCGCCCCCGAGGTGGCGGCCCGGCTGGCGGCTTTCGCCCGCTTCAAAGTGGATCTCACGAGGAACAATCCCGCCACGGACGCGCTGCGCAAGCGGTACGACGTGGCGGGGGTACCGACGGTGGCGTTCTTCCGAAACGGCCGGGAGATCGCCGGGGCCCGCCTCACAGGTTACGAGCCGCCGGGAGAGTTTCTGCAGCGGCTCGCGAAGGCGACCGGCTCACCCTAATCGACGGGGGTGGCCCCCTCGTCCTCCCAGCGCCACACCGATTCGTCCTCGTCGAACGGCGGCAGGTTGGGCATCCGGCCGCGCGCCGCGTTGGCGCGCCACTCCCAGAGAACGGCCCACTTGAGGTAGGTTCCGAAGGCCTGGAGCATACAGAAGACCAGCCCCGCCATGCCGTCCAGGAAACCGAACTGCAAGACGTACATCCTGAGGAAGCGCCAGATCGGCCGCCCGAAGACCTCCACGACGCCCGAACCGCGGTTGGTCTTCCACCCCTGGGCCGCTCCCCAGTACCCGTAGGTGATGATCCGCGGGAGGTACTGCTGGAACGAGTCGATCATGTAGTGGAGCATGGGGTTGGCGAGGACCGGTGTCGGGCCCTTGGTCTGCATGTCCGCATGCACGCGCTTGTTAGGGTAGCGGCCGGCGCCCCGCTTGAGGAGACGCACAACGCGGTCGTGCTGCCAACCCGAGAAGCGGATCACCCGGTCCATGAAGTAGACGCGGCGCTTGATCGTGTACGCCTGCGCCTTGGGGCCGGACGCGAGCAGGGTCGTGATCTCCGCCTGCAGCTCGGGGGTGCAGCGCTCATCGGCGTCGAAGATGAGGATCCACTCGTACTTGGTCTGGTCCATCGCCCAGTTCTTCTGAGAGGCGGAGCCCAGGTAGGGCCGTTGGAGGAAGCGCACCTTCGCGAAGGACTGCGCGATCTCCGGTGTCCTGTCGGTGGAAAACGAGTCCACGACGACCACCTCGCCGCACCACTGGAGGGACTCGACGCAGTCCGCGATGTTGTGCTCCTCGTTGAACGTCGTGATGACTGCGGAGACCGTGGGACGCGGCAGCGAGCGGGTAGCGCCCTCCGACATCGGCACCTCCTAGGCGGGCATGTTACACGTTCGAAATGAAAAGGGCGCCCCGCCGACGGCGGGGCGCCCTCAGAAGAAGGGCCTACATGCAGCTGACGATGGCTTCGCCGAAGCCGGAGCACGACACCAGCGTCGCGCCATCCATCTGCCGGTGGAGGTCGTAGGTGACGCGCTTGGCGGCGACCGCGCCCTCGATGCCCTTGCCCACGAGGTCGGCCGCCTCCTTCCACCCGAGGTGGCGCAGCATCATCTCGCCCGAGAGGATCAGGGAGCCGGGGTTGATCTTGTCCTGGTTGGCGTACTTCGGCGCGGTGCCGTGGGTCGCCTCGAACAGCGCGTGCTCGTCGCCTTCGTTTGAGCCGGGCGCCATCCCCAGACCGCCGGTCTGCGCCGCGAGGGCGTCGGAGAGGTAGTCGCCGTTCAGGTTGGGCGTGCACACAACCGAGTACTCGGAGGGGCGCAGCAGCACCTGTTGGAACATCGAGTCGGCAATGCGGTCCTTGATGAGGAGCTTCTTGCCTTCGGGGAGCTTGCCGCCGTGCTTGTCCCACAGGTCGGCCTCGGTAACCGTGACGGCGCCGAACTGCTCGCGCGCCGTCTCGTACCCCCAGTCGCGGAACGCACCCTCGGTGAACTTCATGATGTTGCCCTTGTGCACCAGAGTCACGGAGTCGCGGCCGTTGGCGAGGGCGAAGCGGATCGCCTTTGCCACCAGCCGGGAGGTGCCGAACTGCGAGATGGGCTTGATCCCGAGGCCCGAGCCGGGCCGGATCTTCTTGCCCAGCTCCTTCTCGATGAACAGCCGAAGTTTCTCGGCCTCAGGGCTGCCGCCCTTCCACTCGATTCCGGCGTAGACGTCCTCGGTGTTCTCGCGGTAGATCACGACGTTGACGTCCTGGGGTCGCTTCACGGGAGAGGGCACGCCCGGGATCCAGCGCACCGGACGCACGCAGGCGTATAGGTCCAGGACCTGGCGCAGCGTCACGTTGAGGGAGCGGATGCCGCCGCCCACCGGCGTGGTCAACGGTCCCTTGATCGCGACGCGGAAGTGGCTGAGTGCTTCGACAGTCTCGTCCGGCAGCCAGGTGCCTTTGGTGTTGAAGGATTTCTCGCCGGCGTCTACCTCGACCCAGGCGATCTTCTTCTTGCCGTCGTAGGCCTTCTCCGTCGCCGCGTCGAGAACGCGCTGCGTGGCGCGCCAGATGTCCGGACCCGTTCCGTCCCCCTCGATGTATGGAATGATCGGCTTGTCCGGCACCTGGATGCTCTTGCCGTCCCAACCGATGCGCTCCCCCCAGCTTGGCGTTTTCAGGTCTTTCAAACTCATCTGGTGGCCCCCCTCCTCGCTCTCAAAATGCCGACGGGAGGTTACACGCCGACCGAGATCCGGTCAAGGAGCACTTGTGCTGGCTCGTCTGCACGGCTAAGGTTGCTCCATGGAACTCGCCAAGGTCATGGTGGACCGGCTGATCGAAGCGGCGAGGCAGGCCCAGGGGCACGCCTATGCCCCCTACTCCAGCTTCCCGGTGGGCGCAGCGGTCCTCGCCGCCGACGGGAGGGTCTTCCTCGGCTGCAACGTCGAGAACAGCTCGTTTGGGCTCACGGTGTGTGCCGAGCGTAACGCCGTTGCGGCCGCCCTGGTGGCCGGCGTGAGACCGACCGCGGTCGCGGTCGTGGCCAACGGGAAGGCGGTCGCGCCGTGCGGGGCCTGCCGCCAGGTGCTGGCCGAGTTCGACCCCGACATGCCGGTGGTGCTCGCATCGGCCACTGACGGCCACCGGCAGCTCACGACGCTCGGTGCCCTGCTGCCGGGGGCCTTCCGCTTCACAAAGCCCTGAGGCTCTGGCCTCGCTGCGCGCACGGAGGCGGGCGAACCCGGCTCGCCGTGCCGGCCTACATCGCCCCACGGAGCGTGACCGGTGGGAATCAGGATTCGGCGGCGAGCCGCATGCGGATCGGCAGGATGATGGTCGGGAGGCCGGAGAACTGCAGCCTCCTCTGGATCGCGAAAGCCGTGTCGTTGTGCAGGAAACGGTGGTAGAACTTCTCGTGCGCGAACACCAGCTTGCCAAGGAAGAACACCCCCTTCGGGAACTCCTTGCGGGTCTCGTGACAGAGTTGCTCCGCCTCTTGGATGACGTCGGTGCCGACGCGATAGCGGGACTCCGCGGCGAACCCAAGCCTGCGCGCGAAAGCAACGTAGTGCTGCAGCCCCTTCTCGGTGCTGGCAACCAGAGCATCCATCTCGGTCGTGCCCTTGAAATGGCCGGAGTCCACCACCCCCACCGAGATGAAGACCACGTTCCGGTAGTAGCCCGGGAAGAGCCTCTGGATCGCAAGCAGCGAGTGGACGCCCAGGCCCCCGTAGCCGGAAACCAGCAGCACCGCGACCGGCGCACTGTGATCCACCTTTGCCGGGCCGGCGGGGCGCCCATCACCCGGCAGCTGGGTGAGGATCCGATCCAGCTCGGAGATCTCCCGCGCAACGCTTTGGTAGTGCCGGTGCACCAGGATGCAGACAGCGATCAGGCCTGCGGTGATGGTGAAGGTCAGCCAGCCCCCCTCGGCGAACTTCAGGTAGCTGGTCACGGCCAGGATCGCGAGGCAAAGCACGAGCGTCGCAGCGTGCAGCGAGAACTTGCCGAGCCAGTGCGGGTCCCGCTTGCGCTCGTGGAGCCACATCTTGGCCATCGCGAGCTGGGTGAGGCTGAAGGTGATGAACACGTTGATGGCGTAGAGGACGACCAGGTACGAGACCCGTCCGCGCGAGTAAACCATGAGGGCGGCTGAAGCCAGCGCCAGAATCACGACACCGTTCTTCGTGACGAGCCTCTCGGAGAGGTTTGCGAACGCGTGCGGCATCCAGGAGTCCATCGCCATGTTCGAGAGAACGCGGGGGCCGTCAATGAATCCTGTCTGCGCCGCCACGAAGAGCAGCATCCCTTCCGAGACGAGCGTGATGATCACGAGCCAGGTGCCAAGCTGCCAGCCGCCCAGGGTCCACGATCCCATGACCAGGTCGAGGAGCGCCGCGTTCATCGTCTTGCCCTCGACCGGCGATGCATGCCACAGCAGGTAGCAGACCAGGATGCCCCCGGCGGTGAACGCCAGCGAGACGGCCATGTAAACCATGGTGCGCTTGGCGGTTGCGACCCGCGGCTCCTTGAGGATCTGCAGGCCGTTTGAGACCGCCTCGATCCCGGTGTAGGTCCCTGCCCCTAGGGAGTACGAGCGCAGGAACAGCAGGATCACGGCCCAGAGCCCCATGGCTCCCATGTCGCGCGTCATGGCCGCGTGCGTCTCGGCGAGCACCTGCGGCATCGCCCAGACGTGGTTGAGGACCCCGTACCCGACCAGCAGGAGGTGTGTGGCGATGAAGACGAGGAAGATCGGCAGCAGGATCTTGATCGATTCCTTCACGCCCCTGAGGTTGAGCACCAGCAGCACGGCCAGGATCCCGATGTCGAGCGGGACCTTGTGGGCTTGCCAGGCGAGCGGCAGGAAGCTCAGGATCGCGTCCATGCCCGAGCAGATCGAGATGGTGATGGTGAGCAGGTAGTCCACGACCAGGGCCGAACCTGAAACCACGCCCGGGACCGCGCCAAGAAGCTTGCTGGCCACCACATACCCGCCGCCGCCACTCGGGAAGTGCTCGACCACGAAGCCGTACGAATACGAGAGCATGATGATGGTGACCGTGGTGAGCGCCGCGACGAAGAGAGCAAGGTACTCGTGGCCAAGGAGCGCGCGGAACGCCTCGTCGGGGCCGTAGGACGACGACGACAGCCCGTCCGCCCCGAGCCCTACCCAGGCGAGGAACGCCACGAGTGAGATCTTGTGGAAGACGGTTGGGTCGGTGGGGTCCCTGGGCCCGCCGACCAGGAACCGGTTCACCCGGCCCAGGAAGCTCTTCTCCCCATTGGTGGTGTCGGGAGGTTGGGGAAAATCCCCCGGAAGTTGATTCACCTTCTCGACTCCTCCGGTCTCGAAAATCCGCAACGTGCGAACTAACCGCACGCGAACGCCGGACATTACCACAACGAGGCCCTCGCAGCTCTCGCGGCCCAAAACGTTTGCGGACGTCGAGGCTTGTGCGTAAACTGAAGATAGTGTGGCGACCGCCCGTCCTCGTGGCGCCGGTCCTGCCTCCCCCGGAAGATCCCGCGGTGGCAGCGATCCTCGACGGCCTCTCCCGAGCCACAGGTGCTTCGGGGTGCGTGCTTCGCCTGCAGCTCCTGCCTAGCGGCCCCGAGGCCAGCTACCGCTTCGGCCAACCCGGAATGCGCCCGCCGCTGGTCGTCCGCCTGGAGGCCCACGAGGCCTTCCGCGGCGCCTGCGAGCTGCACGGCGCCGGTTCCGGACCGGCCGCCAGCCCCGCCGCCCTGGAGAGCCTCCGTCCGGTCCTCGAAGGGGCGCTCCTGGCGCTGATCGAGCGCAACAACGCCAGCCGCCAGATCGATATCCTGATGCAGATCCTTGGCGTCACCGAGGAGGCCAACCTGCTCTTGGATGCCCGAGGCGAGATCCTTTTCGCTAACGCGCGCGGCGAGGAGCTGCTCGCGCTGCACACCCAAAGGCCGGAGGCCCACATCGCCAACAACGGGCGGCCCGGCCCCTTGCTCTCGCTCATCGTGGCCGAGATGTCCCACCTGCGCGAGAGCAAGGAGCGCGTGCGGCGCCAGATTGTCACCACCGGCGACGGCGGAAAGTGGCGCCTCGAAATCGTAGCGCTCTCAGGGCTCGGAGGCGCCGGGTACTCCCTGGTCGTGTTGACGCCGGCCCGGCTCCCCGGCTCGGACGAGATTCGGCGCCGGCTGGCCGACTTCCAGATCTCGCGCCGAGAGGCGGAGGTCCTGGCCTTCGTGCTCCGCGGAAACAAGGCCGGCGAGATCGCCGGCCACCTCGGCATCACCGAGTACACCGTCAAGGACCATCTCAAGCACGCCTACGCGAAGCTCGGCATCACCTCGCGCGGCCAGCTCCTCTCCCGGCTCGCCGTCGCCGTGCCGGGCACCTCGTGAGGCGGCTGCCGCTTGGTATACTCCGCCGGTGCTGCGAGTTGGCAACGTCCCCGTCCATCCCCCGCTGGTCCTCGCTCCGATGGCCGGAATCACGGATCGTGACTTCCGCCTCCTGATCCGGCGGCTGGGAGGGTGCGGCCTCGTCTCCATGGAGTTCATCTCGAGCGAGGGGTTGACCAGGCAGCGCCCAAGCACGCTCAAGATGCTGCACTTCGTGGATGAGGAGCGTCCGATCGCCATCCAGATCTATGGCTCCGACCCGGGTCGCATGGCCGAGGCGGCGCGCGTGGTCGAGGCCATGGGCGCCGACATCTGCGACATCAACATGGGTTGCCCCGCCAACAAGGTCCTCAAGGGGTGCGCGGGCGCCGCGCTTACCGCGGATCTGCCTCTAGCGACACGCATCGTGCGCGAGGTGCGGGCGGCAATCGCGCTCCCGCTCACCGTCAAGTTCCGCCTCGGCGTGCGCGACGATGCCAGGACGTTCCTCGAGCTGGGCGGGATCTGCGAGAGCGAGGGCGTGGACGCCGTCACGCTGCACCCACGCACCGCGCGCCAGCAGTTCTCCGGGCGCGCGGACTGGAGGGCGATCACCGAGCTCAAGGCGGCGCTGCGCATCCCTGTCATCGGCAACGGCGACGTCAACTCTCCCGAGAACGCGCTCGCCCTGCAGAGCGAGACACGGTGCGACGCGGTCATGATCGGCCGCGCCAGCCTCACCAACCCCTGGATCTTCCGCCAGGCCGCCTCGCTCCTGCGCAGTGAGCCGTACGGCGAGCCCGAGCTTACCGAACGAGCCGCGCTGATGCGGGCGCACTTCCAGGAGGTGCTGCGCCGTGAGGACGACCGCACGGCGCTGCACAAGCTGCGCAAGTTCACCGGGTGGTACACGCACGGGTTGCCCGACGGGCGCACCCTGCGCCGGCGTCTCTCGGAGCTCGCGTCCGCCGGCGAGGTGATGGGGGCCGTCGAGGACTACTTCGCCACGCGGGGCGCGGCCTGACATGCCGCGCCTCCCGATGGCGATACCACCGGAGATCGAGGCTCTCCATCGCGACGTCCCGCCGAGCCTGTTCGACGAGACCTTCCGCCACGCGACCGAGCGCCTGGATGCCTACGTCGGGGCGCTGGCCCTGGAGCTTGCGGCCGAGCTCGAGCTGCCGGCCGGGCGGGCGCTGAACCTGGATGCCCTGTTCGCCTCACGCGGCTGGAGCGAGCGCGGCAGGCTCGCGGTCGCGTGGGTTCTCGACACCCTCACGTTGTACGGGGAGGCCTCGCGCGAGGCGGGCGGCTGGCGCCTCGCCGGGGGCGCGCCGCCGGTCCCGTCGAGCGAGCTGCGCACCCAGGCGGAGCGGGTGATGCCATCGGCCCGGCCAGCTTACCAGGTGCTGGCCCTCAGCGCCGAGGCCCTGCCGGCCGTGCTGCGAGGCGAACTGCGGGGCGAGGAGGCGCTGTTCGGCCCCGCGACGCTGGGCTTGTGGTTTGAGTACTTTTCCAACGCAAACCCGCACTACGCGCCCAACAACGTCATCACCGGCGTGGCGGTGGCGCGCGCGGCGGCGGCAAGGGCCAGCGTCTTCGAGTTCGGCGGCGGCGCCGGTAGCGCGGCGGAGGCGGTCCTCGCGGCGCTCGGCAGCGCGGGCAAGCCCGCCGCCCGGTACGTATTCACCGAGCTACAGCCGGCGTTCCTGAGGCGCGGCGGCCGCGCGGTCCAGCAGGTTCTCCCGGCCGGGTGCGAGTACAGACCTTTGCGTTTCGACATCAACCTCGACCCGGCGGGTCAGGGCGTGGAGCTCGGGCAGTTCGACGTCGTCTTCGGCGTGAACACCGCGCACCTGGCGCACGATCTCATGCGAACGCTGGCGAATCTACGCGCCCTCCTGAAGCCGGGCGGCGTGCTCGCGCTGGGGGAGCTGCTGCGCCCGACCGCGGACGCCGCGGTGCACCTGGAGCTTCCCTTCACCCTGCTCGAGGAGTTTGGCCGCGCACCGCTGCTCGAGGGGATCCGCTCCCGCCCAGGGTTCGTGAGCACCGGCGGCTGGGTGAGAGCGCTCGAGGCCGCCGGCTTTACGGACATCACGGTGCTCCCCGCCCAGATCGAGCGCTGCGCCGAGATCTACCCCGGCTTCTACTGTGGCGCCATCACCGCCCATGCCTGAGTTTGCCCCGCCGGCTCTTCTTGCCCCGCGGGTGCGCGGCGTTTCGTCGCTTGCTCGCCCCCGCTCGCGGCGCGCCGAAACTCCTCGGGCTGCGACCGAGCAAGGACGCCCCGCGGCGGGGCCCCTCGCTGTCCGCATGAGGACGCGTCACCGTTTCCCCACCGCAGGCCGCCCGCTCGGTGGCCCGCAGCCCTCGGAGCAATCACCACTGGCACCCGCGGGGCGGAATGAAGACCCCCCGCCCGGAATACGGCGCCAAAGGGCGGAAGGTCATGAGTACAGGAAATGCGAGGCGACGAGAACAGCTCCATCGCGCACCGGGTGGGTGGGGGTGATTCCGCCCGGAGGGTGGCGAAGCCATCGCGCCGGAGCAAGCGGGGTCCCCGACGCGCTGGCCGGCGCGGGGAAACGGCGCGGCCGTCTCATGCCGACGCCGAGCGGCTCCGCGCCGGGCTGTGCTGTCGGGTCGCTCGCGGAGGCGTCGCGAGCGCAGCGAGCGTGCGAAGCCGCCCCCGGGCAACAAGAAAACGCCACATGGTGGCGCAGACACCAACCGCGAACCCGCAGGGCAAGATCGAGGCTCAAAGCCCGCGGGGCAAACAAAAAGCCGCAACACAGTTGCGGTGGGCCGAACTGCTAGGTGCGGACGCGCACCTTGTAGGTCAGCAGCACCTGCCCATTGGACGGCACAACGATCGCGAAGGAGATCCCGGACGCCGAGAGCTTCTCGTGCGGGTGCGAGCTCGAGAGCATCTCCCAGTCCGCGCCCACGCTTTCGCGCACCTCCACGGTGATTGCGGCATCCTTGTGGTTGCGCAGTGCCACCTCGAACGCGTCCTCGAAGACGTTGTCGGCAACCTTGCGGTACTCGGTCTGACGGCGCTCGGCAACAACGTCAAACGCGTTGCCCATCGTCGCCCTCACCAGCTCGTCCTTGGGGGTGTGCTCGATGCGGTCCTCACCGACGAACTGGGCGCTGCCGCGACGGTCGCGCTGGTACAGGCGCACGACACCGCCGGGTAACGCCATCCCCAGGTGGTTGTCGGCGCGGTTGGCGAGCTCGATCTCCACCCGGACATCCTGCTTCTGCTTGCCGATGCGCTGCACGTACCACCACTGGGGACTCTCGACGATGTAGCGCCGCGTGACCTTCACGCCGTCCGCCTCGAGCAGCGCCACCTGCTTCTGCTGCCTGTCCTTGAGGGTGGTGGGGCGCTCGAGAGTGTAGAGGTGGTACTCGGCGAACGCCTCCTCCTTCATCTCGGGGGCGGCCGCCCTGGCCGGCATCATCATCGCCTCGGGGCGCATCTTGCGCTCGGGGGCGAGGTGCACGTCGCCCGCCACCAGCTGCAGCGTTGCGTCCGGGTAGGAGGCCCCCGACGCGTTGTCGAGCGTCACCCAACCGAGCAGATGCGCCACATCGCCACCCGTCGCCATGGTCAGCACGTAGTCCGCCCTCCAGGAGACTCCCCCCGTGAGATAGGTGGCCTCCAAACGCCGGTCGCCGGCGCGCTCGGCGGTCAGGAGCCAGACCAGGGTGGGCCGGTCGCGGAGGTTTTCAGGCACCTGCGGGAAGACGAGCTGCCTGTACGGCGGGTTCGAGACGATGCCGTCACCCACCCGCCAGACCGTGCCGTTCTCCACGGAGAGGAGGCGTCCCGTGACCTCCTTGCGGACCACGCTCCCCGGGGTCGCACCCGGCTCCTCGGTGACCATCGTGACGTCCCTGCCCAGGTATTTGGCGAGCAACGTCAGCGGCGAGAGTAGGTCGTACTCGTAGTTCTGCTCCAGCACGGTCACGCCCTCACCCGAGATCGAGACGGTTTCCGGCATCACGTGTGCCGCGATGTCGCGGAACTCAAGCGCCACCGGCCCCCCGGGCAGCGAAACGGGGCGCGCGTCGCGCACCAGGGCGCGGCCGACGTTGTAGACCGTGAGGGAGAGGGCGCGCCCCTGTCCCGCCTGCGAAACCACCACCGGCGGCTCTGCCGCGATCACGGTCCCGGCCGCCAGGAGCGAGCCGGCAAAAGCCTGCCATCTCATGTCGTCCTCCTAGATGGGCCCGGGGCGGGCCACCGCGGTCCCCGCAGGACCCGCCCCCACCCAGCCCACCACCGCCGCGCGTACGCCACGCTCCGTGCAGCGCTCGAGCAGCCTCACGGCGTCCCCCGCGGCCACCGCGGCCAGGAGCCCGCCCGAGGTCTGTGGGTCGCACAGCAGGGCGGCGGTCGTCGCGTCCACGCCAGCGAGGTCGGCCTTCGCCTCGACCCACTGCCTGTTCGCCGTGAGGCCTGCCGGGATTGCGCCCGACTCGGCGGCCGTCCGCGCACCCGGAAGCAGCGGCAGTGAACCCGCGAAGATCTCCAGCGCCACGCCGCTCGCCTCCGCCATCTCGAGGGCGTGGCCCAGGAGGCCGTACCCGGTGATGTCCGTGAGGGCGTGCACCTCCACTGTTTCACACGCCTCGGCGGCCAGCCGGTTGGTCGCCGCCATCGAGGCCACCATCGCCTGCCGCTGGTCCTCGGGAAGAGACCCGCGCTTGAGGGCCGTCGCCAGCACCCCGGTGCCGAGCGCCTTGGTGAGCACGAGCGCGTCGCCCACCCGAGCGCCGGCGTTCGTGAGGAGCTTGTCGGGGTGGACGAACCCGGTGACCGCGAGGCCGTAGGTGAACTCCGGCCCCTTGATCGTGTGCCCGCCGAGCGGCAGGACGCCCTCCTCGCGCAGCGCGGCGAGCCCTCCTGCCAGCGTCTCCTGCAGCACCTTCAGAGGCAGAGTCGATTCCGGGAAAGCGCACACTGCCAGCGCCGTGAGCGGCTTTGCACCCATCGCGTAGATGTCCGAGAGCGCGTTGGCAGCGGCAATCCGGCCGAAGTCGAACGGCTCGTCCACCACGGGCGTGAAGAAGTCCACCGACTGGACCAGCGCGAGGTCGTCGGAGAGGCGCACCACGCCCGCGTCATCGAACGTACCCGAACCCACCAGCAGCCGCGGGTCGCTCACCTCAGGCAAGGCCGAAAGCACTGCATGGAGGTCCGCCGGACCCAGCTTTGACGCTCAACCGGCGCACGCGACCATGTGTGTGAGCTTCAGGATCTCCTCTCGCGTCATGGGCGCAGTATACGCGCGCGTCCATGCTCGGATGACATTTCTTGTATGCTATTATGGCATTTCCACGCCCACTCTCGTACACGTGTACGAGACGCCCGGAGAAGGCGTCGGGAGGTGCCGATGGCACACAGCCACGTCCACGAGACGCTCCAGGCCGGCGGGTTCGAGGTACTCGCCACGGCCCTGCTCCTCATGCTGCTCCTGGCGGCCCTCCTCCCGTAGGCTAGACTTCCGGCCGAGGCGACTGCCTCGCGGAGGTCCTCATGGCGGTCTACACCGGCGCGAAGCTCACCTGGGAGTCCGGGTTTCGCTTCACCGCCACCCCCGACAGCGGGCATCCCGTCACGATCGACTCGCCCTCGCGCCCCGGGCACGTCGCGCCTTCGCCGGTGGAGCTGCTGATCATCGGCGTGGCCGGCTGCACCGCGATGGACGTGGTCTCGATCCTCGAGAAGATGCGGGAGCCGCTTGCCGGCCTGGAGGTGGAGATCAGCGGGGAGCGCGCCGAGAAGCACCCCAAGTACGTCTCTTCGATCTCCATCAAATACCGGCTGCGCGGGCAGGGGCTCAGCCGCGAGAAGGCCGAGCGCGCGGTCGAGCTCTCGCACTCGACCTACTGCTCGGCGCTCGCCTCGCTGCGCCCGGACTGCAAGGTCACCACCAACATCGAGATCCTCGAGGGGTAGCTCGCCTAGTCCCCCTGGCGCAGGAGCTGCGAGGGGCGGACGAGCTTGACCTCGCCCGCGATCCGGGGAAGCTCGCCGGCCAGCAGCTCCACCGTGAGGGGGTGCACGTGCCCGATGGCCACGGCGCTCCCCTGGCTGCGCGCCCTGCCGACAGCCTGCACGAGCGCCCGGCGAATGGCATCGGGTTCGCTGACCACATCCAGGAAGACATCCCTGTGCAGTGCCGGCACGCCGCTCTCGCGCGCCACCCGCTCGGCCACGGTGTCGGCGGTCGTACGGGAGTCCAGAAAATAGACCCCGTGCGCCCGCAGCACCGCCATCACGTCGCGCATCGTGGCGGCGTCGGCGGTGGCCCGCGAGCCCATGTGGTTGTTCACGCCGCGCGCGCCGGCAACGACCTGCAGGGCGCGCTCGACCCTGGATCGCACCTCTTCCCCCGCCAGCCCGACCTCCACCGACCCGTTGCCCGGCCCGGGCCCGTGGTTCGCGAGCGGCTCCATCGGCATGTGGAGCAGCAGCTCCCGCCCCTGCGCCCCGAGCATCCTGGCTACCTCGGCGGAGTGTGTGGCGTTGGGCAGCACCGCCACCGCCACCTCGAGGGGCAGGCGCTCGATTTCGCGGGCGACCTCCACCGAGGCCCCCGCGTCATCCAGCACGATGGCGAGCCTCGGCACCCGCACCTGGGGGTGTGGCGTGGGAACCTGGGTCGGGCGCGCCGCCGGCGGCTCCTCTCCCAGGACGAGCACCCGCCATCTGGTACCTCCCACCACGCCGTCCAGCCTGCCGAGGCCGTAGCCGCCCTTCTCGGTGAGCGGGCGCGGCTCCAGCCGGCCGCCGAGGTTGTGTGCCGCGGCCTCGAGGTCGAGCGTGAAGCGCTCCGCCGGGAAGCCGCGCGGCGCGTGGACGGTGACCAGGGCAAGCGCCCCCTGGCGATCGTGCGAGAACTCGACGGTGATCCTCTCCGGCGGGCAATCGAGTCGGCCGGCCACCTGCCGGACCACATCGCCCGGCTCCTGGGCCGCCGCGGGGAGTTTGGGCCGCGCGGCCCTCCACGCCACGTAGAGGACGGCCACCGCCGCCAAAAGGAGGACCGCCACTGCGACAAAGCTCCGCAGGGGGCTCCGCCTGTGGCCGGCTCCGCCGCCGGGGGGCTGCTGCCTACGCCGCCTGCTTGACGGCGCGGCCACCCGCGAGCTCCAAGGCGCGATTGAGCACCGCGTCCGCCTCCCGGCGCGGCCTCACCCGATCGTCCGGCTTGAGCCCGGCGCCCAGAAGCGGCTTCCCGTCGGGGCTCACACCCCAGACGGCAGCCAGCCAGATCTCACCTCCGGCGCCGCGGATCGCGCGCCGCTGGCCCGTGTCGCCGTAGCTGTCGCTCCCGACCAGCGTTGCGCCCCGCCCCTTGAGGGCCAGGGCGAGCAGCTCGGCCGGCCCGAACGTCGTGGCGTCAACACACACGAAGAGCTTCCAGGGACGCGCGGCGCCCGTCGCCTTCAGCGTCTCGCCCTTGCCATCCTTCTGTCCCAGCCGTATCTGGACGTCGCCCCCGGCAAGCTCCGCGGCGATCCGCAGCGCACCCTCGGCGTTGCCGAGCGCGACGCCTCGCAGGTCCACGACCAACGATGCCGCCGCGGCGTTGCCACGCAGCGCCTCCGAGAGCCTTGCCGCGTTGCCGGGATCGACAAACGCCACCCTCACCACCGGAACCCCGTCATGCCCCTCGACCGAGAGTGCGGGCTGCGCGAACGGTGCAGCCTTGAGAGTCACGGGCCTTTTGCCCGCAAGCTGGCGGTCGATCACGTCGAGCGTCACCTCGCCTGGACCGCGCTCCGCGGCGTCCAGCAGGGTGAGCGGGCGCCAGAGGGGCCGCGCGCGCACGGGTTCCTTTCCCACGCGCTCGATGAGCTCACCGGCCACGATCCCGGCCTGCGCCGCCGGCGAGCCGGGGATCACCTGCACCACGAACGGGTAGGACGACCGACGGCCGAGGACGAGGCCGAACGCCGGCAGGGCCCGCGCCCGGACCTTCGCGTAGTCGGCGATCATCTCGTCGGGGACGTAGAGGCCGCCCGGGTCGACCGACTCCACGAGGCCGTTCATGGCGCCCATCTCGAGCCTGTCCAGCGGGATTTCCTCTTCGTAGCTGGACTTCACGAGAGACACCACCTGCGCGAAGACACCGACGAGGCGGTACAGGCCGCTGCCCGCAGTGCCGACCGCGCCCGAGGCCAACACCACCACGCCTGCCACCACGACCACCGACACCGCCAGGAAAAGCCACCTCTGCTTCACCGCCACCTCACTTCCCGACCGGCTGGAGCCAGCTCAGGGGATCCTGCGCGCTCTGGCCTACGCGGATCTCCAGGTACACGCTGCCGTTGCCATCCTCGTCACGCCCAACCGTTCCCAGCGGTTCTCCCATTCCGACACGCTGGCCGGCGCGCACGAACATACTAGCAAGGCCTGCGTAGAGCGAGTAGATCTCGCCGCCGTGGTGGACGATGACGAGGTTGCCGTACCCCTTGAAGAACTGCGCGTAGGAGACCTTTCCCCCGGTCACCGCACCCACCTGGCCGCCCGGATCGGCGCCCAGGGTCAACCCATGGGAGACGGTCACCGTGCCGTACTGGCGGTCGCGCTGCGCCCCGAAGCCGCGCAGCACCCTCCCCGGCCCCACCGGCCAGTGCAAGCCGCCGCGCAGCAGCCGGATGTCCGGCCCGCCTGGGTCGTCACCCTGCGCGACCACGCCCAGGAGGCGCTCCAGCCTCTCCTCGGCCTCCTGCGCGCCTGCCAGCTCCACCGCCCCCGCGCGGCGCTCCTGCTCCAGGGCCGCCATTCGCGCTTCGACCCGCTTCCTGGTCCGCTCCAGCTCCTTTCTCCGCTCCCCGAGCTGTGCAGCTGCGCTCGCCACCTCCTCCCGGCGGAGGGACAGGGCGGCCAGCGTTTGCTGGCGCCGCTCCATGAGCGCGGCCGCCTCGTCGCGCCGGCGCTTCTCCTCCCGGAAGAGCGCCAGCGCGACGGTGACGCGCTGGGGGATGTCGCGCCCCGATCCGATGGCGTGGACGATCAGCGGCGCAAGCCCGGAGCGCCCAAGCACCGCAAGCAGGCCGAGCTGCAGGCGCAGCCGCTCGACCGCCTGCGCCAGCTCTGCCTGCGAGGCCTCGGCCGCCCTGGCAGCGGCGGCGGCGGCCCAATCGGCCTCCTGCTTCTCCACCTCGGCCTCGCGCACCCGCAGTGCCGCGACCTTCAGCTCGAGGTCTAGCCCTTCGCGCTGCTTGTCCAGGTCCACTTTCGCCTTCTCGAGGCCCCGCAGGCGCTCCTCGAGCTCTTTGACCTCGTTGCGGGCGGCGGCCAGCTCAGGCGGGACCGTTTCCTGCGCCGCGGCCGGTACGGACAGGACAAGCAGCAACGCCAGACTTGTGAAATGTTTCACAATACAGATTCCCTGGCGCCACTCGCCTTCTCGCGGAGGGCGCAACGGGCCAGCGCGTGGAAGCGCCGGCGCAGCGGGTGCAGGTCCGGGGTCCGGCCCCCGGGGTGAAGGCGGTTACCCAGCAGCACGTAGGCTGCGCGCGCCTCAGGGTCCACCCACACCGAGGTGCCGGTGAAGCCGGTGTGGCCGAAAGCCCCCGCGGGGAGCGCCGGCCCCGCCGAGGAGCCCGGGGTGGCGGCGAGCTGCCAGCCCAGGCCGCGCGCCTGCTCGAGGCCCTCGGTACGGCAGCGGGTGGCAAGCTCCGCCTCCTCGGCGGTCAGCAGCTCCCCTCCCCCAGGGAGGAACTCCCCGGCCAGAAGGGCCACCGCGGCCGCGGTCCCGAAGAGCCCCGCGTTTCCGGCGGCGCCGCCGAGGCCGCGCGCGTTGCCGTCGCTGCACGGCAGCGCGTCCTCGCGCGCGGGCGGCGGCAATCCCGGAAGGCCGCGCTCCGCGAGCAGTCGTTGCTCCACGAAGGGCTTCACCTCGCCCGCGGCGACGGGCGTTGCAGGCGGGGGCGCGAAGCCGAGCTCCTCCGCAAGGCCCAACGGCTCGGCCACCAGTTCCGAGAACAGCGTGGCGAGGTCGGTGCCGAAGCCGCGCTCGAGCGCGAACCCCAAGGCGATGAAGCCGAGACAGGAGTACTCGACGTGCAACCCGGGCAGTGCGGACGGGCGCGTCCTTCGCAGCGCCTCCACGTATCCATCCCGCGACGCGCCGTGGAGCGCGTACAACGGGGACCACGCCGGGAAGCCGGCCGTGTGGGTTCCGCATTGCACGATCGTCACACCGGACCAGGGGCTCCCGGCCAGCTCGGGCAGCAGGTCGGCCAGCGGGGCTTCGAGGTCGAGGCCGTCGCGCCGGGCAATCAGGAGCATCACCGCGGTTACGAGAGGTTTCGTGATCGAGGCCAGGTCGTACCGGACATCGGCCTCGACCGCAGCCCCACCCACGCTGCGGGCGCCGGTGCACCAGCACAGGCCGCCCCCACCCTCCCGCACCGCCAGCCCAACCCAACTCACCGAGAGCCCGGCCCGCACCGCCCGGACGAGCAGGGTCGCGACCTCTCCTGGCGCGGCGCTCCCGACACCCATCGCCTTCACCCTACCCCGGGAGGCGCGGCGCTGTCCACAGCCGGCCTGCAAGCGGTGCTACGCTCACGCGGTGGAGCAGCCGACACGACGGCTCGGCCGGGCGGCGCAGGAGCTGCTGGGCACGTCCTTCTCGCACGCCAAGCGCGAGGTGCTCATCGGGCACGTCCTCCTCAACGGCGTTGTGACAATCGACCCCGGGGCGCCGGTGGGTCCGGACGACGTGATCGAGCACAGGCCGAATCTCCCGAGGCTCGCGCGGACGCCAAGGACGCCACCCCTCGAGGTGCTTCATCGCGATGCCGACGTGCTGGTGATCAACAAGCCTGCCGGCCTGCTGGTGCACCCCACGACCGAGGGCGAGCAGGACACCGTCCTCTCCCGTGCCGCCGCCGAGTTGCAGCGCGCGGGCCGCCATTCCCGCGCCCTCGTGGTGCACCGGCTGGACCGCGGCACCTCGGGCGTTCTCGTGCTCGCGCTCTCACATGCCGCGGCCGAGCACCTCCAGCGCCAGTTCCGCGCCCACACCGTGGAACGCCGCTACCTCGCGCTCGTCCGCGGGGAGCTGACGGGCGAGGTTTTCGTGGCCCGCGGCATCGGCCGCCCGCGGCCCGGCGCCCGTCGAGCGGCGCTCGCGCCCGGCCAGGGCGGGCGCCCGGCCCAGACGACCGTGCGGCCGATCGAGAAGCTGGGCCCGGTGACGCTCGTGGAGGCGGAGCTCGGCACCGGGCGCACCCACCAGGTACGGATCCACCTCTCGTACCTGGGCCACGCGGTACTCGGGGACGAGGTGTACGGCGATCCAGCGAGCGATCCGTTCAGCGTCGGACGCCCGGCGCTCCATGCGGCGTTGCTCGGCTTCGTCCACCCCGGTACCGGTGAGCGCCTGGAGTTCAGGGTCGGGCCGCCGCGCGATTTCGCGCTCGCCCTCGAGCATCTGCGGCGCCGCCACCGCGCCCGGCAGCCGGCGCACCCAGGTCGAGAAGCAGGCGCAGCGGCCACTCCGCCGCCTCGCCCGCATAGGCCACGCCGACCCGCGGCAGGCGCCGGACCCAGGCGTCCCGGCACGAGACCCCGTCAGAGACCAGCCAGACCTCGGCGCCCGTCGTGAGGTCGGCGCCGTCGAGCGCCCTGTCAATGCCAAGCCCCTGGCAGAGCTTCGCCGGGCCGTCCAGGTCCCCGCGCCCCCCGCGCCTCGTCATGATCGCCGCCGCCCCGGCCACCGGAACCGCCCCGCGCAGCAACACCGCCTCGGGCTGCCCGGGGCCACGTGTGACGACGTTGCAGCAGAAGTGCATGCCGTAGGTGAAGTAGACGTAGAGGTGCCCGCCGTGCCCCCACATGGATTCGTTGCGGCGGGTGCGGCGGCCGCCGAACGTGTGGGCCGCAGGGTCGGCCACCCCCAAGTAGGCCTCCACCTCGATGAGGCGCACCGCCACCGGCCCCTCCGGCAGTCTCCTGACCAGCAGCTTCCCGAGCAGGTCGCGCGCCACGGTGCGCGTGGGACGCTGGTAGAATTCCTTCTCCAGCGGCGCGAGCGTCGCCAGCGCCCGGCTGGAGAGGGGCTTCGCCATGAGTTCTCGCACCGTCTGTGTCACCGGAGGCGCAGGTTTCATCGGCTCCCACCTGGCCGAGGCGCTGCTCGCCCGGGGCCATCGGGTCCTGATTGTTGACGACCTCTCGTCGGGGCGCAAGGAGAACGTGCCGTCCGGCGCCCAGTTCTACGAGCTCGACATCCGGTCGGCCGAGGCCGCCGCACTGCTGCGCGACGCCGCGGTAGAGGTGCTCGTCCACCACGCTGCCCAGATGGACGTGCGGCGTTCGGTGGCCGATCCCGTCCACGATGCCAGCGTCAACATCATTGGCACGGTCAACCTGCTGGAGGCCGGCCGGCGTGCCGCCCTCAGGCAGGTGATCTTCGCCTCGACCGGCGGGGCGATGTACGGCGAGCAGGACTACTTCCCGGCCGACGAGGGGCACCCCGCGCGGCCCCTCTCACCGTACGGTGTCGCCAAGCTGTCGGTCGAGCGCTACCTCTACTTCTTCCACAAGGAGTACGGCCTGGACGCGATCGCCCTCCGCTACGCCAACGTGTACGGCCCCCGCCAGAACCCTCACGGCGAGGCCGGCGTGGTCGCGATATTCCTCGACCGTCTGCTCTCCGGCCAGGATGCGGTGATCAACGGGGACGGCCTGCAGACGCGGGACTACACATACGTGGCCGACATCGTGGCCGCCAACCTCGCGGCCATCAAGAGGCCGGGGTTTGCGATCTACAACGTCGGGACGGGCCACGAGACCACCGTCGTCGAGCTGCACACACGGCTCGCGGGCGAGGTCGGCGTGACGCGGCCCGCCAGGCACGGGCCGGCCAAACCCGGCGAACAGCGCCGCTCGTGCATCACCTCCGCGGCGATCGCCCGCGAGCTTGGCGTACGCGTCGAGACCCCGCTGGAGGAAGGGCTGAAGAAGACCGCCGACTGGTTTGCCTCCCGCGCCGGCACCGCAAGACGCTAGGAGCCTGGCCGAGTAAACGACGAAAGCGAGAATTCCGAGGGCGCCGGATGGCAAGGAAGCCGAGCGAAAAGCCGGGAGGCGTAGCCAGAGCTACGTCGAGGACTTTTCGCGACGGCTGATACAGCCAGCCGGATACCATCGGGATTCGCAGCCGGAGTATTACTCGGACAGGCTCCTAGCCCGGCGGACGGCTGGCCGCCCGCAGCGCCCGCAGGTTCTCCGCCACCGGGTTGCGGCCACGCGCCAGGACGAGCGCGATCGCCCTGTCACAAAGGGCGCCACGGTCGATGCGGCAGGCCCGCAGGATCGCCCAGTCCGGGCTCGGCGGCGAAGGCGACTCCAGCCACCCGGTCAGCTCCCGGATTGCCAGATCGGTCCGGCGCCCGGCCACCAGGAGATCGACCCAGAATCCCCCGAAGGTCACGCCATCCCTGCTTGCTTGGGTCGCCGTGGCCCAGCCGCGCGCCTGTTCCGTCCAGAACCGGTCCGCCTCCGGAGACAACGCGGCGCTCCAGAGGATAGCCGGCTCGTAGGCCGTGAGCGTCTTCGCGGCCTCGCCCACTCGCCCCGTCCGCACCATGGCGGCCAGATAGCCGGCGAGCCGTTGCGGCGTCGGCTCAAGGGTCTCGAGCGCGCCTGCTCCCGCCGCACCGGGCGGCGCAAAGCCCCTGAGCAGGAACATGGCGGCACCGGCGAAGGCAGCGGTCACCTGCGGGACCTTGAGCCTCGGGTCGGCGAGGGTGCCCGCCAGCGAAGGGGCAAGGTCGGCGTTTCGGTTCTGGGCCGGGAGCTGCCCCCAGAGCAGCGCAGGGGAGGCCACCAGCCGCTCGTCGAGCGTATCGAGCATCGAGGCCCAGAGGTCCCGGAAGAGGTCCTTGGGCGCGCGGTACTCCAGGAAGTGATTGTCGTCGGTGTTCTCGCGATCGGTGAACGAGGCCATGACGTCCACGGTGGCGGGCGAGAAGCGCTGCAGCATCAGCACCGCCGCCGGCGCGCCGAGCCCGAGGGCCGAGAGCTGGTGTGCCACTCCGGACCGCCGCAGACGCGCGGTCATCTCGGAGAGGTCGGGTGCGAGCGGCCGGCGCGCGCCGATCAGCAGGATGTCGCGGGAGACACCCTGGAAGCCGTAGACGAAGGGGAACGCCTCCCGGAAGCTCCGCATGACGACCGCCAGGGTCTCGTCTCCGATCTCGTACCCTTGCACCCACTGCAGGTAGATTCCGTCGGGCTGCAGCACGCGCAGCGCCTTGCGGTAGAAATCGCGCGAGAACAGCGATCCCGTCCCGGCCATCCAGGGGTTGGAGGGCTCCGAGATGACCACGTCGTAGCGCTGCCCCGCGTATGCGATGTAGGAGCGGGCGTCATCAACGATCAGGTGGAAGCGCGGGTCCCGGAACGGGTCGCCGTTGACGCCGGCGAAGAGCCGTGTGGCCACCGGCATGGCTTTCACGATTTCCACCACGTCCACGCGATCCACGTCGTAGGCCAACGCGGAGCCGGCGGTCACGCCGCTTGCGAGCCCGATGACGAGCACGTTCTTCGGACGCGGATGCAGCAGCAGCGGGATGTGGGCGGAGAGCGCCTGCGTTGGCATGTCCCACCCGGAGGTGGCGTCCACCTTCCCGCTCACCGCCAGCGCCAGGTACGGGATCGGAGCGTCCCGGTATTCGGTCACCATCAGATGCGCCGCTGGATCGTCCCGCACGAACAGGGTCCGCCTCTGGGCCAGCACGGCTCGCGCCGACTGAAGGCTCGACGGGGCGTCGCTGCGCCGGAACGGCGAGATCGTGAACCAGCGCTGGTCCCAGACGCTCGGGAGAAGCGCAAGCGCCGCCACGCCGGTCCCGGCGAGCGCGGCCAGGCGCCATCGTCCCGCCGGCGAGAACGCGGCGATCAGCACCACCGCCAGCGCGCCGTTGGCCAGTGCGGCGCCGCGCAGGAGGTTCTCGGTCCCCGCCACCGGCAGCAGCAGCAGGCCTCCGAGCAATGCGCCGGCGAGGTTTCCCCATGTGTTCCAGGCGTACACCATGCCGCTGTCGCACCCGAGGGTGTCGGCGCCGCGTCCCAACCCCCGCACGACCAGCGGCAGGCTCATCCCGATGAAGACCGTGGGCGGCACCATCACGAGGAAACACACCACCAGCTTGGACAGCTCGGAGAGGTAGAAGGCGCCCTCGCTCGCCGAGAAGAGCGCCGAGACGTGCTTGAATAACCAGGGCACGTAGGGGTAGAGCGGGATCGGCAACACGGTGAGGACCCCTGCGGCGAGCTGCGTCCAGCCGAAGAAGACCATCGGGCTGGCGATCCTCTCGTCGATGCTCGCGAGGATGGCGCTCCCCAGGGCGATGCCCGTGATGAATGCCCCGAGCATGAGCGCGAACGAATAGGTGCTCGACCCGAGCACCAGGCCGAAATAGCGGGTCCACGCGATCTCGTAAAGGAACGCCACGAAACCCTCGAAGCAAATCAGCCCGAGCCCCAGCCGCACCTGCCATGGCGCGAGCGCCTGCGTTCGGAGCGGGCGTCCCGGCTCCTCGCTCTGGGGCGCGAACGGCGCACCGGATCTGCCGCCGGCCTTCGCCAGCGCCAGCGCCAGCGCCAGCAACGCGATCGCCGCGTTGCCGATCGCCAGCACCCGCAGGCTCGCCGCCATACCGAGCACAGGCATCATCACGAAAGCCATCGCCAGCGAGCCGAACACGGCACCGGCCGCGTTGAGCGCGTAGAGCTGCGAGGCACGCCTCCCGACCAGGGTGAAGCGCACCGTGACGTGGCGCAGCAACGCCGGGAACGTGCCCCCCATCAGGATCGTGGGCGGCAGCAGGAGGAGGCCGGCCACGGCCACCTTGGCCCAAACGCCGGTCCCTGCCCCGGCGTGGTCGGGGGTGAATACGACCCAGCGTGCGTACGCGTCGGCCGCCCAGCGCGAGAGCGTCAGGTAGAACGCACCGTAGAGGCCCACCCCCAGCTCCATGTAGGCGTAGGCCCGCAGCGGCGAGCGGGCGCGGTCGATCCAGCGCCCGAACAGCCAGCTCCCGATGCCGAGGCCGCCCATGAAAGCCCCCAGCACGATCGCGTACGAGTAGGCGCTGACGCCGATGAAGTCCAGGAGGTACTTGCTCCAAAGGACCTGATAGCCGAGCGCCAGGCCTCCGGAGACGAGGAAGATGGCGAGCACGAGCTGGAACGCCAACGCTTGGTTCTCCCTAGCCCGGACTATTCACGAAGGAGCCTACTGCGAGCGCCGATCTGGCCGCCCTGGCGGGCGTACTCGGGGCTCGGAGGGTGCCGCCGTACTGCACGAGTACGGCTCCCCTCCTCGCCCCTACGTGCGCCCACCATGGCAGCCACCTCCGCGCTCTCGCGACGGCCCCTCATGAATAATCCGGGCTAATCGAGGCTAACACGGCGCACCTGCGTCACCGGCCACGGAAGCGGTCGATCTGGCGACGCGCGCGCTTCTCGGGCCGACCGCTGCCGCGCGGCGGCGCCGGCGGCGGCGCGAATCGCTCGATGCGGCGCATCTCCAGCTCCTCCGGGCTCGGCGGCGGCGTTACGTCCTCGTACAGCTCGCGGGCACGCGCCTTCGGCACGTGGGTCTCGATCACCTCCCGCACGACGACCTCACGCCGGGAACCCGGCCCGAGCGTGACGTGGACGCGGTCCCCGGGCCGGACGAGACGATGCGCCTTGGCGCGCGCGCCGCCCACCTCGACCTTGCCGCCATCGCATAGCTCCTTTGCCTGCGACCGCGTCCTGGCCAGGCACGCGACGTCGAGCCAGACGTCCAGACGGACCGCTTCCGCCACATCCCGATTGTACCCATGGCCGCCGCGAGCCCAGCCCGGGTTGTTCGTGAAGGGCCGTAGCGGGAGCGCCGAGGTCGCTGTCATGGTGGGCGCCCGCCAGGGCGGCCAGATCCGCGCTCGCAGTAGGCTCCTTCGCAAAGAGTCCGGGCTAGAATGCGACCATGAGCGTTCTGCTCGGGAGCGCGCTGCTGCTGGCCGTGGTCGCGTCCACACTGGCCGGGGGTTCGGTGCCGCTGCGCTTCGAGCGCCATGCGCGCATCTTCCTGTCGTTTTCGGCCGGGACGCTGGTCGGGCTCGCGCTGCTCGAGCTGATCCCGGCGGGGATCGAGGGCATGGGGGGCAATGCTCACTCCAAGCTGCTTCTGGTGCTGGGGGCCTTCGTCGCCACCATGCTCCTCGACAAGCTGCACGTGCTGCACCCGCACTCCCACCGCATGGACGCGGAGTGCCCGCCCGAAGAGCACGAGCACGCCCCGCTGGCCATGCACGGTGCAATCGGCCTGCTGGTGCACTCCGCGGTGGACGGGCTGGCGCTGGCGGGGGCGCTGCGCGAGTCACCCGCGACCGCCGTGGCGGTGGGGATGGCGCTATCGGCCCACAAGTTCGCCGACGGCCTCACCACGGTGTCCCTCGTGCTCGCCCACCATCACCGGCGCGCGCAGGCGGTGCGCCTGCTGGTTGCCAACGCAGTCTCGTTGCTCGTGGGGTTTGCGGCAGGCTTGGGGCTGACCTTCCGCGAGGGTCAGGTCGGCGGCCTGCTGCTCGTGATGGCCGGCTTCTTCCTGTATCTGGGGGCAAGCGACCTGATCCCTGCCGTCACGGTCCCCGTCTGCCGCAAACGCGACGTGTTCGCCACGGCGTGCGGGATGGCCGCCATCGCCGTCGTGGCGACCCTGTTGCACTGACGAGGCCACGAAAGAAGAAGGGGCCGGCGTCGGGCGCCGGCCCCGATTCGATGCGCGGTTTCGAGTGCCAGGAGCGTGGGCCGTCAGGTCGACTCGTACTCCACCGTCACCTGGGTCCCGCCTTCGGACACGGCGAGGACGACGACGTTGACCTTGTTCTTGCCGTCGCCGCTCTTCGCGCTCAGGTTGGACATGCCCCCCTGGCCGGCCCGCTCGACCTCAAAGCCGGCCGTCTTCAGCTCCTTCTCGAAGAAGGCCAGCACCTTTTCGCGGGAGTCGCCAGTGTGGAACGAAAACGTCCCCTGGACGCCTTCCTCGGTCTTCTGGCGCGTCGAGGCCATCGGCTTGGCACCGGGGTAGGACGGAACCCAGGAGGGCGGCGTCTCCCCTTCCGCATTGCCGAAGGCCATGGTTCCCTTCCCGGTCTTGACACTGAACCCTTCCTTGCCCTTCTCGGTGCTCCCTTCGAGGGTCACCTGCTCACCCTTCTTGTTCTTGAAGGTGAGGCGACCCTTCTTGATGTCCTCCGCGTTCATGGTGATCTCTTCACCGGTCTTCTTGTCGCGGATTGTGAGGGTGCCCTTGTCGTCGTCCTCGGACACGATCTCGAGATCCGGGTTGAAGGAGACCGCCAGCTTGGCGGCGGCCATCGCGGGGTTTTTCTTGGCCATGTCCGCGTAGCCCTTGACCTTGTGGGCGACGAAGTAGCCGCCGACGAGGATCACCAGCAGAGCGATCACGACGAGCCCTCCGCATCCGGCGAGGATCCACACCAGGGGACTGGTGCCCTTCTTTGCCGGCGGCGCAGGCGGTGGCGTCACAGGGGGTGTAGCGGCTGCCATGTTCGTTCCCTCCTTGTCGTTCCTAGACGTTTTTTCCTGGATCTTGATTCCCTTTGTTGATCGGACTATAGCGCAATCTCCCCCGGGACGGCATCCGGGCCCGTTGCAAGTTGGGCTCGGACTCAGGACAATGTGCCGCACGGTGCCCATGCACCCGGAGGTCAGGATGAGCGACAAGGTCTACAAGAAGATCGAGTTGGTGGGGTGCTCCGCCGAGAGCGTCGAAAAGGCCGTGGCGAACGCGATCGCGAAGGCCTCGGAGAGCCTGCGGGGGCTGTCCTGGTTCGAGGTCAAGGAGGTCCGGGGCGCGATCCGTGACGGCAAGCCGTCGGAGTGGCAGGTCACCGTCCTCGCCGGGTTCAAGCTGGACTGACTCCGATCCGCGCCTGGCGGATCGGAGTCATCCTGAGGAGGCCCGCTGATGGCGGGCCGACGAAGGGTCTCCCCAACCCTGCACCGCCACGGCACCCAGCTTCAAGACTTGGGGAGATTCTTTGGGCGCTGCGCGCCCTCAGAGTCTCCATGTGCTGTTGCCACACCCTGGACCATGAAAGATCTCGAAAAATGTCATCCCGAGTCCTGCCGCAGGCAGCTTCGCTCCTCGGGATGACGCTTTGGGCGGGCGGGATTTTCTAGGCAATGACAGCGGGTCCGGGAACCGGGTTCCGGCACTGCCCCCTCGTCTTCGGGTGCTCCGGGGATGTCGTCCCGGAGCCCTGAACCCTGTGCCCGGACCCCTGTCTCTCAGAGCCAGCCGCGCCGCTTGAACATCCAGACCATCCCGGCGCCGATCAGCACCATCACCACCCAGACGATCGGGTAGCCCCACGCCCACGAGAGCTCCGGCATGTTCCGGAAATTCATGCCGTATACCCCGACGATGAAGGTGAGCGGCATGAAGATCGTCGCAATGACGGTGAGCACCTTCATGATCTCGTTCATGCGGTTGGAGACACTGGAGAGGTACAGGTCCGCGAGCTCGGCCGTCATCTCACGGAACGTCTCGATGATGTCGATGATCTGAACCGCGTGGTCGTAGACGTCGCGCAGCCACACGCGAGTTCCCTCGCGCACGAGCGTGGAATCGGTGCGCGACATCGCCCCGACCATCTCGCGCAATGGCCAGCTGGCCTTGCGCAGGCGCAGGAGATCACGCTTGATCCGGTGCAGGTGCTCGAACGTCCCCCGGCCAGGCTTCTCGAGCAGCACGTCCTCCACCTCGTCGATCTGCTCCCCCACCCGCTCCAAGGTCGGGAAGAAATGGTCCACGCCGGCGTCGATGAGCGCGTAGGCCAGGTAGTCCACCCCCTGCAGCCGCATCTTGCTGCGCTGTGCCCGCAGGCGCTCCTCGACGAGCTTGAAGAGATCGCTGTTGCGCTCCTGGATCGAGATCAGCAGGTTCTCGAAGAGGAGCAGGCTCACCTGCTCCTCCTGAAGCTCTTGGGCACCGTTCCAGCGCAGCAAGTCGAGCACCACGAACAGGTACGTGCCGTAATCCTCAACCTTGGGGCGCTGTCCGACGTTGACCACGTCCTCCAGTACCAGCGGGTGCACGCCGAACCGGTCGGCAAGCTCGCCGAGCGCCGAGGTCTGGTGGCCGACGATCCGCAGCCACGCATGCTCCCCGGCCGGAATCAGAGAGGCCACCTCGGACAGCGCCGTGAGGCGGTGCTCGACGACGCGCTCGCCGGTATAGGTGATCAGGGACAGGCGCGCCGGCCCGGCGGCGCTCTCCACCGGTGGCGCCAGCGTGCCGGGCGAGGTCCCGGGGGTGTGAAAGCGCTTGACGAGGCGACGTCGCATCAGTACCTCCAGGCCTCGGGAGCCGACCAGTTAGCACCAATCATACGGTCTCGCGAGGAACCTGGGTGGGGGAAAACCCCGATCCGAAAGTCCCCTGCCGGATCCCTCGTCCTGCCTGCGGCAGGACTCGGGATGACTGCAATGCTCTCCTATGGGTGTGGAACTGGCATAAAAGCTTCCGGCCGACGTTGCCGAAACCGACGATGAACAGGGGCATTCCCGTCTTCCCGCACCTCAGCGCTCGGCGATGGCGGCGACCGCTTCGAGGAGCCGCTCGATCTCCTCCCGCGTGTTGTACATGAGGATTCCGGTGCGCAGCACGCCGCCCCGCTCAGCCAGACCCAACACCTCCATCGCCCGCGCGGCGTAGAAGTCCCCATCCCAGACCAGCAGCCCCTTCTCGCCCAGGCTCCTCGCGGCATCCGAGGGCCGGACGCCGGCGATCGTGATTGAGACGGTCGGCGCCCGGCGCATCGTCGAGAAGTCCGGTCCCCACGCGGTTACGCCCGGCAGCCTCCTCACGTTGTCCCGGCAAAAGCTCGCGAGGGCGTGCTCGTGCGCGTGGATGGCCTCCATCGCAGAGACCAGGCGCGCGCGCAGCGGACTCCCCTCCCCCCACGAGGCGATGTACTCGATGGCCGCCTTCACGCCGGCGATGGCCGCGTGGTTGAGGGTGCCAGTCTCGATGCGGTACGGCGCGGCGTCCTCCTGGGTGCGGAGCTTGTCGGTTCGTAGACGTTCCAGCACTCCCGAGCGGGAGTAGAGGATCCCCACGTGCGGCCCGTAGAACTTGTACGCCGAGCAGAGGAGGAAGTCGGGGTCGAGAGCGGACACGTCGAGCGGGAAATGCGGCGCGTAGTGCACCGCGTCCACGAGGAGCCAGGCGCCCACCGCGCGGGAGAGCTCGCGCGCGAGCGGCGCGTCGTTGACCGTGCCGAGGGCGTTGGAGGCGTAGCCGACCGCCACCAACCGTGTGCGCCCGGTGACCTTGCGCCGGAAGTCCTCGACGTCGAGCGTCCCGTCGCGCTGCAGCGCCACCTCGCGCACGACTATCCCCCTCTCGCGCAGGTTCAGCCACGGGCCGCGGTTGGCCTCGTGGTCCAGCTCCGTGATGACGATCTCGTCGCCGGGCTTCATCTCGCGCACCAGAGCCTGGCTCAACGAGAAATTCAGGGTTGTCATGTTGGCGCCGAACGAGATCTCCCGCCAGCTCGGGGCGCCCAGGAACGCGGCTGCCGCCTCCCTCGCACCTCGCACGACCTCGTCCGACTCCCGCGAGGTTACGAACGCCCCATGCGTGTTGGCGTTGCACGTGCGGTAGTAGGCGGCAACCGCCTCGATCACCTTCTCCGGCACCTGCGACCCAGCGGGGCCGTCCAGGTACGCCAGCGGGCGCCCGTCGAGTGTCCGCGAGAGCGAAGGGAAGTCCCTGCGGCACCTCTCGCACTCAGCCTTGCCGAAAGCCATCGCCGCGCCTCCGTTTCCGGGCCGCAAGCATACCCCCCGCCACGCCCGATCGGGACGCGCTACCCTGGCAGCCGACATGCTCCCGGACCCGGCTCCCCTGCCCGAACACATCGGTTTCACGACAGGGTGGTTCGGCCTTCCCGGCCTGAAAATGCACGCCGCCGTGGCGGGCCCGCCCGACGGCCCCCTCGTCATCCTCCTTCACGGCTTCCCCGAGTTCTGGTACTCCTGGCGCCACCAGATCGGAGCGCTCGCGCAGGCCGGCTACCGCGTGGTGGCGCCCGACCAGCGCGGCTACAACCTCACCGACAAGACCCCCCCGTACGACATCGCCACCCTTGCTGGTGACGTGCTGAACCTCGTGCGGGCGTGCGGGCGGGAGCGCTGCTTTCTCGCGGGCCACGATTGGGGCGCGGCCGTGGCCTGGGCGATCGCGGCGCGGCACCCCGAGCGGGTCGAGCGCCTCGCGATCCTCAACGTCCCGCACCCGGCCGTGATGACGCGCGCCCTGGGCGGCCGCAACATCCGCCAGATCCGGAGGAGCTGGTACATCTTTTTCTTTCAGCTCCCGCGCCTGCCCGAGTGGTCGCTCTCCCGCAGAGACTTTGCGCGACTGCGCTGGCTGATGGGGGCCAGCTCCCGGAAGGGGACGTTCTCCGACGAGGACCTGCAACGCTACCGTGAGGCGTGGGCGCGGCCGGGAGCACTCGCGGCCAGCATCGGCTGGTACCGCGCGCTGGGACGGGCGATGCTCGCCGGTCGGCGCCGGCCCGTGGCGGGCCGGGTGCGTGTGCCCACGGTCATCCTCTGGGGCGAGCGTGACGCCGCCCTGGGGGTGGAGTTGGCCGAGGAGAGCCTCGCGTTTCTGGAAAGCGGCGACCTGATCCGCTACCCGAAAGCCACGCACTGGCTCCACGAGGAGCTGCCGGAGGAGATCGCCCGCCGCCTGGTCGATCACTTCTCCGCGCCTCCGGGCTAGAATGGTGGCGCACAAGGAACAGGAATCGGACCCGGCGGGACGGAGGGCTGGCATGTCGAGGAAAACGGTCGGAGTGGTTCTCCTGGTGGTTGGCGTCCTGCTCTTCCTGGTCTCGGCCGCTGCCGACTCCCTCGGGATCGGCGGGTCCCCCGGAATCGGGTGGAAGCAGATGCTCGGCATGGTCATCGGGGTCGTACTGGCCGCCACGGGCATGACGAACCTGCGCGCCCGCCAGGCCTGAGACGGCGCCCCGCGCATCGGGGAGCCGCGACGAGTCCTCTGAGGGTGGCAGCACCCTGCGCGAGGCCTCACATGCCTGGGCGTTCCCCGCGATCCGGATTCCGGGCCGGAAAGGGCGGTGATTACATGGTCACGCGATCCGATACAGCGCGTTTCCGGAACTTCTGGCAGGAGGAGATCGACAGCGCCGCCATCTACCGCGCGCTGGCCGAGATCGAGCCGGCCGAAAAACTCGCCGAGGTTTACCGGCGGCTGGCGGAAGCCGAGGAGGCGCACATCGCCTTCTGGGAGGGCAAGCTGCGCGACGCCGGTGCGAGGGTGCCGCGCCGTCGCTCGAGTTTCCGATCGCGGGCGATCGTCTGGCTCGCGAGACGCTTCGGAACGCAGTCCATCATCCCTACCCTCGCCATGAAGGAGCAGGCCGGGCGCAACTCCTACGACGACCAGCCCGAGGCCCTGGCGGCCAAGCTCCCGGCCGTGGAGAACTCACACGCACGCCTGCTGTCCATGATCTCGCGCGGTCCCGCCTCCGGCATGGAGGGAGGCCTTCTGGCGCGCCTGGAGGGCCGGCATCGTGCGGTCGGGGGCAACGCGCTGCGCGCCGCCGTGCTCGGTGCCAACGACGGCCTGGTCTCGGTCCTCAGCCTTGTGATGGGTGTGGCGGGCGCCCACTCCTCCAACCAGGCGATCCTGGTCGCCGGTCTGGCCGGCACGCTTGCGGGTGCTTGCGCCATGGCCATGGGCGAGTGGCTCTCGGTGCAGAGCGCGCGCGAGCTTGCCCAGCGTCAGATCACCATCGAGGCCGACGAGCTGCGGGAGGCCCCCGAGGAGGAGCAGGAAGAGCTCTCGCTTATCTACCAGGCCAAGGGGCTCGAGAGGGACGAGGCCGACACGCTCGCCGCCAAGCTGATGGAAGACAGGGAGAACGTCCTGGACACGTTGACGCGCGAGGAGTTAGGGATCGACCCCAAGGAGCTGGGGGGCTCCGCCTGGGAGGCCGCCGTCACGTCGTTCTTCCTTTTCCTCGTGGGCGCCATCGCACCCGCCGCCCCGTTCGTGTTCCTGTCCGGGACGGCCGCCATCGTCACAAGCCTGGCCGCGAGCGGCCTCGCGCTGTTCGCGATAGGGGCGGCGATCACGCTGCTGACCGGCCGCGGCGTCCTCTACTCCGGGTTACGGCAGCTCCTCATCGGGATGGCCGCCGCCGGCGTCACCTACGGCATCGGCCACCTCATCGGCATCTCCGTCGGCTGATGCCGCGCAGAGCGAGCGCGTCCTCTCAGGACGGCGGCGGGGCGGCAGGCGTCCCCGTCGGCATCGTCTGCGAAGCCTGCGCACGGACGACGTCGGAGAACTCCACCTCGGCCGAAAACCGCCGCTTGATCCAGAGGATCCCGCCAACGCCGGAGGTCACCATGCGCCGCAACACGACCTCGTCGCCGGCACGGGCGAACTCGAAGCGGAAGAGGACCTCGGAAAGCCCGGTCGGCATCGTTGCGAAGGTGAACTCGATCCACGCTGGGTCGAGGGTTCCCGGGTTCCACGCAAGCTTGCCGCTGGTCATTCCGGTGTCCTTCCGGTGGTCCGCGACCGGGTCGAACGCCTGCACCAGCAGCTCTCCGTCGCGCACAGGGTCACCGAAGGTGAAGAGCTTCCCGTTCCCGGCTTCGAACGGCAGCTGGAACTCCTTCTCGCCGGCCTTCTCGGCCTTGCCGTCTTTCTTCGTCTTCTCGTGCGACTTCACCTCGGTCTTGAAGCGCTTCCGCTGCTCCTCCGTGACGTCCTTCCCGTTCTTCGTCGCCCTCACCAGCTGCCTCTCGTGGCCGCCGTCCGGGAGGACCGTGTCACGCTGGACCAGCACCATCTCCTCGCGGGCGCTGCCGTCGCGCTTGCTGACGATGGTGCGCGTGGTCGCGGTGTAGCTCCCGATGAACGAGCCCGGCTCCAGGAACTTGATGGACCGCTCGAGGCGCGCCGAGACCTCCGGAGGCGGGCCGCCGGCCAGCGCAGGCAGGGCAGCGGCGAGGACGAGCGGGAGCACCGGCGCCAGGGCAGCCCGAGACCTCGCGAGCACGCTCAACCCTTCTCGCGGGCCAGGCGCTCGAGCGAGCCCTCGTCGGGGATGGCGATCCATCCTTCGCGGGCTGCCTCCCGGCGGAGATCGGGCTCGGGCTTGACGGTGAGGCCGAGCTTCGCGGCGCGGGCGTTGAGGGATGCGACCAGCGCGTCCAGGGCGTCGTCCGACCCGAGCATCATCCCGCGCTGCTGCTCCGAGAGGCGCAGCCAGGCGGCCCTGGTCAGTAGCCGATCCACCAGCTCCGCGCGCAGCGTCCGTCCCCTGCCCTTCTTGTACCCGGTGCTCGGAAACCCCCACCGCTCGAGCGCCGCCGCGGGGTAGACCTCGTAAACCCGGCCGTCCCCGGAGCGGTCGGTCACCCCCATCATCGTCAGCAGGCCCTGGCACCGAAAGGCGGGGACGGCGATGAGGCCCGAGGAAACCGACAACGGCCACCGCCCCGTCACCTTGTGGACCCTTACGTCGGTAATGCGGAACCGCAGGTCGTCCCGGTACTGCTCCGACCACGCCGGCAACGACTCGCCTGTCGGCCTGGAGGTGCTGCACAGGAACGCCACGAGCGCCGTCGGCCAGCCGAACGGGCAGTCGATCCCGGTCACGTCGGAGCGCTCGTGCAGCTCAAAAAGGCGGTGGTCATCCGCGCCGACGCCCAGCTCCCGGACCTCGGCCGTTCCACCGGCCCACTCGAGCATGCAGTAGCCGGTCTTCTTCGGATCGGAGGCGAGGTCTATCCCGAGAGTCTTCATGCCGAGAGCCGATTCTTGGGCCCGGCCGGGTGAAAAGCAAGCTGACCCTCGGGAACCGCCCGTTCCTGAAGTCCTGCTCCAGCCGGGCGAACCGGCGAGTGTGCGCCTGCCAGGGCGGGAAGCCCCCGGGTGCCGCGCGAGGCTGCCGTCGCACCTTCCAAACTCATCTGTAATTTGGACTTATTTGCTGGTAAAATGAGCTCTCCGGGGCCGACAGGCGCCCGCGGCCGCCGCCGGACCCCGGAAAGGCAGGCAGCGGTGTCCGCAATCACCCACATCAACGACGAGGCGTTCCTTGGCATCCTCATCTCCGCCATTGAGGCGTTCCCGTCCAAGTACCAGAAAAGCCGAAAACCAAAGGACGCCTCTCCCGAGGGCGAGGTGTACGGCGTCCTCTTCGGCTACCGCACCACGAAGGGGGAGCAGGCGGTCTATAACGTCTCCCTCGCGGTGCCGATGCAGATCCTGAGCGTGCGGAAGGTGGACAGGGTCGTCGTCTCCGACAAGCACCTGGAGAGGGTCAAGGGCCTTCTGGAAGCGTTTCCCAACCTGCAGTTCCTCGGGACGTTCCACTCCCATCCGTTCCCGAAGCTGAGGTTTGACGACCGCGCCTCGGTGCAGTTCTCGGAGCAGGACAAGGATTCGGCGCTCTCGGACGCGAAGCAGGCGGGCGAGGACATCGTGGAGGTCATCATCGGCCTCACGTTCCTGAGCCGGAGGGAGGAGCTGCCGCCGTCCTACCTGAAGCCGCACGTCGTGCGCAACTACTGCGGCAACTACAAGTACTCCATCCCCGCCTACGTCACGGAGAGCGGGTCCGAGGCAATGGTGCCGGTAGACAACCTGCTCTGCCCGATGGCCCTCGGGATCGGCAACTACGACCTGCTCACCGATGTCGGCGAGCACGGCTGATCCGGCAGGCATAGTTGAGACCAGTCTCACTTGTTCGCTTGACGCGGCAGCCGGGCAGGACCTAGGCTCGATGGGGAATCACCGGAACGGAGGGCACCATGAAGGGCCTGCTTCTCGTCGTCGCGATCGCGATTGCGGCGCTGCTGGCGTACAACTATGTCCACACTGGAAAGCTCACGCTCATCCCCTCCTCGCTCTCGAAAACCGAAGAACAGCTTCAACGCCTGGAGCAGCGTCTCGACAACGCGCGCAGGGAGTTCCAGGCGGCCGGCCAAGCGGCCGGGCTCACGGGCGTGGACACCTCCGCCGACGCGGAGGCGGCCCGCCGCGAGGTGGAACGCATCGAGGCGGACCTCGAGCGACTGCAGGGTCAGCTGGACGACGCAACGAGGCCGATCGCCGACCAGCTCAAGGAGAGGATCAAGGAGTTCAAGAAGGACCTGCGGTAGACAGACCGTCGCCGCCGCCCGCTCCAAGAAAACCAGGCACCAGGCACCGGGGTCCGGAAAAGCAACAACTACGAAGAGCGACTGCGGGCGCCATGCCGGGGCGAGCTAGACTTCACGAATGATCACGGTGGCGCTGGTCGTCCTGGCGGTGGCCCTTGGGGCTGCGCTCCTCCAGCGGCGCGCCAGCCTGCCGCGCGGGCGCTTGGTGCTGGGGTGGCTGGGCGTGGTCGCATTGCTTGTCCTTGCGGCCGCGTTCTCCCCGGGCCCGTACGAGCTGCGCAAGTTCGTCTCGCACTGCCTCATGCCGGCCGGGCTCGTGTGGCTCGGTTTGCTCGCCCTCGCATGGGCGCTCTGGCAACGGCGCCAGCCTCGATTCGCGGCCGCGGCCCTTGCGCTCTGGGTGGCCTACACCCTCGCCGGCAACGTCTGGCTCGGCAACGCCATGCTCGGCTGGCTTCAGCGCGGCTACGGCCCGGCCGAGGGTCCGGGACGAGAGCCCTTCGACGCCGTGCTGGTGCTGGGTGGCGGCATCGACGTCAACGACGACGGCCAGGCCAGGTTCGCCGAGGGGGGCGACCGTGTGGTGCACGCGGTGCGCGTCTACCGCGCCGGCCGGACGCGGCTGCTGCTCACCTCCGGGCCGCCCGTGCGCCTTTCCGACGGACGCCTCACGAGCTACCCGGCCGCCACCGCTGCCATCTGGGAGCAACTCGGCATCCCCGCGGAGAGCATCGTCCAGCTCGTCGGTCCGAAAACCACCACCGACGAGGTGTTGGCGCTCAAGAAGCTGATCGGCGAGCGGGGGTGGCACCGCGTCGGCCTGATCACCTCGGCCTGGCACATGCCGCGTGCGATGCGCCTGTGCCGGCGCTACGGCGTGGACGCCGCCCCGCTGCCGGCCGACGCCCACGGGAGCGAGGAAGTCAAGCTGCGCTACATCGTGCCGCAGTGGCTGGGCTTCTCCCAGGTGCAGCTCGCCTGCTGGGAGGTCCTGGGGATGCTGGCGGGCCGCTAGGTGGCCGACAGCGAGCGCGTGCGGCGCATCCTGCACTGCGACATGGACTGCTACTACGCCGCGGTGCATACGCGGGACGATCCCTCTCTCGCCGGAACGCCGGTGGTGGGGGGGGCGATCCCGAAGGGCGCGGCGTTGTCGCCTCGGCCAACTACAAGGCACGCCGCTTCGGGATCCACTCGGCGATGCCGGCCGCGCGGGCCAGGCGGCTCTGCCCGCAGGCGGTCTTTCTGTCGCCTGACTTCCCCCGCTACCGCCGCGAATCGGACAGGATCTTCGCGATCTTCCGGGAGTTCACGCCCGAGGTGGAAACCGCCTCCCTGGACGAGGCGTACCTGGACGTCACGGACCACCTGAACGCCTTCGGCACGGCCACGGCGGTCGCCAGGGAGATCCGCCGCAGGGTCCGTGAGGAGCGCGGGCTCACCGTGTCCGTGGGCGTCGGGCCGAACTGCCTGGTGGCCAAGATCGCGTCGGACGCCTGCAAGCCCGACGGGCTGAAGGTCGTGCCGCCGCAGCGGGTGCAGGCGTTCCTCGACCCGCTGCCCGTCCGGCGCCTCCACGGCGTCGGGCCGGCCACCGAGCGGGCGCTGGCCGCGCTGGGCATCGCTACGGTGGCCGACCTGCGAGCGCGTCCGCTCGAGGCATTCCTGGCCCGCTTTCGCAGCCACGGGCGCACGCTCTACGAGTACGCACGCGGCATCGACGAGCGCCCGGTCGAGCCCTACCACGAGCGCAAGAGCCTCGGAACCGAGAACACCTACCGCGAGGACATGGCCCACCTCGAGGCCATGGACGAGCAACTGGAGGCGATGGCCGAGGAGGTGGCGGACGGCCTCACCAGGCGCGAGCTGTCCGCCTGCACGATCACGGTCAAGGTCCGGTACCCGGACTTCACCACGGTGACCCGGTCGCACACCTGCGCGATCCCCACCGCCGACGCGGGCCGCATCGCCGGGGTGGCCAAGGGCCTACTCCGGCGCACCGAGGCGGGCCGGCGCAAGGCGCGCCTCCTCGGCGTCTCGGCCTCGACCCTGGTGCCGGGCACGATCCGCCAGCTCGAGCTTTTCCAGGAAGAAGCGGTCGTCTAGCCCGGATTATTCATGAGGGGTTGTAGCGAGAGCGCGGAGGTGGCTGTCATGGTGGGCGAGCTTCCGTTGCGGGGGGCTCGGCGCCGCTCCATCCACCACCGGCGCCTCGGCCCCACGTCCCCCACGCTCGCGCGGCGGAGCCCCGCTCGCTCCGGGGCGAGGAGGGGAGCCGTACTCGTGCAGTACGGCGGCACCCTCCGAGTCCCGAGTACGCCCGCCAGGGCGGCCAGATCCGCGCTCGCAGTAGACACCTTCGTGAATAGTCCGGGCTAGAGTCGTTGGAGAAAACCGCAGCAGGGAAGGAGGAGGATCCCATGTTCATCGGGCATTTTGGGGTTGGTTTCGGCGCAAAGAAGGCCGCGCCGCAGGTGTCGCTCGGGACGCTGCTCATTGCGGCCCAGCTCGCGGACCTGCTGTGGCCCGTGTTCCTGCTGCTCGGCCTAGAGAGCGTGCGCATCGACCCCGGCAACACCGCGGTCACACCCCTGGACTTTGTGGCCTACCCCTTCACGCACAGCCTGCTCACCGGCATCGGCTGGGGCCTCCTGTTCGGGCTCGTCTACTTCGCGCTCCGGCGCAACCGGCGGGGCGCGCTCGTGGTGGGCCTCGCAGTGGTGAGCCACTGGGTGCTGGACTGGATCTCGCACCGGCCGGACATGCCCCTCTACCCGGGAGGGTCGAAGGTCGGTCTGGGGCTCTGGAATTCGGTGGCCGGTACAGTCGCCGTTGAGGGCGTGATCTTCCTCGTGGGAGTGGCGCTCTACCTGCGCACGACACGGGCGAAGGACCGGATCGGGCACTGGGCGCTCTGGTCGCTGGTGTTCCTGCTCGTCGCAGCCTACGTGGGAAACCTCACCGGCTCGCCGCCCCCCACCCCGAAGATCGTGGCGTGGGTCACCCTCGGGATGTGGCTGTTCGTCCCCTGGGGGTACTGGATCGACCGCCACCGCACGCTCCGCCGGACGTAGCGGCGGGGCCGGCCCGGTGCGCCTCGCCGTCAGCGAAGCGGCACGGCCGCTGCGATCAGCGTCACGACGGCCGCGATGAGGGTGGCCTGGATCACGATGACGGCGGCGGTCCTGCGAAGCGCAGCGACCTTCTCCGGACCGGCTACCGGCTGCGGACCAAGGTCGAGATCGCACGCGCCGCGTGCGGCCAGCGCCACTCAGGTGTGGGCGCGCGCCTGCAGCACTCCCAGCGACCCGAGCCAGAAGCACGCGAAGACGGCAACGAGCCACCAGCGCGTGCCGGCAGGAAGTCCCAGCACGACAGCCGCCAGCCCGACGACCAGCATGACGATCCCGAAGATCCGGCGCACACGGCGCCCGTTCGGCCCGATGTTCGCGAGCTGCTCCGCTGCGGTGCCCATGGCGGCGCTAGTTTAGCCCGGACTATTCACGAAGGAGCCTACTGCGAGCGCGGATCTGGCCGTCCTGGCGGGCGTACTCGGGGCTCGGAGGGTGCCGCCGTACTGCACGAGTACGGCTCCCCTCCTCGCCCCGGAGCGAGCGGGGCTCCGCCGCGCGAGGGTGGGGGACCGGGGGGCCGAGGCGCCGGCGGTGGATGGAGCGGCGCCGAGCCCCCCGCAACGGAAGCTCGCCCACCATGACAGCCACCTCCGCGCTCTCGCTACGGCCCCTCATGAATAATCCGGGCTAGCAGCACGGCCCAGGGTGAGTCGGGGCGTTCCTTTGATTCGCGGCCCTTCCTCTACGGGGCCGGGCCAATGGTGAGACTGATTTAGTAAGTTACTCGAACTTCGATTACTTGGCTGAGCGGGTGCCGTTCATATCGACGGCTTTCTTGACAGGTCCCGCAACAAGCCTTATAACTAACCTGTCGGTTGAACCGACTGTTTAGTTAGGAGGTCTGCATGGTGGTCACCGAGGCCGTGGCGCACGGTTCCGAGGTCCGGCAAAGGATTCTCGAAGCGGCCGCCGAGGTCTTCGCCGAGCGCGGCTTCGGCGGTGCCGGGGTGGACGAGATCGCCCGGCGGGCCGGCGTCAACAAGGCGATGCTCTACTACCACGTCGGCGACAAGGCGGCGCTCTTCGCCGAGGTCGTGAACTCCAACGTCGACGGGATCAGGCAGGCCGTGAGCTCGGCCCTGAGCGGGCTCGACGATCCGAGCGAGCGCCTGCGCGCGATCCCCCGCGCGTTCACGCGCACGGTGGGGAAGCACCGGTACCTGCCGCAGCTGATGTTGCGCGAGATCGCGGCCGGCGGCCCGAACCTCCCGCCCGAGGCCGTGGCCATGATCGCGGAGATCATGGGCATGACCAAGGGGGTGCTCGAGGATGGCCTCACCAGGGGCGCGTTCAGGCGGGTGGACCCATTCGTCGCCCACCTCATGCTGGTCGGCTCGCTGATGTTCATGGCCAACGCCCTCCGGATGCGGCAACGCCTCTCGGCCGTCCTCGCGCTCCTTCCCGAGACGGCGGGCGAGCTCGAGTCGCTCACGGAGCAGATGGTCGACATCGCCCTCAACGGGATCGCCACGAACGAGAATCCAGGAGGCAACTGATGCGCAGCGCACTTCGCACCCTCGCGGCCGCCGGCGCCATCGCCGGCCCCCTGCTCGCCTGCAGCAACTCCGCCGACCGGCAGGTCATCCACGCCTCGGGCCACATCGAGGCCACTGAGGTGCGCCTCGCCGCCAAGGTCGGCGGGCCACTCGTGGCGCTCCCCTTCTGGGAGGGCGACAGGGTCAAGGCCGGCGACGTGGTGGCGCGGCTCGACACGACGGACGCGGAGCACGACGTGGCGCGCGCCCGGGCGGAGCTCGAGGGCGCCGACGCCCGCTTGCGCCTGCTGCTCGCCGGCACCAGGGCGGAGGACATCCAGCGCGCCGAGGCCGAGCTGGCGCGTGCGGAGGCGGACCTCGCTGGTGCGGCGCTGGACCTCAACCGCCTCGAGGGGCTGGCGGACCGGGGCACCGCGACGCTCAAGGCCCGCGACGACGCCCGCACCCGCCAGGCGATGCTGGATCGCATCGTGGCCGCCGACCGCGCCGAGGTTGCCAAGCTGAAGGCCGGCCCGCGCCCGCAGGAGATCGACCAGGCGCGCGCCGCCAAGGCGGCCGCCGAGGCGACGATCACGATCATCCAGCAGCGCATCAGCGACGCCTCGGTGCTGGCGCCGCGCGACGGCGTGATCACCTCGCGGGCCACCGAGCCGGGCGAGGTCCTGCCCCCGGGTGCCCTGCTTTACGTCCTCACCGACATCGGCCACCCCTGGCTCACCGTCTACGTGGACGAGCCGTCGCTCTCGCGCATCCACCTCAGCGACAGCGCGAAGGTGCGCGTGGACGGCCGCAACGAAGACTTCACCGGCAAGGTGACGTTCGTCTCGCCGGTCGCCGAGTTCACCCCCAAGAACGTGCAGACGCCGGAAGAACGCGCCAAGCTCGTCTTCAGGATCAAGGTGGGGCTCGACAACCCCGAGGGCGTATTCAAGCCCGGCATGCCGGCCGACGCGTACTTCACGGGGACCGGGGACCGGGCTCCGGGCCCCGCTAGGACGACGTCGATGATGCGGCCGGAGCGCTTGCCGGGCACGTCGGACCCCGGACCCCGGACCCCGGACCCCCTCGTCAGTACAGGGGCGGCCTGATGCCGGAGGAGACCGTCCTCTCCGCCCAAGGCCTCGTGGTGCGCTACGGCAAGGTGGAGGCCGTGCGAGGCCTCGACCTCGAGGTGCCCCGCGACCAGGTCATCGGCCTCATCGGCCCCGACGGCGCGGGCAAGACCTCGTCGCTGCGCGTGTTCGCCGGTTTGCAGCGCGCAAGCGCGGGGACCGTCGAGGTACTCGGCCGCGACGCCTGGAGACACCGCCGGGCCCTTCACCACCGCCTGGGCTACCTGGCGCAGCGCTTCGCCCTCTACGGCGACCTCACCGTGGACGAGAACGTGCAGTTCTTCGCGCTCCTGCTCGGCGTCAAGAAATGGCGCGCCAGGCGCGACATGCTGCTGGAACGCGTGGCGCTGGCGGAGTTCCGCGACCGGCAGGCCGACCGCCTCTCCGGCGGCATGAGGCAGAAGCTCGCTCTCGCCTGCAGCCTGATGCACTCGCCCGAGATCCTGCTCCTTGACGAGCCCACGACAGGCGTGGATCCAGTCACTCGACGGGAGTTCTGGCGGCTGCTCGCCGACCTCGTGGCCGAGGGGCTCACGCTGGTCATCGCGACCCCCTACCTGGACGAGGCGGAGCGCTGCTCGCGCGTGGTCCTCATGCACCGCGGCCGGGTGCTCGCCGACGCGCCGCCGCGGGAGCTGCGCGGGCTGATGCCGGGGGTGATCGTGGAGGTGGCGGCCCAGCCCAGGACGCTGGTCGCGGAGGCCCTGGCCCGGCTGCCGGGGGCGCTGGACGTGCGGCCGTTCGCGGCCCGCTTTCACGTGCGGCTCCCGGCCGCGGAGGGCGCCGTCGAGCGCATCCGCACCGCTCTGGACGAGGCCGGGGCCGCCGTCGAGGAGGTGCGGGTGATACCCGCGGGCCTGGAGGACACCTTCCTCCACCTGACCCGCGCCGACGCTCACGCAACCGGGGAGGCAGCATGAACGAAAGAAGACAGGGCACAGGGCACAGGGCGCAGGGCACAGTTCCCCCACCCACCCGAGTGTCTTCACGGGCGGCAGGGACGGCGGCCATGGCAGGAGCCCTTATCGCACTCATGGCTTCCACAGCCGGGGCGGAGACGGTCAAGCTGAACGCGGAGGGTGCGGCCGCGCGCGCCGTGGAGGTTTCGCACGCCGCCGCGGCCGTCGCCGCACGCCTGGCCGCGACGCAGGAAACAATCAAGGCGGCCGACGCGGCCACGCTGCCCGCTCTCTCGGTCGGCGCGTCGGTGGCCCAGCGCAGCTCGGTGCCGGAGTTCGCGGCGCCGATCAACGGGCCGCTGGCGCCTCCGGTCGTCTTGAACCCCGACATCACGACCACCTACGGGACCAACCTGCGGCTGCAGCAGGCGCTCTACTCCGGCGGGGCCATCACCGGCCAGAGGGACGCCACGCGCCACGACGCCGACGCCGCGGCCGCGACGCGCACGCAGACGGTCACGGAAATCCGCCTGAACGCCCGGCTCGCCTACTGGGAAGCGATACGCACCGCGGCCAACGTCGAGGCGGCGCACGCCCAGGAGGAGCGGGCGGACAGGCTGCTCTCCGACACGCAGGCGCTCTTCGACGCCGGCATGGCGGTCAAAGCCGACGTGCTGGCCGCCAAGGAGCGGTTGGCATCCGCGCACGTTCAGCTGATCATCGCCCAGACCGCGGCCGGCAACGCGGCCGCCATCCTGCGCTCGCTCCTTCAGATCGGCCCGGCGGACCGGGTCGAGCTCGCGGACTCGCTCGCAGGCCCGCTCCCCTCCATTCCGGGCACCACCGAGGAGCTGCAGCGGGACGCCCTGGCAAGGCGTCCGGAGCTGGCCGCGTCGGCGGCGCAGATCGCCGCCCTGCGCTCGCGCAAGCAGGTGGCCGGCGCCCCCGCACGGCCCTCCGTCGGGGCCGTCGCCCAGTTCGACTACGGTCTCCCCAACCTGCGCTACTTTCCGCAGCAGGCGCGGTGGAACGACTCGTGGAGCGTCGGGCTGCTCGCCTCGTGGACGCTGTTCGACGGCGGGAAGGCACGCGCCGACACCGCAACCGTGCAGTTCACCGAGCGCGCCGCCGGCCAGGAGCGTGACGAGCTGACGAGGCGAATCCTGCTGGAGGTCGAGAACGACCGCCGCTACCTCGAGAGCGCGCTGGCGGCGGTCGAGGCGGCCGACGCCGCGCGCGCGGCCGGAGTCGAGCGCGAGAAGGACTCCCGGGAGCGCCACGCCGCCGGACTCGCCCCGATGGTGGACGTCCTGGACGCCCAGGCCCAGCTCGCCGCCGCCGAGCAGCAGCAGGTGAACGCACGGGCCGGCTCCTGGATCGCCGCCGCCGTGCTGGCAAGGGCAACCGGCCAATGAGCGGCTCGCAACCGGTGGTCGCGGCGAAGGACCTGACCCGCACGTTCGGGCCTTTCGTGGCCGTGGACCGCGTGTCGTTCGAGGTCCAGCGGGGCGAGATCTTCGGCTTCCTGGGATCGAACGGCGCCGGCAAGACCACCACGATCCGCATGCTGTGCGGGCTGCTCGCGCCGTCCTCCGGCTCGGCCTCGGTGCTCGGCCTCGATATCGCGAGGCAAGCCCAGGAGATCAAGCACCGCATCGGCTACATGTCGCAGCGCTTCTCGCTCTACGGCGACCTGACGGTGGCCGAGAACCTGCGCTTCTGGGGTGGCGCCTACGGTCTCTTCGGCACGAGGATCTCCGAGCGTCAGGGGTGGGCCATCGCGACGGCCGGCCTCGCGGAGCGGCGCAACACGCTCGTGCGCGACCTCCCCGGGGGCTTCCGCCAGCGCCTCGCGCTCGTCGCCGCCCTCCTCCACGAGCCGCCGATCGTGTTCCTCGACGAGCCCACCGGAGGTGTGGACCCGGAGGCCCGCCGACGCTTCTGGGACCTCATCGACGAGCTGGTCGCCGCCGGAACGACCGTCTTCGTGACCACGCACTACATGGACGAGGCGGAACGCTGCCACCGGGTGGCGCTCATGCACGCGGGCAGGCTGCTCGCCCTCGACAGCGTGCCCGCCCTCAAGAGGGTCTTCCCGCGCGGCACGATCGTAGAGGTGACGTGCGGGCGTCCAGCGCAGGCCATGACTCGGCTGGAGGGTCTGCCCGGCGTCGCCGAGGTCGCGCTCTTTGGAGAGCGACTTCACGTGGTGCTCACCGGCCCCGAGGTCGCCGCGAGCCTGGCGCCGGGCCTTGCCGCTGCCGGCTATGACGACGCCGCCGTGCGCGAGATCTCGCCCTCCCTGGAGGACGTTTTCGTCCGTGTGATTGCCGCCGCACAAGGCAGGGCAGCCTGATGCTCCGGCGCACCCTCGCGATCGCCGTGAAGGAGCTGCTACAGCTCCGGCGGGATCCCCGGACGGCGCTCACCCTGCTCGGCATGCCCATGGTCATGCTGCTCATCTACGGTTACGCGCTCTCCTTCGACGTCCAGCACATCCGCTTCGCGGTTGTTGACCAGGACGGCACGCGCGTGGCTCGCGACGTCACGCAGGCTTTCCTGCGCAGCGGCTACTTCGACCTCGTGGTCCAGAACCGAGACCCCCGCGCCCTCGACCCACTGTTCAACTCGGGACGGATCCAGGCCGCGCTCGTGATCCCCTCAGGCTACGGCGCTGACCTCGCCTCCCGGCGGACGACCTCGCTCCAGTTCGTGCTCGACGGCTCCGACTCGCAGACCGCCACCACGATCCTGGGCTACGCGCGCCAGATCGTCGGCTCGGTCTCACCCATCGTGCGCACCAGCACGCGCGACGCCGCGGTGGCCGCCGTCCCCCTGGTCTGGTACAACCCCGATCTCAGCTCCGCTCGCTTCCTCGTGCCCGGCCTGCTGGCCTTCATCCTGATGGTGACCTCGGTGATCGCCACGGCGCTGGCCGTCGTCCGCGAGAAAGAGCGCGGCACCATGGAGTCGCTGCGGGCCACGCCCCTCGTGGCCATTGAGCTGCTGATCGGGAAGACCGTGCCCTACCTGCTCCTCGCCTCGGGGGCGGCGACGGCCGCGCTCGTGGCCGCACGGATCCTCTTCGACGTGCACGTGCGCGGCTCGCTGTTCTGGCTGGCGGTCGTGACGCTCCTATTCCTGGCGGTCAGCCTGGGCTGGGGCGTGCTGGTCTCCACCATCGCGGAGACGCAACAGGTGGCGTTTCAGGTCGGGCTGCTCTCCTCGATGCTGCCGACGTTCATCCTGTCCGGCTTCATCTTCCCGATCTCCTCGATGCCGTCGTTCCTGCAGATCGTCACCTACATCGTGCCGGCGCGCTACTTCCTGGTGGCGCTGCGCGCGATCGTGCTCAAGGGCGCGGGACCCGAGGTATGGTGGAGCCAGGCCGTCGGGCTGGTCATCTACGGCGCCGTGGTGCTTGGCATTGCCACGGTGCGGACCGTGAGGAGCCTGTGATGGAAGACAGGGCTCCGGGCACAGGGCACAGGGAAAACAAGAGACAACGGATCGAGAAACGGGTGCAGCGAGGGCAATCGTGCGGACGCTGATCAACATCTTCGTGAAGGAGCTGCTGCAGCTCAGGCGCGACCACAAGCTCCTGCCCATCCTCTTCATCGCGCCGGTCATCCAGCTCACGCTCCTCGGGTATGCGGCCACCACGGACATCAAGCGTGTGGAGCTGGCCGTCTGCGACCTCGACCGCACGGCCGCGAGCCGCGAGCTGGTCGAGCGCTTCACCGCGTCGAAGTACTTCCGAGTCACGGCGAAGGTGGACTCGCAGGAGCAGTTCGACCCACTCCTGCAGTCAGGCAAGGCGCGCGTGGTGCTGACCATTCCGGCAGGCTTTACGGTCGAGCGCGACGCCGGGCGCCCCGGAACGATCCAGCTCGTGGCCGACGGCGCGGACGCGATGAGCGGGACGATCGGTCTCGCCTACGCCACCACTGTCCTGCAGGGCGTCTCGCTGGCCGCCGGCACGACACCCCTGGTCGAGCTGCGTCCCACCGTCCTCTACAACCCGGACCTGATGAGCAAGGACTTCATGGTGCCCGGCGTGTTGGGGCTAATCATCATGATCATGACGATGATGCTCACCGCGATGGCGGTGGTGCGGGAGTCCGAGCTTGGCACGATGGAGCAGCTCCTTGTCACACCCCTGACCCCAGGCCACATCATCGTCGGCAAGCTCTTCCCCTACGCGCTCGTCGGCCTGGTCGAGGTCTTCACCGTCCTTCCGGTCGTGCTGTTCTGGTTCAAGGTTCCCCTGCGGGGCTCGTTCCTGACGCTCATCCTGCTCACGCTTCCCTACATGCTCTGCACGCTGGGGCTCGGTCTGTTCATCTCGACCCTCGCACAGACCCAGCAGCAGGCGATGATGCTCTCCGCGTTCGTCTTCATCCTGCCGCAGATGCTCCTGTCCGGCTTCGCGTTCCCGATCCAGAACATGCCCCGTTTCTTTCAGGCGCTCACCTACCTGGTGCCGCTGCGTCACTACCTCGTGATCCTGCGTGGGGTATTCCTCAAGGGCGTGGGGTTTGCCGTCCTGTGGCCGCAGGCGCTGGTGCTCCTCGGGCTGGGCATCGTGATCCTCAGCCTCGCCCGCCTGCGCTTCCGCAGGCGCCTCGGCTAACCGCGACCGCGATGCCTGCTTCACCTGCGTCCGGCGGGTTCCGGCACACCGCCAAGAAATTCGGCGATAATCGCCGCACGGCCGGCCGGCCGCGGATGGAGGCGATGGTGAGCGTTGTCCTGGCAGGCGACATCGGCGGCACAAAGACGCTCCTCGCCCTGGCGGAGCCTGAAGGCGAGGCCGTCCGAATCGTCCGGGAGGCGCGCTACTCGAGCCCCCAGTACACCGGCCTGACCCCGATCGTGCGCGAGTTCCTGCGTGACGTTCGTGAACCCGTCGCGTCCGCCTGTTTCGGGGTCGCGGGCCCTGTGATCGACGGCACCTGCCGTACCCCCAACCTCCCCTGGTACATCACCGAGCGCGAGCTGGAGGAAAAGACCGGCGTGGCGAGGGTGCGCCTCATCAACGACTTCGCCGCGGCAGCCCTCGGCGTTCTCGCGCTGCCGCCGGAGGCCTTCGTCACCCTGCAGGAGGGTCAGCCCGAAAAGCACGGCGCCAAGGCCGTGATCGGGGCCGGTACCGGCCTCGGGCAGGCGGCGCTCTACTGGGACGGCCTCCGCTACCGGGTCAGGCCGACCGAGGGCGGTCACGCCGGTTTCGCGCCCCAGGGCGATTTGCAGCGCGAGCTTCTGGCGCACCTGGAGAAGACGCAGTTCCCTGTGCCGGTGGAGTGGGTGGTCTCGGGCCCCGGCCTCGTGCGGCTCTACAGGTTCCTGGTCCAGCGGGGGGTGTCCACCTGGCCCGAGGTCACCCAGGCGATTGCCCGCGAGGACCCCGGCGAGATCATCGCCCGCAACGCGCTCACCAAGACCGACATCGCCTGCGAGCAGGCCCTCGACCTTTTCACGGCCGCGTACGGCGCCGAGGCGGGCAACCTCGCCCTGCGGACGCTCGCGACGGGCGGTGTCTACGTCGGGGGTGGGATCGCCCCCAAGATCCTCCCCAAGCTTCAGGACGGCACGTTTCTCGAGGCGTTTCGCAACAAGGGCCGCATGAGCGAGCTCGTGAGCCGCATCCCGTTGTGCGTGGTCCTGGAGGCGCGCGTCGGCTTGATAGGCGCGGCTCTGGAGGCGTCGCTGGCGCCGGCAGCGGCCTGACCAGTCCTTTCACCGAGCACGCGAGCGGCCGCTCAACCAGTCCGTCTGACACCACCCTCACGCCGGTCGCAGTGCATCGTAGTCATCCCGAGTCCGGCCGCAGGCAGGGCGAGGAATCTGGGCGGGTGGAGGCTCCTGTCCGTTCCCCCCGGATCCCTCGTCGTCCCGCCACTTGCGGGACTCCTCGGGATGACCCCCCGGGGTGCGGGACTTTCTAGGCAATGACCTCTTTGTTGGCGAATCGGTGTGATTCCAGGCTGCCGGTCACCGGCTTGTCAGAGTGTGCGTATCTGACTAACATTCACCTGCAGCGTCCGCCGCATCTGGACGCGCGTTCTGGGGGAGGAACACGCAATGACCAAGCACCAGCCAGGGCAGGGACTTTACCGGAACCCGTTGAGCTACTTCGGCGGACTCGTCATTGCGGGCAGCGCTCTTCTGATCGTCTTCGCGGCGGTGGTGCAGTTCCTCACGAAGCAGACCAACCCGTACTTCGGGATCGTCACCTACATGATCTTTCCGTCGTTCCTCCTGTTCGGGCTGGCCGTCGTGCTGTACGGCATGTGGCGGGAGAGCCGGCGCCGGCGCAAGCTGGGCGCCGAGGCGCCGCCCCCGTACCCGAGCGTGGACCTCAACGATGAGCGCCAGCGCAAGAGGTTCGGCTACGCGCTCGTGAGCGGCTTCTTGCTCATTCTCCTCCTGGTCGTCGCCGGTTACCACGCCTTCCTCTTCACCGAGTCGGTCACGTTCTGCGGCAGGATCTGCCACACCGTCATGGAGCCGGAGTTCGCGGCCTACCAGCACTCTCCACACGCCAAGGTCCGCTGCGTGGACTGCCACGTCGGGTCCGGGGCGTCGTTCTACGTGAAGTCCAAGCTCTCCGGAGCACGCCAGGTCCTGGCCGTGACGTTCCACACCTACCCCACCCCAATCCCGGTGCCGGTGAAGAACCTGCGCCCGGCGCGCGAGACCTGCGAGGAGTGCCACTGGCCGCAGAAGTTCTACGGCGCCCAGCTGCTCCAGATCCCCTACTTCCGCTACGACCAGGCCAATACCAGCGATCAGATCAGCCTCATGATCAAGACCGGCGGCGGCAGCTCGAAGCTCGGTCAGAGCGCGGGGATCCACTGGCACATGGTGGTCGACAACAAGATCATGTACGCCGCCCGCGACGAGCAGGAGCTGGACATCGCGTGGTTCAAGGTCGTCGGGTCCTACGGGCAGGAGCGTGAGTACACCTCGCTCGACAAGCCGATCTCACGCGAGGAGCTGGCGAAGCTGCCCAAGAAGACCATGGACTGCATGGACTGCCACAACCGCCCCACCCACATCTTCACCCCCCCCGACCGGGCCATTGACCTCGCCCTCAACAACGGCAGCATCAAGCGCGACCTCCCGTGGATCAAGAAGACGACGGCGGAAGCCCTGATGGCTGCCTACCCCGATCAGGCCACCGCCAACAAGGAGATCCGCGACCGGATCTTCAGCTTCTACGCCAAGAACTTCCCCGACGTCTACAGCAGCAGGGCGCGGGACATCGAGAACGCCGTGACCACCACCACCGACATCTACAACCGTAGCGTGTTCCCCAAGATGAAGGTGGACTGGGCGACCTACCCGGACAACATCGGCCACCGCAACTGGCCGGGGTGCTTCCGCTGCCACGACGGGCGTCACGCGACCGCCGACGGCAACGTCCTCACCCGCTCGTGCACGGCCTGCCACACGATGCCGCAGCGGGGTCCGCTCGAGGCCCTCGGCGCCCTGCCGCCGGTCTCCGAGCAGACGTGGCACCCCTTCCCGCTCAAGGGCAAGCACGCAACCATGATGTGCAACCGGTGCCACAGCCCGGGCATCCGGCCGTCGTCCGACTGCGCCACCTGCCACAAGTTCGACGCCAACGCCCCGATGATGGCGGGCGGTTGCGACACCTGTCACGCCAAGGAGCAGGAGGTCAAGCCGGTCAACGACTGCAAAACCTGCCACGACGAGCTTCCCGGCCTGCACGCGAAGGGCGGCCACCCCGACGCCTCCTGCACCGACTGCCACAAGCAGCACGTCTGGAAAGTGACGGGGCGCGATGCCTGCCTGGCCTGCCACGACGACAGGAAGGACCACTACAAGGACGGCGGCGCGTGCGCGAGCTGCCACGAGTTCAACGCTCCGGCGACCAAGTCCGCCGGGCTCCTCGCGCCGCTCGCCGCGTCGCACGGTGCTGCCCTGCCGCGCGCGGGGGCCTGAGGTGCCGGTTGCGAGGAAGCCGCAGGGCCGCGGCGGCCAGCCGTGGACCAAAGGGGAGCTGCGCGTCCTGGAGCGCCTGTCCGATCCCGTCGGCATCCAGGCGTTCCTCGACCGGATCCCGTACAGCGCCGAGGAGATCTACCGCTCGCCGAGGAGCGTCCTGAGGGACCGCAAGGCGCACTGCTTCGACGGAGCCGTGTTCGCTGCGGCCGCGCTGCGGCGCCTCGGCTACACGCCCCTCCTCGTCGACATGCGTGCCGTGCGCGACGACGACCACATCATCGCGGTCTTCAGGCGTTATGGATACATTGGTGCGGTGGCGAAATCGAACTTCGTCGGGCTGCGTTTCCGCGAGCCGGTCTTCCGCACTCTCCGGGAGCTGATGCTGTCGTACTTCGAGGAGTTCTACAACATGGCGCGCGAGAAGACCCTGCGCTCCTACTCCGCGACCCTTGACCTCAGCCGGCTGGACTCGCTGCAGTGGGAGACGCGGGACGGGGCCATGGACGTGATCGCCGCGCGGCTGGATGCGATCCGGCACTTCCCGCTCATCACCAAGCGCCAGGAGGCGGGGCTGGCCATGGTCGACGAGCGCTTCTACCGGGCCGGCATGCTCGGCATCAACAGGGCCGGCCTCTACAAACCGCGCGGCTGATTCTTGAGATTCGTCGCAACAACCGCGCCAACGGAGGGCGAGCGCTCGCCTAGGCGTCGAGGTACCGCACGCCCGTGAGGAAAGTTCCCCGTCCGCGGAATGCCCGGCCGATCCTGGAGACCATCTCGTCGTAGCGCCACTCCAGGTCCTGGAGCGCCTCGGAGTACCGGTGATCGTCCAATTCCCGGCGCTCGCGGCGCGTCTCCAGCAGGGTTCGCTCCGTCTGGTACCAGCGGTCGGGGTCGAAGTAGCTACTCATGCACTCCGCAACCGTTGGCGGCAGGGGCGCATTCCTCTCGCACCGGGCCCGCCAAAGGGACCAGCCTTTCCCTCACTTGGGGAGCTGGAACGACCCGTCGAGCCGGGCGAGCATCTCCTCGTAGCGCCGCTCGAGCTCCTCGAGGGCATCCGCGAACTCGCGCTCGTCGAGCTCTCCTCGCTCGCGGCGCGCGAGCAGCAGGCGGCGGTGGTTCTCGTACCACTTGTCGGGGTCGAAGTTGTACGTCAACTTCGTTGCCTACCCTCGCGGGCGTTCCGGAGCACGGCGGTGTGGACGATGCGGTCGTGCGGCAGCCTGCGGTTGGGATCCCGCCAGAAGTCCAGCAGGCTCAGGAACAGCGAGGCCGGGATGTGGAGGTACCCCACGAAGCGCTCCAGGCTTTCGACGAGGGTGAGGCGGTGCCCGTCCAGGCGCGCCACCCGGATCCGCAAGAGCCGCTTGCCGAGCGTGGCGCCGCGCCGCGAAGCCGTGAAGAAGGTGAAGTACACGGCGGCGACGCCGTAGAACGTCAGACCCCGAAGCGCTGCCGGGATGAGCCGCTCGATCGGGAAGCGCACGTGGTTCGCGCTCACGTGCGGCTCGGTGGACCCGCTCATCGCCATCGCGAAGATGAGGTCCTTCTGCTCGAGGATCGCGGCCGCTCGATCGAGATCCCCGTCCTCCACCGCGCGGTGCACCTCGCGCGGCAGGCCCTCCGCATCGAGGCGGACCAGCAGCGGCGCGAGGTCGCGGAAGGCGCCGTGCCTGGCTTCCACGGGGATGCTTTCCCCGCGCAGCAACGTGCGCACGGCGGCCAGGCCCTTCGGATCGCTGGCCGCCAGTGCCAGGGTCGCCGCGCCGAGAGCCACGATCAAGCTCGGGATGACAAGCACAACGAAGTCGAGTACGAACGCGGCCGTGCGCCGCAACGGCGACGCCAGCTCGGCGCCTCGCAGCTCCGCCCCAACTTTCAGAGGGTGCTCCGTGAGGAAGCGCGTGCTCATGGTGCCGCCACCATACCAAACCTGTTCTGAAGCCGATTTGCCAACGGGGATATCCTCGCCCACAAATCCCCGCCCCCCAAAGGGTCATCCCGAGGAGCGAAGCGGTCGTAGAGCCTGCCCTGAGCGGAGCGAATGGGAGGGATCTGGGAGGGAGAGGCGGACACCAGCCTCCACCCGCCCAGATTCCTAAACAAATCTCGCCCTGCCTGCGGCAGGACTCGGAATGACATCCTCCTGCCTACGGCAGGACTCGGGATGGCTGGGGAGCGAGGCTGCCTACGGCAGGGCTCGGAATGACATCCTCGTTGGCGAATCGGTTCCAGGCGTCATGCCTCAGGACTCGGACCGGCGAAAAGAATGGCCGGCCGGCGGCCGGCCGCTACGTCCAGCCCTGCCATGCTTCGTGACGGCAGCCCGCGCGACGCGCGGGCCCCACATCTCCCACCGACACCTGACCCCGCGCCTCGTCAGAACCCGGCCAGCAGTTCCTTCGCTTTTGCGACGGCGACGGCCAGCGGCACCGGGATCTTGGCGCGGTCGCGGCGCAGGGAAAGCTCGACCTGTCCGTGCTCGACCCCCTTCTTGCCGACCACCACGCGCAGCGGGAAGCCGATCAGGTCGGCGTCGTTGAACTTGACGCCTGGGCGCTCGTCGCGGTCGTCGTAGAACACCTCGATCCCCGCGGCCCCAAGCTCGGCGTAGAGCTTCTCGGCGGCGTCGTTCACCGCCTTCACGTCCGGGTTGAGGGCGATCAGCTCCACCTCGAACGGGGCAAGCGGCCGCGGCCAGATGATGCCGTTCTCGTCGTGGTTCTGCTCGACCGCGGCGGCGATCGTGCGGCCGACGCCGAGGCCGTAGCAGCCCATGATCATGGGGTGGGTCTCGCCCTTCCCGTCGAGGAAGTTGCACGCCATCGGCTCGGAGTACTTGGTGCCGAGCTTGAAGATGTGCCCCACCTCGATGCCGCGCTTGATGACCAGGGGCGCGCCGCAGCGTGGGCAGGGGTCGCCCTCCCGCGCGAGCCGGATGTCGGCCACCAGCTCGGGGGCGAAGTCGCGGCCAGGGACGACGCCGACCAGGTGGTAGTCGGCGCGGTTGGCGCCGGTGGCCGCAACCGCCATGCGCATGACCTCCGGGTCGGCCACGATCCGCACCCCGGAAAGCCTCACGGGCCCGGAGAAGCCCATCGCCCCGCCGGTGACCTGCTCGACCTTGGCTTCGGTGGCGAGCTGCAGGTGGGTCGCGTCGAGGGCGTTCTTGAGCTTGGTCTCGTTGACCTCGTCGTCGCCGCGCACCAGCGCGACCGCGAACTCCTTGTCCGTCTCCACGATCATCGTCTTGATGAAGTTGGCGGGGGCGAGCTTGAGGAACGCCGCCACGTCGGCCACCGAGGTCGCACCTGGGGTGTGGACCGCCTCCGGTTTCGCGGGTGCCTTGCCGGGCCATGATGGCGGCGGCGCCAGGGCGCCGGTCGTCGCCTTCTCCGCGTTGGCGCCGTAACCGCAGTTGCACGCCGCGACCGCGTCCTCGCCGGTCGAGGCCAGCACCATGAACTCGTGCGACTCGCTGCCCCCGATGTTGCCGGTGTCGGCCTCGACGGCGGTGTAGGACAGCTTGCAGCGGTCGAAGATCCGCCGGTAGGCCTTCTCGAACTCCCTGTACGCCTCGTCCAGGCTTTCGGGCGTGGTGTGAAAGGAGTACGCGTCCTTCATGATGAACTCGCGCCCCCGCATCAGGCCGAACCGGGGGCGGATCTCGTCGCGGAACTTGGTCTGGATCTGGTAGACGTTGGCCGGGAGCTGCCGGTACGACGTGATGCGCCTGCGCACCGCGTCGGTGATCACCTCCTCGTGGGTGGGGCCGAAGCAGAAGTCGCGCTCGTGGCGATCCTTGATGCGGAGCAGCTCCTTGCCGTACTTCTCCAAGCGCCCCGACTCCTGCCACAGCTCCGCGGGCTGGATGCACGGCATCACGAGCTCGACCGAGCCGGCGGCGTTGATCTCCTCGCGCACGATCCGGATGAGCTTCTCGATCGAGCGCCAGCCGAGCGGCAGGTACGTGTAGATCCCCGCCGCCAGCTTGTCGATCATGCCGGCGCGGGCGAGCAGCTGGTGCGAGATCACCTCGGCGTCCGAGGGGTTCTCCCGCAGGGTGAAGAGGAAGTATCTGCTCCAACGCATGACTAGCCCTTCCGCCGGCCCCGCCCCTTGCGCGGCGCCAGCCATCCCACCCGTGCCAGGTGGGTCAGCACGTCGGTCTTGAGGTCGCGGGCCGTGCCCTGGCGCGCCCGCTGCAGGACCTCGCGAGCCCGCTCGCCCTCGCCCATCTCGAGGAGGGCGAGGCCGAGCTGCGTCAGGATAGCGGGAGACGAAGCAATCGTCACCGCCTGCTCCAGGTAGTCCACCGCATCCGAGTACTCCTCGCGCGCCATGTGGATGCGCCCGAGCGCCGCCAGCGGGTACTGGCGCAGCTCACGGGGGATCAGCTCGAGCGAGGCATGGGCAAGCTCAAGGGCTCGGCCGATGTCGCCGCTGCGCTCGAGCTCCATGAGCGCCAGCTCGTAGGCCGCGAGCCCGCGCTCGAGCGGACCAGGACCCTCGGCGAACAGCTTGCCGCCCCAGCGCTCCACGAGCGAGTATCTCCGTGCGGCCCGCAGCGTCTCCAGGAGCGCCGTCCACGCCGCCAGGATCGGTGCCCCGCGCCCGCCCAGGCGGAGCAGGCGGTGCGCGGCTGCGACCGCCTGCCGCGGCCTGCCCGCAGCGGCGGCCAGCAGCGCCAGCGAGGCCAGCAGGTTGGGATGGTCGGTCAGGCGCGAGGCTCGCTGCAGGTGGTGGAGCGCCCGCTCGATCTCGCCTGCCTCGGACGCCTGCGAGGCCTCGCGGAGCAACACCTCCGCCTTGGGCGGCAGTGGCGCCGCACCCTCGCCGCCCGCCTCGACCAGCCGCACCGCCTCCTGGTACTGCAGGCGCTGCGGGTCCATCTCCTGCACCCGGCGGAAACACTCGAGCGCCTTGCGGTGCCAGCGCCGCTCCAGGTAAGCGAGCCCGAGGTAGTAGATGGCGTCCTCGAACTCCCCGTCCAGGGCCACGGCCCGCTCGAGGGCCTCCGCGGCGGCGCCCGCGTGACCGGAGTCGAGCTCCACCATCCCGAGGAGGAAGCACGCCTGCGGGATCTCCTCGCGCTCCAGCGCCGCCTGCAGATAGCTGCGGGCCGGCTCCGTGCGGCCGGCCGCGGCGTGCAGCGCCCCCAGCGAGAAATGCGGCAGGAAGCTCTCGGGTGCCAGCGCCACCGCACGCTCGAGGTTCTCGATTGCCTCCGGCTCCCTGTCGGAGTCGGCCAGGATCGTACCCAGGTAGATGCGCGCTTCGACCTCGTCCGGGTTCCAGCGCAGCACCTGCCGGAAGTAGGCTTCGGCGGCGGTCAGGTCGCTGCGCTCGAACGCCAGCTCGCCGAGCAGCTCGGCCAGCTCGGGGTTGCGCGGGAAGCGGCGCAGAGTCTCGCCGAGCAGCTCCGCCGCGCGTATCGGCTGGCCGGCGAGGAGCGCAAGCTCCGCGCTCTGCAGCGCTCGGGCGCAGGCGGCGGCCGCTCCCCCCCCGGCGGCGCGGGCGCGCGAGACGATCGCCTCCCTCCTCTGGCGGAGCCGCTCGAGCAGCTCCTCCCTGGCCATCTCCGTGGTGGCGGCGCGCTCCCACGCGGCCATCACCTCGGCCTCGCGGATCACCTTGCGCCTGTCTAGCAGGTCCACGAGCGCCTGCACGCCGGAGTCGAGCAGCGCCAGCCCGCGTTCCAGGTCCGCGACCCGCTCCTCGAGCCGCACGAGCGCACCGTGCAGGCGCTTGGCCGTCTCCTCGCCGCCGGAGAGGCGTTCCAGGAGGTGCTCGTCGAACGCGATCTTCTCGCGCTCGAGGCTCTCCTCTTCCTCCTCCAGCGTCTCCTCGGAGAACTCCCCGTTGGTGCCGGAGACGACCAGGAGACGCGAGCTGCACCTCAGGCATACCTCGCGGTCGTCTGGGTTCGGGGCGCCGCACCACTGGCAGAGGACCGTCACGTCCTCCCCCCGCACGACCCGCGGACAGGAATCAGGGTACAGGGAACAGAAAGACCACCAAGACGCAGAGCGGTTTGGCAACACGGGTGGGCGGGTAACCTGTCCCCTGTCCCCTGTCCGCTGTGCCCTTGGCCGCGAGGAGGCCGCGCGGGCGACTCATCAATTGCAGCGCGAGGCATGTTCTCCCGTTCGGCTCAATACGAGTAGAAGCCGCGGCCGGTCTTGCGGCCGAGCCAGCCGGCGTCCACCATCTTCACGAGCAGGGGACACGGCCGGTACTTGGGGTCGCCGAGGCCATCGTGGAGCACGCGCAGGATGGCCAGGCACGTGTCCAGGCCGATGAAGTCGGCCAGCGTGAGCGGCCCCATCGGGTGGTTCATCCCCAGCTTCATCACCGTGTCCACGGCCTGCGCGGTGCCGACGCCCTCGTAGACGGCAAAGATCGCCTCGTTGATCATCGGCATCAGCACGCGGTTGGACACGAAGCCGGGGGAGTCGTTGACCTCCACCGGGACCTTGCCCACCTTCTTTGCGAGCGCCTCCACGGTGCCGAAGGTCTCATCGCTCGTCGCGATGCCGCGGATCACCTCCACGAGCTGCATCACCGGCACCGGGTTCATGAAGTGCATGCCGATGAAACTCTCTGGCCGCGAGGTGGCACCGGCGAGCTTGGTGATCGAGATCGAGGAGGTGTTGGACGCGAGGATCGCCTCGGGAGCCAGGAGCTTGTCGAGCTCGCCGAACACCGCGACCTTCACGTCCAGGCTCTCGACCACCGCCTCCACGACGATCTGGCGGTCGGCAAGGGCCGCGAGCCCGACTGCCGGGGTGATGCGCGCCAGGGCCTCGTCCTTCGCGGCCGCCGTCACCGTCCCTTTGCTCACCTGCCGGTCGAGGTTCTTGCGAATGGTCGCAAGGCCCTTGTCCACCAGCTGCTGGGAGACGTCCGAGAGGACCACCGACAGCCCGGTGAGCGCCGCCACGTGAGCGATGCCGTTCCCCATCTGCCCCGCGCCAACCACTCCCATTCGTGTGATTTCCATCGCAGTCACCCCCTCGCAGAATTGGCAGGGTAGAAACGCCGGCCGTGAGTGTCAAGCAACCAGGGAGGCCTCAGACCTCGGGCCTCAGACCTCGGGCAAGCTCTAGGGCTGTCGTGGAGCGTAGCAGTCATCCCGAGCGCAGCGAGGGACCTGGGAGGGGGCGGCTGGACCTCTGGTGGAGACCCCCCGCCCAGATTCCTCGCCCTGCCTGCGGCAGGACTCGGAATGACTGCAATGCTCCACGATGGCAGATGTCATTGCCTAGAAGGTCCCGCCCCCCAAGGGGTCATCCCGAGGAGCGAAGCGGTCTTAGAGCCTGCCCTGAACGGAGCGAATGGGAGGGATCTGGGAGGGGGCTCCAGATCAGGGCTTCCCCCACCCAGATTCCTCGCCCTGCCTGTGGCAGGACTCGGAATGACATCCGCCTGCCTGCGGCAGGACTCGGAATGACATCCTCGTTGGCGAATCGGTATCAGCCATCATGCCTCAGGACTCGGACCGGCAAAAAGAAGGGCCGGCGCAAGGCCGGCCGCAAAAGAGGAGCGAAGGTGAGTCCCGAAGCTCACCACGCAGCACAGCGAGCGCCGGTCGAAGAAGAACGGTCCTCCCTAGGCGTGGAGGCTCTTGTGCTTCGTCTCGAGCTGCTCGCGCGTCTCCTGGTGGTTCGGATCCGGCACACAGCAGTTGACGGGGCACACGACCGCACACTGCTGCTGGTCGTGCACTGGCACGCACTCGCTGCAGCGCGCGGAGTCGATCACGTAAATATCCTCGCCCTGAGAGATCGCTTCGTTGGGGCACTCAGGAACGCACGCGTCGCAATTGATGCACTCTTCGGTAATCATCAAAGACATGCTTTTCTCCCTCCCGCACTCTTTTACGGCCATTGCCGTCGCCTGTCAAGAGCGGTTCTAGCGTGTGAGTCGCAAGTTCGTGCGCCTCCCGGCGTCGTGGGAAAAGGTGGCGCACAACCGAGGCGAGACGCGAAAAAAAACGGCCGGCACGAGGCCGGCCGTGTCGAATCCAATTTGCGATGGTCACGCGCCGTCTTCGCCGATCGCCTCGACTGGGCAGGAGGCCTTGGCCTCTTCGCACTGCGCCTCTTCCTCCGCGCCCTCCGGCTGCTTGCAAACGAAGGAGTAGCCCTCGTCCTCGTTCGCCTTGAAGTTGTTGGGTGCGGTGGTGCGACAGACGTCGCAATCGATGCAGCTGGTGTCCACGTACCACTTCCCAGCGACATTCTCAGGAATACGGTCGTCCTTGTTGGCCATTCCCCAAACCCCCTTTTGCGCGGGCGCCTCAGACACCCGATCGGGGAAAAATCATAACACAGGCACTCCCCCGGCTACTTCCGCAGCGCTCGGGTCGGCGGCCGCAGGTGGGACCTGACCGCCGGGCGCGTGGCGAGTCCCTGAGCGGTGAACTTCGGCGGGCAATTGCCGTTGAAGACGCAGTCCCACGGGAACGCCCCGGTGAATGCCTGCTCCAGGTAGACCGGATCGTTGGTGACGTTGTCCATGCGCGTGACGAACGCCATCAGGGCGGGGGCGGGGGTTTGCGCGCCAGTCAGGTAGATCGGCACCGACACCGTGAGGGTGGCTCCGGCGATGGCGTCCGCCGTCGTCTTGCCGAAGAGCGAGACGATCGCCTGGTCGTACTGCTCCACGGCCAGGGGCGCGAGCGAGACGTCCGTCGTTGCGATCTGGGTACCGTCGGCGCCGTTGAGGGTGAGCGTGACGCTGATCGTCGTCAGCCGGTCGGAGATGTTGATGAGCCCGATTGAGGAGCGGTACGAGGCGTCCTCGCGCAGGCCGACGAAGACGCCCTTGTCGAGCCCGTTGGTCTTTTGCCCGGGGTCGATGTAGTCGTGCCAGGGCAGGCCCGGGACCTGCGTGCCGTACGTCGTCGGGTTGCCGTTCGCATCCGTGTCCTGCGAGTAGGTCCGGGCCTGGGCGATGATGAGCTTGGGGTTGCCTCCGGGAGGGGTCGTCTTCATCAGTGTGCCGGCCTCGTAGGCGAAAACCAGCAGCGGGCCCTTGAGGTTCGCGCCCCAGTTGGTGAACACCACATCGGTCAGGGTGACCGCCTGCCCCGGCTGGATGTCCTTGAGCTTGGCGTCGAGGTGCCCAAAGCCGTCCTCGGTCCGGCCGCCCAGGACGTTGGCGATGTCGTTGAACCATGCGGAGTTGTCCGTGCCGCAGCACTCCAGAAGTACGACCTCGACATCCACCGCGACCGTGTCCACGTTCATGATCTCGAGGTCGGTATGCCAGTGGGAGTTGTTGAGTCCGTCCGTCGACGCGGCCGACGGGATCACGACCATGTCGGCGGCCCGGAACATCGCGAAAGCGCCTGAGCCGGCGAGGGTCACCGCCATGGCAGTCGCAAGAATCCGAAACAACCTCATGCACACCTCCGCGGAGAGTCTACACTTCTTTAGGGTCGCGCTCCGGCAGGATCACCCTCGCCACCAGCCCGCCCTCGGGTCGGTTGGCCAGCTCGAGGCGACCGCGGTGCGCGTCCACGATCCGGTCCGCGATCGCGAGGCCGAGCCCGGTTCCGCCCTTCCGCCGGGTGTAGAAAGCCTCCCGCACCCGCTTGAGCTCCTCGTCCGGGATCCCGGGCCCGCTGTCCGAAACCTCGAAGACTACCGAGTTACCCTCCCGGTAGGCGCTCAGCCCGAGCGACTTGTGCGCGCAACCGTCCATGGCCTGGACGGCGTTGAAGGCGAGGTTGACGAGGACCTGGCTCAGCTGCCCCCGGTCTCCCCTCACCCCGATACTCGCGTCCTGGGTGGCGAGCTCGACCCCGTGGCGTTCGCAGGTCGGCTGCAGAAGCGCCGAAACGTCGCGCAGGAGGTCGCCTGCCGCGAACTCCTCGAACGCCGGGGCCGCCGGCCTCGCATAAACCAGGAAATCGTTGACGAGTTGGGACAGACGCCCGACCTCTCGCCGCGCGAGCCCCACCGTTTCCACCTGGGTCTGGCTCCTCGCCGTGTCCTCCTCGAGCAGCTCCAGGTTGATGGAGAGGGCGTTGAGAGGGTTACGGATCTCGTGCGCGAGGTTGGCAGCCAGGCTTCCCAGCGCGGCCAGCTCCTCGTTGAGCCTGCGCTTGGCCTCCAGCTCCGCGTTGCGCTGCACGAGGTGCCAGATGAAGCCCACGGCACCCAGCAGCACCGCGAGGGCGATCCCACCGGAGACGGCGGTGTGGACGAGCAACCGCTTGCGCAGGATCGCGATGCGCTCCGCCACCTTTTCCTTGGAGAGCCCGACCACCAGCGTGCCGACGTTCTCAAGCGGGAGGCGGTACGTGTAGGACCTCGTACTCTGGCTCATCTGCTGCGGAGCGTTGGGCTGCAGCAATTCGACGCTGCCGTCGGGGAAGCCGCCCTTGTAGCCTTCGGTCATGGTCGCGGTGCGCCAGACAAGCTTGCCGCGCTCGTCGAACACCTCCACGGAGTCCACGACCTGCTGTTGCGCCAGCGCGGCCGAGACCTGGGCCAGGGCCTCCTTGCGGGTCTCGATCACGTTGTAGAGGCTGGTGCCCCCCTTGAACTGCTTCGCCAGCTCCTCGGCCTGCGCCTTGCCCGAGAGCAGGATCTCCTCCATGAAGGACTTCGAGAGCTGCTTGTCGATCAGGTGGGCGAACGACCCGATGCTCAAGACCAGCAGCACGGCGAAGATCGCCGCCGCCGCCATGTATTGCCGCCGAAGCCTCCAGCCGTTTCCACTCACGTCGCGCATTCTACTTCCTCTCTGCGGCGTCCAACGAACGCCGGGCGCGACCGCCGGGCGATCCCGGCCGGCCAGCGGCCGGCCGCTACGTCTACGGGCTTCCCGGCTGGCCTGTTGGCCTCCGGCCGGGCCATAATGAGGCCGGAGATTGGATGGAAGCCACGTACCGGAGGGTCGTCGCGCTCGCTTCCGCAACGGTGATCCTTGCCGCGTTCGGCTGCGGCCGAGAGCCCGCCGGCGATACCCAGCCCTCGGGGAAGGGGCCGAGGGTGGGTGGCCAGCTCATCATCGCCGCGGTCGCCGACATCACGACCTTCAATGAGTACCAGTCGGCCGGTGAGGAAACCGAGATGGACATCATCGACCTGCTCTTCCCGGCCCTCATGACCGAGCAGCCCGACTACCAGCTCCACCCGCCCTCCTTCGCGCCCGGCCTCGCCACCTCCTGGGAGTTCTCCTCCGACAACCGCACCCTCACGTTTCACCTCCGCCCCGACGCACGGTGGTCGGACGGTGCTCCCATCACCGCGGAGGACGTGCGATTCACCTTCCAGGTGCAGAAGGACCCGCAGGTCGGCTCCGCTGGCCTCGAGTTCAAGGACTTCATCAAGGACGTGGAGGTGGTGGACCCCCAGACCGTGCGCTTCCACTTCACGCGCGTCTACCCCTACCAGCTCATGGACGCCAACGACGGGCACATCGTCCCGGCCCACGCCTGGGGCAGGATCCCGTTCGAGAAATGGCGCACCACCGACTTCGAGAAGGTCCTGGTCACCGGCGGGCAGTTCCGGGTCGCAAGCCACACGCCCCAGCAAACGCTCGTCCTCGAGCGGGACCCGAGCTGGTGGGGCAACCCGCGCCCATACCTGGACCGCCTCGTGTTCAGGGTGCTCCCGGACATCGGCAGCCGTATGGGACAGCTCTTTGCGGGTCAGGTCCATCTGGTGCAGCGCGTCCAGCCGCAGGACGCCGACCGCGTGGCCGCCGATCCACAACTGCGCCTCGTGGCGTTTCCAGGCAGGGACCTCGGCATGGTCGCCTGGAACACCCGCAGGGCGCTTTTCTCGGACCGCCGCGTGCGCCGCGCGCTCACCCTCGGCATCAACCGCAAGGCCGCCGTGGACACCGTCTACCACGGCCACGCCAAGCTCGCGAGCGGCCCCGTTCTCTCCTCGATGTGGGCCTTCAACCGCAACCTCCCGCAGCTCCCCTACGATCCCGGGCTCGCGAGCGAGCTGCTCGCCCGCGCCGGCTGGCACAAGAGCAACGACGACGGGTTGCTCAAGCGCGAAGGCAAAACCTTCACCTTCGACCTCCTCTATCCCGCAGGCAACACCATCCGGCAGCAGCTCGCCCTCCTGATCCAGGCCGACCTCGCGCGCCTCGGCGTCCGTGTGCGCCCCCTGCAGGCGGAGTTCACATCGCTGATCGCGCGCACTGACAGCGGCGACTTCGACGCCGTGCTCTGGGCATGGGAGGAGCCGACGAAGATCGATCTCACGGGGGAGTGGAGCACGCCCACCGAAACCCAGGGCAGCAACAACTTCATGGGCTATTCCAACCCCGAGGTCGACCGCCTGATCGCGGCGGCGCGCGAGGAGCCTGACTACACCAAGGCCAAGCCGATCCTGGAGCGGATCCAGCAGCTGATCGTCGAGGACCAGCCCGCCACGTTCCTCTACGAGGCCGACATGCTCATCGGCGTGAGCCGCAAGCTCCGCGGGGCCGAGATGAACGGCGCGAGCATTTTCTTCAACGTGGACGAGTGGACCTGGGGCCCGTGATGCTGCGCTGGGGGCTGCGCCGGCTCGGTGCGGGGGTCGTGCTGGTCTGGCTCGTGGCCACCGTGACCTTCGCGCTGGTCAGCCTGGCGCCCGGGGACGCCGCGAGCCGCCTGACCGACCCGCGCATCCCGCCCGCGGCCCGCGAGCGCTGGCGTCGGGACTTCGGCCTTGACCGCCCGCTGCCGGTGCGCTACGCGAGCTGGCTCGGCTCGGCGGTCACCGGCGACCTCGGCACCTCCTGGTACTACCGGCAGAAGGTGACCACCGTCCTCGCAGAGGTCCTGCCGAACACCCTTCTGCTCACCTCGCTGGGCCTCGTCCTCGAGCTCGGAGGTGGGATCGTGCTTGCCCTCGTGCAGCTACGCCGGGCCCACGGTACCGGGGACCGGCTGATCACCCTGTTCACCCTCGGCGCCTACGCGATGCCGACGTTCGGCGTGGCGCTCGCGCTGATCGGGCTGCTCTCGTACCGGCTGCACCTCTTCCCGCCCTCGCACATGCTCTCGCTCGAGGGAGAGATGGCGCACGGCTGGGCGCGCGTGTTCGACCTCCTCAAGCACGTGGTGCTCCCGGTCACAGCCATCGGGGTGACCGGCGTCGGCGCCGTGGCGCGCTACCTGCGGGGCTCGCTGCTCGACGAGCGCATGGAGCACTACGTGCTGGCGGCGCGCGCGCGCGGCTGCTCGCGGCGGCAGGCGCTCGTCTCGCATGCGCTCCCCAACGCCCTGCTGCCGCTCATCACGATGATGGGCATGTCGCTCCCCTTCCTCGTGTCCGGCTCGCTCGTCATCGAGGTGGTCTTCTCCTGGCCGGGCATGGGCCAGGTCATGTTCAACGCCGCCCTCGGCCGCGACCTGCCGATGCTCCTGGGCGGCACGATCGTGGCCACCACGGCGGTCGTGCTCGGCAACACCCTGGCTGACGCCGCCTATGCGGTGGCCGATCCGCGGGTGCGCCTATGACTCTTTTGAGCCACTCGGGTGCAGCGCCTCTCGCCGCTTGCTCGCCCCCGCTCGCTACGCGCCGAGATTCCCTCCGCCGCGACCCAGCAGCGCGTCCTGCGCCGGGGCCCCTCAGTGTCCGCCTGAGACCGCGTCACCGACACCCCGTCGCGGTCCGCGCGCTGGGTCCCCACGGCCTTGGGAAACATGGCTGCTGGCACCCGAGTGGCGGAGTGAATACCCCCCACCCGAAACTCAATCTGCGGGCCGGCGGGCAGCAGCACGCTACCGACACCTCCTGGCGCTTGTCGACGGCGCAGAGGGAGTGGGCATGAAGTGGGTAGAGCGGGTGGGTCGCTGGCCGCGCAGGCTGCGCGTGGGAGTCGTCCTGCTCGCGGCCCTCGCCCTGGTTGCGCTCGTCGGGCCGTGGCTGGCGCCGGACCCCAGCGCCATCCTGGATCCGAGGGCGCTTTCGCTCCTCCGGCCAGGCGCGAGCCGGGTGGTGCTCGTCCGCCAGGACGGCACCGCGCGTGCGGCCGAGAGCGCCCGCCGCGAGGGCGCCTTCTGGATCATCTCGCGCGAAGGAGCCGAGGAGATGATCCCTGCCTCCGAGATCGCGCGCGTCCGGCCGCGCCGCTTCTGGCTCGGCACCGACGCGGTCGGCAGGGACGTGCTCGCGCGGCTGCTCTCGGGCGCGCGCGTGTCGCTCGCCGTCGGCGGCCTTGCCCTGCTGGTGGCGCTCGTCGCGGGGGTGGGTGCCGGACTCGCCGCCGGGTGGCGCGGCGGCCTGTTCGACGCGGTCCTGATGCGCATCGTGGACGCGCTACTGGCGATCCCGATGCTGTTCCTGCTGCTCTTCCTCGCCGCGGTCTTCCGCCCTTCCCTCGCCGCGCTCGTGGCGGTTCTCGGCTTCTCCTCGTGGATGGGGGTGGCACGCCTGGTGCGCGCGCAGGTGCTCTCGCTCAAGGGGCGCGAGTTCATCCTGGCAGCGCGCGCCATCGGCGCGAGCCCGTGGCGCATTGCGTTCGCCCACCTGCTGCCAAACTCGCTCACCCCGATCGCGCAGGACGGGGCCCTCCGCCTCGGCGACCTGATCCTCGTGGAGGCCTCGCTCTCCTTCCTCGGGCTCGGCGTGCAACCGCCCATCCCGTCGTGGGGGAACATGGTGGCCGAGGGGCAGGAGGTGCTGGCCAACGCGTGGTGGCTGACGTTCCTGCCGACCGCGCTCATCGCGCTCACCGTGATCGCCGCGGCGCTCGCGGCGGACGGGCTCCAGGAGATCGCCGGCCGGGAGGACCGGGCCCAGTGAGCAACCGGGTCGGCGAATCCGATTTGGTGTAGGATTCCCGGAATGGCCCGCTCTCGCACTCGCCGTCGCCGGTCCCTCGTCGAGTACTTCATGGCCGCGATCGGACTCGCAATTCTCATCTTCATCGTGGCCGTGATCGCGACCTCGCGCTCCTGCCGCGTGCGCGTCTCCCCCGAGATGGGGATCCGGCCAGCCGTCCCGTCGCCCACCCCGACCGCCAAACCGTGAGCCCCTGGGCGTACCGGGTGTAACCCTTGGCAGACGATTTGCATATAATCCTACGGCCGGGGAGTTCCGATGCCCGGACGGATTCGAGACCCTCGGGCGCCCGCTTCGGCGACCCGGAGTCCTGGAGGGAAGCATGAGCAACTGGCTCAAGACGACGCTGCTTCTGGCGCTGCTCACCGGGCTGCTGCTGTGGATCGGCGACATGCTGGGCGGGCAGCAAGGCATGCTGATGGCGTTGGTGTTCGCCGGCGGGCTGAACTTCGTGGCGTACTTCTTTTCGGACAAGATCGCCCTCGCCATGCACCGCGCCCAGCCGGTGGACGAGGCGAGCGCTCCCCAGCTCTACGCGGTGGTGGCCGAGCTGGCCCAGCGGGCCGGCATCCCGATGCCCCGCCTGTACATGATCCCCGAGATGCAACCGAACGCCTTCGCCACCGGCAGGAACCCCCACCACGCCGCCGTCGCGGTCACCGAGGGGTTGATGCGCGCCATGGACCGCGAAGAGCTGAAGGGCGTCCTCGCCCACGAGCTGACCCACGTGCTCCACCGCGACATCCTAATCTCCTCGATCGCCGCCACAATTGCCGGTGCCCTGGCCATGCTGGCACGCATGGCGGGCTACGCCATGATGTTCGCCGGGCGCGGTGGCGATCGTAACGACCGCGGCGGAGGCCTCGGCGGGCTGTTCTTCATCATCGTGGCGCCGATTGCGGCGCTGCTGATCCAGCTCGCGATCTCCCGCTCCCGGGAGTACGCCGCCGACGAGGGCAGTGCGAAGCTGACCGGGTCCCCGATGGTCCTGGCGTCGGCGCTGCGCAAGCTCGCCGCGTACAGCGAGCGCATCCCGATGCAGACCGCGCAGCCGACCACGGCGCACATGATGATCGTCAACCCCTTCTCCGGCGGCGGCATCACGTCGCTGTTCGCCACCCACCCGCCGATGGAGAAGCGCATCGCCCGCCTGGAGGCCATGGTCGGGAGAATG
>CAVWFZ010000010.1:0-5093 GCA_963754345.1 Thermoanaerobaculaceae bacterium | reverse complement strand
GGAATCTGGGCGGGGGGTCTCCACCAGAGGTCCAGCCGCCCCCTCCCAGGTCCCTCGCTGCGCTCGGGATGACTGCTACGCTCCACGACAGCCCTAAAGCTTGCCCGAGGTCTGAGGCCCGAGGTCTGAGGCCTCCCTGGTTGCTTGACACTCACGGCCGGCGTTTCTACCCTGCCAATTCTGCGAGGGGGTGACTGCGATGGAAATCACACGAATGGGAGTGGTTGGCGCGGGGCAGATGGGGAACGGCATCGCTCACGTGGCGGCGCTCACCGGGCTGTCGGTGGTCCTCTCGGACGTCTCCCAGCAGCTGGTGGACAAGGGCCTTGCGACCATTCGCAAGAACCTCGACCGGCAGGTGAGCAAAGGGACGGTGACGGCGGCCGCGAAGGACGAGGCCCTGGCGCGCATCACCCCGGCAGTCGGGCTCGCGGCCCTTGCCGACCGCCAGATCGTCGTGGAGGCGGTGGTCGAGAGCCTGGACGTGAAGGTCGCGGTGTTCGGCGAGCTCGACAAGCTCCTGGCTCCCGAGGCGATCCTCGCGTCCAACACCTCCTCGATCTCGATCACCAAGCTCGCCGGTGCCACCTCGCGGCCAGAGAGTTTCATCGGCATGCACTTCATGAACCCGGTGCCGGTGATGCAGCTCGTGGAGGTGATCCGCGGCATCGCGACGAGCGATGAGACCTTCGGCACCGTGGAGGCGCTCGCAAAGAAGGTGGGCAAGGTCCCGGTGGAGGTCAACGACTCCCCCGGCTTCGTGTCCAACCGCGTGCTGATGCCGATGATCAACGAGGCGATCTTTGCCGTCTACGAGGGCGTCGGCACCGCGCAGGCCGTGGACACGGTGATGAAGCTGGGGATGAACCACCCGATGGGGCCGCTCATGCTGACCGACTTCATCGGCCTGGACACGTGCCTGGCCATCCTGCGCGTGCTCCACGATGGCCTCGGCGACCCCAAGTACCGGCCGTGTCCCCTGCTCGTGAAGATGGTGGACGCCGGCTGGCTCGGCCGCAAGACCGGCCGCGGCTTCTACTCGTATTGAGCCGAACGGGAGAACATGCCTCGCGCTGCAATTGATGAGTCGCCCGCGCGGCCTCCTCGCGGCCAAGGGCACAGCGGACAGGGGACAGGGGACAGGTTACCCGCCCACCCGTGTTGCCAAACCGCTCTGCGTCTTGGTGGTCTTTCTGTTCCCTGTACCCTGATTCCTGTCCGCGGGTCGTGCGGGGGGAGGACGTGACGGTCCTCTGCCAGTGGTGCGGCGCCCCGAACCCAGACGACCGCGAGGTATGCCTGAGGTGTAGCTCGCGTCTCCTGGTCGTCTCCGGCACCAACGGGGAGTTCTCCGAGGAGACGCTCGAGGAGGAAGAGGAGAGCCTCGAGCGCGAGAAGATCGCGTTCGACGAGCACCTCCTGGAACGCCTCTCCGGCGGCGAGGAGACGGCCAAGCGCCTGCACGGTGCGCTCGTGCGGCTCGAGGAGCGGGTCGCGGACCTGGAACGCGGGCTGGCGCTGCTCGACTCCGGCGTGCAGGCGCTCGTGGACCTGCTAGACAGACGCAAGGTGATCCGCGAGGCCGAGGTGATGGCCGCGTGGGAGCGCGCCGCCACCACGGAGATGGCCAGGGAGGAGCTGCTCGAGCGGCTCCGCCAGAGGAGGGAGGCGATCGTCTCGCGCGCCCGCGCCGCCGGGGGGGGAGCGGCCGCCGCCTGCGCCCGAGCGCTGCAGAGCGCGGAGCTTGCGCTCCTCGCCGGCCAGCCGATACGCGCGGCGGAGCTGCTCGGCGAGACTCTGCGCCGCTTCCCGCGCAACCCCGAGCTGGCCGAGCTGCTCGGCGAGCTGGCGTTCGAGCGCAGCGACCTGACCGCCGCCGAAGCCTACTTCCGGCAGGTGCTGCGCTGGAACCCGGACGAGGTCGAAACGCGCATCTACCTGGGTACGATCCTGGCCGACTCCGACAGGGAGCCGGAGGCAATCGAGAACCTCGAGCGTGCGGTGGCGCTGGCACCCGAGAGCTTCCTGCCGCATTTCTCGCTGGGGGCGCTGCACGCCGCGGCCGGCCGCACGGAGCCGGCCCGCAGCTATCTGCAGGCGGCGCTGGAGCGCGAGGAGATCCCGCAGGCGTGCTTCCTCCTCGGGATGGTGGAGCTCGACTCCGGTCACGCGGGCGCCGCCGCGGAGGCCCTCGAGCGGGCCGTGGCCCTGGACGGGGAGTTCGAGGACGCCATCTACTACCTCGGGCTCGCTTACCTGGAGCGGCGCTGGCACCGCAAGGCGCTCGAGTGTTTCCGCCGGGTGCAGGAGATGGACCCGCAGCGCCTGCAGTACCAGGAGGCGGTGCGGCTGGTCGAGGCGGGCGGCGAGGGTGCGGCGCCGCTGCCGCCCAAGGCGGAGGTGTTGCTCCGCGAGGCCTCGCAGGCGTCCGAGGCAGGCGAGATCGAGCGGGCGCTCCACCACCTGCAGCGAGCCTCGCGCCTGACCGACCATCCCAACCTGCTGGCCTCGCTGGCGCTGCTGGCCGCCGCTGCGGGCAGGCCGCGGCAGGCGGTCGCAGCCGCGCACCGCCTGCTCCGCCTGGGCGGGCGCGGGGCACCGATCCTGGCGGCGTGGACGGCGCTCCTGGAGACGCTGCGGGCCGCACGGAGATACTCGCTCGTGGAGCGCTGGGGCGGCAAGCTGTTCGCCGAGGGTCCTGGTCCGCTCGAGCGCGGGCTCGCGGCCTACGAGCTGGCGCTCATGGAGCTCGAGCGCAGCGGCGACATCGGCCGAGCCCTTGAGCTTGCCCATGCCTCGCTCGAGCTGATCCCCCGTGAGCTGCGCCAGTACCCGCTGGCGGCGCTCGGGCGCATCCACATGGCGCGCGAGGAGTACTCGGATGCGGTGGACTACCTGGAGCAGGCGGTGACGATTGCTTCGTCTCCCGCTATCCTGACGCAGCTCGGCCTCGCCCTCCTCGAGATGGGCGAGGGCGAGCGGGCTCGCGAGGTCCTGCAGCGGGCGCGCCAGGGCACGGCCCGCGACCTCAAGACCGACGTGCTGACCCACCTGGCACGGGTGGGATGGCTGGCGCCGCGCAAGGGGCGGGGCCGGCGGAAGGGCTAGTCATGCGTTGGAGCAGATACTTCCTCTTCACCCTGCGGGAGAACCCCTCGGACGCCGAGGTGATCTCGCACCAGCTGCTCGCCCGCGCCGGCATGATCGACAAGCTGGCGGCGGGGATCTACACGTACCTGCCGCTCGGCTGGCGCTCGATCGAGAAGCTCATCCGGATCGTGCGCGAGGAGATCAACGCCGCCGGCTCGGTCGAGCTCGTGATGCCGTGCATCCAGCCCGCGGAGCTGTGGCAGGAGTCGGGGCGCTTGGAGAAGTACGGCAAGGAGCTGCTCCGCATCAAGGATCGCCACGAGCGCGACTTCTGCTTCGGCCCCACCCACGAGGAGGTGATCACCGACGCGGTGCGCAGGCGCATCACGTCGTACCGGCAGCTCCCGGCCAACGTCTACCAGATCCAGACCAAGTTCCGCGACGAGATCCGCCCCCGGTTCGGCCTGATGCGGGGGCGCGAGTTCATCATGAAGGACGCGTACTCCTTTCACACCACGCCCGAAAGCCTGGACGAGGCGTACAGGGAGTTCGAGAAGGCCTACCGGCGGATCTTCGACCGCTGCAAGCTGTCCTACACCGCCGTCGAGGCCGACACCGGCAACATCGGGGGCAGCGAGTCGCACGAGTTCATGGTGCTGGCCTCGACCGGCGAGGACGCGGTCGCGGCGTGCAACTGCGGTTACGGCGCCAACGCGGAGAAGGCGACGACCGGCGCCCTGGCGCCGCCGCCATCATGGCCCGGCAAGGCACCCGCGAAACCGGAGGCGGTCCACACCCCAGGTGCGACCTCGGTGGCCGACGTGGCGGCGTTCCTCAAGCTCGCCCCCGCCAACTTCATCAAGACGATGATCGTGGAGACGGACAAGGAGTTCGCGGTCGCGCTGGTGCGCGGCGACGACGAAGTCAACGAGACCAAGCTCAAGAACGCCCTCGACGCGACCCACCTGCAGCTCGCCACCGAAGCCAAGGTCGAGCAGGTCACCGGCGGGGCGATGGGCTTCTCCGGGCCCGTGAGGCTTTCCGGGGTGCGGATCGTGGCCGACCCGGAGGTCATGCGCATGGCGGTTGCGGCCACCGGCGCCAACCGCGCCGACTACCACCTGGTCGGCGTCGTCCCTGGCCGCGACTTCGCCCCCGAGCTGGTGGCCGACATCCGGCTCGCGCGGGAGGGCGACCCCTGCCCACGCTGCGGCGCGCCCCTGGTCATCAAGCGCGGCATCGAGGTGGGGCACATCTTCAAGCTCGGCACCAAGTACTCCGAGCCGATGGCGTGCAACTTCCTCGACGGGAAGGGCGAGACCCACCCCATGATCATGGGCTGCTACGGCCTCGGCGTCGGCCGCACGATCGCCGCCGCGGTCGAGCAGAACCACGACGAGAACGGCATCATCTGGCCGCGGCCGCTTGCCCCGTTCGAGGTGGAGCTGATCGCCCTCAACCCGGACGTGAAGGCGGTGAACGACGCCGCCGAGAAGCTCTACGCCGAGCTTGGGGCCGCGGGGATCGAGGTGTTCTACGACGACCGCGACGAGCGCCCAGGCGTCAAGTTCAACGACGCCGACCTGATCGGCTTCCCGCTGCGCGTGGTGGTCGGCAAGAAGGGGGTCGAGCACGGACAGGTCGAGCTTTCCCTGCGCCGCGACCGCGCCAAGATCCCGGTGCCGCTGGCCGTCGCCGTCGCAAAAGCGAAGGAACTGCTGGCCGGGTTCTGACGAGGCGCGGGGTCAGGTGTCGGTGGGAGATGTGGAGCCCGCGCGTCGCGCGGGCTGCCGTCACGAAGCATGGCAGGGCTGGACGTAGCGGCCGGCCGCCGGCCGGCCATTCTTTTCGCCGGTCCGAGTCCTGAGGCATGACGCCTGGAACCGATTCGCCAACGAGGATGTCATTCCGAGCCCTGCCGTAGGCAGCCTCGCTCCCCAGCCATCCCGAGTCCTGCCGTAGGCAGGAGGATGTCATTCCGAGTCCTGCCGCAGGCAGGGCGA